>CAKMKJ010000033.1 GCA_927443345.1 uncultured Anaerolineaceae bacterium | reverse complement strand
GTTGCCAAAGATCTGTCCAAGGGTGCGAATATCCTGGTAAAACTGTTCAGTGGATTCGAGATCAAGGTAGATAACATTGACACCCAGGGCTTCTATTGCGTTTCCAAGTTTTTCTTTGTTATACGATTTGATGATGACCAGATCAGGGTTTAATGGGGCGACCTGTTCCGGGCCGGCATCTTTGTCAAGCAGGGTGACACTTTCGGTTTTTGGAAAAACAGATTTAACGAAATTGCGCTCAGGCATTTGCAGACGAAGTTCATAGGCAATAACCCGATCTTGGGCTTCAGAGAACATGAAAGCTGAATTAGCCAGCAGGGTGGTGCCTTTGCCGATCATGACGATGCGTTGGGGATGTTCGCTGAATTCAACCGTTCGGCCTAATGCATCAGTGACAATGATAGGTGATTGGGTAACTTCAACTGAAGGGACTTCCGTAGCTGCCACTGCAGGTGCATCGGTTGGCACCACTTCTGGTGTGGCAGTCGGTGAGGCTGGTGTTGCACATCCAACCAGCATGCCGATGAACATAACCAATACGATACTGATAGCGTAATACTTAGATCTTTTCATTGGGTGTCTCCTTATTAATAGCAATATGTAACCTATTTAACCATTTTATCATTGACTGAATTTGAGCTAATCTAAAATGGATAACAGATTTCTTGAATTGATCTTCTTCGGCAACTTTATCGAATAAGACGACCGTATTTTCGAGCCACAGGCTGCATTCCTGATGCTGCTGTATGATTAAGGTGTTTGCTTTTTCAGGCTGGTACTTTAAGTGAAAATAATATCGCAGCATGAATTCCTGCCTGAAATCGCGTGGGTGTTGAACGACGGTTGGAAGCCATGATTCAAATGCGTTTTTGCCTTTTTCGGTAATCTGATATTCCATGCGAGTGGGATGGGCGTCACCGGTCTGCATGGTGCCGTGGATGTAACCCTTTTTTTCAAGTTTGTCGAGATAGGCATACAGGTTCGACATTTTTACATTCCAGATCAACCCGATGCCGTCAGGATCGGTGATCAGTTTATGTAAATCATAGCCATGCGTCGGTTTTTCATATAAGAAACCAAGCAGGGCGAATTCGGACGAAGAGAAGGGGTTAATTTTTCCGCGCATAGTATTCAATAATTGAATAAACTAAATTATACACGTATTTTTAGGGTGCAGGAATTTATTTTCACTTGATTGTGCTACAATAAAGCAATCACACTTAGGAGGTAAACAATGGCGACAAAACCAGCTCCAAGAAAACCCTCGAATATGGCAAACAAACCTGCACAGAAAACATCGGCAAATTCGGTTTCAAAAAAACCAGTTGCCAATGCAACAAAAAGCATTGATTTAAGTAAATTGTTTGGCACTGTAGCCAAAACCATGGCTCAGAACAAGACACAATTAAATTCTGCAGATACCTATAATCATGATCATGGTGATCATATGGTAGAAATCTTTGAAGTGATTACTCAGGCCATGAAAGAAAAGCAGAACGCCTTACCTGCGGATCAATTGGCCTATGCCAGTCAATTATTAAGAGCTAAAAGTCAGAGCGGATCAGCCCAGCTTTATGCAGAAGGTCTTTCTGATGCCGCAACCCAATTTCAGGGCGCTAAATCGATTAACACTAATACTGCCATGACCTTGATCCAGACACTTTTAGGGGCACAAGGCAGTGTCTCTACCAGTGGCGGTGGATCAAATGACATGCTTGGCAGTTTACTGGGCAGTTTGATGGGCACTCAACAACCCGCGCAGCAGCAAGCTCAAACCCAAAACCAGTCCGGTGGCACCGGCGATCTGCTGGGTAGTTTACTTGGTGGATTGATGGGCGGCGGTCAGACTGCAACAGCCCAGGGTCAGACAGGCGGCGATGGCAAAATTGACATTGGCGACCTGCTCAATGCCGGGATGGCGTTTTCACAGACCAAGCAATCTGGCGGCAGCAATTTAGATGCCATTCTCAGTGCGGTGGTTTCTTCAAGCAAAATGGGTGATTCTGCACATCGCTCACAATCAGGCACACTGGTAGCGAATACTCTGATGCAGGTCGTTGGTCAAATGGCAAAAGGCAAGTAAAAAGACCGTTTCAGACTTGAGATGAATACTAATAAAAATGCTAAACCAACCTTGACAAGGTTTAAAGTAACCGTGTCAAGGTTGATCTTTAATTGCTTCGGTTAGAAATGATCGGGGAAACCACAACACTATTGTTTTTATAAAAAGTGAGAGTGATGTCCTCAAGAGGAAACCAATATGGCAACCCTGACAAGGTTCGAAACCTTGTCAGGGTTGATCTTAAAAAGTATGTAAGTAAATCGTAATTTATGATTTGTATAAACCTAACCAACCATCTCGTTTATAATAACCCCATACAGGTGACGGATTGAAAATCAGTGCTCTTCAATATTACTTAAAATCGATAAACACTTTGCTGCGCGGCGTAAAGAATCCGGGTGTGGTGCTGTCTTTGTTCTTAAGACGCTCTACCAAATATGCAGCGCGAGTGAATTTAAAGAGCGGCGAAACCTTCATGGTATTCAGTCTGATGGATTTGTGGATTCTCAAAGAAACGCTGCTTGACCGCCAGTATGAACAGGTCAGCCTGCCGCTTCAAGACGGCTGGACGATTGTCGATATTGGTGCGGCATTGGGTGATTATGCCGTATGGGCTGCCAAACAAACCCCGCACGGACGCGTGGTTGCAGTTGAGCCTTTTCCGCCTTCGGTGTCGCTGCTGCGCTCAAACGTCGATAAAAATCATGTTTATAATGTAGAAATCTTCGCCGGCGCTATTGCGGCTTCAAGCGGGATTACATCATTGAAAGTGGAAAAGGGCAGCATTGTTCAAAACTCCACCGCGGTGGGTCAAAAATCAGGTCAGGTGGTTGAAGTTAAGACTGCCAGCCTGGACGATCTGTTTGCCAAGTATGCGATTAAAAAATGCGACTACCTGAAATTGGATTGTGAAGGCGGGGAATATGAAATCATTTTCACAGCCTCTGAACAATCTCTTGCCAAAATTGACCGCATCTGCATGGAAGTGCATGACGGCATGACCAGGCATAACCGCAAAGATATGATCATGTTCCTTGAAAAATCAGGTTATCAGACCCGGCTCACGCTTAACCCCGTGCATGCAGATCTGGCTTACCTTTATGCAGAAAAAACCTCCCATAAGAAAGAAAATGCATGAGTCTTCATAATCATATCCCTGTTGAAGCGCAAGCCGCCCAAATAGACCACCTCTGGTTGCATATCTCTGGACTGCCTTACTTCCGCGGATTGCTGCGCGCTGTTGAAGCACGATTCTATGAAAATATCGAACTGCCGTCACCGACACTTGATCTCGGCTGCGGAGACGGACATTTTGCAAGCCTGGTTTTCGACCGCAAACTGGAAGTTGGCCTCGATCCGTGGAGTGAACCGCTGCGAGAAGCTGCCAAACGCGGTAGCTACGAGAAGCTAGTCAATACGCCAGGCGATCAGATTCCCTACCCGGATGGTTATTTTGCCAGCGCGGTCAGTAACTCCGTGCTTGAGCATATCCCCGATCTCGACCCGGTGCTGGCCGATCTGGCCCGTGTGATGAAACACGGCGCGCCATTCATCTTCTGCGTACCTAATCATAATTTCTTGGGCGCATTATCAGTGAGTAATTTCTTTGACCGTATTGGTTTGAAATTTCTGGGTAAAGCTTATAGGAATTTCTTTAACCGTATTGCCCGTCATCATCACTGCGATGATGTAGAGGTCTGGAAAACCCGTATGGATAAGGCTGGTTTTGAATTGGTGGATTGGTGGCATTATTTTTCTCCCAATGCCTTGCATGTGTTGGAGTGGGGGCATTATTTTGGTTTGCCGTCATTGGTCACACGCAAGCTGTTTGGCAGATGGATTTTGGTGCCCGCACGCTGGAATCTTTTCATCACCATGGCGATTACGAAAAGTGCCTACACAGAAACCTCCATCCAACCCGGGGGAACCTGCACCTTTTACATCGCCCGCCGCAAGCAAAGCTAAGGATTGAAGCATGGAAGAACAAAGCGTCCTCGATTACCTGAAGGAAAGGCTCAGCCTTCGAAGGCTGTTTCAACCTGTTGAGTCTGATCAGATGGAACAAGAACCAACAAGTTGGGCTGAACCTGAATCCCCGTTGGTTGCCTTTGATTCGGTCTCACGATTTCCGTGGCGGTCCATCTTAGCCCTGGTCTTGGCTCTGCTGGCTCAGATGCAGCTTGAACCCCCCTCGCAAAACTGGATCGCCGGTGTGGGGCTCTACACTTCCGCGGCTGCATTGTTGGTGTGGGCGTTGTTTATGAAAGAATGGGGCGCTTTCAAACGGCAAGAAATGGTCGAGACCACCATCGGATTGAACATCAGGGTAATTCCGTTGTTCATTTTCATCCCTCTGATCTTTGCTGCTTTTCTTTCTTTTGGCGGGAACCGCTTCACCCTGGTCAATGTGTTGTTGTGGATGGCCACGCTGGCAGCCGGTCTGTGGACCTTTTGGGAGCCGCAAAAGCGTGAACCTGTTAACATCATTGATTCTCTTCGCTGTTGGTTTTATAAAGGCAGCCGCTTTGATACTTGGAAGCTGCTGGTGCTGGCGGTCTTCATCCTCTCGGCATTTTTCCATTTTTATCAGCTAAACCAAATTCCGCTTAACATGACCAGCGACCACACTGAAAAGCTGCTGGATATCAACAATGTGCTTCAGGGTCAGACGCAAATTTTCTTTTCTAACAATGGCGGAAGAGAGCCCATTCAGTTCTATATGGCCACTTTTTTTATCAAGCTGTTCAACACTGGCTTGAGTTTCTTCACGCTCAAACTGACCATGACGGTGGCTTTCTTGCTCTCGCTGTTCTATGTCTACCGGTTGGGAAAAGAATTGGGCAGCCAATGGACAGGTTTATTCTTTATGGCTTTATTAGGCTTCTCCGCGTGGGCGAATATTATCACCCGCGTCGGGCTGAGGCTGGTGTTAGCGCCTGTTATTATCGCGCCGGTGTTGTTTTATTTCTTCCGTGGATTGCGTACCTCGAAGCGTAATGATTTTATTCTGGCGGGTATCCTCACCGGATTGGGGTTGCTGGGTTACAGCGCCTTTAGAGTAATGCCCCTGGTGATCTTGGCGGGGATGATCATCTTTATGGTTTATCACAAGTTCAGACGCATCAACCGTAATACCTGGTTGGGATTAGGTCTTTTAGCCTTGTTTGCGCTGGTGATGGTTTTGCCGCTGCTGCGCTTCGCTGTGGATTACCCCGAGGCGATCGGGTTTAGGACTATTACGCGAATGACCTCCGCTGAACGGCAGTTGCCTGGTGCAGTGATTGAGGTCTTCTTGAGCAACTTCTGGAATGCGGCCGTGATGCCCTTCTGGAAGGACGGCTCCACCTGGGTAATCTCTGTGCCTGATCGACCAGCCCTCGACGTGGTTTCTGCCGGGTTGTATTTTATGGGTCTGGTGCTGATGGTTTTTCGATGGTTGAAGTCTCGCCGCTGGCAGGATCTCTTTTTGCTGGTGATGATCCCGATCTTAATGATGCCATCGATACTGGCGCTGGCTTTTCCGGAGGAAAACCCGTCGCTCAGCCGTGCGGGCGGGGCGCTCATTCCCATCTTCTTGATTTGTGCCATTGCGCTTGAAACCCTGCTGATTAGCCTGTGGAAGCGATCAAGACATGTGGTGGCACAAGCCAGTGTGGTGCTGTTGGGGGTTGGTTTGTTGGCTTTTTCTGCTGCTCAAAATTTCAACCTTGCCCTGGTTCAATATCCAGATCAATATAAACGGGCTACCTGGAACACCACGCAAATGGGAGAGGTGGCTAAAGATTTCGTAGAGCAAGGCGGAGACCCCAACAATGTGTGGGTGGTGGGCGTGCCTTACTGGGTGGATACCCGCCTGGTGGCGATCAGTGCTGGTTATGTGGGTATGGATTATGCTATCTGGCCGCAGGATATTGCCAAAGGCACACTCGGTATTCCCGGCTCAAAAATGTTCATCGTTAAGGCAGATGATGTGGAAGGCATGAATACGCTCAACCAGGTCTATCCTCAGGGGACGGCGATCTTGAACACAAGTGAAGTGTTGGGGCAGGAGTTCTTTGCCTTTGTGGTGCCATAAAAGTGAATAGTAATTAATAATCAGGGATTAGGAAGCACTGTCAAGTGTCAAGTCCTGATATTCGTTTACATGAAAAAGCAGTAGTTAGTAGCATAATTATCTCACTAGCAATACAGAATTTTCCAAGCGGGCACTATGTGCCGCGTTCTGACAAGAGGTAGGTGAGGGTTGAACGTGAATCCTCGTTTATATTATTGGATTAAGTTGTCAGTTATCTGAAAATTATTCAATGGATTTTAAATTGCTTCGGTCCTAACCGGAGAATAATCCCAGTCTTCATTTATATCTTATCGAATCTAGTCAACCAGGTTTTCAGTTCTCCCGCAGATAACTCATAACGGATTACGTAAAAAACCAGTTTAACGTATTCATTCCACACCATCTTGCGTGACTCGGCGTCCTTCCACCAGGTTTTTGACAATTTGGTGCTTTCGAACGGGACGGGCACCATGCGCACTTTGATTTGATCCCCGAACACCGTTTTATACGCCCATTTCGCCCTGCGTGTGTGATATGGGTCCGTAACAATCATGATTGTGGTGATCGTCTCAGTGTGAGCGTCAAGGTAACTGCGCAAGCGCAGCGCTTCCTGGTAGGTTGAAATTACTTCAGAAGTATCGATGATCACAGCATCGTCAGGGGCACCTGCATCCAAGGCCAGGCGCCGGCTCCATTCAGCCTCGATACGCTGATTTTTCTCGCTGTATCCACCGGTAAAAAACAATTTGGAGGCAAGTCCTTGTTTATACAATTCAATGGCGTAATCAGTGCGATACTCCGCACCGCTGGAGGTGACGATCATATCTACCTTTTTGGGTTTATCTTGAATGATCAGGTAATCTCCGATTGGCTGCAGTAGAGCGGAAAATACCCCAGTCAGGATGATCAATATAATGGCAACGATCAGAATTTTTTTCATCATTGAGTCATTTTGCGTGTGTCCTACAGATTCTAGGAAGGCTTAAGTTAAAGCCAACCTTCGATTCTTTCGCATCCTTTCATGCTAGAAATTTTATCACCAGATAATTCCTCAGGCGGTCAGGCCTTAAAAATGAAAGTAGTTTCAGGGGTAGCCGATCACTGTTGCGGCAACTCTTATTTCTTTTATCGCGTCAGTCTGACGAAATATTGATAGCGATCTCCACGATATAAAATTTTTACAAATTCAACTGGTTTGCGGTTCTGGGCGAATAGTACACGTTCGCTCAGGAGCAAGGGCGCGCCTTCGGGGATTTCGAGCAGCACGGCTTCTTCGGGGGTGGCGAGTGTGACTTCGAGGGTCTCATCCGCTTCAGAGGGGATGATGTTGAACTTCTCTTGCAAGATGCGGTAGAGCGAACCGCTGGTTTGCAGGTCTGTTTCACTGATCGCTTGTTCAGGAGGCAGTGCCAGGTATGAAATTTGTAATCCGATGGGGATATTGTCGCCCAGGCGGAT
>CAKMKJ010000032.1 GCA_927443345.1 uncultured Anaerolineaceae bacterium | reverse complement strand
TAATGCAATGTAATCATGTAATTACCTGTCACTTCTTCGGACTAACCGTCCGGTTAAACAACTAAATAAATTGAATTAGTGAACCAGCCCAAAAACAGTTTTGTTTTTAGGGTGTCCTTAAGTTTTGTTTTATGCTTTTTGACAAAAATTTGCCATAAAAGAGAGACAGATCATTAATGGGTAACGGTCAAGCTAGATTGCCGAAGAAGATCCGGACTTTTACGTCCCTCGATATGCCAGAGTGGTTATATCTAGCTGAGTCTTTGCCAAACAGGCAATTTATCACTGATTCTGAAAAAGAGATTATTGACTTAATCCGCAAGTACAGTGAATTCTCAAAAGCCGATTTATCGAATTCCACCACTTATTCACGATCGAAAATTACAGGCTGTATTGATTCACTTTTAGCTAAGAAAATCATAATCTCCAATCAAAGCAAAGAATACACCGGTGGGAGACACTCAAAAACTTACAGCCTGAATGGAAAACTCGGCCTGGTGGTGGGCGTGGATATTGGTGCCACCAGCATCGATATTGGCATTTCAGATTATTCAGGCAAGTTGCTGCATCGGTATGGCGAAACTGCCCAGGTGAAAAATGGTCCCATAAAGGTGTTGGGCAGGGTGTGTTCGCTAATTGAAAAAATGCTGCAAGATAATCATTTAGATGCCGCAAATCTTCACGGTATCGGCATCGGCGTTCCGGGGCCGGTTGATTTTTCGGCTGGCACCCTTGTATCTCCTCCCATCATGCCTGGTTGGGATCGGTATCCGATCATTCAAACTGTTCAGCAGTGGTTCCCGACTGCCAATGTGGTCGTTGATAATGATGTCAATGTGATGGCTTTAGGTGAAACGTACCAGGGTGCAGGCAAAGGTGTCGACAACCTGATTTTTATAAAAATAGGCACAGGTATTGGTGCAGGAATTTTGTGTGAAGGCAATATCTATCGCGGCACAAACGGATGCGCAGGAGATATTGGGCATATCGGCGTCAATAAATTTGGTCCGATGTGTCATTGCGGTAACAAAGGCTGTCTTGAAGCAGTGGCAGCCGGACCTGCAATTGCTGAACGTTGTTTGACCGCTGCACAGGCAGGCAAAAGCCCCATCTTGTTAAAGCTCTATGAAGAAAATGGTCAAGCACTAAGTTCTGAAGATGTTGGCGCAGCCGCTCGTGAAGGTGATGCCTACGCTATTGAATCCATTCGTGAAAGCGGCCAGGCGATAGGTGATGTTTTGGCCGGGCTGGTCAATTTCTTTAACCCAGCCATGGTTGTCATCGGCGGCGGAGTGGCTAATCTCGGAAATTTGTTCCTGTCCTCAATTCGGCAGGCAGTTCTTCATCGATCATTACCTCTGGCTACAAAAGATCTGCATATCGTTTTTTCGGACATTGGTCCCAATGCCGGTGTAATTGGTGCGATTAATTTAGCCATGGATTATATGTTTACTCAAATCACAAGCAGTGGTGATAAAGAGTAATTGAGGAGTATTTGAATGAATTTTGGAGTTAATAGTTTTGTCTGGGTATCACCCTGCACAACGGATGCGATCAGAGAATTAGCGCCCAAAGTGAAATCAATGGGTTACGACGTATTTGAGATTTCTGTTGAAAATCCATCGTTAATTGATATCCAAGCCGCCAAACAAATTCTTGATCAGAATGGTCTGCAAAGTGTTATTTGTGGCGCTTTTGGGCCAGATCGGAATATATGCAGCAATGAACCGACAATTCGCGAAAAAGCCAAAACATACATCCGCTGGTTAATTGATGCGGCAAACCAAATTGGCGCTTCGGTTGTATGCGGCCCAATGTATTCTTCTGTGGGCAAAGCGCATTATGAATCAGTCGAAGATCGAAAGGCTGAATGGGCTTTGGCCGTGGCAGGGATCGCTGAAATGGCTGATTATGCAGCGCCCAAAAACATCAAACTCGCTTTTGAGCCCTTAAATCGCTTTGAAACTGACATGATCAACGTAGTATCACAGGGCATGCAATTTATTTTAGATGTTGGCCGCAAAAACGTTGGTTTCCATCTGGATACCTTCCATATGCATCTGGAAGAAAAAGACAGTGCCAAGGCCATCCTTATAGCGGGCGATCGAATATTTCACTTTCACGCCTGCGAAAACGATCGCGGAATACCGGGCACCGGACAGGTGCATTGGAATGAAGTTGCACGGGCCTTGAAAGAAGCGAAGTATGACGGGCCTGTTGTGATTGAGTCATTTACTTCTCAAGTTAAAGAGATTGCTCGAGCAGTATGTATCTGGAGAGAAATTGCCCCAAGTCAGGATGCGATTGCATCACAAGGTTTGAAATTTTTAAAAGCAATTCTTGCATGAGCGACACCTTAATTTAATGAGGTTAATATGACAGAAGAACAGAAACAAAAAGACGAAAAGACAGCCAACCGAATTGAACCGCTCTTGGAAGTTCAAAGTATCAGCAAACGTTTTCCGGGTGTTGTCGCTTTGGATAATGTTTCGCTAAAGTTTATGCCGGGCGAAATTCACGCAGTGGTCGGAGAAAATGGCGCCGGAAAATCCACCTTGATGAAAATCCTGGCGGGAGCTTACATTCCTGACACTGGCAGTATCCTTTTGAAAGGCGAAAAAGTTACATTTTCACATCCGCAGCAGGCACAACACAAAGGCATCACGATTATTTACCAGGAGTTTAATCTACTGCCAGATCGTACCGTTGCCTACAATATTTTCCTTGGCCGTGAGCCATCGAAATTTGGCATTATTGATATTCGGAAAATGAACAAAGATGCTGAAGACCTGTTGAGAGAGATTGGCGTAGAAAAAATGATTTCTCCGACGGCAATGGTCAGCAGTCTGTCGGTGGCAGAACAGCAGCTTGTTGAAATCGCCAAGGCCATTTCATTTAACGCAAAAGTTCTGATTATGGATGAACCTACCGCAGCTTTGACCTATACAGAAGTCAAATTGTTGCTAGACCTTGTAGTTAAATTGAAAGAAAACGGCATGGCTGTGATCTTTATTTCTCATCGGTTGGTTGAGGTTTTTGACTTTGCTGAAAAGATCACTGTGCTCAAAGATGGACAGCTCGTCGGAACGGTAAATGTCACCGAAGTCAAACCTGAGGATGTGGTTCACATGATGGTTGGTCGTTCTTTGGATCATTACTTCCCGCCGCTTGGAAAACCTGAAGATTTTGGCGAAGTTGTGCTGAAGGTCACCAACGCTTCCAATAAATTCCTGAAAGATATCAGTTTTGAACTTCGCAAGGGCGAAGTCTTGGGCATCGCAGGACTTCAGGGCTCCGGCCGAACCGAAATGGCGCAAGCTGTTTTTGGTGTAGAGCCCTTTACCACAGGCTCAGTTGAACTTCGCGGCAAAGCCATGATCATCAAGAACCCGGCCACAGCCATCAAGAATCGCATTGGTTTTGTGACTGAAGATCGTAAGTCTGAGGGGATTCTGCCCAAGCAGCCGATCCGAGACAATATGCTGCTCACAGTACGCGCAATTCAGTTTGTCTTTGGACCTATTTTCAAAAATGGTATTCGAAAAACCAAAAATTTAGTTCCTAATCTTGGCAAACAAGTAGATGTCAGAACAGATTCCTATGACCGTGAAGTTCAATATCTAAGCGGTGGCAATCAACAAAAAGTTGTTCTCGCGAAATGGCTTGCTTCAGATGCTGACATTTTTATTTTTGATGAACCGACCCGTGGTATTGACGTTGAAGCAAAGGCAAGCATTCATGACATGATTCGTGATTTAACCAAGAAAGGGATTGCCGTTTTGATGATCTCTTCAGAACTGCCTGAGATTATCGGCATGAGCGATCGTGTTTTGGTCATGTGGGATGGTCATATTGAGGGAGAACTTCCCGCGAAATCAAGTGAACCTGAAATTATGTTGATGGCTACAGGCGGCAAACATATTAAAGAACCACAAAGTGTTTCTGCTGCAGGAAAGGAATAACATGACCACTACCTCCATTTCTGAAAACCGTTTCAAACGATTCATGCGACATGTTAACATACCGCCAGTTTATTACTTTCTTGTGGTGATCTTTTTAGGCGGCGGTATTTTAGACCAAATATTTTCTGACGGGCAGATTTTTACCAATCAAGCCATCTTATTGAACATCATCGTCCGTTCGGTGGCACTTGGTATTGTGGCAGTAGGGCAGACCCTTGTTATTGTGGGTGCTTCAATTGACCTTTCAGTTGCTTACACCATCAGTATCACAGCAGTGATGTCTTCTTACATCATGCAAGGTAAAACAGAGAATGTGCCATTGGCAATTTTGGTGGTTTTTGGAATCGGTATTTTAATCGGCCTAATTAATGGGTTGATCATCACAAAATTAAGAATTAACTCCTTTATCGCGACACTAGGGACCAGTCTGATTATTAAAGGCATCATCAATGCCACTTTTTCAAACTATACCGGAAGTGTTCCGAAAAGTTTTCAATTCTTTGGTTATTCAACGCTTGGTCCAATACCGGTTGCGATCATTGTATTGATCTTGGTCGTTTTCGCGGGCTGGTTCTTATTAAATCGCACAAAATTTGGAGCGCATCTCTACGGTGTTGGTGGAAATGTTGAAGTCGGTCGCCTTTCTGGTTTGCGTACTGATCGGGTGGTGATCGGCGCACACATCCTTTGCAGCATGTCTGCAGTGTTAACCGGTTTATTCCTTGTCAGCCGCCTGCAATCAGGCGCACCCTGGGTTGGTCCTGACGGGCTTTATGACCTTGAATCTATTGCAACTTCAGTGGTTGGCGGAACTGCACTGGCTGGTGGTAAAGGGGGTGTATGGGGCACTCTTGCTGGCGTCTTAATCTTCGGCGTTCTCGATACAGTTTTTAATCAATTAGGTATGAATCCATACTTAAAGACTGTTTTGCGTGGTGCCATTATTGTTTTGGCAGTTGCAAGTTACACATACCGCTCCAAAAAAGAAGCGGCATAAGGAGAGCCTTGAATGACGACAACTACTTTGAAACAGCCCTCAAAGATCCTAAAAATATTAAAAGCTATTTGGAATGGGATCAGAAGGATTCCAGCAGTTTACTTCATCTTCTTTGGCATCTTCATTGTGCTGGGTTTGCTTAGCCCCACGTATCAATCAACCCCAGGCATTATGGCATTCTTGCGGCGTACTTCCCCTTTAGCCATTCTGGCAATTGGAGAAATGATAGTTCTTTCTACAGGCGGTTATGACCTTTCTATTGGGTCTATCGTGACTATGGTAGTGCTAGGTAGTTCGCTGCTGCTCAACAATGATCCAACCATGATGCCTACTGCGATTTGGACAATGTTAGCCCTGGGCTTGTTGATCGGTCTGGTTAATGGTTTCGTGGTCAGCTACCTCAAAATTCCGTCTTTCATTGCAACGCTTGGAATGATGCTATTGGTCAAAGGCGGCGCGTTATATTGGGTTGGCGGCGCTCCCCGTGGTTATTTGACAGAGAACTGGCGTGCATTTGGCCGGGGCTACTTTGAGAATGTTCCTCTGGTTGATCGATTCCCTTACGCCCTGGCAATCTTGCTAATATTGGCTTTGGTGACTTATTTTATTTATCACCGCTCCAACTTTGGCAAGCAAATTCTCGCCATTGGCGATAATGTAAGGGCCAGCCAGCTTTCAGGTGTTCGTGTTCGATTAGTTCGTATGATAGCTTTCGTCATCTCTTCACTATTTGCCGTCATCGGTGGAATCATGATCGGCGGATTTGGTGGCGTGAATGTAACCATCGGTGAAGGTCTTGAAATGCAGACTATTGCAGCTTGTGTCGTGGGTGGTGTGCTTTTAGGCGGCGGCAAGGGTTCGGTTATGAATGTAGTATTTGGTGCCTTCACCATGGAAGCAATATTTAATTTGCTTAATCTTCTCGGGCTTCCAAAGCCTTATAAAGACGCTGTTCAAGGACTCATCATCATTGCTGCTGTAGCGTATGTCGCATTGAGCACACGAAAGAAAAAGTAAAATGACTCGCTAAATTTAAAGTTACTTTTCTGGTTCAACTAGCGAGATAAAAATTTGAAGGAGGTGATGTTTAGATCAATAATGTAGTCAAGTACGTGATCGTTGAACATAAAATTCAAACGTTTCTAGTACAGGAGGAGTTTAGCACATGAAAAAGAGTTTGTTATTGGTCGTTACGTTAATTGTTGTTATGACAATGGCACTTGCAGCCTGCGCCCCCGCCGCTGTTGCAACTGAAGCCCCCATGGTTGAAGAAGAAGCCCCTGTGGCTACTGAAGCAGCCGTTGAGGAACCCGTTGCCGCCGCCAATCCTGGTTTACAGATGGATACCGCAGTGGTTGCCCCTCAGTTCTTCAATGATGCCGATTATGAGACCTCATTGGCTCAGATGTCCCTCGCACCATTGAATCCTGAAGCCCCGATCTACCTTCAATACCTGGTAGAAAATGGCACAGACATTAGCAAATATCCTGAATATGCTGATTTCGCAGCCAAAGAAGCACCCTACAATATCTGCTTCTCCAATGCCGGCGTGAACAATCCCTGGCGTGTGGTTGGCTATGTTTCAATGCGCGAGCAGGTTGACGCCCTCCGAGCCGAAGGTATGGTCAAGAACTTCTATCACCTCGATGCCCAGGGCAATGATGCCAAACAAATCGCTGACATCCAAGACCTCATCAACACTCCTGGAAAATGCGATATCTTAATTGTTGCATCCAATACCAGCGAAGCCTTAACTCCGATTGTTGAGAAGGCCTGCGAAGTTATGCCCGTTGTCCAATTTGACCGCTACGCACAGACTGACTGCCCCGTTGTTTCAGAGCGTCCCATCGGCGGCTATGCCTTCGGTATCTCTGGCGCACAATTCGTTGTTGACAATCTGCCCGAAGGTGGAAACGTTTTGGCCTTCCGCATCCTGCCCGGTGTTGATGTGCTTGAACAACGTTGGGGTGCAGCTCGCAAGATCTTCGAGCAGAATCCTCAGCTCAATGTCATCGGTGTTGAATTCGTTGCCTATGATAGCTTCAAAGCCAGCACAGTTGTGACCGACTACATCGCCAAATACGGCACGATTGACGCCGTCTGGATGGATGCTGGCGGTACCGCTGTCTCCATTTTGGAAGCCTTCGAAGATGCCGGTCTACCCGCCCCGAAAGTTATGGTTGGTGAAGATCAGCAGGACTACCTCGAGTATTGGAAAGCCAATAACTTGACCGCTATTGCCCCAACCTTCCCGACCTATCAGTGGAGAACCGCTGTCTTGGCTGCTGTCATGTTCCTCAAGGGCGAGACCGTACAACAAAACTGGGTTCTGCCCCAGCCAGAAATCACCGCTGAAAATCTTGATTCCTACATCACCGCTGGAATGCCCCCACTGCACTATGCACTCTCTGGTGGCGAAGACCTGCCCACATGGCCAGGACCCTGGCAAAATGTTGATGTGAATAAATATAAAGACACCGTCGATTAGTTCGAATGTAATTAGTACCTGCTAGTAAATGAGCCCGCTCGGTTTTCGGGCGGGCTCATTCTTAAAAAGGACAACTTCCATGAAAGGAGTTCGATATCCATGATCGAGATCGGTTTTCATACAGACGCATTTAATAGCAGTTATTGGAATTTTGAACAAGCATTGCAATGGGGACAAAAAAATGATTTGCATTGGGTAGAATGCGGCATGATTGATGGAGTGAGCTGGATCCACGGTCTTGGATACCAACCTCACGTTGCCATGTGGGAAGATCCCATGATGTGGCGTGAAAAAGCAGCAAAATACGGCTTACGTTTCTCGCAAATTGACGCGGCTTTTCCGATGTCTCTGCCAGAAGGTGCATCATTAGGTGTTGAGTATGTGCTGCGCACTATCCGCTGGGCTTACCTGGCTGGATGCGACCATGTTGACACGACGGATGATCGTTTTGCACCCAAAGGGCTCACCAACGAACAAGCACTTGATATGATGAAACGGTCATACAGCCAGATCATTGAAGTTGCTGAACGCTATAAAATGATCATAGATATCGAACCCCATGGTTATTACACCACCAAACCAGAGTTCATGGAAAAAATGCTGTCATTTGTTGACAGTGACTATTTGAGAATGAATATGGATACTGGTAACACTTTCATTGCCGGACAAGACCCTGTTGCTTTTCTGCAGAAATTTAAGAATAAGGTCAGCCATGTGCATGTAAAAGATGTCAGCGACTCCCTTGCCTCTTCGTTGCGTGGAGAGTTGACGGGAATTGCTGTGAGCCAATGCGCCATCGGTGACGGTGTCAATGGTGAGAATATTAAGAAGTGTTTTGATATTCTTGCGGATAACAAATTTGATGGCGTCGTCAGTCTGGAATGCGAAGGCCAGGGCGGACCAATGATCGAAAAAAGTCTGGCATGGGTTCGCAAAGTTGTGGATGATGCCAACAAACGAATGGCATCCTGATTTTGATTGATCAACGGTTCTCTATTTTGAGGAGTAGGTAGATGGGCAAAATCTTATTAGGCATTAATATGGAGTTTGTCAGATCACATGATAAACCCTTTGATTGGGGCGTCGCCAAGGCAGCCGAAATTGGGTACCAATATCTTGAACCCATGGTTCACTGGGGGAGAGAATTATTAAGTGAAGCCCGCTATTTTCACAGCGTCTCCATGTTTGACGATCCGCGTTGGGCAAGAGACCTGTGTGATAAACACAACATCAAGATGTCTGGTGTCTCTGCTCACACGCCATTATGCAAACCAGAGATAAGCGTCGAGTATCTTAAACAGGCAATTCGCTGGGCGTCGGATGCCGGTGCACCTGTAGTCAATACCGATGAGGGACCCAAACCAGAATGGACCACCAGAGATATGGATTATACCTTGATGACCTATACGCTTAAGGAAGCTTCCATGGTGGCTGAGCGTTACGGCATCAAGATTGGCATTGAACCTCATCAGCAATATTCCAAATCACAAGAAGGTCTTGACAGCATTTATGATCTGGTCAAGTCACCTGCTATTGGCATCAATTATGATACAGGCAACAGCTATTTGGCTGGCACTACTGATACTTATGACTGGCTGTCTCATGTCACGAGTCGCTTGGTTCATTTGCATGCCAAAGATATCAGTTTCTCGCAAAGTGGTGAAGAAAAAGGCAAAGTATCAGGAACGCCGGTCGGCTGCGCTTGTGGTGATGGTGTGGTGGATTGGAAACGCATGATCGAAATCGCCAAAAATGCACCCACAGATATTGTTTTCAGTGTAGAATGTGGAACTGTTCCTGATGCAATCCGTAGTTTTGAGCATTTGAGCAAGCTTCTATAATTTTATTTTTGGGAAGGAATAATAAATCCTTCCCAATTCTGTTATTATTTTTTATTTTTATGGCTACTGTTTTACTGAACTGAATATTAATTATTTGGAGGAAGAATGAGTGATCCCAAGGTAGTGGTAGTTGGGTTGGGTTTTATGGGGAGAACACACATTCAGTCGTTGAGACGATTGGGTGTTGAAGTGCATGGTGTGGCAGGTATTGATGAAAACGAAGCCCAAAAAACCGCCTCAGAATTATCCATACCCAAGTGGTATAAAAGCTTTACAGAGGTGATCGCTGATTCTGAGGTTCAAGTTGTGCATCTCTGCACGCCGAACAACTTACACTTTGATCAGGCAAAGCAAGCCCTGCTCTCCGGGAAGCATGTGTTATGTGAAAAACCCCTGGCCATGAGCATGGATGAGTCAAGAGAACTGGCAAAACTTGCCAAAGAAAAAAGACTCTTCACAGCGGTAAATTACAATTTGCGGTTTTATCCAATCTGTCAGGAAGCCAAAGCGCGAATCTCCGCTGGTGATTTGGGTGAGCCATACCTCATCCACGGCGCTTATCTTCAAGACTGGCTGTTCTTGAAAAATGATTGGAACTGGCGACTGGAACCTGAGCAGGGCGGTGATTTGAGAGTCGTTGCCGATATAGGCACCCATTGGATGGACCTGGTCACTTATTTGACCGGATTGAGCATCACAGAAGTAATGGCTGATTTTTCGATTGTGCATAAAACCAGGCTTCAACCCGCTGGTGAGGTGCAAACTTATTCTGGTAAGCTCGAAGAAAACCGTTCTACGAATGAGGTCTCAATTCGAACAGAAGATGTCGCACTGATCCTCTTCAGGTTCAGCAATGGAGCGCTTGGTAATGTCACGCTTTCACAGGTCAGCGCTGGCCGCAAGAATATGTTGTGGTTTGAAATTGGTGGTTCAAAATCAGCCATGCGTTGGCAGCAAGAAAACCCGAATGAATTGTGGATAGGCTTTAGAGATCAACCCAATCAACTTCTCTCCAAGGACCCCTCTCTATTTCACGCCAGTTCACGCGCCTTAACCGGTTTTCCGGGTGGACATGCAGAAGGTTACCCTGACACATTCGTGCAGGTATTCAAACAATTCTATTCTGCAATCAAAACTGGAAAAATGCCTGAAACCGGTAAATTTGCAACCTTCGAAGATGGTCATCATGAGATGGAACTGTGTGAAGCAATTCGGCTTTCAGCACTCGAAAATCGCTGGGTAAAAGTATCTGAAGTTGTAAAATAGAAAATGTTGCGTATTACATATTATATGAAGGAGCAACCCTATGCGGATTGGCGTATTTTCTGTAATTTTTCAGCAATTACCCTTTGAACAGGCTCTGGATAAGATACTCTCTTATGGCGCTACTGCTGTTGAAATTGGTACTGGCGGTTTGCCTGGCGCCCACCACTGTGCCTTGGATTATCTGCTTGAGAGCAGCGAAAAACGTAAAGCCTATCTCAGAGCGGTGGAAACGCGCGGCATGATTATCAGCGCTTTTAGTGCACATTGGGACCCCATCGGACCAGACAAGAAAATTGCCGCCGATTCGGATGAACTTCTGCGCAAATCCATCCGTCTGGCAGAGATGCTGGGGGTACCTGTCGTAAACGGTATGTCTGGTCTGCCGGCGGGTTCTTCCACCGATACGATGCCAAACTGGGTGACCTGTCCCTGGCCGCCGCATTTTGGCGAAATCCTTGATTATCAATGGAATAAGGTGGGCATTCCCTATTGGCAGAAAACGGCCAAATTTGCCGAAGAACATAAAGTGAAGATCGGCATTGAAATGCATCCTGGCATGTTGATCTATAATGTTGAAACCATGCTGCGCATGCGTGAAGCTTGCGGCCCGGCATTGGGCTGCAACTTCGACCCCAGCCACCTCTTCTGGAATGGGGTGGATCCTGTAGCCGCCATCCGTAAATTGGGTGAAGCCATCGTGCATGTGCACGGCAAGGATTGTTATGTAGACCCATACAATGTAGCAGTAAATGGCTGCAACGACCACAAGCCTTACACCGACATTCCGCACCGCTCATGGACATTCAGGAGCATTGGTTACGGACACGACCTCAAGGTCTGGAAAGATATCGTATCCGCCCTGCGTATGATTGGCTATGATCACGCCATATCGCTAGAACATGAAGACGGCATGATGTCATTTGATGAAGGTGTGAAAAAGGGTCTGGATGCACTCAAGGAAGTGGTGACGGTGGAAAGCGCTGGTGAAATGTTCTGGGCGTAATTGATATACATAAAAATGAAAAAAAAGTAGAGGAGGTTCACGAACCGTCTCTACTTTTTCTTCGGTTATTCATTCACTAGATTCGATTAGCACCTTGCCAGCAAAGCTCTGCCTTCATCTGTAAACGCCACCTCGAAAGGCGGAACTTCAGCAGGAATAAATAACGTCTCCAACGGATTGAGCGTGAAGGACCAATCACTTCCTTTAACTATGATGGTGCTGTCAATGGATGTAATGACCGCAAAAGATTCACCCATGGTATTGATCTTCACACTGCTTTGATTACCGCGCATCAAGGTTAAAGTGAAATAGCGGCATGAAGCCAATGTGTTTATTGGAGATGACAACGCTTTTTCATCAAATGACTTGACAATCCCTTTCTCATTGGGGTCAAGCACTTCAATGGATTCAGCGATATGCAATTTTCTCGTGCCGTCCATCGGACGGTTCCAGTCATAAACGCGGTACGTGAGGTCTGAATTTTGTTGAACCTCGTAGATTAACAATCCAGGGCCAAGCGCGTGAATGGTGCCTGGCGCGATAAAGATGGTATCCCCGGCTTTTACTGACCGCCGTTCCACCAGGTCTAGAATCTCTTTTTTTCCGGCAGCGGCTTGAATATCCTGGCGGGTCACGTTGGGTTTGAGTCCGCTGATCAATTGTGCCTCTTTGTCAGCATCAACCACAAACCAGGCTTCTGTTTTACCAAATTGAGTTGGGCCAGCCAGCTTTTTGGCCTGTTCGTTGTTCGGATGCACCTGCAATGAGAGCCAGTCTGCACAATCCAGTAGTTTAATCAGCAAAGGAAAACGCCTGCCTGTTCGTTGAACTACCTTCGAGCCGAGCAAGGCGGTTCCTTCAAGTTCAACGACCTTGGCAAGGGTTTTGCCGATATATGGGCCGTCTGCGACAATATCTTCCTCGCTGACAATCCAGGCTTCGGCAGTCTTGTCAGCTTGAGGCCGCAGTTTCTTTCCACCCCAGACATATTCTTTATAGTTGGGAATTAATTTAAAAGGGATGAGCATGCAATACACCTGTTTATATTCGGAATGGAGTATAAAACCATCTGCTTTATTATTCCTGAAATTATAAACTCGGACTTACATTAAAAAACACTTTTTTAAGAAGGGTTGCATATTTTTCATTTAGGTAAGCAGAGTGTCAACTGCAGCTTTTGAACGCTCCTGTATAGTTGTATGCAAACTGGCATTATGCGCGTCCATGGTGACAATCACAGGCAAGTCTTTGACCTTTATTATCCACATCGCTTCTGGAACCCCAAATTCCAATTTGTGAACACCGAGCACCTCGACGATGGATTCAGCAATCAAGGCAGCCGCGCCGCCGATGGCATGGAAATAAACCGCTGGTGCTTCATGACAAGATTCAAGCGTTTTTTGCCCCATGCCGCCTTTTCCGATCACGCCCCGCAGATTCAGGAATTTAATCACATCAGCTTGATAGGGCTCTTCACGAACGCTGGTGGTGGGGCCGGCGGCCACAAAATGATACTGTTTTGAGTCCAACCCTGACACCACAGGGCCGCAGTGGTAGATCAAACCTTCATCCAGCAATGGCTTTATTTGTTTTAGGATATCTAAATCTTCTTGAGTTGACGGAATGGTCTTATTGATAAAGACATCGTGAATCCATTTGTGGAAGGCATCTCTGCCGGTCATTATTACGCCGCTTAAGAGCACTGAGTCACCTACATGCAAGCGTTTGATTTCATCCGCACTAATGGGGATGGTGAGGTGTTTTTTCACACTTTCTCCGATCTATTCGTAAATGGTCTTGGCACCAATGATGATCATCTTGTGGCGGCGGTAAGCCCAGCACATGTATGAGATGGTGACAAAAAATGAAGCTGGCAGCCGGTGGGCAGTTTTTATTTTTGTGCCAAGCACAGTACTTTTACCACCAAACCCCATGGGGCCAATGCCAAGTTGGTTTGCTTCTGTCGTAATTTGATCTTCCAGTTTATCCAAATCGGCATTCAGATTTTTATCATCAGGGTCGCGTAAAAAAACTTCTTTGGACGCCAGATAAGACGTTCCGCGGTCACCGCCGATGGCGATGCCAAGAAAACCAGGTGAGCAGCCTTCACCTTGTGCCTGGTAAACAGCATCCAGCGCAGCTCTTCTGACGCCATCAAGATCACGTTTGGCTTTCAGATTATCATCAGGCAGAGAATATTGCGCACCTACATTTTCACATCCGCCGCCCTTTAAGAGCAGATCGATGGTCAATACATCTGTTTCAGACGTTTGAAAATGAATGGTTGGGAAGAAATCATCACCGAGGTTGTTGCCCGTGTTCGTGCCGGTGAGCGCATCCACTGCATTGGGGCGCAGGTAAGATTGTTTTGTTGCCAATTCAACCGCTGTGCGAATCTGTCGAGTCAATTCATCTCTATCTATGAATGCAGGGGCGTGAATGTAAAAAATGGGCGTACCTGAATCTTGACAAATGGGAGTGGAATTCTTGCGGGTCATGGCCACATTCTTGAGGATTGTCTCAAGTGCAGCCTGCGCTGCGGAACCGGGTTCCTCGTTTGCCAATGCTGCTTTTAATCGGTCTTCAACCTGTTTGGGGAGGTTGGTTGAAGTGAGGCGAATCAATTCGAGCAGTTCATTCGTGTAGTCTCGCATATTGCCTCTATTCTATTTTGAGCCTGTCTTTTAGCTGCTGCTCGTACTTTTCAAGGTCAATCTTGATGCGTGAGACGCCGCTTTCCATGGCTGCTTTCGCCACAGCGGGGGCTTCCCATAAACAGACGCGTGTATCCAAAGGTTTGGGCACAATATAATCTGGACCAAACTCAAGGTGAGTCAGACCGTAGGCTTTTAAGACATTGGCAGGCACCGGTTCTTTTGCCAAAGCGGAGAGGGCGTTACTGGCTGCTAATTTCATCTGGTCATTGATGGCGCTGGCGCGCACATCCAAAGCACCGCGAAAGATGAAGGGGAATCCCAAGACATTATTAACCTGGTTCGGAAAATCAGACCGGCCGGTTCCGATCATGGCATCGGGGCGGGCTTGTTTGGCAAGATCAAACTTGATCTCGGGATCAGGGTTTGCCATGGCAAAAATCACAGGCGCATGGCGCATTCTTTTGATCATTTCCGGGGTGACAATATTGGCCACTGAAAGCCCCACAAACATATCAGCGCCTTCAAACGCTTCTGCCAGCGTTGCAGCTTGCTCCCCCTGGGCAAAGCTCTCCTTTTCAGGAAACATTTCTTCTTTACGGCCTTTATATACCAGCCCTTTGATATCGCACATCCAAATGTTTTCTCGTGGTACGCCAATTTTCACAAAATGATTGGCAGAAGCGAGGGCAGCGGCGCCTGCGCCTGAAAAAACGATCTTGATCTCTTTGATCTTCTTTCCGCTGATTTCGAGTGCGTTGATTAAGGCAGCCCCCAGGATGATCGCTGTGCCGTGTTGATCATCATGAAAAACGGGGATATCCATTTTAGATTGAAGCATACGTTCAATGTAAAAACATTCGGGCGATTTAATGTCTTCAAGGTTGATACCGCCAAAAGTTTTACCGATGAGTTCAACCACCTGGATGATTTTCTCCGGGTCATGCGTATCAATTTCAATGTCTATCGCATCCACATCTGCAAATTTCTTGAACAAAACCGATTTGCCCTCCATAACCGGCTTGCTGGCCAGCGCTCCGCGATCACCCAAACCGAGGATGGCCGTGCCGTTCGAAATGACAGCCACCAAGTTGCCTTTATCGGTGTATTCATAAGCCAGATCAGGGTCTCTGGCGATCTCAAGCACCGGATATGAAACGCCGGGGGTATATGCCAGCCCAAGATCGGTTTGAGTATCCAAAGGTTTACTTGGGATGATTGAGATTTTTCCAGGCACTCCGTTTAATTTGTGATATTCGAGTGCTGTTTCTTTAGTGATTGGCGGCATGCAGTTCTCCAGTAATGATCCCAACAATATTGGTATGGGGGGATATTAAATAATCCCTCAGGATTTATTCTCTCTAATTGTAGTTCATGATAATCAACTTTAGGCTGACCTCACGATTTTTTAGAAAATCTTGATATTCAAGAATGTTAGTTTTCATGTCAATGCAAAAAAATTCCAGGTCAGGCCTGAAATTTTTTTCTACAGAGTTAGTAAAACCTCAACTAATTGCTTAACATGGTGTTCAAATAGGTTTTTATTTTTTCAACATCGGGGATATTGTTGTTCATCAAATCAGGTGCGGTAATAGCGCCATAGGTGACATTTTCTTTGGGCATGGTTAAAGCAAGACAAGCGACTCTTTATGGTTGTTTTCCATCACTACAATTAAGTCGAATTCTGAAATGAAGCTCGAATTCACCTCTTGAGTTTGATGATTTGAGATATCAAGACCGAGAGGTGCTGCGGCAGCGACAGCTTTGGGGTGGGCTGCAAGACCTGAAGAAGTCCAGGTGCCTGCACTAGCTACCCGCCAGGTATCAGGTGTTCTGGAGGCAGATAGCTTTTGGGCAAAACTGGCCGCAGCTATAGGTGACCGAAATTGATTGGCAGTGCAAATAAATAAAATCGCCGGCATTTTATTTCTTCTCAATTCTTACTATTATTCGAAACTTTTTAACTTCGCAATACGCAGTATTCTTGTTGCAAGAACTTCACCAATATGAGCAGCCATGGCTTACCAAAATCAGATCCCCGAAAAAAACAAGGCATATCGAGGATTATGGGCAGTCTTTTGCTGAGAAATCCAAAATTCGCGATTTATGTTTACTGACTTGATCTATATCGCTTTTATGATTTTAAGTTGTTTAGGTAACTTTTAGAATTAACCGATCATTAATATCAGTAAAAAATGCCGTTAATAAATGAATTTCTACTAGACATCACCCCCTTGTATAATTCAGGTAATTTACAAGTTAAAATTATAAAAACATTTACCAGGAGATCATGAAACCACGATTCTATATCATTATAGGCGTCTCAGGATCTGGCAAATCTGAAGTTGGCAAGGCACTTGCCCAGAGACTGGGCTGGGATTTTTTCGATGCTGATGATTTTCATCCCACATCAAATATCGAGAAAATGGCAAACGGAATTCCATTAACGGAAGAAGACCGGTTGCCCTGGTTAAATGCACTAAACGCGCTGATTTCTAAAAGCCTGCAAGAGAAAAAACAGGGGGTATTGGCTTGTTCTGCGCTCAAAGAAATATATCGTCAACATTTATTGTCTGGCAATGCGGATGTTCAAATCGTGTACCTTAAGGGCAGTTATGATCTCATATTATCGCGGATGAATACCCGCACTGATCATTATATGCAGCCGGCAATGCTTCGCAGCCAGTTTGAAACTTTGGAAGAGCCACAAGATGCACTGGTCGTGGATATCGCAATGCCAATCGATGTGATTGTTGATGTAATATTGGCATAAAGCTGGACTCTTCCAATTTATTTAGGTAGTCCATAATAAACCTGGGACATTTTTTTGTATGTAGACATTAACTAAATCAGGCGATTATTAACCCTTTTACTTAAATTTGATGGTCTTGATTTCAAAAGGAGTGAACTCCAATCGGTTAATATCGATACTGCCCAGTTCATTTTCCATCAAGTCAGTTTCAATAGCTTCAATATATGATAAGATGGTTTGCAGTCGGCATGCCGCAGGTTTACCCTGGCTCTCATACAGTCGCAAAATAATTCCATCTGCATTATGAGCGCGCTTGATGGTTTCAATAACTACCGCTGGATTATCGGTCTGCGCCATTGAGCCCACATCCACTTGACCAGAGGTCAGAATTACTGGCTTGTTGAGGTGGTAGCTGTGCATCAATGTATCGGTGCCGCAGCCGCCTTGATGTAAGAACAGCGCATAGGTAAAGCTGTGTTTGCCGCGATCCGCTTTTTTATCAGGATAAATGGGTGAACGCAGCAGGTTGAGCGAGATGCGGTTGCCCTTGACGCGATGTCCGTACTTGCAGTCGTTCAACAGCGAAGCGCCGCGCACATCGTCAGATAAATCAATATATTTATGGGCACAGATTTCAAATTGGGCTTTTTCGACATCGGTTGTATCGCCCGTGCTGCGCTCTATGCTGCCAAGCTGAATATCACAGGTTACAATTGGCGAATGAATCGCCAGGTCAAAATCCGCTCGCAGCATTTTGAATGTTTCGTGAAAATCGCAGTTGGTTTTAAAATAAACTATGGGACGGTCCGCATATAAAACCACATCCTGAGTCAGGGTCGTGCGTCCGTGCTTGAAATAGCTGCGGCGGACGACGGTCGGTCCGTCAATGAAACTTTCGTGGCGGTAGGCTTTTAGCACCTTGCTGGGTTTAGTAAAGTATTTCCAATCGATATCCCAGGCGTTGTAGAACAGCCATTTGTCGCGGTAGAGGCGCAAGGTGTTTAGTTGACTCTCGGCATATTCAGCCCCATCTTTTTTGGTAATTGCAGAGATGATCTCACCCTGATCTGAAAACCGCACGCGGATAAACTTGTTTTCAATGCTGTCTTCTCCAAATTTAAGTTCATTTTGAGGCGGCAGTTCTTGCAGCGGAGCAAAGCCGTATGGTGCCAGGCTGGCATGGTACCATGCGTCATTCTGACGAATGTATTCGTGACGTTGATAACTTGTGGGGTTGAAAGCTGAAAAGCCGCTGTCGCCGCCAGAAAGAAAGCGCATTACCGCATCGCATTCGGCAGTGATTTCATGCAATATGATTTCGTAACGCGCGCGGCTTTCTTCATAGACACGGGTGATGCTGCTGCCTGGCAGAATATCGTGAAATTGATATAACAGCACTTCTTTCCACCAGGTATCCAGTTGATCCTGCGGATATTCTCTGCCTTTTTGCCAGGCGAGCGCGCACAAGGCTTCAAGGTTTTGCAGCGCATATTCGCAGCGGCGGTTACCTGCCTTGTTGGCTGCCTGGGTTGTATAGGTGCCCTGGTGTTTTTCGAGGTAAAGCTCGCCGTTATAGGTGGGCAATTTATCTCTGTATTGATTCAGTTTTTCAAAGAAGCCGATGGCTGAGCCGGGTGTAACGCGCGGACTGCCGGCCAGCCTGCACTGACGCATCACCAATTCGATGTGAGCTTCGCCCGGTCCGCCGCCGCCATCACCAATGCCGTAAACCAACAGACCTTCTGGCGCCTGTTCACGCTCGGTGTAATTGTCAGCCGCATGGCGAGTGCAAGCCGGGCTGCCTGCGCTGTTGTAATTGTCATCCGGCGGCATGTGCACGAGCACCTGGCTGCCATCTATGCCTTTCCACACAAAACTGCGGTACGGAAAGCGATTATGTTCATTCCAGGAGAGTTTTATGGTCATAAAATAAGGCAGACCGCTCTTTTTGAGTATTTGGGGCAGGTTGCCATTATAGCCAAATACATCAGGCAGCCAGCACAGCTTCATTTCCTGCCCAAACTCTTTGAAGAAGAAATCTTTGCCGTAGAGGATCTGCCGAATGAGCGCTTCACCAGAGGCAAGATTGGTGTCTGCTTCAACCCACATCCCGCCTTGAAGTTCCAACTGTCCGCGTGCAGCCATTTGCTGCAGTGCGGCATACTGCTGCGGGGTGTTGTTTTTTATATATTCAAACTGCCAGGGCTGGCTTGCGCCATAAACGTAATCAGGATAGCGATTTGCATTGCTCAGTTGGTTGGCAAAAGTGCGTTGAGCCTTGCGTTTTGTTTCGCGAACTGGCCACAGCCAGGCGAGGTCAAGATGAGAATGCCCCACCGCGGTAAAGGCTACCGATTCATCGGGCTGTGCTTCAAATAATGGCTTGAGAATGCTGCGTGCTTTTTCAACTGAAGCCACCAGCGCAGCGTAACTCTGATCAAGGAGTTGGTCGAGTCTGGCTCGTTCTGTTTTTATAGTTGTAGTCGAAAGCAGTGAAGTGATGCAAAAGTAATCATAGTAATAGGCCAGCAGATCGTCATTTACCACACACAGGTCCGCGTATTGGAAGATACCCCAGCCAAACGGATAGCCGTAATAGCCGTTATAGCCTGCATCGATGTAAAGCTGCACTTCCTGATTTGCGTCTGCTTTTTGAGAAATCTCGATGATGGTTTTGCCGACGCCTGACTGCAAGCGGTCTATGTAGCTCATTACTAACGTGATGGCACTTTGGGGCTCCGTCCCCTGATAGACAGCGCCTTCACCCCCGACATTCACGTGGGCAACGATATGCTTGCCTGCAGCGCCAGCGGGAATGATCCCGCGCATATTAAACCAGGCACAATCGTAAACCCCGCCCCAAATACCCTTGCTGTGGATAGGACGGTAGTTTAGATCATTTTGGTTACCGGGAGGTATCGGCTCGGAAGAAGGATGTACACCCACTTTTAGGGGTGCAACTTTGGTATAGATAGACGAACGCATTCTTTTTAGCCGATGCAGGTGTTTTTTTTCTTTTTTGATGAGCGTGATCGGTTCGATGGGGCATTACTCCTGGTCAAAATAGATGGGGTTTGAAATTGCACGCACGTATTCCATGCCGAAGAGGTTGCGTGATACCAGCAAATAGGCAAAGCGCCATGATGCAGAAACTGGCACTTGTGCATCCAGTTTACCATTTTTAAAGCGACGCCATCCGACGACAAAGCCATCCTGATTGACCAATTTGAGGTGCATCCCGGGTCGCAATCGGCTGGCTGATATGGTGAGTGTTTGTCCATCTCGTTTTGGGGTCGTGTCACCCATCATGCTTTCGCCGTAGTGTAAGTCTAGTTGAACGCCTTTCACTGAAGCGGATAAATAGTTACGGCCTTGAGAGATGGCTTTAAGAATGTCAGCAGCCGCCGGTGACCTGGCGTAAACATGGTTAACCGGACGTGCGAACCTGACGATGTGCCCTCTTCTGTGAAAGTCGCTACCGCCGACTAGCGGAATTTTGCGGCCTTCTATCAGCTTGTCATGCCACCAGGCAATTCCATCCATGTTTACTTTTCGCATGGGGCCGTTCCAAACCTCCACCAGGTCAAAGCAGTCATTGCTATGCCACAGGTAAGGGCAAAAATTACATTTCGGATGGTTCACTGATACCAAAGCCCCTTTTTCTCTGGCTTTGGTGACCAAATTCAACATTTCTTGCTCGCTGTTGGCGACGAAAGAATTTTCGAAAGGCGCAGCAATACCCAAAAAGTTCATGTGTCCCTGATAGTGTGTCCATTCCACGGCGGGGATGAAGGTGAGCCCGGGCACCACCGGCAGATTCAGGTTTTCACTGTAATTGTTGTGGTTGGAAACGGCGATAAAATCGAGGCCTTTGTTTTGAGCCATCTTCGCCAGGGTGAAAATGTCGTGCTTGCCGTCTGAAGCAGTAGAATGCATGTGCAGATCACCTAACAGCCACCGCGGTTGCAAGGGGTTAAAGGTGATTTCATAATGCACAGGCAGACCGCCTTCGGGGATTTTATATGCCCCCACCAGGATGTGCCATTCGCCTGGTTTGATTTCAGTCATCAGGTAGCCGCTGGTTGCTGCGTAAGGGCCAACATAAACCGTTTTTCTTGAACTGCCTGACCAACCCAAAAACCGTTCATCTGCATCCATCAAGCCAAGATCAACGATATTAACCATGTTCGATATGAGGTTGAACTTGCCTGAGATTCGAGAATAACTGTAAGTCACTGTGATGCGGTCAATCTCGCCATCAGGTACCTGAAACGGGATGGTGTAATAGGTTCCTTCGGCTGTTTTCGGAATAATATGGTCAATAGCGAGATTATTCATGTGTGTTGTTTGCCATCATCGTTTTGATTCAGTTGTATCTTGGTGATTACCGATATGAGTTTGACTGGCTTGATAAAGTTTTTCGGGTGTGATCGGCAGGTCTTTGACACGTACACCGATGGCATTGTAGACAGCATTCGTGATGGCCGGCGCTGTGGGGACGGTGCAAATTTCAGCCAGACCCTTGGCGCCATATGGGCCGTCACCCTCGGGGTATTCGAGCATCTGAACCTCAAGGTTGATTGGCACATCCAGACTTGTGGGGAGCAGATATTCAGTAAAGCAATTGATCCACTGGTCGTTTGATTTAAGGCTCATGTCTTCATATAGCGCATAGCCAATACCCATCACCACGCCGCCCTCAATCTGACCTTCAGCGCCAAGCCGGTTAATCACCTTGCCGGGATCGTGGATGGCGACTAAATCTGTCACTTCAACAATGCCAAGCTCGGCATCCACTTCGACTCGAGCCACCTGTGCGCCAAATAAAAATTTCACATGCGGTAATCCAATAGGCAAGTGTTGCGGTGTTGTAGCTTCGGGGTAGGGGAAACACGCAGAGGCTTCAACCAGAATCGGGTTTCCCTGCTCAGCAGCCCGGCTGGTAAATTCACTAGCTGAAAGTGTATTGCCATCAGGCAAGGTAATCCTTCCGCATGCATAGGTGATCTGGTCTTTTGGTTGATTGAGAAGCGTGGCTGCCTGATCAATCAGTTCCTGAATTAGATGCTTGGCACCAGCAATCATGGCGTTTCCAACCAGGTAAGTCATGCGAGAGGCACACACCACACCGCCGTTAAGGACGGTATGGGTATTGAAGGGTGAAGAAACAACTTGCTCAAATGGCAGGCCGAGTGCTTCTGCTGTGATTTGTTCTGCTACAGTGACGAGCCCTTGACCCAAATCTGGTACGCCAAGATGGATCAAAACACGTCCATCTGGCAGCCATTCTAGCCTATGGTTTGAATTATCTGGAATTCCGTTTCCCAAGCCCATACTTTGCATGGCCAAGGCCAGACCTACTCCGCTGTGTTTTCCGGGTTTAGCTTTGACCTTACGTAAACGCGCAACTGCGGCAGAAGCGTGCTGCAAAATAGGTTCAAGACCGAGTGCTGTTTCATTCAAATGAACACGGGTGGGTAGCGTATCACCTGTTTGTAAGATGTTTTTGCGGCGAATTTCGACTGCATCTATGTTAAGCCGTTCTGCAAGCATGTCCATTGCACTTTCAATAGCAAAATGCGCCTGCGGACTGCCAAATCCTCGCATCGCGCCTGAGTAAGGCGTGTGGGTGTAAATCACCTTGGTTTCGATAGTTACATTAGGAATGTTATAAGGGCCAGCTACCATTTCAGTGAGCAGGCTGCCAACTGCGGGGCCATAAGAAGCATACGCACCAGTGTTTAGCCAAACTTTTCCATCAAGCGCAATGATTGTGCCGTCATTCATAGCTCCGATTTTGAGATGAATTTTGACAGGGTGGCGTTTGGGATGGGCAACGAAGGATTCGCTGCGATTGTTGACCATCCGTACAGTTCCTTTTGTTATCCATGCGGCGATTGCGGTAATGATGGCGAGGCTGGAGTCTTCTTTGCCACCAAATGCCCCACCGATAACGGTGCTGAGCACGTGCACTTTTTCAACTTCCAGGTTGAGGGCGGCTGCTATCCGTGCCCGATCAATGAAAGGTTCTTGCGAGCTCACCCAAACGCTTATGGTTCCATCTGGGTGATAACTTGCGAGAGAGGTTTCCATTTCCATATAAGCAGGGGCTACTCTTTGTGTGGTAAATGTTTCTTCAAATACGATATCCGCTTTACTAAAACCTGAATCGAGATCACCGGATTCAACATTAAACTGCGCAAGCAGATTCCCGGCGGGATGCACAAGCGGAGAAGGATCGATGAGCGCCTCAATCGGGTCTAGCACCGCATTAAGTTTCTTGTATTCCACCACCACTTTTGAGGCAGCGGATTGCGCGCTGGCTTTATCCGCGGCGACAACGAGGACCACTGGTTCACCAATGTGCCTGACTACATTAATAGCGAGCGCAGGTTGATCCGGGATAAGGCCAAATGTTTTCAACCCAGGAATGTCTTCTGCGGTAATAACCGCAATAACACCAGGCTGTTGTAGAGCAAGCGTTTTATCTATAGAGAGAATGTCTGCATGATGATGGGGTGAACGAACCAATACCGCATAAGCAGCATGTTCTGGTTGTAGATCGGCAGTGTATTGAGCTTTGCCGGTAGCTTTAAATGCAGCATCTTTGCGAATTTCGGGCTTACCAATCACAGAAGTGTTAGTTGTCATGATGCAACTCCGTAGCGGCAAATTGAACGGCTTGTACAATTTTTGTGTAGCCAGTACAGCGGCACAGGTTGCCAGCGAGTGCTTCACGGATCTGCGTTTCATCTGGCTGCGGTGTGTGATCGAGCAGTGCTTTTGTTGCCATCACCATCCCGGGAGTGCAGTATCCACATTGGATGGCGCCGGCCTGTACATAGGCATTCTGAATAGGGTGCAAAGAGCCATCTGGTGTTAACCCTTCGATGGTAAGCACATGGCGTCCTTCGACCTGACTGATCAGCACCAGGCAGGCATTTACTGCTTCTCCATCGAGCAAAATGGTACAGGCGCCGCATTCCCCGTCACCACCGCAAGAGTCTTTGGCGCCGGTGAGCGCAAAATCTTCACGCAAGACATCCAACAAGCTTCTTGCAGCCAAAGTCTCAAGTCTAATGCTTTGTTGATTTAGAGTGAAATGAACAGTCAGTTTATTCATCGCAAATCCATTTCTGCCTGATGCCAGGCGGTCTGCAAAGCGCGCTGTAAAAGTACGCCAGCGCTGTGAAGGCGGTATTCTCTGCTGGCACGCAGATCATCAATTGGATTTATGTCTGTACGCATGGCTTGGGCTGCTTCAGAAAAAAGTTGTGCGGAGGGGGTCTTTCCTGTCAACGCAGCTTCGGCATGATGGCTGCATATGGGTGTCGGCGCCGCTGAACCGAAGGCCACACGTGCATACTCAATATTGCCTTGTTGATCAAGACGTAATAAAACGGAGGTACTGACGACTGCAATAGACATGCCGTTGCGGCGTCCGAGTTTCATAAAACTGGTTCCTGTGTGTTTTTGTGGAACTGCGAAAGTGATGTGGTCGAGATATTCACCCTGTTTTAAACAGGTTCGGCCTGGGCCAATGATGAAATCTGAAAGAGGTACCTGCCGCTGATTATCATGGCTGCTGAGGGTGACGACGGCTTCTAAACATAACAGAGGTGGAACACTATCCGCCGCAGGAGAGGCATTGCACAGGTTGCCTCCGAGCGTGCCTCGATTGCGGGTTTGTGTTGAACCAATGCTTGCGCATGCATCAATCAGGGCAGGAGCATGCTGAAGCAAGAGCGGAGAGGTAATCAATTTTGAATGCGTGGTTAAGGCACCAATATCAATTTGACCCTCATGTTCACGGATATAACTCAACTCGTTGAGTTGACTCACGTCAATCAATGTGATTGGTTTGCCAATTGAATTCTTCCTCATACCAGGGAGGATATCTGTACCACCTGCGAGGATTCGTGCAGAGGGTTCAATGAGAATTTGGGTTAATTCGGTGCATGATTTAGCGACATTGACTTCACAATCGAACATGATCTGCTCCTCATAATTCTTCGTATACTGCTAATAAGTTCAGTTTCTCAAGATGATTTGTAAAAGTATTATATCAACGCATAACAGTTGTGCACAAACTCCAAAAAGGAAGAATATTTTGATTTAAAAGATAAAAAAGGGTATAAATATTAAATAGAGGATTATTATGCGACGCGAGAAGGAAACTACAAATAAACTGGATGCTTCAATGATCGTCTCTGATTATCGACTGGCTTATAAGTCCCGTCAGGCCTCAATAATTGGAAGACGTGAAGTTCTTACCGGAAAAGGAAAATTTGGTATTTTTGGCGATGGAAAGGAACTCGCCCAGATTGCGATTGCACATGCTTTTCAAAAAGGAGATTGGCGCTCAGGTTATTATCGTGACCAAACGTGGATGTTGGCGTTGGAATCACTGACGCTGGAACAATTTTTTGCCCAAATTTACGCTAATCCGGACCCAAAACTGGAACCTAACTCTGGTGGAAGGAACATGAACAATCATTTTTCATCGCGATTATTGGATGAAAATGGTAACTGGCTTAAGCAAGTTGATAAATATAATACATCTGCAGATATTGCCTCTGTGGCGGCACAAATGCCCCGCGCGGTGGGTTTGTCTTATGCTTCTGTGTTATACCGAAAGTTGGAAGAACTCAAACAGTTCAGTGATTTTTCACACAATGGTGATGAAGTTACCTGGGTAACAATTGGTAACGCCTCAACTGCTGAGGGGTTATTCTGGGAATCGGTTAATGCAATAGGTGTGCTGCATGCTCCGGCAGTCATTACCATCTACGATGATGGCTATGGAATATCCGTTCCCAACCAGTTCCAGATGGTTAAAGAAAATATCTATTCAATTCTCAAGGGTTTTCAACGGGACCCATGCCCTGCTGAGGAGTGTGATAAAGGGTTTGACCTTTATTCAATCAATGCCTGGAATTATGCCGACTTATTAAAAGTCTATCAGCAAGCAGGAGCCACCGCGCGTCAATATCACATCCCTGCTTTGGTGCATGTAACTGAGGCCACCCAACCACTGGGACATTCAACCTCTGGATCACATGAACGATACAAAACGCCTGAACGTATGCAGTGGGAAAAAGAATTTGATTGTTTACCCCAATTTCGCAAATGGATCGTCGCGGAAGGCGTTGCAAGCGATAAGCAAATTGATCAATGGCAAGAAGAGGATTTGGCAACTGTTGAAGCTGCAAGAAAATCAGCCTGGGAGACATTTCAAGCGCCTATACGGCAACTTCGCAGTGAAGCGATCACCTTGCTTACCAATCTGACTGATTCAACTGCTCACGCTGAAAACATTGAACAATCCATAGGCGCGTTAGAAAATTTGCCAGAACCCCAACGCAATGATATTGCATCCACACTGCATTCCAGCCTGGTGGTGACACGTGCCGAACCCTCTTCAGCTCGGCAGGAAGTCGAAAACTTCGCCCGAGATCTTCAGACGAAGAATTTAGGTTATTACGAATCATTCCTGTTGTCCACATCACCCGAGTCTCCTTTTAAAGTTCCCGCGGTGCCGCCGGAATACACCTCATCCTCTCCAACGGTGATGGGGTTTGAAATTCTGAATGCCAATTTTGATGCGGCTTTCTCCAGAGAACCTCGATTGATTGCTTTTGGTGAAGACGTCGGTTTTTTAGGTGATGTGAACCAGGGTTTTCACGATATGCAGAAAAAATATGGTATTTATCGTGTGGCCGACACTGGTATTCGTGAAGCCACAATTCTTGGACAAGCCATTGGCATGGCATTACGAGGGCTCCGTCCCATTTGTGAGATGCAGTACCTTGATTACCTGCTATATGCTTTGCAACTGATGTCTGACGATCTTTCCAGTTTACGCTGGCGGACCGCAGGTGGCCAAAAGGCACCGGTTATCATCCGCACCCGCGGCCACCGCTTGGTTGGCATCTGGCACTCAGGTTCTCAGATGGCTGGCATCCTCAATCTGGTCCATGGTATGCATGTGCTGGTACCCCGAAATATGACCCAGGCTGCTGGTTTCTATAATACCCTGCTCAAGTCAGATGACCCTGGTTTAGTGATTGAAGTATTAAACGGCTATCGCTATAAGGAACGTAAACCCGACAATATTGGTGAGTATACAACTCCTCTAGGTGTACCTGAAATCCTCCGACCAGGCAAGGATGTAACTATCGTCACCTATGGCGCTCTGGTTCGCATCGCTCTTGAAGCAGGTGAAATGCTATCTGCGGTAGGCATTGATAGTGAGATCATCGATATTCAATCACTCTTGCCTTTCGATATCAATGGCATGATTGTTGAATCACTAAAAAAGACTTCACGCGTTCTCTTTTTAGATGAAGATATGCCAGGCGGGGCGACAGCTTATATGATGCAGCAGGTGCTTGAAGTGCAAAAAGGGTATCAATATTTAGATTCTCCACCGCGTACACTCGCGGCTGCAAGTCACCGCCCGGCTTATGGGGCTGATGGTAATTATTATTCCAAACCTAATAAAGAATCAATTTTTGATTCTGTTTATGATCTCATGAAAGAACAGGCACCCTCTAGGTTTCCAAAGGTTTTATAAGGAGGATTTATGGCAACTCGGCTTTTTGCCCCCAGTATGGGTGAAGGTATTGAAGAATTAACTGTTGTCAACTGGATTAAAAAAGAAGGTGAGACGGTTAAAGAAATGGAAGTGATTGTCGAACTGGAGACAGACAAGGTAACCACTGAAATTCCAAGCCCGGCGTCGGGGACCTTACTGAAAATTTTGGCACAAATTGATGAGACAGTTAAAGTAGGGTCAACCCTGGCCTGGATTGGTCAGCCGGGTGATGTATTTGAAGAAGAAAAAACAAAGAAAAATCCTCCTTTGCCAGAGGCCAAGGCTGACATACCCCCTGAAGTGCCTGAGGCTGTTACCAAAAGTTCAAACTACACTGGCCATGTTTCTCCGTTGGTGAAAAAAATGGTGGCGGAAAACAACATTGATCTAAATCAGGTGAATGGGTCAGGGCAGGATGGACGTGTCACCAAAGAGGATGTTCTCAAATATTTGGAGTCCCGAAAAGAAGTTTCTTCAACCACGGTTGCAAAATCTGCACCCATTAGTAGTGCACCCGAACTCGAAACGAGCGACAAAAAATCTTCACAGGCAGGGGAGTTGATTCAGCTTTCTTCTTTGCGAAAACAAATCGCCGAGCGCATGGTGAATTCTCAGCACACATCCCCGCATGTGTTAACGGTTATGGATGCTGACCTCAGCAAAGTGCTTGCGCACCGCGCAGCCAATAAGGCGGCTTTTGCTGCACAAGGTGTCAACCTTACTTTGACAGCTTATTTTTGTTCAGCCATTGTTAGAAGTTTAAAGTCTTTCCCGATGGTGAACTCCTCATGGACGGAGGATGGTATTCAACTTCACCGCGATATTAATTTGGGCATGGCTACAGCGCTCGGTGAACAAGGTCTTATCGTACCGGTGATCAAGGACGCGAGTCTATTGTCTTTGCAGGGACTGGCGCAAAAGGTAAATGACCTTGCTACGCGTGCTCGTGCCAAGAAACTATTACCAGATGAAGTCAAGGGAGGAACATTCACATTAACAAACCACGGCTCAGGCGGGTCTCTTTTCGCCTCTCCGATCATTTTTCAGCCTCAAGCCGCCATCTTAGGAACAGGCATGATGCATAAACGTCCGGTTGTGATCACTGATGCATCTGGCAATGATGCTATTGCCATTCGCCCCATGATCTATCTTTCACTTGTGTTCGACCATCGCATACTGGATGGGGAAGGAGCAGACCGGTTTTTAATGGCGGTCAAAGAAGCTCTGGAAAACTGGAGCTAATTCTTGATTCGACTCTATCGTTTGGATTATGCGTTCTGAAATCATTTCTGGAGCTTGTAGAGAAAGCCTAACCCACAATGAAGGGTTTTGATTAAGTTAATTATTGATATTCCGTCCCAAAAGGATTGCGAGGCAAACATGGATGAATTTGATGTGGTCGTTATTGGCGCAGGACCCGGCGGCTATGTGGCAGCAATACGTGCCTCACAATTAGGGTTGAAAACAGCGATCATTGATAAACAGTGGCTGGGTGGCGTTTGTTTGAACATCGGTTGTATCCCTTCCAAAGCATTGCTGAAAAATGCAGAAATTGCTCATACCTTAAGAGCGCGCAGTAAAGAGTTTGGATTCTCTTTTGATAACTTAAAATTGGACTACAGTTCTGCAGTAAAACGCAGCCGTCAGGTATCTGATCGATTAACCAAGGGGGTTGGTTTTTTGATTAAGAAAAACAAAATCACGGTCATCATGGGGTCTGCTAAATTGAAGTCGAAAGAGATCGTGATCGTGACGGATGTTGAAGGGAAAGAGCAAACCCTCAAAGCAAAAAATATTATCATCGCCACTGGCAGTCAGGTAGCTTCATTCCCTGGAGTCAATATTGATGGTGAAAAAGTGGTCAGCTACAAAGAGGCCATTCTGCAAGAAAAACTTCCAAAATCGGTGGTGATTATTGGCGCAGGAGCCATCGGACTCGAGTTTGCTACAATTTGGAATTCTTATGGCGCCGAAGTAACCATTGTTGAGATGCTGCCGCGGATTGCACCGCTTGAAGATGAAGAAATCAGCGCCGAGCTGCAGAAAGCATTCACCAAACGTGGCATTAAATGCCTGGTAGAGACCCGCGTTCATAAAATCGAAACAACAGCCAAGGGTGTTAAAGTATTGGTTTCTTCAAAAGAAAGTGAATTGACCCTCGAAGCGGAACAAGTGCTTGTGGCAATTGGGTTTAAGCCCAACAGTTCCAATCTTGGGCTCGAAGAATTAGGGGTTGATTTCACTGATCGTAAATTTATTGAAGTGGATGGTCGCCTGTCGACCAATATCCCCGGAATCTGGGCTGTTGGTGATATTACCGGAAAATTATTGCTGGCACACGTGGCTTCCACTCAGGGCATCCATTGTGCTGAGTCTATTGCAGGCAAACAGACTCAACCCATTGATTATGCGATGGTTCCACGGGCTACTTATTGCCAGCCGCAGGTGGCCTCTTTTGGTTACACTGAAACCCAGGCGCTTGAATTAGGTAAGAAAATAAAAATAGGTAAGTTTCCATTTCAAGCCAATGGCAAAGCGCTCGGTCTTGGCGATAGCGAAGGTTTTGTCAAGGTAATTGTGGATGAAAAGTATGGCGAGATTCTAGGTGCTCATATGATCGGCCCTGAAGTCTCAGAACTATTACCTGAATTAACGCTGGCGCAACAAAATGAGTTAACAATCACTGAGATTGCTCAAAATATTCATGCACACCCAACACTCAGCGAGGTGCTCATGGAGGCCGCTGAAGCGGCAGAAGGAAAAGCCATTCATATCTGAGATAAAGTGTAACTCGCTTGTGTACACTTGATAGATGTATTTTCTGCAAAAGATAGTTGACTATGTTGAGAATTCTCAGCCTGATGATGAGTCAGATTGATTATTTATGGCCTTATTATTGACTCTCCAGTGGTAGTGAATTTTGTTGTCAAGAATATTATCCATAGGGGGAGGTATCTGGAGCTTTTTTATCAAATATTCTCGTTCATGTTCTCAACTCAATCCAGGATTAATTAAACCAATCGGGCGGATCAGAAAAGATCCGCCCTTTTGAAAGGAGAAAAAAGGAATGAAGTTTTCCTTATTTTGCAGCTTGATTGAGTGCATTTTGAGGTGTTTTTTCACCTGTAAATGCCAGGTAGACAGCTTGATAAAGCGCACCCAAGTATCTAGTCAAAACGGGATTTGCTGGAAGCGTCTTACACCGTTGCAGCATTTCATATTGGGCGGGCAACCAGGAATATTTTGATAATTCTTCTTGTGAGTAGCTTGTGGACCGAACCGGGCTGCCTGCAATTTGGGTAACGAGTAAATCCTGCGCGGGAGAAGCGGCTGCATATAGTACATTCAAAATATTGATCTGTTCTGTTTGCGGCTGGTTGGCAGGGATGCTGACACCCCAAGTGGCATTCCACGGAGAAGTAAAGATCGCAGAGCCAAAGAAGGTATTGAAAGGATTTGCAGCATCCAAAATCATCGCTGCCTGGCCGCCCCAACTGGCTGCCATGGCAACGCGCCCTTGTTTGAGTGCATCGGCGATTTCTTGATTGCCGAAATTATGAGTTTCTGGCGGGCAGAATCGTTTGAGGCTAATGTAAAACTCTAATGCGCTGATTGCAGCTTCACTGTTAAACGCAGGTTGATTTTTTGCATCCAGAATTTCACCACCGAAAGCCCAAAGATATGGAAGCCAGTCGGTAAGGATTTCGCTTGAATGGGCTTTGAGCGCAAAGGGATACATCCCTTCCTTTAAATGAGCGTTTTCAAGAATTTCAGGCAAACCACATGGATCAATAATCGGGACACTACTATTTTCAATTAAGGGGTATACATCTTTACGGAAAAATAGAATATGCCCGTCGGTAAATAAAGGCAGAATGTATTGTGAGTTGTTATATCGACACTCATCTGCCACCGAAGGCATAATCTCGGCAGATTTATAAGCATCAATTCGATCTACAGGTAAATTTGGAAGTAATTCTTCGAAGGCAGCCAATTGTCCCGCATCGGCAAACCCTGGCAACCAGATGTGACCGGGTATGCATAATGCCTGGTAAGTACTGGTTGAGGCTTGGAGTGTTTCAGTTACTTTGGATTGATATTCTGCCCAAGGCAGAATAGTTAATGCTGTTTCCCATTCAGGATGAGCCTTGAGTTGAGTGGCTAATACTTCCAGGGCTGGGTCGTTTGGGCCAATGACCTGATATTTCATTTTACATATTCTCCACAAGATTTCTGAAATAGGCGCTTGATTCAACCAGGGTGGGTTTGATGCGGTGCAACCCTCCGCCCATGAGAAAAATTAGGTCTTTACCGTACACATCCAGCATTTCCGGGATCCGATCAATTGTCATACCACCACCAGGTGTAGGGAAGATCGGTTTGATATGTCCCAGGTCTTCCTGGCTGCCAGCAGCTATAGAAATGCACTCCTCACGACTAAATGCAAAACGTCCTCCCCAGTTGGGATATATCGTGGCGTCTGCTCCTGCCAGGCGAGTAAGCTGCCCGAAAAGGGTGTAATGAGAAAAACCAGTGGTTGGGCAAGTGACAAAACTGCCAATCATCGAAGGATGCATCATAATTGGTAATGCAAGTGAGTTATCATCAGCCAACACTCTCATGATGTCAAAACCCACTAATCCTGGCGGCACAAGAAAACCACCGGCACCAACGCTCTTGGCATAATAGGCTTTTTCGATTATTTGATCTGCACGCGACCCCAAACTTGGCATATAGATACTGTGAGACCCGCTCTTGGCATTTGCGCGTTGCACGGCCTCTGCGCATCGTGCCACACGCTCTCTGAAAGGCGAGAAGGGTTGGTCAGCCAATCCATGGTCATCTTTGATGATGTCAATTCCACCAGATGCGAATTGAAATGCCTGGTCAGCAAACTGCTCGCTTGTTAACCCCATGGGCTTGATGGCTGAACAGAGCATCGGTCGCGCGGGTGCTTTTAATAAACTTCTCAAACCGTTTCTTCCAAATCTCGGTCCTTGAAATTTGCTCAGAATAGCAGTTGGCAAAATCAATTTTTCAACTCGAATACCCGGTTTAATACTTGTGTTTCCAAATATGACATTCAACAGTTGCACAAGATCACCGCCGGCATCTTCCACCGGATAAGAAATGGTTATATCGTTGAAATCATTAAAACTTTTGTTAACCCCTTCGATCCGTCCAATGATATGGTTCGGTATATCACCCGCTGGTAAGAGGTCGGCAGGGAACTCGACGGTTTGTTCGATACAAGCGTCTTGGGCTTTAGCCATAGCCTCATCATAACTACCGTTTATTCGGTAGATTACCTGAAACCGTTCGCCGCTTAATGGAGGGGTAACTAGATGCATTACAGCGCCTCCGCTTTAGCTGCGCTATGCACAGCTTGAAGTCGCACAGATTGCAAGTCAATTTCGTTGATGTCCAGGTCGTGGCCGACCATTTTTTCAACTGTTTGAACCAGCGCTAATGCATCCATTTCGTATTCGCGCATGAGGTATGGTTTGCTTGCTCCGTGAGCAAATGTATCTTTCAAACCAATGCGTTGCAGCGATTTACCCAACCCATTCGTGGCGATTAATTCGGCTGTTGCTGATCCAAGTCCACCGATGATGGTATGGTTTTCCATTGTGATTACTCCCAACCGTGCTTCTGAGCAGGCTTGGATAACCGAAGGATCGTCAAACGGTTTATGGGTAGAAATATGTAAGTGTTGAATTGCAACACCTCTTTGTTTTAGTATGGTTGTGGCTCGCATGGCTTCTTCAGTACAAATCCCGGACGATAGCAGGGTTATATCATTGCCCGTGCTGAGTATGCGAGCAGTGTTGAGTTTGAAGGGTTCGTCTTTTGCGAACAAGCGCGAAACTTCACCGCGGAGCATCCTGTAGTAAATAGGGCCTCGAATATTCTCTGTGCCTGTCAGGATACTTTCAATTTCAGTTGCATCCGCCACTTCAACAATAGTCATGTTTGGCACGGAGCGCAGCAGGGCTACATCTTCTATCGCTTGGTGAGTAATTCCACCTGGTGTAACGATACCGGGTAAAAATCCAACCATGCGTACGGGCAGGTTTGGATAAGCAACCGAATCGATCAACTGGTCGAAAGCTCGGCGATAAATGAAAACCGCGAATGTGTGAATAAAAGGGAGAAATCCTTCACGTGCCAATCCGCCTGCCGCACTCATCATGTTGGCTTCGGCTAATCCGAAAGAAAAAAAGCGATCCGGATAAGCTTTTTGGAAGTCATCCACTTCAGTAGAACTGGTAAGATCTGCAGAGAGCACCAACACTTGGGGTTTATCTTTGGCCCATTTGACCAAATTCGTAGCATGAACTTTGGATAATATTTCCATTTTATTCTGCCTTATTCAGCAGCCGGCATATTTGCCAGCATGGATTGATAAACAGTAAGATAGGATTCGCGTTCAGCTTCGTCTTTGAAACGCAGATAATGTAATTTAGGGGCGCGATTTTGTAAAAGGGGTAAACCCTGTGTCGGGTTGGAGTAGCTCAAAACGAAGATTGGGCGTCCATCAGGAGCTAATTCCGCTGGTGCAGCAAGTGCCTCCAGATCATGCGCATTTACACTAAAAACGCGCGCTCCAAATGCCTCCAGGCGAGATTGTAGAGGTTCAACATTCATGGTTTCATTCAATTTACCATCTACACACTGCCCGTTGACATCGACATAGACTAACATGCTGTCTAACTTGTAATGACTCATGGAAGCAATTGCCTCCCAGGTTTGACCTTCGTTAAATTCTCCATCCGACATCATCACGACAACACGCCCAGTTTCAGCTTTTAGTCGGCGGCCTAATGCAATGCCTACTGCCTGAGAAATTGATTGACCCAGTGATCCATTAGTTACTTCACAGCCAGGTGAATGTTCTGCACCGATCATTTCTACTGAACTTCCATCTTGATTGAACTGTTTGAGCCCTTCAGGAGACATTCGCCCAACCTCAATAAGGGTAGCGTAAAGCACAAGCGCATAATGGGCCGGCGAGAATATAAATCGATCTAAATGGGCAGCCTGCGGACCATTGTAAATTCCACCCGTAGTATATAGAGAATTATTGCTTGCGGGTACACCTTTGAATGGTGCTGGAATCATAGGGGCTTCAGAAGGGGCTAAATTTACAATGCGAGTATAGAGAGCAGCAAAGAGCTCTGCTGATGAACAGGCCTGACTCATATATCCGCCATTGTTTGTAAGCACATGTTCAAGAACACGAAGCCGGATGCGATTCGCAATTCGTGAGGCATTTTCCTTCCAGTTGGAAGGCACTTCTGTTTGGGATGAGTTGGGCATTTGAATTACTCCAAATTTGCTTTTAATTATTTCAAAAAATGTTTAACCAATGCCTGGGTATATACTTTCAATTACATCATGCAGATTTTGGTGCAATATAAACTGAGTCTACAATTCCGACAATTACCGAGGCGATACAGCTTTGTGGATTATTTAACACTTGTCTTGCGCCAGACCCTTCACGAAGGACAAGAACTGTATCACCAATACCAGCCTGTGTATTGTCCAGCGTTATAAAATCTTCATCATAGGTTCCATCGTCGTCTCCGAGAGGTTGAACAATCAGGATTCGACGGTTTTTGAAGTGGACGTGCCCTATGGTTGTAACAATAGTACCGATTACTTTTGCGATTATCATTTACTTCCGATCAACTGAATGAATTCCAGCCAGTCTTCATAACAAAGTCAAAGTCAGTATCAGGCTTTAGAGTGTGTTGGTCGACGATGGAAACTAAAGCCAGATCAATTGGTATTTCAATTGGTTCATTGAGGGCCAAACAGGCTTCTCGGCTGCGAACCATTACACAAATGTCACCTTCTCCGGCTTGGGTCGTATCAACAGCGACCTGAAGAGTGCCAATGGGTTCAAGACTCTTGTTGAGTGGTTGAACAAGAAGTAATTTGAACCCTTCCATGCCGGGGTATTTCATGCTGCAGATGGCGTTTCCTGTAACTTTACCGAGAAGCATTTATTACTCAATTCCAAGTCTGGTGAAAACACGTTGTATTGTCTTTTCGAGAAGAGCTGGATCTACTTTTCCAAATCGCAACTGAACTTCTTCATGAACACGGTGACGCAAATCAGTTGAATCAATCCTGGTGGCATTTGTGGGCTTTGGATACCCGGCTGTTGTGTTCTCAGTATCATTCTGGGTTACAGCCATTGCGGTGAGGCCCATAGCTTTTATAGGGTCACTTGTGTTTGAAACAAGCTCTCGTTTATTAAAAGAAATATTATTTTCAAAATTAATGAAAGATGGAGCTTGCGCTATTTTTAGTTCAATCGACTCATTCTTTTGTTCTTTAGAGATATAAGGACGTATTGGCGCGGCTGGTGGTTGAATGGTTTTAGGACTAACCAAACTCATCCCCAATTGATGTGCTTTTTCGTATGCAAGATCGGTAACTACAACGTTATCGCTCAATGTTAGAGACATGGTTCCACGTTTTACCAGATCTTCAATATCATGCTCAGTGTAAAATGTTTTTGCGATGAGTCACCTCCTTGTTAATGAGTCTGTGTTAAGCCGCAATTCCTTCAAGGCTTTCAAGGGCGCGAATGGCGGCGTCTCGAGCAGTAACAATTTCAGCTTCACTGCCCGCAAGCCACATGCGACCGAATCTTCCGACAGAAGAAACATGAATTAAGTTGATACTGGCTTTTTTCTCGGCTTCATTTACTGCATAATTAATATATGCAGCCGGTGAACACTCCAAGACGAGCATGGTTTGTCCAGGCACGAGCATACTCCCTCGGCGAAACCTGTTGATGAGTTGAGCCTGGTACGGATCTACCCGAGTAATTACTTGGGTTGAAACCACTTGCGGACGAATGCGATCATTGACGGTTAATCCCAGGCGATTGAGTACTACATCTCCAGCTTCCAAAACATCCGACTGGTTTTTTGAATGGACTTCAAACATGCCATATTCGCGTTCTACAATTTGAGCACCTGGGTGAGCTTCAGTTGCTTTTAGAGCAATATCAACCACGCGAAAAACCTCATTGCCAGGAGCCATTTCAACATAGAGGGCAGACATGCCTTCAGTTGGCAGGTCACCTTGTGTGACTGAACCAATGAAGGCAGCATATTGAGCCTGCATTCGGTCAATGAGGCAATAGCATCTTAAAGAAAGGGTCTCAGCCATCTTGTCTACTTTTCGCTACGTCCGGCAAAACTGCCTTTACTTCGTTTAGGGAGAATCATATCGATATCAACATGCGGTCGGGGGATGACATGAACCGAAGCTAATTCACCGACACGTTTTGCGGCAGCAGCGCCTGCGTCAGTTGCGGCTTTAACAGCGCCGACATCACCACGGACCATTACTGTAACAAAACCACCGCCAATATATTCAGAACCGATCAATTCCACGTTGGCAGCTTTTACCATTGCGTCGGCAGCTTCAATTGCACCTACTAATCCTCGTGTTTCAACCATTCCTAAAGCGATTTGTGATGTATCCATTTTTTACTTCCTTCCTTTTCCTTCAGAAAATTTAATTATTTAAGGTACATGAATAAATAACTACCATTATTAAAAATGGTTATTCTTACCTTCAAGAATTTCACGTGTAACTTCCAGAATCGATTTTTCAAGCTCTTCCGTGCGAGGAACATCAGGCAGATTTGCAGGGGCCAGGACGTCAGATGGTGGTTCTTTTAGTTCATACGCCAACCGTTTTATATTAATTAAATGGGAGGCTGTTATGTTGTCGCCAGTGATTGCACCGCCAACACCACCAGAACCGAGCGTGAAAGATGGCATTAAGCCAGTGGTCAAGCCGGTTGCACCTAAAGTGCCCATTGTGTTGACCAGAATTCTGAAAACAGGTTTTTCAAGTCCAAACGCTAGAATAACACGTTCGTCTTGCGCGTAGATTATCTGAGTGTGGCCTCGACCCCCTGTTTCAATCAATGCCATAGAAACCTCACAACCGCGTTCCCAGCCTTCAACTTCGTACCAACCTAAAACCGTAGTCAGCTTTTCGTGAGAAAGAGGTTCATCTCGTCCGATTTTGATTAAGGGGGTTACCAAAACACGCGCAGAATCGGGGATGCTGAAACCAGCATAAGTAGCCACATATCGGGCGGGTTTGCCCACCAATGCAACATTCATACTGCCATCGGGTTGAAATACTGACTTTCGCAGAGCATTGGTTTCGTTCTCTGAGCAGAAATATGCACCTTGTGCATGCATTAATTCCGCAAGTTGGGCTGCGATGGGGCGGTCTGCAATAACGGATTGTTCCGAAGCACAAATGGTTGAACAATCGAATGATTTTGAAGCAACAATATATCGAGCTGCTTTTTCTAAATCGGCGCTTCGGTCAACGTATACAGGTACATTACCAGGTCCCACACCATAAGCCGGTTTACCGGTTGAGTGGGCAGCGCGTACCATGGGGGTGCCGCCAGTCGCCAATATTAGAGCCGTGTGCTTGTGGGTCATGAGTTCTTGAGTGCCTTGCAAAGATACCTGTTGCATACAATCGATTAATCCGTGAGGAGCGCCAGCTCTTTCGGCGGCTTGAGCCATCACATAAGCGGCTTCATTTGTGCAGCGCGCTGCACTTGGGTGTGGAGAAAAAATGACTGCATTTCGTGCTTTTAGGGCTATGAGAGATTTGAAAAACGTTGTTGAAGTTGGGTTGGTAGAAGGTACAAGACCTGCGATGACACCCATGGGCCAGGCAATTTCATACACCCGACGCTGAGCATCATGGTTAATTACTCCCACCGTCTTTTGACTGCGGATACTCTCCCATACCAGTTTTGAGCCAACGATATTTTTCAATTTTTTGTGTTCAGCGATACCAAAACCAGTTTCTTCTTGAGCCATTTTTCCGAGTCGTTCAGCAGATTGAACTCCTGCCTCTGCCATTGCTTCACAGACACGGTCTACCTCTGCTTGCGTGGCATGGCTCCATATTTTCCAGGCTTCATAAGCCAGTGAAACTTTTTCGCGAGCTTCTTGAATGGAGGCGAGATCTTTAAACATAAGGGTCAGGTGTCCTTAATTGATATTATGCATTTTTGCTGAAGACAGTTTTTCCGTCAACAGTGAGAGAGTCGATCACCGACATGATTACAGCATCAACCGGAGTGTCTTTAGTCTGGTTAGTCTGACGAGCTGATGAGCCAGAACAGGTCAGTACTAAATCGCCAACACCCGCATCAACAGTGTCTACGGCAACAAAAGGTTTTCCTTGTGGAGCACCATATTCATCTGTTTGGCGCACAATCATCAATTTGCGGCCGACAAGGCGCTCATCTTTAACAGTGGAAACAGTGTTGCCGATTACTCTTGCAATTAGCATGGTTTTCTCCGTTAACCTTTTCTTTGGTATCACAAAAAACACTAAGGTTGCCTGTTGTTATCTAATTAGTAAAAAAGTGGTGGTTATTGGATAGAATGTGCTAAAGCTTTGATTGAACCAAAGTTCATTAATGCACATTTATACAAATTGTACCCATTCACTATGAAAAAGTCAATTATTAAATACACAAAAGGATAAATGTCATAAAACAATTGTTCGTTATTGAACAATTGAATAATGAGCATTATAATCTTCATAACCGTGAGATCTTAAAAACGAAAAAATTTTTCCTTGACCATTAACAAATGTTCAGTATTGAACTTTTATTTTTTTCGTTTATAATGATCGCATGGTAGAGATGCCATCCAACCATATCTACAAATAAATACTATAAGGAGAGTGAAGATGAGAAAGATTTTAGGTTTAGTGCTTATCACTGTGTTCTTGCTGAGCGCCTGCGCTCCGGCCGCCTCAACAGAACCGACCCAGGCAGTTGTTGAAGATGCAACCCAAGCTGTTGCTGAAGAAACAGCCAACCCCCTCGAAGGCGTTCCGGCTGGTGTAACCCCCGGTCTAAAGATCGCGGTCATTCGTAACCTCCCCTCTGATGACCATACCAAACAATTCCTTGATGGCGCCCGCTCAGAAGGCGAATCTTTCGGTTTTGTTGTTGATACTTTCATTGCAGATAATGATGATGTCAAATTTCAAGATCTGGTTGCCCAAGCCATTCAAAAAGGCTATGATGGCTTAATCATTTCTCATGGAAAAGCTGATTATTCCTACGATATGCTCAAGCCGGCAGTTGATGCAGGTATTAAAGTCGTAACCTTCGACACAGTCATCGACAAAGACGGCGTTAACTTGCCAGAAATTACCACAACTTTCCAGGATGATTTTGCTCTGGCAGAACTCTCTCTCACTGAAATCGCTGCCTTAAGCAAAGATGGCAACCCTGCTCGTGTTATCAAATTGTGGTGGGGCCCTGGCGTTCCTCCCTTGGATCGCCGCGAAACCATTTACCAGGAATTTTTAGAAGAAGGTAAGTTGGTTACCCTTGAAACTATCGGACCATCGAATTTCCAGGATGTTCAGGGTGATATCGCTGCAAAAGTTGGTGCAATCCTCGCTAAATATCCCGAAGGAACCGTGGATGCAATCTGGGGTTCATGGGATGAAATGGCTAAAGGCGCTTATAAAGCATTGGTTGACGCTGGACGTACAGACATTGCCCTAATCTCTATCGATATTTCAAATCAAGACATGAATTTGATGCGTGAAGAGAACTCTGTCTGGTATTCAACAGCCGCTGTTGATCCACGGTTGATTGGTATTGTTGACATGCGTTTGTTAGCCAAGAAATTTGCTGGAGAAGAACTTCCTGCCAATTATGACCTCGAAGCAAAATTGATTAAACAATCTGATTTGAAACCCGACACCAATATGGAAAACCTCAAGGATGTTATTGAAGGTTGGGGTAAATCGGATGCATTCAATGAAACTTGGATGGATGTTCTTCGCGCATATTACGTAAAATAGTTCAACGCCTCGGTAGTAAAAGTCTTCTGGTTGGATGATTTTTTATTCTGCCGTTGAAAAGAACAAGAAATGAAGACTGCTTGGCCTGGTTCAAAATTGGCATCAATTTATGCTCCAGGCTGAGCAGTAATAATGGAAAAGGTAAGTCCTTTTTTCTTAAAAGTCATAATTCAGTTAATTAGTAATTTTTATTGCTCAGTTAATGCTATTATTCTTACATTATTTCATCCTTCATCCTGCCATCCGCAAGGAGGTGTAATATCGAAACGCAATTGTTGAATCAGTTAGAGATGAAAGGTATCTCAATTGAATTTCCAGGTGTTAAAGCTCTTTCGAATGTAGATATTAACATTGAAAGTGGCAATATCCATGCGTTAGTTGGTGCAAATGGCGCAGGTAAATCCACCCTGATGAAAATCATGGCAGGCGCATACAATCATTATACAGGTTCGATTTTCCTAAATGGCAATGAAGTGGCAATTCGCTCTCCACGTGACGCCAAAAATCTAGGTATCGAAATTGTTTACCAGGAAGTCGATACTGCGCTGGTGCCTTATTTATCTGTGGCAGAAAATATTATGTTAAATGTTCTGGTCAACAAAATGGGGCGGCAGGTATTTGTCCATTGGCCAAAAATCCATCAAGCAGCACGCCAGATACTTAAACGATTGAATATTCAAATTGATACAAATGAGATTGTTCAGAATCTTAAGCTAGCTCAAAAACAAATGGTTCTAATCGCTCGGGCGATTGCTGAAGATTGTCGCTTTTTGATCTTGGATGAGCCGACAGCGCCACTTTCAAATACAGAGACGGTTGAACTTTTTCGGCTTTTAAAAGATTTAGCTGATAATCATAATGTTGGCATCATCTTTATTTCTCATCGTTTGCCTGAGATATTTGAGATTTGCAAAGATATCACCATTATGAAAGATGGCCAGGTTGTAACTCGTCAATCGGTAGCGGATTTGAGTGTGGCAAAAGTTGTGGAGTTTATGCTTGGACAGAAGCTCTCAGAGGTGTTTCCTAAACGTAAAGCCAATATTGGAGATACTCTTTTTGAAGTCGCTCATCTTACAGAAAAAGAGGGATCTGTTAAAGATGTTAGTTTATATGTGCGTGCTGGTGAGATAGTCGGTGTGACCGGGCTAGTTGGCGCAGGAAAAACTGAGTTGTGCAAAACAATATTTGGAAGCCTTAAAACCAAGTCTGGTGATATTAAAATAAAAGGTATCAAAAGAACAATTAACTCTCCATTTTCGGCAGTCTCACAGGGATTAGCCCTTGTGCCTGAAGAGCGGCGAAAGGAAGGCGTTCTTGTGGAGGAACCTGTTTTCTCAAACCTTTCTGCTGCCACGCTTGCAAAATTTTCTACTCCATTGGGTTTTATTAAATCTCTTTTAGAGAAATTAAATGCACGAAATATGATCACTGAATTGTCCATCAAAACCCCTAATGAAAATCAGAAAGTGGCTTATCTTTCAGGCGGCAATCAACAAAAAGTGGCTGTTGGCAAATGGTTAAATGCTGATGCAGATGTATTCATTTTTGATGAGCCTACCAAAGGTGTAGATGTCGGGGCAAAACACGATATTTTTGAGTTAATCGGTCGACTGGCAGTTGCTGGCAAAGGTGTGATTTATGCTACCTGTGAGTTTACCGAAATTTTGGGGATCACCGATCGTGCTTATGTGATGTATGATGGTCAGATTGCCAAAGAACTTGAAACAGCAAATACTGACGAAGAAAAACTACTCTTCTATTCAACTGGAGGTAAGTAATCCATGGCTCTATCCTCAAATGTTCAACAAGATAAAGTCCGCATTCAAACGGTTTTGATGAATTTTGTCACCAAGTGGGGAACTATTTTGGCAATCGTTGGTTTGTTGTTGTTTTTTTCAATATCGATGCCAGATATTTTTATGACACCATCCAACATAACGACGATTCTTCGTAGTATTTCGATCGTCACTGTGATTGCGATTGGTATCACGATTTCATTGACAATCAATGGGTTTGATCTCTCGATTGGATCCATGGCTACATTTGCTGATACATTGGTTATTTCTATGTTTGTTTGGCATAGCATGCCAACTGTGCCTGCTATTTTGGTTACGCTTGTCGTTGCAATGGTAGTCGGAGCGTTCAATGCGTTTTTAATAGTAAAGGTGAAAATTCCAGACATGCTGGTGACTTTGGCTTCACTTTTCATTTTTGAAGGTGTGGCGATGACTTATGCTGGAGGTGGTTCTATTAGTCAAGGGATGCCGCGCCTGGACGGTACTCCCACTTTTGGAATCATACCTGATATCTTTAAAACAATTGGAACAGCTCCCACGATTATCATTATCATGCTTGTTGTTGTTGCGTTGGCTCATGTCTTCTTAACCTACACCAAATATGGTCGGTATCTATATGTTGTGGGTGGGAACATGGAAGCTGCCCGACTTTCTGGTATTCCAGTTGATCGTTATCGAGCTTTGGCTTACTTACTTTCAGCTTTACTTGCGGCGGTTGGCGGCATTATCTTGGCCTCACGGATCGGTTCTGCCCAAATTAATGCTGGTGCAGGATATTTGATGCCATCCGTTGCGGCAGCTTTTATCGGTCTTTCAGTTGCCGGGGCTGGTCGACCCAATGCAATCGGCACATTTGCTGGAGCGGTGCTAGTCGGTATTCTTGAAAATGGATTGGTCATGATGTCTGTTCCCTATTATTCATTGAATATTATTAAAGGGTCAGTTCTGGTGCTGGCACTAGCGTTGACCTACTTCCGCAAAAAGTGATTCTAAAAATTAATCGGAGGAAACTCGATGTCCAGATTTGATTCCTATTTCTTAATGAAACCATCAGATGTCGTTGAATATGCCCGCGAAAAATTGGATTTTTTCGCTCCAGATTCAATATTAGAGGGCAAAGAAATCGGAGACGGAAATATTAATTATATTTTCCGTGTGTGGGATACAAAAAGCGGTAAATCAGTCATTATCAAACAAGCAGGTCATACTGCAAGAATTTCTGATGCTTTTGTGTTGTCTACTGACCGCACCCGCATTGAAGCTGAAATTTTACAATTAGAGCATGATTTAGCGCCTGGCTTGGTACCCCTCGTTTACAAGTATGATGATGTGATGAGTACTTGCTGCATGGAAGATCTTTCAGATCACGTTATCATGCGTGCTGCACTTATCCAGCATCAAAAATTCCCGCGCTTTGCAGATGATATTTCTACATTCATGGTGAATACGCTTTTGTTAACTACCGATGTAGTTTTGGATCACAAGAAAAAGAAAGCAATGGTCAAGAGTTTCATCAATCCAGAATTGTGTGAAATTTCAGAAGACCTTGTTTATACTGAACCATTCAATAATTACAATAACCGTAATATCGTTTTTCCGCCCAATCAAGAATGGGTTGAGCAAGAAATATACAACGATGAGCAATTGCTTCTGGAAGTCGCCAAGTTAAAATTTGAATTCTTAACCCACGCACAATCCTTAATTCATGGCGACCTTCATACCGGGTCGATTTTTATCAAAACTGACTCGACCAAGGTAATTGACCCTGAGTTCGCATTCTATGGCCCCATGGGCTATGATATCGGTAACGTGGTCGCAAATATGATTTTTGCCTGGGCAAACGCAGATGCAACAATGAGTGACACAACCGAAAAAGCGGATTATATCGGATGGGTGGAGAAGACCATTGTAGAAGTGGTCGATCTTTTCATCAAAAAATTTAATATCGCCTGGCAAAAGAACGTTACCGAAGTATTAGCTAAAGTACCAGGATTCCAGGAATGGTATCTGCAAACCGTATTGAGTGACACTGCCGCGGTTACTGGTATGGAATTATCACGCAGGATCGTGGGTTTGGCCCAAGTTAAAGACATTACCACTATTGCAGATGAAAAAGCACGGCTGCGTGCAGAACGTATTTGTCTGCTGTCTGCAAAAAGATTTATCATGGCTCGCGAAACCTACAAATCTGGAGCCGAATTCTTAAAAACTCTCAAAGATGTCGCTGCTACGCTATAGCAGTACTTCAACCAATAGGATTATTGAATGGAAAACAAAGCTTTTGACCTGGAGACAGTCTCTCTGGATGATAAAAACAGTGCTCTGGTGATTCTAGATCAGACCTTGCTGCCAAACGAAGTTTTATATCTTCATCTGACAGAACAAGCTGATATTTGGGAAGCAATTTATGAATTACGTGTACGTGGAGCGCCAGCTATCGGAATTGCTGCCGGTTATGGAGCATATCTCGGTGTAAAAAATTCGAAGGCAACAGATGCTGATTCTTTTTATAAAGAGTTTTCTGAGGTAAAAAAATATTTAGCATCTTCTCGACCAACAGCCGTAAATTTGTTTTGGGCTCTGGACAAAATGGAGGCATGTTTACTTGCAAATCGAGGTAAATCCATTCCAGAAATAAAAGAAGCCTTGCGGGTTCAATCTGAAGAAATAAAAGCAGAAGATATTCGTACCAATAAAGCTATAGGTGAATATGCCCTATCTCTTTTGCAGCCCAATACTGGTATTTTGACCCATTGCAACGCGGGCACATTGGCAACCGGTAAGTATGGCACAGCCACCTCAGCCATGTATCTTGGGCAGGAACGTGGTTACAACTTCAAAGTGTTTGCTGATGAAACCCGCCCCTTATTGCAAGGAGCTCGTTTGACCACCTTTGAACTGGCGCAAGCTGGTGTGGATGTTACCTTAATTTGCGATAATATGGCCTCTACTGTAATGCGTAATGGCTGGATCCAGTCGGTCTTTGTCGGTTGTGATCGTGTTGCTGCCAATGGTGATACTGCCAATAAGATCGGTACATCCGGAGTGGCAATCTTGGCTCACAACTATGGTATTCCATTCTATATATGTGCTCCAACATCTACTATTGATATGAATACACCAACTGGCTGGGATATTCACATTGAAGAGCGAAATCCTGATGAAGTGTCAAAAAAATGGTATGAAAAGCCTATGGCGCCAGAAACAGGTGTAAAAATCTTCAATCCGGTATTTGATGTGACTGATGCTCGATTTATTACTGCGATCATTACTGAATTTGGCATTGCAAGACCTCCTTTTAGCCTGAGTTTAAAAGAAATATTTAAAAAGAAGAAAGATGCTGGTTATTAAAGAACCATCTGCTTGATCCAATATAAAAACCACAGCCGATAAAGGGTTGTGGTTTTTTTGTTTATAAATATTAGGGTATAAGGACTCAAAGATCCACAAAAATGGTTATAACTAATCCATCATGACCGCCATGGCGGTTTCCATATCCGTGACAAGATGATGAACAGTGCCGCTTCGTAAGGCACCTTTGATCGCTTCAACTTTATTTACTCCAGAAGCAACCCCAATCACATTCGGAATCCTTTGAAGTTCTTCCCACTTTAAGATGACCATGCGATTTTGTATTGGGTTGGAAACATAGCTGCCGTCTCGATCATAGAAATGCAGGAGGATGTCTCCGACTGCACCTTGTCCTTTGAGTGACGACATCATCTCTGGTGTAAAATGTCCGGTTTTAACAAGTGTAGAATCACGACCAATACGGCCAAGACCGACAATTGCTAAATCTACTTGCGGGATTCCTAACATTGCTGCTTTGATGCTGGGTTCTTGAAGCATGGCATCGCGAACTTCTTCGCTCTGAACAACAACCGGGATCGGCAAAGAGATAATTTTTGCATTCAACTTTTCGGCAATACGCCAACTTATTCCATAAGGTGCATTGGGTGAGAGGTAAGTGCCAGCTAATTCCTGGATAGTGATACCAACTGGTGTTGAATTGCCGTCCAAAAAATCCACCATATTGCCAAGTGTGGAACTGAATGCAACACCCAACCGACAACCACGAAATAAATGCTTTTTTAGTGTCGCGGCTGCGTAACGGCACACTTCCTTAATGGTGTCGTTTGGATCTGCCATGGATTTAGTAATCGTAACCGAACGGATGTTGAATTTTTCTTTCAAACGGCTTTCAAGTTTGAATTGCTCAGGAAGCGGACGTGTGATTGTAAATTGAACTACGCCTTCCATTCGAGCACGTTGTAGAAGACGAGTGATGCTGACCCGCGACATATGTAACTCACCAGCAATTTCCTCATGTGTCATATGCTCCCCGTAGTACAGCCAGGCTGCGATCACCATCATTTCGTCTTGATTATTTTCTGCCATACGCTTGTTCTTTTCCCTTCAGTTTCTGATTTTATGGCTTAATCTTAACGGTTAAATTCCAATACCTCAAAATCTGGCCTATTGGTTTGTTTTATTTTGAACAATCCCTGCGATCATTTGGAGCATATCCTTTGGCAGCGTGTTAACTTCACCAAGAAGTTCTGCAAAGGTCAACGTTTTTGAAACATGTTCAAGACGTTCTGTGTTTATCAAGGCTTCATCAAGGTTTTTACCAACAGCCAGGCTGCCATGGTTGCGAATGAGCATGACATCATGTGTTTTGATTAACTCGTGAATGGCTTCTGCATTTTGATTTGATGAGGGTAGTGCGAAGTCAGTCACTGGAACATCACCAAAAGCTATGGCTGCTTCCGGAATTACATCCATGCGTACTTTGCCATGAGAGATTGCCAATGCATTGGCAAAGATGAGGTGAGTATGAATTACTGCTCTAACATCTGGTCGTTGACGGTAAATTTCGAGATGCATTGGTTGTTCAGATGTTGGTTTAAGTTCTCGGTTCGAGGCTTGTTTCAAAGTTTTACCGTCGAGATTAATCACAATTAAATCCTCAGGAGAAATTCTGCCTTTAGTAACACCCGACGGTGTGATCAAAATATTACCATCAGCCATCCGTACAGAAATATTGCCATCATTTGAAACCATCAAACCACTTTTATAAAGGATTTGTCCAGTTAGAATAATTGCTTCGCGCAAATCTTGTTCACAAGTTTGTGGTGTAAAGCCAAGGATATCGTGGTGACCAGGATTAGATTCTTCTTTAGAATTATTACGGAAAGCAGTTTCTAACGTGTTCAAGAGCTTTGGTAGATCAGGCACGATTGTGCTGGATGTAAGGTAAGGCCTTATTGGGGCGGATGGTGGCTGGTCATTCTGTGTTTGTTGCAGCTCAATCCCAAGAAGTTTAGCTTTTTCATAAGCCATATCGGTGAGCACCGTATCTTCAGAAAGAAACAGACTGGTTTTTCCTTCTGCAGCAGCCTGTTCGATATCAAGATCGGTGTATATGATTTTTGCCATTTTGAAAATCCAATCTTTTGGGGAAATTTATTCTTGTAAACAATCGTACATTTATGAACAATTGATAACTTATTTTACCCTTTTTTTGTGAAAAATTCAATAACAATACGATCAACTTTATTACAGACCAAAAGGCCAGGTTCACATAACTGACTGTAATTTGCACAGCATGTTGTAAGCTTGCTCTATAGACATAATTGTACTTGCTTATGCAATCTCTGTAGCCTGATAATTGCCTTGGGTCTTTTTTCCAATATGCAAATATCCAGATTTCGCATATTAAATGGTTGTAGCAGTTCCATCGACCATATCCAGGTGGTTTTGTTCATCCAGTGATAGAAACTATATTCAATCTCTGGTGGAAAAAAAACCCTAATCATTAAGACAATTGTCATAAGTGGAAAATAGACTATTGACAAACCTGAGGAAAATTTGTATAGTAATGTTACCGGTCACATGACCGGTCACATTACAGCGATAAAAGAAGAATGATATGACTTCAAAACGACCAACAATTCGGGATGTCGCTCAACTGGCTGGCGTTTCACATCAGACCGTTTCACGGGTTATTAATCAGTATGATCGGATAAACCCGGAAACCCGAAAAAAAGTCGACGATGCAATTGAAGTGCTTGGTTACCATCCAAGTGCTATTGCACGGTCAATGTCTTATGGTGGCACGCGTACATTTGCGTGTATTTCTCCTAATCTAACAGACTATACTTTCGCAAGCATGATCGAGGGGGCAGAGACCTATGCTCGCGAACATGGTTATTTTTTAATTAGCGCTACTGCTCCTGACGCTTCAAGTTTTCAAAACCTGGTTGAGCAATTGGTTCAAAGCCGTCGCACTGAAGGATTGCTTGTGATCAACCCTTATGCCGATAAGCGTTACCTATATTTACCAAAAGATGTACCGGTTGTATTACTGGGAGCAAGACCCCGAACAAAAGGCTTGGCTTCGGTTGCACTTGATGATAAACAAGGTGGATATCTTGCCACCAAACATCTTTTATCGTTAGGACATAAACAGATAGCATTAATCTCTGGTCCTCTTGAAGAAGATTGTGTTCAGGATCGAATCAATGGTTATAAAAAAGCCTTGGATGAAGCAGGTTTGCCTTTTGAAAAGGAGCTTATCTATTCTGGTGATTGGTCAGCCACATCTGGTCAAGTAGGTGTTGAGAATCTGATAAAACAAGGGATGAATTTTTCAGCAATATTTGCTCAAAATGACAGAATGGCCACAGGGGCAATACATTTTATGCAGAAGATCGATTGGCGTATCCCCGAAGATGTTTCAATAGTTGGATTTGATGATATGCCTTTGTCTTCTTATTTCAATCCATCAATTACAACAATCAGGCAAGATGTTCCAATTCTTGGACATAATGCGGTGCGGTTACTAATAAATAAAAAAGAAAATCCTGGCGAAGAAATTCAGCAGCTTCTCTATACACCTGAATTGGTTATTCGCAATTCCACATCTGAAGTAAAGAAAAGGAGGTGAATAATTAATATTATCGACCAAGCGTAATAGAAATCTGTCGTGCCAAAATATCTATGAGGAGAGAAAATGTCTAGAAAAATGTTTTTGGTTTTAAGTGTGATCATTGTATTTGCAATGGTCATGTCTGCATGTGCCCCCGTTGTCGTTGAAACTGCAGCACCGGTTGAGACAGCAGCCCCTACAGAGGCTCCTGCCACTATGGAACCTGAACCCATGGATGTCACTTTGCGCTGGAGAACTCGACCTGACAATCAAGCGGAAATCGATGTTTATTCATCTGTAAGCGCTGATCTTGATGCCGCCATGGATGGTGTTACGCTTGTTTATGAACCAGGTGGTTCTGAAACTTCAAGTTATCAAGATGTATTAAAGACCGAGATCGGTGCAGGCACAGCTCCAGATGTATTCTGGATCCCAGGAACTGATGTTGCTGATTTTGCGACCCGTGGATTAATCTTGGACATGAAATCCATGGCAGATGCGACTGATGGTTTTAGCGCTGGCGATTTCTATCCCGGCCCGATGTATCACTTGACTTTTAATCCAGAAACTAATATGACTGGTGAAGCACTTTGGGGTCTTCCCCGTGATGTTTCAACCTTTGCATTGTATCTCAATCTTGATCTGATTGCCGAAGCCGGTGCAGATGATCCTCGTGAATTAGCTAAAGAGGGTAAATGGACCTGGGAAGCTTTCTTGGATGTTGCCAAGAAGGTTCAAGCATTGGGATCTGATGTATACGGATATGGCGCGAACGCATGGTGGGGTCCTTACGGCGTATGGATCAACTCCGCCGGCGGTAACTTCTACAATGCAGACCGGACAGCATGCGGGCTGGATACTCCGGAAGCAATTGCAGGCTTAACCTTTGAGCGTCAACTCTACGTTGAAGATAAAGTAGCTGTCCCTTATGGTGAAGACAGCGAACCTCCCTTCATGGCCGGCAAAGTCGCCATGTTCCAAAATGGCCGTTGGGCAACACCCGGCGTTCGCGCTAATGCTAATTTTAACTGGGATGTCGTAGAATTGCCAACCGGTGCAAGTGGTCAAGGTAACTGGTTATTCTGGGGTGCATATGTTGTCAATGCAAAAACAGAACATCCTGAAGAAGCCTGGAAACTGGTTCAAATGCTTACTACCGCTGAAACACAAGGCAAAATTGCTGCTCTTGGAGCTAATATTCCCAGCCGCATGAGCCAGGAAGCTTTTGATGCCTTCTTAACCTTTACTCCTCCGGCAAATAATCAAGCATTCCTAAATGGTATTGCTGATGCCAATAAGCCAACCGCTGAAGGTCCATTATGGGCTGGAAGCTGGCCAAATTACGATTCAATCATGGGACCCATGGTTTCAAAAGTTCTCAATGGTGAATTGACCATTGAAGATTACCAAAAAACCATTTGTGTTGAAGCCAATAAAGCTTTTGAACAATAGTTTCTAGTAAGAATTTCCTCCCTACTCTTTGTAGGGAGGAAATTTTATTGTTATGAATTGGCTGGCGTACAAATATGACGGAGGTAGCCATGCAATTAGAAAATGACCAAAAAAGCATCAAGCAAACCCAGATGATAATCAAAGTTGCTACATATTGGCATTTTTTATTGTCATTTTCAGGTATTTTCTTACTTTTTATTATTCTTTATGAGCACGGATTCGGCAAAATTCCTGTTTGGTTATCTTATATTGCTGCAATCCTTCTTGGATTGTTAAGTATTGGAAGTTTCTATTCAGGAATCCAACTTATAAAAAACCGACGCCAGGGAAGAACTGCTTCTCTCGTTGTTAATTATTTAGGTTTAATCATCTCTATATTATTCCTTTTTCAAAACCTTGGTGTTTTCCTAGGAGTCGATGCCCTGGCTAATACATTTGGCTCTTCAATCGGTTGGTTGTCAGGTGTGTTGATCGGATACCTCGTTTATACGGCCGGCGATCGTTTCCATTACCGAATTCATATTGAGGAGATGTTCCATAAAATTGGAAAGTATATTGCTTTGATCTTTTTTGCAATATTTCTAATTAAAGCTGGTTTGATCCCGGCTTTGATATTCCTTGCCAAACAGATGATTATTCCCACTAATTTTGTAATTGTGTTTATCTCAATATTATTTGGACTAGCGATCTGGGCTATGTGGAGAGAGGCTACTGCTCTCTATTTGAACCGTACTAATGCACAAACAGAAGCCCTTGAAGGGTACTTGTTTTTATCTCCAAATTTAATCGGGTTTCTAATTTTCTTTGCTTTTCCGCTGGTTTTTTCTTTCTACATCAGCCTTACAGATTGGGACGCGTTTGGAAATTCCAATTTTATTGGTCTGACTAACTATTTTAAGTTATTTCAATTAAATCTTAAACAACTTGCCAATTCTTCACAAGATTTTTTCAACGTGATGGACGGTTCAATATTTAGTGAACTTTTGCGATTTAACATGTTCGGCAAATCTTACGTACTTGGTGCTGCTGACGCGCGCTTCTGGATTGCATTAAGAAATACAATCGTTTTTGGAATCGTTACCGTACCTTTGAGTGCAATTCCGGCATTGTTTCTCGCTAATATACTAAATAGCAAAATCCCGGGGATGAAAATATTCCGTGCAATTTATTTCTTGCCGAGCATTGCCGCTGTAGTCGGAATCTCACTAATATGGCAATGGCTCTATAATGCGACGGTTGGATATATCAATTACTTTATAACCATTGGGCTTGATTTCATTAATAATATTTTTTCAACAGGCTATCCTCAAGCTCAAATTCGATGGCTCTCTGATAGCCGCACCGCTTTATTGGCGATAATTATTGTTTCAGCATGGCAAACCATGGGCTTTAATACCGTTCTGTTCCTGGCTGGTTTGCAAAATGTTCCGAAAGAGCTTTACGAAGCTGCAACAGTTGATGGGGCAGGTAGATGGGCAAAGTTCTGGAAGATTACTTTACCGCTTTTAGCTCCCACTACATTTTTTGTTATTACGACAACCACCATCCAGGCGTTTCAAGTCTTTGAACAAGTATTTATCATGACTAACCCGCCGGGCAGCCCGGGGACATCTACGCTCACAATTGTTCTCTACCTTTACCAAAACGGGTTTCAACGTTTCCAACAAGGGTATGCGGCAGCCATCGCATGGGTATTGTTCATTGTAATATTTTCAGTTACCTTGTTGCAGTTCCGAAGTCAACGTAAGACAGGCGCATACGATGTTTAGGAGGACGATATGAAATCATTCAAATTGTCACGTTTTCTAACTAATTTGGGGGCCTACTTAATCCTGACATTTTTTGCGTTGATAATGTTATTTCCATTTATCTTCATGGTGACTACTTCTTTAAAAACGCCAGATGATACTTTTAATTACCCTCCACGATTATTGCCACGGGAGGGAGTGGAAATTTCATTGGAAGGATTTGAGAAACCTGTTCCACTTTACCTTATTGAAAAAGACGGGGTTCAGAGCGAATTCGCTTTGGTAGAATCCGGTATCCCGGCAGGAATTTATGCTGAAACAGATAACCAATCCATCACTTATTCCGTCCCATTAGACCAGGCCAAGCCCTCTGAGTCTGGTGAGCAGTTTGTTATGCCAGATGGAACTGTTCAGCCCATTATGGACGTATTAATAAATGGGAATATCGTGCAACTTGTTCAGGTTGGCAAAACCGCGCTTGGTCGATTTATTGATCCTGAAGATTTTTCGCGCGAAGTGTTTCAGGTGGTTAGAACTAGCCAGCCAGTCACCAAAGTTACTGCCCATCCCGAGAATTATACGCGTGTAATGACTATGGAAAACATGGGACGCAGCTTAACAAACACCATCCTTGTGACATTGTTTGTTGTGATTGGACAATTGGTCACATCAGTAATGGGGGGGTATGCTTTTGCGCGATTGCGTTTTCCTGGAAAAGACAAATTATTCGTTTTTTATCTGGGAACAATTATGATTCCTTTTGTCATGCTAATAATCCCGCTCTACCAATTAATGGTGTTGTTTGGATGGACAGATAAATTAGCGGCGCTAATATTCCCCTGGATATTCTCAGCCTACGGCACGTTTTTAATGCGGCAGTTTTTTATTACCGTGCCAAAAGAAATTGAAGAGGCTGCTCTAATTGATGGTGCTTCTCGATTTAAAATTCTATACAGTATTTTTCTACCAGCAGCAGCGCCTGCTCTTGCCACCATGGCCACTTTTACGTTCTTATATGCATGGAATAGCTTTTTCTGGCCGTTGGTGATTATCAATACGGGGAATTATGAGAATCATGTATTAACTTTAACTTTGAATATGCTTCGAGGCAGGGCTTCTGATTCTGCGAATCTAATTTTGGCTGGTGCAGCAATTTCTATTTTGCCGCCATTCTTGCTTTATATCCTGGGTCAGCGATTCTTTATTGAAAGCGCTATGAGCAGCGGTGTTAAAGGATAAGAGATCAATAATTTATTTATTAAGAACATTGAGGAGATCGAAAAATGAAAAAAGCAAATGGAAAATATTCCCTCTATGGTAATGATTTATCTGTTGGCAAATCCAAAGCGACGGATCGATGGCAGAATTTTTTCGTGCGCAAGTTCCACTATGATCCTAACGAAAAATATACTCTTAGTGTCCACCCAAATAATTACCTTGGTCCAATTCTGGGAATAAAGGATATTTTGAGAGATGGCACTGGAGAACCAATTTCTGTCAAAGACAGTGTGATAATTTCAACAATCCGTATGGGGTACGGTCATTATCGCATCGCAATGGCAGGTGCTTCTTGTGCAAAAGCGATGGGTTTCACTCCATTATGGTTGGATCTTTTGGCTATTCCTGGAATAACTACTGACGTTATCAATTGGTGTAATGTGAATTACAGTTACTTTTCTCGTGTCTCTCAGCAGAGTAAACTCTTCAACAAATACATCTGGGAAATTTTGACAACAGGAGATCCCTCCCTTCCAATTCTGGACACGCTACTTAATAACTGGATAGTAACGTGGCCCTGGAGATTTCTAAAAACCAATATCAAAGATTACAAAATGTCTGAATTGTTCCGCAACCTATACGAAACTTTGCCCTCTGAAATGCCCATGTTGACTTCGCATATGTGGAATTGTATGGGAGCAGTAGCAGGAGGAATGACGAACGTTGTAGATATGGTGTTTGATAACTGGCCAATGGCGTTCCAACTCACTGAAGGAGCAAAGCACGGCATTCAGTCACCATCTGCCTACTACGGATTCAGGACAATGCGCGGTTTTGATGATAAGGCCAAGATTTTGAAACCTGCCCCTGAAGATGCCGTTTACTTTACCGGTGCTCATATTGACCATGAACTGGTTGAAAATATTGAAATTGACTGCGACGCTCGAATCAAGCGTATGAAAAATAATGAACCGAGACGTTTATTGTTGACCATGGGCGGAGCAGGTGCTCAAAGGGAACTTTTCAAAGCCATCATTGAGTATTGTCTTCCATTGATCAAGGCTGGCAAGGTTGCTTTGTTTGTAAATCTGGGCGACCATAAGAGTAACTGGACCTGGTTGCAGAATGAATTGAAGGATTATTCGTCGAGCATTGAAACCCATTTTACATGGGAGGACACCCAGGAAACTGCAGACAAATTACGTGACCATCCAGCTAAGGGTATTCATGTCTTCCTGCATGACAACACTTTTCACGCAGTATATTCAACAAATTATCTGATGAGAGTGATTGATGTAATGATCACGAAACCCAGCGAATTAGCATTCTATCCGGTGCCGAAAATATTTAATGCGCGCGTCGGTGGACATGAAAAATGGGGGGCAATTCGAGGTGCAGAATTGGGTGAAGGAACTGTTGAAGCAAATTCTATTCCGCAAACCTTGCAGGCTATTGATATGTTGGTGAATCATAACGATCTGCTTGAGATGTTTTGTGATTGTATTGTTAAGAATAAAAGCATTGGCATCTATGACGGCGCATACAAATGCGTAGAATTAGCTACTGGCAAGAAATGGAAAAGGTAGATTGTCGTAGTAGTAAGAATAACTGATTCTCAATCAACGCTATTTTTGCGTGAGGTTCTATGATTAAACTAGCAAATCCTCTGGTAAAAGATTCTGTTATCTCGACCTCAAGTCTTCAGCAATGGGCATACAGTCTTGGAAATCTGGGTTGTTCCATCCCTTATCAAGCTGTTGGTGCTGTAATTCTATTTTTCTATGTTGATATCCAGAAATTATCACCTGTCTGGGCTGCAATGGTAATGACAGGATATGCCATCTATAATGCTATCAATAATCCAGTCATGGGGTATTTATCAGATCGCACAAAAACCAGGTGGGGAAGGCGAATTCCATACATCCTTTTTGGCACCATTCCTTATGCGTTATTTTTCGCCCTGTTATTCCTGGTACCCTTTGATGGGCTAAAAAGTCCAATCTCCTTATTAATATGGTTTATAGTTGGACTTTTTCTTTTTGAATCAACAGCTACAGTTGTACAAACTGCTTATTATTCCTTACTGCCAGAAATGTTTTCTGAGTATCACGCGCGAACGAGTGTCGCGGTGAAAATGAACATTTTTATGACCGTGGGGTTGATCATCGGCGCAGCTCTCCCCATAACAATAGCCACGATACTTGGTTGGCCAATAATGGGCATAATCTTGGGCGTTATTTCAGCAGCAGCTTTATTGGTTTCAACCAGGGGAATGTTTGAAAGATCCTCTACCCTTGAAGGTGAAAAAGTTAAATTGGGACAGGCCATTAAGGCGACAATTCTTAATCGCAGTTTTATTACCATTGTAATTGCACAAACCATGCGTCATTTTGCCACAGCAGTTGCAGCTTCCGGCTTGGCTTTTTAT
>CAKMKJ010000031.1 GCA_927443345.1 uncultured Anaerolineaceae bacterium | reverse complement strand
CCTTGATGTTCTTTATTTCCGGTTTCCGATCTGGGAGTTGATTTATTCCTGGTGGAAGACGAACAAGGGTGAACGCCTCTTTTGGTTCCGCAAAAAGATCTGAGATAAAACTGAATATTTCGTTCTCAACTCCTGGCACATTTGGCAAGGAAGCTGTAGTCGCAATTGCTCGGAATTTTGGAGAGCCCGGATCAAGACCAAGACGCTCTTTTAGTCGGCGTACGAGGTGCGCAACTTCAGTCCCTTTAGCCCCAGTATAAGAGTGTGCTTCATCTAAAACGAGGGTAATCCGCGCATTAGGATTTTCAGAAAGCCAATTTTGTGTCTTCGAAAAAATATCATTCTCGATTGGCCTGACCAACATATATTCCAACATTGAATAGTTGGTGACTAATATATCCGGTGGAGCTGCCTGGATATCCCATCGAACTAACATTTCCGGGCTATCAGGGCGGGGCCAAAAGCCTTTTGCTTTTAGATCATCTCGCAATCTGTCCCAATCTTCGCTTATTTTTCGTAGATAGTCTTTTGCTTTATTGCGACGCCATTCGTCCGCTGGATTTCCAGCGCAGATCGTTTGACTTGTATACATCCCAAAGTGAATTAGATTGCCATTTAAGTTTCTTCGTTGCCAATCTGGAGACGAGCCATTTGATAGTATTCGACGTAAACGAGATAACTGGTCATTGACCAGAGCATTCATTGGATAAAGAATGATTGCACGTAAAGCGGCGGGGCGCCGTTCGTGCCGACGTGAGTGTAACCACACTTTATTGATATCATCATACTCCCCTCGTTGTGGATTTCCATCGACTTCAGCCCAATTCTTTGCTTCTCTTAAAATATCAGCTAAGATGGGGAGAACAAATGCTTCGGTTTTCCCCGAGCCAGTGCCTGTGGCAACCAGTAAACTTGGTTTTTGAGAAAACGACGCAATCAGGGCTTCTTCCTGATGTGTATATAGGTTGAAACGATCAACAGGTACGCCATGTTGGACTAGCTCTGAAAGACCTGATGGAAGATTGTCAGGATATAGACGCTCTAAATCAGCTAATTTGCGCGATGTTGGAAATGCGGGAGTTGCTTCAATAAACGGCTCTTGAGCAACAGTTCCGGTTTTTCTAAGGATTTCCCCACGTTCTGCAAAAACAGAAGGATCTGATACTCGATATGCTGTCTCCAGATATTGAATAACCGACTCTTTTATATGTTCAAACGCTTGACTTGGTGTCAGTTGCATAAATTCAACTCCTTCAAATAGAGCTTTACATCAAAAAGGCTCCATTTGCGTTCTATCACGTGGCAAGAAGAGCTAGTAGTTGATTCTTAAACGCCATAATTTCAGGGTTTTTAAAAGTTATGTTATGTGCCCCTACTCGTTCTGAAATTACCCAAAGATTCGGTTGGTATGTCTTCCACTTACTTTCCCAGTCGGTAATATCTAAAAAGGATAATTCAATTTGATTCATAAAAAGTTCTAAATCTATTTGTGGTGAAGGTTTTTTGTTCCATAATGACCATACTAGCAATGGGAAAATATCTACGCAAGGTTTTACTCGGTTATTATAAAAATATTCGCCTAGTTTATTACCTTCTTTGAGTATTCCAAAATACTGAAGCGTTTTAAGAAAAGCGCTTCCAGCATTCAAGACTACCTTCCTTTCGCCGTATTTACTTATCAAATATCTACGCAATTCTTCTGATTTTAAAATTGATCCTGGGATAAATCTATGGTTAATAAAGGAAGTTGCTTCTTTTGCGACTTCACTTGTTGAAATAATATGCACTAGATAAGCTGGTAAAATGCTATTAATTGAAAACAATTTAGAATAGCTTGGCCATATATCATGATCTACCGTCTGACGATTATTTCCACCGCCTTCACTTTCGACGAAAATCCGTAAAATTATACTTAGTGTATTTCTTCGAGTCTTCTCTCCGCCAAGTTCTTGCATTGTTTGGGTAATACCTTTATTTACCAGAACGGAAATTGATTGTTTTGGTTCCCATAATTGATTCACTTCATATATCCACTCGGGTTTTAATGGAAAATCCAATCCAATCATGATCTATTTACCTCAATAAAGGGAACAACTAATTCTTCTATAGACAGACCGCCGTGTGATATTTCGATTGCATCTTTGGATGCAAAAAGCTCGATACCCGCCGTATAAACCGGATGAACAGCAGTCGGAAGTGATTTTGTGCGGAAATATATCCCCTGATTTTTCTGGGCAAACTCTTGTGCAAGCGACACCTGGTCAAATATGGCCACTCGCCGGGCGTAGGTTTCGATAAACGCTTTGGGCGGTAAAACCCCAGTGCCTTTTCCACAGGTATTGCCATGATCCGAGGACAAAAACACCCGATATCCGCCTTCCAGCAATCGTCTCAGGAGATCTACAATATAGCTATTCGATAAATGCCCATTGAGGGTGGAATATAACACCCGTTTATCTGCTTCCAATGGCATACCTTTGATGGCATGCAGAGCATCGTCAAATAAATTGACCAAAATACCCAAGCGCTTATTTTTGCTATCAATCGTTTCAACCACAGACGACATGCTTGAATCGCCTGCTTTGACCGGTAGATAAGCAATACGCTGTTTCGGTATTTCGCGGTGGACCCAAAAATTCAACCAGCGTTCAGCGTCTCTGTCTGTTTTACTCCAGCTATCCGCAAAGGAATCTGGCCTGCGACCGGAAAATAAGGCTTGACGTGAGATGGGGGTGATCGAGGGTGCCAGCGCAAAGGTTTGTTTCTCAGTAAAGGTCAACCCCTTATCCTGTTCCTGAAGAAATGTTTTCAACAAATGCCATTGGTCCAACGCCAGACCATCAAAACAAATTAACACCAGGCGTTCATCTGGTTTGACATGCTGATCCAGCCATGCATTAACCGAGGCCAGACTGATGGGACCCAGGTTATCAGAATAATAATCAGTCGCGCTATAACGGGCCTGCACAAATTGAAGAAAATGTTTGTTAATCAGCGTACGCGCCTGGAAAAAGGCCGGCTGAATCCGAGAATACACTTCCTGTGGCAATGAATTGGCTCGAAAAACAATCTCAGCCCACTCCTCGGCTAGGTTCAACCAATCACGAATATCCGTTTTACCTTTAGGCAATGCGTCAGAATCTAAAGCCAGCAATCGATTAATCTGAGCCTGTAGATTATATCCATCCCGCTCTCCATTCGGCTCGTGGACTGGTTTTCCTGAATTGTCTTGAAATTGTAAACCGGCTGCCATCCAGGAACTACTGGAGATTATGCTCATTGGGGCATTGACTCGTTGTAACTTGCCATCGGAGAACAGATGAGGTAAAAGGGGCTTCAGCCGTGGGTCGTCAAACTGGATCACAGATTGAACGCCCCCTTGCTCCACTTGAGCATGGACAAACATTTTCCATTGTTGACCAAGCCATGTGTAAAATGATTCCGCATCCAACATGTATTGCGGAGTCATTCCAACAGCCGCTATTTTAGCTGCTAACGTTTCCATGAGATACTGCTCGACCGATTGGGGAATCATTCGCCGGCGGTCATGTTTATCAATCAATAGTTCAGCCAAGCGGGTAGGATTCAATGCACCTACCGGTTCAATACCGAAAACAACCCGTAAGATAAACTCGACGGTTTGTCGTTCTCCGCGCTGCATCTCATGTTTTGTTACCAGGGATTGATGGGCAGCATACAGATCTTGGTAATAGGCATGATCCAGTTCTTTGATCACCAGGGCATTGAGGTTGGGAAATAATTGGCTGACACCCACCTCGATCCGTTTGCCTTTTTGGAGTAGATCATAGGGAATATGCCGTTCGCGTTCATGGGTATGGACAATGATTACGACGTGGCGTGGCTCGCCTGAATCCCAACGGCTGCGGTAATTGCGCTCAAACCTGTTACGAAAAGCTACTTCATCTTCCAATTTTAAGATGTCATAGCTGCTATTTTGGATCTCTGCCAGTAGTGTTTCATCCAAAAGCAGGTTGTCGGGGTCGATGACCACAATCATCGCCTCTTTTTTTGGTTGAAATAAGGCCAGAATTGAATTTTGCCAGGTTTGAGAATCGGGTATCATAAAATTCCTTTTGATCAGGTGTATATAAATGCCAACCCAATCAGTTTGAGGTCGGGAACAAGTTGAATACTTTTTTGCAGGGTGGCAATATCCGCTCGCCGTTGTTCTAAAAGATCACGCTGTTTGGCTTGGCGAATATTCTCAATGGCAATCTGGCGCACAGCGCCTTCTTGCTGGCGGTAATACTGCTCTATCTTTCGTTGTTCGGCGTTGGTCTGCTCTGCATGCTCTAATTGAATTTCACTAAAACGGTCACCAGCCTGGGATTCGGCTATTTTCCAGACCACGTCTTTGATTCGGGCAATTTCATTGGGATCAAGTGGCGTATAAGCCGTATCAACTTGTTCAGGAGATAAACTGAGTAATAACTGAGCCAAACGAGGTTGGGATATACCCATACTATCAAGATAGACTGGGATAAGTTCCTGGCGGTTGACATCTGTATGGTTGGTGGCTTGAAGCACATATACCGCGAATACACCTTGAGACCCTGGTGAAATTAGTTTCCCTTGCGGGCTTTCCGGCCGCAGGCGCATTTGAGCTGTCAGCGGATTTGTTTCCTGAGTTAACTGATCCAGTAGTTGTTCGACGATTGGATGGTTTAGATGCAAAAAGGTGACGCCATCATCTTTTACCGCACTTTCACGGTCAAAAACCACTTCTCCATAATGCTCTTTGCTGCCGTCCGCTTTGGTCAGATCAAAGTAATAAATCCCTTGGCGTCGGCTGTATTCACCCAATTTTTCCCCCTGCGCCAGAAGATAGCCGGTCAGGAGTGAGCGGATCTGGTTAGGAGCAATTTCGACTAATCGTTTCTGGTATTGGTCAACTTCAGCCTGGGCATGGGGTAGCAATAAGTCGTCCTGATCCAAAATTTGGCGGGCGCGGTTATAAATTTGATCGCCAATGGATTCGAGCTCAATAGCTTCAGCATTCCTTTTTGCCAAGGCATCAATGAACAACTTGTCAAAACGGAATTCTTCTTGCAGAGTGGATAAAATATCAGCCAGTTTATCATCGCCATATTGCTTGCGGATAATGGACAGTTTGGTTTCAAGCACTTCGCGCACGCGCTGTTCAACTGTTCCTTGAGTGAGTAAATTGATCACCAGAACATTATGCTCCTGACCAATACGATCCAGGCGGCCAATGCGCTGTTCCAGTTTGGCGGGATTCCAGGGCAAATCGTAATTCACCATGACATGACAAAATTGAAGGTTAACGCCTTCGCCGCCGGCATCCGTAGAAATCATAAACTGGGCGTCAGCGCTGAATTCCTGGCGGGCAAGGATGCGCTCCTCCAGGTTCATTCCCCCGTTAATGCAAACTACTTTGTATCCCAAGCCTTCAAGCATTTTGAGCAAAACTGTTTGAGTGGAAACAAATTCGGTAAACACCAGGAATTTGGTTGTAGGACCTTCCCGTCTGCGAATCTCATCAATGATGTCCAGCAGAGCAACCATTTTTGAGTCGCTGCCTTTCAACACCCGGCGCGCCAGGTCTAAAAGGTGTTTGAGAATTTCGATTTCACGCCCAAGCTCCTGACTGTTAACCATACCGGTTACGTCAATCAACTCATCCAATAGTTCCTGGGTATCTTCATCTTCTGCTTTTTCTTCGTCAAAATCGCCATTGCTGCTGCCATTGGTATTGGATTTTCCCAGGTTCTCCTGCCAGCCGCTTAGCTTTTTCAGACGTTTATCCAAGGAATCGGCAATTGCCTGGGTGCTGCTGGTTAACATGCGTTGGAAGAGGATCATTAAAAAGGTAAAAGCGCGGTCATTGCGCCCCAGCGCTCGGTTGTAATTGTCACTAACATAAGCGCTGACTTCATCATACAATTTACGCTCCAGTTCAAACTCTGGGCGGGAAGGGTCTACTGGATATATATCGGTAATGCGCTGCTTAAAGAGTGGTTTTTTCTGGCCATCGACCGCGGCACGTTTACTTGTGCGCCAGACTACGTCCCGGACTTTGTCTGGGTGAAGGTCTTCAACGCGGGTAAAACCGTAAGGGTCGACCAGGTTAAGCAGGTGTAAGAACTTACCCGGTTTGCCTTGGTGCGGTGTAGCGGTTAACAGCAGGAAAACCGGTACAACTGCGGCCAGTGCTTCACCGATTTTATAACGGGCGGTCTCACTTCCATCCACTTCTTTGCTCAGTTTATGGGCTTCATCAATGATGACCATATCCCAATTGGCTGCGATCAGATTATCAAACACCTCTCGATTGTGACTCTCACAGCGTTGGCGCTCCCTTTGATTAAGCAGCGGGCTCACTTTTTGAGGTTTGATAAAGTCAAGGCTGGTGATGACCCGTTCGCTCTGCAGCCATAAATTGGCATCCTGTCCGTGGATCTCGCGCATTGCCGAAAACAAGGTGCGGTCCATTATGGCAAACGATTCGCTGAATTTCTGTTTCAGTTCATCCTGCCATTGGCGCGTGAGGCCGGCTGGGGTGATGATCAGCACGCGTTTGGCCTGGTGACGCAGCTTAAGTTCTTCATAAATCATTGCGGCTTCAATCGTTTTACCCAAGCCAACCTCTTCAGCAATGATGGCGCGTGGTCGAAACTTGCCCAATACAAAATCCACCGCCAGGATCTGGTGTGGTAGAGGGGTAATGCGAAAATTAGCCGCTGAAAGCAGTCCTTGTTGAGTCAGTAGAGCTTTGAGATGGTGGGCAGTAATCGTGGAGAGAAATAGTGGTGCTGGAGTGGAACAGCCCTGCACTAATCCTTCCGTCATCTCATTGGGCGATTTTAATTCATCAATTGGCACACGTCTTATCGGTCCTGAGGGTTCGAGATATATGTCCACATATTCGAGCCCAAAAAGCCTGATAAGCGAAATAATGCGAGCTTTTTGATTAGATGGGAGGAGGACCATGTCGCCAATAATTAATTTCATACTTATATCTCGGATGTAAAAGCTCTTTTATCAGTAGATATTAATCCATCAATAACCTGGTGTAATAAAGGAATCGCATTTCTTACAACTTCTCGATTGTTTGCCTGGCTATGGGTTTTGCCGCCGTGAACGAGATTGCAGCGGATGGTATAGAGCATTCTGACCACATGTTGAATGGCAACATCAGCATGGATATGACCTGCCTGGAATTCATTCCAAGCATGGACATATCCCAGGGAATATAAGGCATTGTGGTTTGGAAAATCGAGTTTTGTTTTGTGGATATCAAAAATTCCACAATCTGCAGCGTGCCAGCCACCGCTTAGCGGAGAATAGGCTAGCCTGGTGGCGAAATATCTCGCTTCATTACTATTAATAATTCGCTCGCAAATTGCTGTTGGCAAATACCTTACAACACAAACTACGCGGCCCCATTCACTAACATTACGCTTTGCATAATTTCTTCCACAACCACATTGCAATAATTGAGTTGAAGGTAGACTGCCCATCTGGCGGGGGTTGAGATCGGTTGCTAATTGATAAGGCAGCAAGCAGTTGGGGTGCATATCATAACAATGAAAATTATAGAGTTGGTTATAAGCGATCCACAGGTATAAAAAATGCCCGTAATCAAAATTATTGTAGTTCGCGTTTTGAAACCAATCTCTAGCATCATTGTCTATGTAATCGTGCATTTTGACCCATCCTATTCATCAACCCTTATCAGGGTTTATCCCTCCACCTTAGCTTCAGCGATGTCGATAAAATCATACAAGTCGGAACTGTTTTCCAGAATTCCTTTATCAAGCTTTTTCCCAACCAATAGAATATCTATATATCGCCCGGAGCGGTAGCATTCGGTAAAGCCGGCGATGACCGCTTCCAGACGCACTTCTTTGAGTTTTTGGTTCGCTTTAGCTGTGCTGAGATACTCTTCAAACTGACGTAATAATCGTTCGTGGCGTTTCTTTTCCAACTCTGCCTGGGTAAGTTGATCGGGACGTTTCCATTGTCCATTGGTGCGTACAAAACTTTCTTCAAGAATGGTTTTTACTTCGGGGATTTCATCTTCCGATGTTTGAAGCGCTTTGAGAAAATCAGTATAGATTTCGTCGTAGGATTTGGGTTGATCCAGAAAATTCCAGATCCACTGTCGTGCTGAGCGTTCGTCACCAACAAACAGCACTGCCTGGGGTTGGATGCCACCCTTGCCAAAGGTTTTTGCTTTACGTTTTTCATATTCATTGGCTTGAGCCTCATCCGCAAACCAATAGCCATCACGCTCTTCTAACCCCCATTCACTAAGAATACGGTAGAATTGCTCACCATTGTAAATAACTCGATATCCATGTTGAACATAATAAGCAAGATACTTCGAGAATAACATTTCCTTACTACGTTCAATATTTGCAGCTATTGGAAGGTTCAGTAAATGCTCACGAACGAAATCTGTTTCATACCCATTTCCAGCAGAAGATATTAATTTCTTGGTAATATTCTCCCTAGGTTTATATGCATTGATAACCAAATCGTTTTCTACAGCACCAGGAGATGTCATTTGATTAAATGTCCCCTGTTGCTTATTGAGTATCGTTACTTGTGCAACTATAAAACCTGATTTAGATAATGCTTCCTGAATTGCGTTCCAAACACTTGCTTTTGAGTTGTGAAATTCAATTGTAATCCACCTTCCCGGTTTTATAATTCGGTACATTTCCAAAAATGACTTCTCCATTAATTCCCTATAATCGGTAAGGTTTTTATGTTGAGTATTATTAATAATTGCTTCGGAATGGTTATTGGTTAATATTCTTAACCAACTTTCCCAAATAAAACTCAGTTCAGAATACATTAAGTTTGAACCAAATGGCGGATCAACAAAAATATAATCTATTGAGTTTTGAGGAAATTGCTTTAGATCGGTAGTGCTCTGAGTAGTAACCAGAATTTGTGTTTTCCCAATTGCTTTCTTCTGTTCAAATGCCCTGACGATATCATCTAATTTTCCGGAAAATAATTCCAATATATTACGTTCCGCTAATATAGATGGAATATATAACGTGTTTGGCACCTGACCGGCTAAATTGATTTTTCCATTTTTAAATCCTACATTATGTAATTTAGAACCAGTTTTTACAAGAAACGAAGTAATTGTAAAAAGCAAGAAATTCTTTTGTTTTATTTCAATTTTTGACTGATGAATCGAATCAAATATTTTCGCAAAAACCCAGAGGTTTCTTTTTGTATAAAACTGATGAACTGATTCAATACCAATTCTTAATGGTTCGCCAGTTTTATCTCCTTCGGGTATTGGGTTAGTTGGATACCAATATGGAATACTTGTCTTTTCAATTCTATTTATTAACTCAATATCCTGAATGTCAGGTTTTTTTTGATATTTCTTATTTCCCAATGAATATACAATTAATACTGGAACTTGTTTCGCCATTGTTGATATATTTGAAGTCGTTTCATTTTTCATCGACATTTGCGCACGTGAAAGGTTACGCTTTGAAATACTGGCTTTACATTTAGGGCAAGCTAAGTCCGTTTTCATTTCCAAGGTATCTTCATCCATAGCAAAATCCCAATAAATTATTTCGTTGTTGCAATATGGACAAATGAAAACATCACTCCAAATTACATAACTTATTAGCCCCTTCCTCCCATCTACATGGTTTGTTTGATACAACCAGGAACATTCTTTTGATACCTCATCTTTAATTTGTAATGAGTTTTTCTTTATTGATTCCAAATTTAAGTTACTGGTGTAATTAGAGGCAATAAATGTAGCAGCACTAGAAATATCGCATAGAATAGCTTGTCTACCAGCAAACTGTGCTGCAATACCTGTTGCTCCGGTTCCACAAAAACCATCAAAGACCACATCTCCCGGTTTGGTATAGTGTGAAATAAAAGGAATAATTGCTTTGTATGGTACTTTTGTATGATAAGTGTGTGCCATATAAATAGGATCCCCTTTACCCTCAGAAACATCACTAACAAAAGGCTCGCGACGATAATCATCGGTGGCTTCATTGTAAGGTGTGCCATACTGCTGGATGAAGTCCTCGACATGCGGGTTAGGGTAAGCCGTGTAATATGGCGGATTGGAAAGCGCATGCAAGTCTTCATCCTTGCCATTGGGAAAACCTTCAATGGAGCGCAGATCACCTAAGTTGTCAGTCATGGAATTATTCCTTTCGTTCGATGAATTCATCGGTCAAAAAAAGTTCATATAAATTATTCAATTTTGATCTTAATGCGCACCAGATCTCGCTGGCAGCTCTGGGTTATCTGGTTGATATAGTCATCCACAGCGGCGCGCAGTTCCGCCTCGGTTAATGCGCTTCCCTTGCTCAACAAATAGTCGCCTAATTGCTTGAGGTCCAGTTCTACTGGCTGCAAATCACGGCTCAATTCATAAAGTGCGGTCAGCAGATCATCACTGATCGTTTCCGGTAAACACCCCTTTTGGATAAGTTCCTGAATGAGCTGGCGATGGGAGGCTGAAAGCAAGGACAATCGCTCCTTCAGGTTGGAAATTTCGATGATAATCTGGCTTTCCCAGGCAGTCCACATTTCGTCCAGCTTGCTTTGAATTGCTAAAATGCGTCCAGAAATATTCGTAGCAGCTGCACTATCCTCGGGGAAACGGCAGTAAGGGCAAACCGCAAAAGATTCAAGAACCTGGGCGTTGAACTCATTGCAGCGTTTCCGTTCGATCGATTGCATCTCAAGTGCAAGCTGGTTGAAGGGAGAGGACGATATGAAGGGCAGTCCTTTCAACTGGTTAAGCGCGATAAAATGCGGATTTTGTCGTATGACGGCCAATTCACCCCACGGAGCTTTGTCCCCCACGAACTTTTGGTGCAATCCATAATACAACTGATCATATTTCTGGCGGAATTGCTCCAGTTTTCCTTTTAATGGCCGGCGTGATTCGGCGGACATTAATTGCTTGGGATCGCTGTAGATGGCTTTGCTATCGGCGGCAATTCGCTCCAAATCGGCAGCTGTCGTTTTTTCTGCCGAGTTTCCTAAATCCATTAGACTGGGTAACACCACCAATGCTGATTGTAAACGCTTGATACCAAGACTCAAACCGCCGTGCCAATCTTCGAAAAAGGCGGATAAAACCGTTAGGATTTCCAGATTGATTTTAAGCTGCTGGAGAAATTCCGGGGAAGGATCCAACTTGCCCAGATCAGCTACTTTGGTCACCTCAGCGAACGTAATCAAGGGTTTTTCCAGATTTGCCAATTGAGATAAAGAGGACTGGATTCCCAACCATGGGATATCCGGGTAATTGGCTGCTTCTGCAATAATCGTCTGCATTCCTTGGCGCAAGCTTGAGACTTTTTCTTTTAACTCGACCCCGCGTTGATGCAAAGCTTTGACCGCCTCGCTGCGGCTGTCCTTATCTCGTACCAATCCCGATTGCAAACCGAGGGTGTTAAAGATCAGCACCACTGCCTCGACATCAATATCTTTATCCCGCTCGATGTAGCGGATTTCTTTAAAGAAGTCCAAGCCTTGCTTAATCAAGGGTGAAACGTCGCTGGCGTGCAGACGCGCGCCACCCTGACGAACAAAAATCAAGTAACCGTTAAATAACAATGACCCAAGAAGCATATCCACCATTTCAGCCGGCAGCCCCCAGGGTTTTTGTTCAAACTCTTTCAACAAATCATCCATGGGTGTAACCTTGTGGTTTTTATCATTCTCCTCAATCCGGTCCAGAATGAATTTACAGGCAGGCGAACTGCTGGCAGTAAAATGCCCATCCTTCATTGCCCCAAAACTCTCGAGGTATCCGCGGCTGTTGAGGTCTAGCTGCACCATGGTCTGCCGTTCCAGAGATTGTAGCGCTCGGCTCATTTCACTACCGATATTGGCTGCCGTCAGCACAGTATTAAGAACAGGATGACTGGGATATTGTTCAACAAACAAGCTGTCCAACATCTTGCTTTTGACATGGTCAATAATATCGCCCAGTGTGCTTAACGAACGATTGGTTTGCAGCTTGTCTACATCAGTTTTATGCCCGGCGTAGAAAACGACTCCGGATTGGATCAAGAGCGCCAGGTATTTTTCTCCAAAAGTCTTAATGGCATCTTTAGAGATCTGGGTCATGATTTTTTTGTGAACATTATCGATGGCCAACAATTCTGCTGCCCGGCTGCGCACGATGAGGCGCATGAGTTCGTCATTAAATTCCAGCGATAGCACCAATTCATTTTGCAGACCAAGCGTCTTAAGTGGAGCAGGACCTTGTAAAACAAAGCGGTAATCGCCATGTTGAATCCCCGCTCCATCGTCGCCACGCCCAATTAAAAATAATCCGGTGCGGAAAGAGCGATGCGAGGTCCACTGGGCTGTGTCAAGATAAATGGCTTTGCCTGGCAAGTAAGGAGCTTGCGAACGCAGGTTTAATTCACCTAGAACATATTCCTTAAACGCACCCTCAATTTCACCCGGGTTGCCAATCACCGCGGCTTGGGCTTTTTGCTCGATTAAGGCATCGTAGTCATCAATTTTTTCAGGTTCAAGATAGTAACGTCCTTCGCCATATTCTATGAACTGCCCCACCGTCACATCACGGATGTTTTTCATGATTCGTTCAATGTTGCCCTGAGCCATTTCTGGTGTTACCAACATCTTTTGTCCAGGTGGCGCAATGAATAGCGTGTTCGCCAATTCCTGAGCCGTGGCACCGTTGATCTTTTCCCCACCCAATAGGCGCAGGACGGCTAAAGCTTTAATCAGCTTACGCGCATCTTCCCGATAGCGCGAATCGAGCAGGTCAATTTTCGGCTCAAGTTTTTGAATAACGTTGACAATCCGGGCTACGGTCGGCTGATTGCGGATTTCATGAGTGGTGTTAATCAGGTCAAAAACCCGATCATAGGTGATAAAAATCGGCGCTGCTTTATCTAAAATGGGCTGGACATTTTGTACGGCAAACCCGATGATGCCGCGATTTTCAAAGTAGGGTAGCTGCTCAAAGACATCGATCACATAAGGATGGATCGGAAAGAGATTGATATAACGTTCAGTCTGATTGGCCAAATTGGGGAAATATTGACGGTAATCCCCTAACAGCTTCTCCAACTGCAAACGCTGATCGGCATCTTTTCGCACTACCCGGTTGGTTAGTACCTGCGAAACATCATCCTTGGTAATGGTAACGGTCACAAAACGCTGGTTGATACGGGCTATGCTTTCCGCCTGATCAACATATTTGGCATTGGTAAAAACGTGTTCCTGCATGGCACCAATATAAAGAAAATCGCTGTCCTGGCTCACTTCACCCAATTCGCGCAATAATGCCAGGTCATAAGACATATCCTCTTTCGATTTTTGCTTTAAGAAGTCTGAAATTTCATCCACAATGACAACAAGGCAAACCTCTGGCTCTTCGGCCTTAACATCATTGAGTATATCCATCATATTTTGCTTGTTGTCATATGCAGTGGAAAGATCTATTTCGCCTACCTCGATGTTGTATTTATCGAGTAATTGCCGGCGAATTTGATCAAAAAAGATATGTCGAAGCGATATTTCTTTGGCTGCTCCTAATTCAAATTTAATAACAAGATAACGCCTCGACATTTCTTGGGCTTTGGCTGCGATCACCGAGTCGTTTACCAAAGGCCGTAATTCTGGATGCTCTAACAACGCACCCACAAATGCCAGAAAGTGGCTTTTACCTGTACCGTAGTTACCCACCACATTAAATGATTTATGGGTCGCGCCTGCAAGAATGTCCAGCATGTAGGATAAATTACTGCGAATGCTATCCGAGATAACGTATTTTTCAACGTATTCTTTGGCTTTATCATCTTTGCGAATTTTAATAACTTCTTCGACTTCTTCAAAATGGACAAGATCGCGAATTAATATGGACATATTATTCCTCGGGTATCTCAATGACGATGTATTCTTCCAATGGCATAAGAACATAGTCTTCATGACCACTTGAACTGTAAATAGCTGACGATCCCTGACGGTAGGCTGGTAGTGCTATCACCACCGGTCTTTCGCGTGAGATCCGCTTAAAGGTGTCAACGGGGTTGATTTTACCTAGTTCCGGCGAAAACAGGATTTCTATGTTATCAACTAGTAATGGTTCTTGATGAGGCGATGCATCTTCACACAATTGATCGATGATTGCATGCACGGTCGTCCCGTCTAAATATTGACTGGTTGGAATGCCCAACAACTTTTCGGATAATTCCATATTGAGGTTGAGATAGTCCCCCCCAACTTCAACAGCTGTCTGTTTTAGAATAGCTGTTTTCCCCGAACCGAATTTACCTAACAATATGATTAACTTATGTCGATCAGATTGAACAGTCTGAATGGCGTTGATTAGATCCCCTTTTATTGCAGATTTCATTTTTCATCACCTTTTTCCGAAAGGGATAGCTCTTGTGTTTTAATCCATTGCTCAAACGTCTCTCTGCGGAACCGCCAATGTTTTCCAACTTTAAAACCAGGTAATCGTTTATCTTGAACTAATTTATAGACGGTCGATAACGGGAGCCGTAAATACTCGGCTACTTCCTCAGCTGTTAGGAATTCGGAGTCCATAAGACCCTCCCAAATATTATGTTTAAACACAGTTGCTTGAGTTTATTATAGCATCACAAGAAAATTGAGTATCAAAAAACGCCCTGAAGAATTGGGCGTTTCACAGGACGATTCTTCTAACCTAATAGGTTATCTACTTTCTCAACCCATATTTTTCGAAAGTGTTCTTTATGATTTCCTTGGCCTCGGGGGATTTTGTTGAAATATTATCTTTCTTCAAAATCCTTTCGACTTCGAGAAGAGCTAGAGCCAAATTGGAACGGTCCTGCCCAGTTAAATGCGCGAATGATTCAAAAATCTTTATAAGTTCAGTATCTGGCTTGGGAAGATCCAGTGCCTGATAAACCTCTACCCCAAGGATTCCGGCAATGCTTAACACTTCCGGCTTTTCAGGTAAAAACTCACCATGCATCCAGCCTAATACCTTGGAAGGTGGATAGCCTAACAAATCGCAAAAGGCTATGAAATCTTCCTCACCCGCCTGGGATCGGCTCCATCGTTTATACGCTCGGTTAAACCAGGCCGGAAAGTTGGACATGTGGCTTTACTTTTCAAGGATTACGATGTGGAATATGAAAAATATGTTCGCCTCTAATCATATAATATTTTCTTCAATCTGACAACAAATCCCCCTTCATTTCATCAGATCATCTTGAGAGTACTTGATCCTCCTGTTGATTATGGGCCGTGCTTGTTTCAAAAGGATCGCACAATCCTAATTGACCTGCCATCGCCATCATCTGGTCACGGCTATCGGTGCCAAATTTCTTTTTCAAAGCACTTATATGTAATCGAATGGTCGCTTCGGTTAACCCTAGTTTTAGCGCAATTTGTTCAGGCGTATATGCCCTTGCCAGTAATTGTAAAACGCTGATCTGCCGCTCGGATAATGCCGGCGCTTTCCTTTTTGGTTTAGGTGGCTGACCTGCAAGAACAATCAAACCATTAACCTGCACTTCTGGGCAATCCTCCAGCGCGTAACCAGGCACATTTCTGCCATCCCGGATGATCTTTACCAAATCCTGAACATCGTCGACCACATTTTGGTAAAGAACTGACCCTTCATCATTGAAAACCACGATGGATGGCATCGATGAAATCCTCCCCTATGTTGACCTGAAATAATGGCTCAGAACGCATAAATCCCCCCTGAGAAAGCACACATCTATCCAGAGAGGACCTTGTGGTTGATTGTATAAGAGGGAGTTGGTCATTCTAGAGTCGTATGCGCAAGTGAGGTAACAGTAGAAAATTTGAGGGTTTATATTAGAACAAGTGTTCAGTAAAATTATAGGCGAGATTATCTTATTGTGCAAGGAGAAGAAGCAAAAATCTATATATCAATTTCGATAGGTATCAAGGCAATTACCCTATCGAAATTAATAGATTGAGGTAGCCCAGCCTGGGTGTTATCCTACTCGTAACTCTTTTGGAAAGGATCGCCAATGAACACATGCTTACTGACAAAATCAGTCAAAACGCCAAGTACCCGGCTTGTCTCGCAGCTTGAAGCCATTCAAGAAGACTTACCCCGCTTATCCGGGTATGTCTCTGAGCTTTTGGATTTACCACATGAACAGTTGGAAACGCTGAAAATGGAAGACCCAGTAGAGGAGATTTTCCGCTGTCTGAAACGTTTTGAAGCTCGTTGCATAGCAAATTCAATCCTCACAGATGAAATAGGGTTTGTTCAATTTATAGGCGATGTGTCTGAAAGAAAACTACCAAATTCAAACGGTGATTGGTACACTGTGCGACGTGAAGCAAGACGCGCCAATAAACTGGCCAGCCAATTGAGTGAAACGATCACCAAAATTCGTGCAGGCTTAAGTGAAAATCAAAACGTCAGTGTAATTCCGGAAGACATCCTTCAGATCAAACAAACTTTTGGGAATGTTGTCAACGATTTCGGGTCGGATGACCTGCTGTTGCATTGATAGATTACAAAACATTATTTCTTTGGAGTATCGTTGGATGGAAGAAAAAAGTCGTAGAAACAAGCTGCCTCATACCGTAATCGTAAAAGCCCCCGGTTTATTACCGATGCTGTATACCCCGCGTGAAATTTGCGAAGAGTTGGATATCGCGGAAAGTACGCTGCGTGACTGGCTACAAACAGGTGTCCCGCACCAGCGGGATAATCGCAATCGGATCTGGATTAATGGTGAAAGTTTTGCCGGCTGGGTGGATGGGCAGCGCAAACCAAAGACAGTAAGTAAGTTAAATGAAGACGAAGCTTATTGCATGCACTGCAACCAGGTTTCCAAGCTGATCTCTCCCCAGATTCATCCTATTAAAGGAAATCTTGTCCTGATCAAAGGGACTTGTACAATTTGCGGAAATATTATCAATCGTGGAGCGCATCGTGATCGAACGCCAGAACTATCTCAAAATTAAAGAACATCTCAAGTATCTCGAGGAAGTTCTGCAGCTGAACCCTGCTTCTGTGGAGCGCTATCGCTTTTACTTGCGCCATTTACTCCTTTGGGCAGATGACCAAAATTTTCGCAATGTGCAAGCCATCCGCCCTACGTTACCCTCCTATCTGGCATCACTTCCAGGCAAAGAAGGAAAGGGAACCCTTGCAGGAGTATCCCAGAAGAAAATTATTGACTCTAGCAAACGTTTCTTTCGTTGGGCAAAGTCCACATACCCAAGAGAAATGAATAGTCTGCCGGTCGCATGGATAGATACCTTACGTCTTTCCCGACAGCCGCAAGTCTCAGTTGAGAATGTCTTTGTCACACTGGAGGAAGTACAAACCCTGATTTCTGTGCCTGTTCCTGAGAACAACCTGGTTCTTTTACGGGATCAAGCAGCTGCTGCCATGCTATTCCTTTCAGGAATACGCGCCAGCGCTTTTACAACGCTCCCCATTTCGGGGGTCGATCTGGAAAACCTCACTCTACGCCAGTGGCCAGAACTGGGTGTCCATACCAAAAACAGCAAAAAAGCAACCACGTTTCTTTTAAACATTCCCGAGCTGCTCGATCCTGTACGCCGCTGGGATGCTATCGTTCGGACTACGTTATCTGCTTCAACCCCCTGGTATGCTCCCATTGCCCATACTTGGGGAGAGCAGTATTTATCCTCTGAAGAACCAGGCACGAGTCGCTCCAATGCTCTGCAAAAACGATTAGAAATCTTGTTTTCTTTAGCAAATGTAGAATTCAAATCGCCTCATAAATTCCGGCATGGACATGCCGTTTACGGGTTGTTGCATGCTCAGACCATGGCTGATTACAAAGCCGTATCCATGAACCTGATGCATGACAGCATCGAAATCACCGATAGCACCTACGCTCCCATGTTATCTTCTGATGTCCAGGAGCGTATTGCCGGTTTGTCGGGTAAGGTGGAGTCCATGCCGGATAATGAGTTGGAGGCATATCTCAATCGCTTAGACCGAGAAAGCCAGAAACATGCTTTGGTCTTCATTGCCGGGAGGTTGACCGAATGATCCCCTCCTGGCTACAAACGCATGTTATCGGCTGGACTGGCCTTGCGGTGCGCTTGTTCCACGTCCATATCCGCAATTTGAGCATAATGGCGTACCATATCCAGCGAACCATGTCCCAACAAGGATTGAAGGGTAAACACGTCACCACCAGAACGCAGATAGGTGATGGCAAAAGTGTGCCTGAATTTGTGAGGGTAGGTTTTTTTCACTTCTGCCCTGGAACCCAAACGGTTGATCAAGACACGCAGGCTATCCTTGTTGAACGGTCGGTCGGCTTGGCTGATGAACAGGGGGGCACGAGGATCATCCCCATCTTCGCGTCCAACCAGATAACGCCAGACGGCTTTTCGGGCGACTTTACCCAGGTAGACCGTACGTCCTTTGCCACCTTTAGCTCCGCCAATAACTCCGTGCCGAATCGTGACCTTTCCAGTCTTGAGGTCGACATCGTTGATTGTCAGCGAACAAAGTTCGGTTGCACGCAATCCGGTATCCAGCAACATCAAAACAATCGCCTGATCGCGATTGGCACTCGGCCGCCGCATCACGAACTTTTTTCTCTCCTCGGTTTGAGATTCACGAGAAAAGACACATGCCTTCAGAATCTTTTCAACGTCTTCTTTGGTAAAAGTTTCAACGGGATGCGTCTGAAATTTAGGAGCAGTGATTTCTATAGCAGGGTTGGTGTACTTGAACTCCACATGCAGCCAGCCGAAAAAGGAACGAAACGTGATCCACACATTGCGAATGGACTTGGCGGACAATGGCTCTTTACTACCATTGAAGCGCACCGGCTTGTACTCGGTGCGCAGCCAGGCCATGTAACCAGTAAGGTCGGAAGCCTGAATTTCAGAAACACTCCGATCTCCAATGTATTTCAACCAATGGTTGAGCATGTATTCGTAGGAGGCAATTGTGCGTTGGCTTAACCCCTCTGCTGTTTTGAATTTTAGGAAGCCGTCGATGGATTTTGCAATTGACAAGCCCGGCGAACTGCGGTTCATAAGAAATTCCTCCATTTTTGGAAAAATGTCTACCGCTGCGCGCCGGGCTAATGAAAAACCAGAGCCCGACGGACTCTGGTTCACTCTTAGTAGCGGGGAGTGGATTCGAACCACTGACCTCCGGGTTATGAGCCCGACGAGCTGCCACTGCTCTACCCCGCATCACGAGTCACAATAATACCACCAGCATTAACCCCCGTCAAGTTAATTATCCTTTCCATCCAATTCTGCTTGTTCGGAACCCCGGTCTGACTTATAATTTCATCATTATGCCAATCATGACCGCTAACTCTATGGATTTCATCAGCCGCAGTGCGGAACAAACCCGCCGCCTGGGTATGCGCCTGGGTAGTTTGCTTCAACCCGGCGATGTGCTCGCCCTCAGTGGGGATCTTGGCGCGGGAAAAACAACCCTTGTGCAGGGCATTGCCCAGGGTTGGGGTTCTACTGATTTTGTCTCAAGCCCTACTTTTGTGCTGGTCAACGTTTATCGCCGTCCTGACGGCGGATTGCTGCATCACATGGATGCCTACCGTGTCGAATCCGCACTGGAGGCCGAAGACCTTGACCTGGATGCCATGATGTCCACCGGCGCTCTGATCGTCGAATGGGCAGACCGAATTTCCGAGGCACTGCCGAAAGAAATCTTGTGGGTCAATATGAAATGGATCGCTGACGAACACCGCAGCATGGTATTTAATCCAGTTGGCAGCCGCAATCAGCAGCTTCTCGCAGAATTCAAACACCAAACCTTTGGAGGTTGATATGTTATTAGCCATTGATACCTCAACACAAGTCATGGGCATAGCCCTTTATGACGACCCCATGGTCGTGGGCGAAATGCAGTGGACCTCTGCCAATCATCACACTGTAGAGTTAACCACCGCGGTGGATCTGTTAATGAAGCGCTGCGGCGTTAAACCGGCGGATCTCTCCTTATTAGTGGTAGCGCTTGGCCCGGGCACTTTTACCGGTCTGCGCATTGGATTGGCTTTCGCCAAGGGACTAGCTTTTTCGCTTCATCTGCCTATGCTTGGCGTGCCAACTTTTGAATATATGGCTGCCGCTCAACCTTTATCAGATTTACCCATGGCGATCATCCTGCCCGCTGGAAGGAAGCGATTGGCGGTAAGTTGGTTTGAGGTTCTAGACTCGCGCTGGCAGAGTACATCCAAACCTGAAGTGATGACCCCTGAAGAACTTTCTGACACAATTGAAGGCCCTACCATTCTGTGCGGCGAACTTACTGCAGCAGAACGGCAAACCCTAAGTCGCAAATGGAAGAATGCCCAGCTTACATCTCCAGCCCAGGCAGCAAGACATCCATCCATGCTGGCCGAGATTGGCTGGCAGCGCTGGCAGGCAGGGCAGCGTGACGACCCCGTGCTGCTGGCGCCTATCTACCTGCACATCGCAGGCGGCGGACTTCCTGAGTGATCCCTTGAACACAATTTTACCGCTTGAGATCAGGCGCATGACCCTCAAAGATCTGGATGAAGTGATCCAGCTTGATCATGCATCCTTTTCCCTTCCATGGCCCGAAAGTTCCTTCCGTTTTGAGATCGAGAAGAATGAGTGTTCTCGCTGTTGGGTTGCACTTTTGGATCAAAGAATTGTTGGCATCATGGTTGCATGGCTAATTGTGGATGAAATCCACATTGCCACTTTTGCCGTGGACCCGGTTTACCGCAGGCAGGGCATTGCGCAAAGGTTGCTGGCTCATACTTTGGTAGATGGTCTTAATTCAGGCGGCGAAAAAGGGTTTCTTGAGGTGCGTGAAGGCAACCTGCCAGCTCGCTGCCTCTATGAAAAACTCGGTTTTGTAGATGTTGGCATCCGCAAAAATTATTACAAAGACAACGGTGAAAATGCCGTAATGATGAATCTTGAACACCCTAATATTGATATGTTGGAATCATTTCTGTAAGGTAAAATTGACCTGTTCCGTACGTGTGTTGTTCGGAGGAAATTCCGTGGAAGCCATTGAAATCATGCAGGAGATTGCTAAACAGGTTTCTGTTTGCGACAATTGTAATTTGCATTTAACCCGCAAGCGTTCTGTTCCAGGCGAAGGACCGGTCAATGCGCAAATGCTTTTCATCGGCGAAGGACCTGGTTCTAATGAGAATGAAATGGGACGCCCTTTTGTCGGCCAGGCCGGTAAATTTCTGAATGAACTGATCGGGCACGCCGGTTATCAGCGTCAGGATGTGTTTATTACCAATGTGGTAAAATGCCGTCCGCCTGAAAATCGCGACCCTCTGCCTGATGAACTGACCGCCTGTGCAGTCTACCTAAATCAACAAATTGCCACCATAAACCCGGATATAATAGTCACTCTCGGTAGATTTTCGATGGCCAAGTTTTTTCCGACTGCACGTATCAGTGCCATCCATGGCAAAGCTGCCTGGGTGAGTGATCGATTGATCGTGCCCATGTATCATCCGGCTGCAGCGCTGCACCAGCCGAACTTGAAAAATGATATCATTGCTGACTTCAAAGCCCTGCCTTTGGCGATTGAAGAAGCCCAGAAGAAAAAAATTGCCCAGGCTCAAAAACGAATTGAAATAGAAAAGCCTGTCGTTCCTCCCGCTGATTCAGTGGAACAATTACGTCTATTCTAAAAAATACCAGGTGAAAAATGGATCTTTCCAGTCAACTCATTGAAAAATTAAACAATAAAACTGCGCGTGTAGCGGTATTAGGCATGGGATATGTAGGTTTGCCTTTTGCGACCGTCTTTGCCGAAGCCGGGTTTGAAGTTACCGGCATTGACCCTGTCACCGATAAAATGGAACGCCTCAACCGCGGAGAAAGTTATATCATGGATGTGCCCACCGAGCAGGTGGCACGTTTGGTGAAAGCCGGCAAACTTAAGGGCACCAGCGATTATGCTGTACTTAAAGACATTGATGCTGTGGCCATTTGTGTGCCTACTCCACTTCGTCAGACCGGCGACCCCGACTTGTCTTTCATTATTAATGCAGCCGAGGGGTTGGCGCCTTACATCCATGCTGGTATGGTGGTGGTGCTGGAATCCAGCACATACCCCGGCACCACGCGTGAATTGGTGCTGCCCGCGCTCACCGAAAAAAGCGGATTAATTGCTGGCGAAGACGTCTTCATTGCCTTTTCACCCGAACGGGTTGACCCGGGCCGCGAAGATTGGACCACTAAAAATACTCCCAAGGTCATTGGCGGCATCACCGAAAAATGCACCGAAGTGTCGGCAGCCTGGTACGCCCAGGCATTGGATAAAGTGGTGCCTGTTACCTCCACCGAAGTGGCCGAGATGGCTAAACTGCTCGAAAACACATTCCGTATGATCAACATCGGATTCGTCAACGAACTGGCGCTGATGTGCGACCGCCTGGGTGTGGATGTGTGGGAAGTAATCGACGCCGCTGCCACCAAGCCGTTTGGTTTTATGAAGTTTCAACCTGGCCCTGGCCTGGGCGGACACTGCATCCCTATTGATCCGCTTTACCTCTCCTGGAAGCTGCACTCACTTAACTATACCGCCCGCTTCATTGAGCTGGCTTCAGAGATCAACCTCGGTATGCCCCGATTTGTGATTAACAAAGTACAAGACGGCTTAAACGACCATCAGAAATCACTGAAGGGCAGCGATGTGTTAGTGCTGGGTGCAGCCTACAAACCCGATATTGACGATCTGCGCGAATCCCCGGCGATTGATGTGATTATGCTGCTTCAAGCGAAGGGTGCCAATGTCAGTTATCACGATCCTTACATTCCATCCATTAAACTGGATGACAAGAAGATTGAGTCAGTTCCCGATTTGATGAAGGCGGTCAAGTCTGCAGATTGCGTGGTCATCATCACCAATCACAAAGTCTACAATTATGCCGAAATTCTCAAAGAGTCCAAACTGATCATTGATACCAGAAATGCATTAGGTCAGGCTGGGGCAAAAAATTCAAAGGTGGTAAGGCTTTAATGACAAAGTATCTGGTCACAGGAGCCGCTGGTTTTATCGCCCGTCGTGTCATTGAAAAATTGACCAGCGCAGGGCATCAGGTCGTTGGCGTGGATAATATCAATGACTCTTACGATGTGCGTTTAAAACAATGGCGCTTGAACCGACTTTCTGCAATCAAAGAATTTTCCTTTATCAAGGATGATATTTGCCGTCCGGGCATGTTTGAAGATGTTGCTCGCAAACACCCAGATTGCCAGGCGGTGATTCACCTGGCGGCGCGCGCAGGCGTGCGTCAGGCAGTTGAAATGCCTGATTCCTATTTACAAACCAATGCTGCCGGTACGCTCAATGTATTGGAATGGTGCCGCAAGATGGGTGTCAAGAAGATGGTTATGGCATCCACCTCATCCATTTATGGCGCAAATCCGCCGCTGCCTACACCCGAAGACGCAGATTCAAGTCATCCGCTGCAGATTTATGCCGCCAGCAAAAAAGCCGCCGAAGTGATTGTGCACACATACCATCATCTATTTGGTCTGGATGCCACCATTGTCCGCTTTTTCACCGTTTACGGCCCGGCAGGACGGCCTGACATGGTCATGTTCCGCTTTGCGCAGTGGGTGGCAGAAGGCAAAACAGTGCAAGTGACTGGTGACGGTTCGCAAATGCGCGGATTTACCAACCTAGAAGACATCGCGGATGGTGTAATCCTGGCTTTGAAACCGCTTGGTTATGAAATAATTAATCTCGGCGGGCACGAGACCATCACCATCTCTGAACTGCTCGAAAAAATTGAACAGCGCATCGGCAAGAAAGCCAGGGTGGATTATATTCCCCGGCACCCGGCGGATGTGGAAGCCAACTGGGCGGATGTGACCAAAGCCAAGACCTTGCTGGGCTGGCAGCCCAGAGTAGGTCTGGATGAGGGCATTACTGAGCTGGTCAACTGGTATATGGAACAGCGGCCCTGGGCGAGCCAGGTATTAACTCCATGAGTCAATTGAAAGAAAAGATATTACGATTTCTACGTGAAAATCCCATCTTTAGCCGGTTTTTGAAAAATTCCGGCTATATGTTTTCATCCAGCACCATCAGTGTGGGGCTGGTCGCTGTTCAAAGTATTTTAGCCGCCAGTTTATTAGGCAGTTCTCAATTGGGGTTGATCACCCTGGCTATTTCTTCTGTAACCACCATCAACCAGATATTCTCATTCCGCATGGGCGAATTTGTCATCCGCTTTTTCACCAAGGCTAAAGAAGAACATGGACTTGAGCACGCCAAAGCAATAATCAAATCATCCATTTTGATTGAGAGCATTACTTCGATTCTTGCTTTTATTTTTCTAATTTTGATCGCACCTGTGGCAGCACCCTTATTTGCCACTAAGTTAGATCCCGCATTGTTAACCCCCTTAATCCAATTATTTGGCATCTCGATTTTGGCAAATCTTTTCACCGAAACCGCTAACGGTGTTTTAAGAGTAACAAACCATTTCAAGACCCAGGCGGCAATTGGGTTGATACAATCCCTTCTCACTTTCTCTATTATCTTGTTGGCTTTCATTTTCAAATGGGGTTTTCTGGTTATTTTGCTGGCGTACCTGGTGGGGAAAATCTTTATCGGCGTCAGCCCCATGCTTATGGCGTTACGAGTCATGCCCCGCGAATTTGGAAGCGACTGGTGGAAAACACCCATTTCGATATTAACCTCCGTCAAGGAGATGACCCGTTTTGTGGTCAGCACCAATTTGAGCGGCACAATCAAGCAGCTATCCAATGAAAGTGAACCTCTTTGGATCGGTTTCTTCATTGATGAAGGCGCTGTGGGGCTTTATAAGGTTGCCATGAGTGTGGCGAATCTATTGACCATCCCCATTACCCCAATTATTCAAACCGCTTTTCCAGAAATTACCCGCAGTGTCGTCACAAAGAAATGGCGCCAGTTACGCAAATTATTGCGCCAGATTACGCTGATAGCGTCAATATGGACCGTGCCGGCTACTCTCTTTTTAGTTATATTTGGAGAATGGATTCTTAAAACTTTATACGACCCTGAGTTTTTACCTGCATATTTGCCAATGGTGATTCTTTTGGTGGGCTACGCGTTCACAAATATTTTCTTTTGGAACCGCAGCCTCTTACTCTCTTTTGGTAAAGCCAACATTCCATTGATTGTCCTGGCGGTGGGCGGCATTTTGAAAATGGCATTGGCTTTTGTGGTGGTACCTGTCTATGGCATCAATGGTGAAGCTGCGCTGCTTTCTGGTTATTTTATCCTCACCACCGGCGTTATGATTATGGTTGGCTATGCTGTGATTAAAAAATCAGAATCCACCGAGCCTGAAATTGAGGCAACATGAAAATCGCCTATATCGCCACATCCAGCATTCCTTCCTCCACTGCTAACAGTATTCAAGTGATGAAGGTTTGCCAGGCGCTTACCCAACTGGGACATGAAGCCCACCTGCTCATCCCCGGCAATGGAGAACTGAACTGGGACGAACTCACTCAGCAGTACGGAATTACCACCCGGTTCTCGATCAAGCGTATAGCGTCTATTAATGCCCTTAAACGTTTTGATTTCATCTATAAAGCACTCAAACTGGCTAAAACCCTTAAAGTGGATGTCGTTTATACGCGTATGTTGTGGGTCGCTGTCATCGCCCAGTTTCGCCATGTACCCGTAATGCTGGAATTGCATGATGTGCCTGCCGGAAGACTAGGTAGACCTTTGTTTTTGCGTTATCTAAAGTCAAGATCAAAAACACTTACTGTTTTGATTACCAAAGCCTTAGGCAAGGTGATTGAAAAGCGATTTGAGCTCGCAATCCCCGAAAAAGCATTTGTAGTTGCGCCAGACGGTGTGGATGAGGCTCGCTACCAAGGGTTGCCCGAGCCGGTTGAAGCCAGAAAGAAGTTAGCGCTCACGGATGGTTTCACCGCAGTCTATACTGGCGGTTTTTACAAAGGCCGCGGATTGGAACTGCTGGTTGAATTGGCTAAAGAGTTCCCACAGGTTCAGTTCTTGTGGGTGGGCGGTAAACCCGAAGCAGTGTCCGGTTGGAAGACCATCATTGACAATCTCAAAATCAAAAACATACAACTGACCGGGTTCATCCCCAACGAGCAGCTTCCGCTGTACCAGGCTGCCGGGGATATCCTGTTGATGCCGTTTGGAAAAAGTATTTCAGGCAGCAGCGGCGGCAATACCGCGGATGTATGCAGTCCGCTCAAGATGTTTGAATATATGGCGGCCGGGCGCGCTATTTTAACCAGCGATTTGCCCGTCTTGCGTGAAGTACTCAACGAGAACAACGCGCTTTTCTATGCGATAGAAGATTTTGTAGATCTGAAAGCCAAATTCACAATTTTATTGAGTGACGCCAAATTGCGCGATCAACTAGCCAGACAGGCCAGATTAGATGTTGCCCAATATACCTGGCAGGAACGCATGCAAAAGATCGTCATACGGTTTAGCGAGGACTAATGAAGAAATCCAATTTACTGATTAATGACAGCCTTTGGGCTTTAGCATTCGGTGCCGCTTTGGGTGCCACTATCAGTGCCTTCAGTGATGGCAATTTCTGGATAGGCTGGTTGAAAAGCGGCGTGTTGAGTGCCCTTCTACTGCTTGGATTGATCCGCGTCTGGCGGTTGGCAGGGGCCGGCCGTACTTTGGCCTTGCTCCTGCTGGTGGCTTTTACGATTCGCATCGGATTCGGCATTTTTTTGAATCAGGGTCTGCCCCAATTAGGATTTGACAACCCGGTGCAGAATGCAGGCTATGTTTTCTCAGATGCTCACGAGCGCGATCAGGCTGCGTATAAACTCGCTATTTCAAGCGAAGCCTGGCTGCCGCAAATCAAGGCGAATAGTGCAGTAGATCAATACGGTGGTTTGTTAGCCCTCAGCGCTTTGGTTTATGGCGTTTTCTCATCCGATGTGCACCGTCCGTTGTTGATGGTTTTGATCTCTGCTGCAGCAATGGCGGCGGGTCTGGCTTTTCTGTTTGCTGTGATAGCTCGTAAGTGGGGCGGCAAAGTGGCTTTGATTGCGGGTTGGGTATACGCGCTTTACCCTGATAGTATATTGTTGGGTAGTTCTCAGATGCGCGAACCGATTCTTATCGCGTTGACCTGCATGCTTTTATG
>CAKMKJ010000030.1 GCA_927443345.1 uncultured Anaerolineaceae bacterium | reverse complement strand
AGCCAGCAGATTGAGATTTCGGTAATACTCGATGAGCGGTGAGGTCTGGGCGGTATAAACCTTGATGCGGTTCATTACGGTCTCAGACTTGTCATCGTCGCGTTGATAAAGTTCAGAACCATCCAGGTCGCAAACACCCGCAATCTGGGGGGGATTGTATTTTTCATGAAACACGTGTCCATTCGAGCGGCAAGTCCAACGTCCGCAAAGACGTTCAACCAGCAGATCTTCAGGAACAGAGATGTAAGGAACCAGGTTAACCTCACCTTTGAATTCCGTGAGCATTTTTGCCAAAGCATCAGCCTGGGCAGGCGTGCGTGGAAAACCATCCAAAAGAGCACCTTTTGTACAATCCGGTCGAGAAAGTCTCTCGCGGATCATGGCAATGGTCACATCATCGGGCACCAACTCCCCCTTGGTCATGAAGGTTTGAGCCAGTTGACCAAGTTCAGTTTGCCTTTTGAGGTTATCACGAAACAGGTCACCAGATGAGACATGCACCAATTCATACTTTTCAGCAATGATCTTGGCTTGGGTGCCTTTACCGGCGCCTGGAGGTCCTAAGAGAACGTAATACCTGGCCATGTTAACCTTTGATGATGCTTTCGTCGTAACCATGCACCTTAAGTTCAGTTTCGATGATAGTGAAGGTATCGCGAACAACACCGACAACGATCAGCAAACCGGCTGCAGAGATCACGAACAGAGTATTTTGTGAGATGGGAAGAATAGCACCCAGGATGTAAGGCAGCACAGCCACGAAACCGAGGAAGAAAGCACCCGGGAAGGTGATGCGGCGTTGAACTTTTGAGAGATACTTTTGGGTCGGTGCACCACGCACAACACCCGGGATTTGAGCACCCTGGCGCTTGAGGGTTTCACCATAGTTCTGTTGTGTAAACAAAACATCAGTATAGAAGAAACTGAATGCGACAACCAGAACAAAGAAAATGACAGGATAGATAACACCCGTGCCGCTGAAATTGGAATAAATCCAATACCAGAAGCCTTGACCGGTTGCAAGCGCTTTTGGGAACCAACTGGCAATCAAAGCCGGAAAAGACAAGAATGTTTGGGCAAAGATCAACGGGATCATGCCTGCCATATTGACCATGAGGGGCAGATTGCTGCGCACCGGCATAGACATGCGGTTGCCCACACGACGGCCAGGGAAGAGCACAGGCACGTTTCTGCGTCCTTGCTGAACAAAAACGATGGCAAAGATGGTGAGCCCGAGGATGACGAGGATGAGCAGCAGCATCCACCAGCCATTAACCTTGTCAGCAAGAATGCTAATGAGGTTACTTGGCATGCTAGAGACGATACCTGCAAAAATGATCAATGATAAACCCTGGTTTGGAATACCAAATTCAGAGATTAATTGACCTAGCCAGATGCCAAACATCGTGCCAGCCACCATGCTGATCAAGATCGTCAGCGTTGGCAACAGAGATGCGCCGGTAAAGCCAAAGGGGGTGACCAAGACAGAGGTTTGGACCATGGTTTGGAAAATATTCACCTGACCGATAGCAGATAAGAGCGCCATCGGAATGGTAAGCATGGTGGTCCATTTTTCCATCAAGACACGTCCCTCACGGGGATTGTCTTTTAGACGACGATCCAGTGCGGGAATGATCGGAACGAGCAGTTGGATGATAATTTGAGACGTAATGTATGGGTAGACGCCCATTGCCAAAATAGAGAAGTTGGAAATGGTGCCCCCGGACAGTAAATCTAAAAGACCAAAGAGGCCTGACCCTGCGCCGCCTGCAGTGGCAATGGACGCGATTACATCGCGATTAACGCCAGGAACAGGGATGGTTGCAGCAAGTCGATAGACAACCAGCAGAAGGATTGTGATAATAAGCTTCTTGCGGATATCTTCCGACATCCATAAATAACGCCAGGCTGATCGCTTCATAGAATTCTCCTCAGATGCCGGTTAGGCGATCAATTCGATCTTGCCGCCTGCTGCTTCAATCTTTGCCTGGGCAGACTTTGAAACACGCGCCACCTGAACGGTGAGAGCGACGTTCACATCTCCGCGGCCAAGAATAGCAACAGGGTTCTTGGGTTGATGGAGCAATTTGGCGTCAGCAAGGGTAGCCTGTGAAACAACACTTCCGGCCTGGAACCTTGCAAGTTGGTCCAGATTGATCTCGTTATATTCCACCTGATTAGGCGGTGTGAATCCCTCTCCACGAATGAAGGGGAGTCGGCGGAAGAACGGCAGGTTACCACCCTGGCGGTAAAGATGTCCACCTGAGCCTGCACGTGAGCCCTGACCTTTGGTACCACGACCGGCGGTTTTACCCTGACCGGCCGAATTACCATGGCCTTTGCGTTTTGGAAGCTTGATTTTGCCTTCATTAGGCATAAGGTCGTTTAGTTTCATTTCGTTTCCTGCACTTCCACTTTTACAAGATGCTCAACCATGCGCAGCATGCCTTGCAAAACGGGACCATCCGCATGTTCCACTGTTTGGTTCATACGGCGTAGACCCAATGCACGAATGGTTGCTTTATGCTTAACTGAATATCCGATACCGCTGCGCACAAGTGTAATGCGCAATTTTTTAACTTCTTCCACTTTTTTCTTAGCCATTCTTCCTCCGTTCCCAATAAGGGAGAAGGTCCTTGACTGGCTTTCCACGGCGAGCGGCTTCAACTTCAGGTGACTTCAGTTGTTCAAGGGCATCGAAAGTGGCTTTCACCACATTGAGCACATTGGCGCTGCCAAGAGATTTGGTCAAGATGTCATGAACACCGGCTGCTTCAAGAACGGCACGCACACCACCACCGGCGATAACACCGGTACCAGCAGATGCAGGTTTGAGTAAGACAACTGCTCCGGCTGTACGTCCAACCACTTCATGAGGAATAGTGGTATTGGTCAGGGTGATCTGTCTGATGTTCTTGTGAGCGCGTTCGGTAGCTTTGCGCATCGCATCGGGAACAGCATTGGCTTTGCCAATACCGATACCAATTTTTCCATGGTTGTCACCGATTACGATGGTGACACGGAATTGGAAACGGCGACCGCCTTTAACAACTTTGGCGACACGAGCAATTTCGATAACGCGTTCGTCAAATTGTTGATCGGTTGGTTGATAATCCATACTCTCCATATTAAGGCCCTCTTCTTCTCTTTTGTCCTAAAATTCCAGGCCAGCTTCACGAGCTGCATCAGCCAGAGCTTTCACGCGACCACCGTAGCGAAATCCACCGCGATCGAAAACAATCGTTGAGATTCCTTTACCTTTGGCACGTTTGGCTACAAGCTCACCAACAAGTTTTGCCTGTTCCATCTTTTTCAGGCCTTCAACCTTGCCTTGGAGTTCATGGTCGATACTTGAGGCAGCGGCGAGTGTGGTTCCGGTTTCATCATTGATCACCTGAACATAGATCTCAGCCAGGCTGCGGAAAACACTCATGCGAGGTCGGGATTCACTACCGCTAATCGTTTTGCGAACACGGTTGTGCCGACGAATTCTTGCTTCGGTGCGATTATTTTTTGGCATATTCACTCACCTACTTCTTTGCACCCTTACCTGCTTTGCCTGCTTTACGGCGAATCTTTTCGCCCTTATAGCGAATGCCTTTGCCGAGGTAGGGTTCAGGGGGTCGAATCTTACGAATTTCAGAGGCCAGTTGACCGATGACTTCTTTATCAAATCCACAGACTCTTACGAGTCGGATTTTGCTATCCACTTCGAAGAAAACGCCTTCGGGAGGATCGATAATGAAGGGATGGGAAAAACCAACATAAAGGACAAGTTTAATGCCATCCATTTCCACACGGTAACCAACACCATCAACTTCAAGTTCTATGGCAAAACCAGTTGAAACACCGGTGACCATATTATTGATCAAAGCACGCGTAGTGCCATGCAAAGCGCGAATGGGGGCAAGATCGGAACTTCGGGTGACCACTATCTGGCCATCTTCGAAGGTAATTCCAATCTCAGGTGAAAAACTGCGCGCCATTTCGCCTTTGGGCCCTTTGACACTGACGTCAGAGCCGTTAAGTTCAACCTTCACAGACTCTGGAACAGCGACTGGTAATCGACCTATACGAGACATGTTTTAATCCTCCTTGATTCCATTGGGCTACCAGACCTTGCAGAGCAATTCGCCGCCGACACCTAACTGGCGGGCTCTCTGTCCGGTCATCACACCCTTGGGGGTGGAAAGGATCGCGATACCCATACCTGCGAGAACCCAGGGAATATCTTGTTTTTGCGTATAAACACGCCGTCCAGGTCGACTGATTCTCTCGAGACCAGTGATCACTGAAGCACGTTGTCGGCGTTCACCTACATATTTCAGTTTCACCCTAAGGGTCTGAACACTAGGCTTGTCGCTTTCGACAACTTCATATCCTTCAATAAAGCCTTCCTCTTTCAAAATTCTGGCAATTTCGCCCTTGATTTTTGATTGAGGCATAGCCACAACGGATTGGCTGGCCATTGTGCCATTCCGGATACGGGTCAACATATCAGCAATTGGATCATTAACACTCATGTTTCTTCCTCCGAGCTGGCTCTTACCAGGATGATTTCGTCACGCCAGGGATTTGGCCTTCGAGAGCAAGCTCTCTGAAGCAAATACGGCAAAGTCCAAATCGACGCATATAACCGCGCGGACGTCCGCAGCGTTTGCAGCGGTTCCGTACTTGATATACGTATTTACGTCTTAGTTCACGATATTCCATGCACTTCGATGCCATATTAGTCCTTCCTGAAAGGCATGCCAAGCAACGCTAGTAAAGCTGTAGCTTGTTCATCCGTCGTGGCGGTGGTAACGATCGTAATTTCCATGCCACGGACCTTATCAACTTTATCGTATTCAATCTCAGGGAAGATGATTTGTTCTCTCAACCCGAGAGTGTAGTTTCCACGACCGTCAAATGAATTGGCAGACACACCGCGAAAGTCACGAACACGGGGCAGCACAATATTCATTAATCGATCAAGGAAAGCCCACATGCGGTCGCCGCGAAGGGTGACTGCTGTGCCGATAGCGCGGCCTTCGCGAAGTTTGAAGTTCGCAATACTTTTACGCGCTTTGGTCACCACCGGTTTTTGGCCGGTAATGGTGGTCAAGTCAATCACCGCGGCATCAAGTGCCTTGGGATTATCCATTGCTTCACCGAGGCCGATATTGATCACAACTTTTGTGATTCGGGGGATCTGCATAATGTTGGTCAGACCCAGCGTTTTCATCAAAGCCGGTGAGATCTCTTTCTGGTAACGTTCCTTCAAAATATTCATTAAAACACTCTCCCAAACGGCTTAATCATCGATAATCGCGTTGCATTCCTTGCAGACACGTTTTGATTTGCCATCTTCGCGTAATAATTCGACACGTGTGGGTTTGTTGCATTTTTTGCAAACAATCATCACGTTAGAAACTGCGACAGGTGCTTCAAAACGAACCTTGCCAGGATTTACCGTGCGACCCTGAGATTGAACCTGCCGTTGGTGTTTTGTGCGCATATTGATGCCCTGCACGACAACACGTTCAACTTCAGGTAAAACTTTAATCACTTCACCACGTTGGCCCTTGTCTTCTTCCTGGCCGCTGATGACTTCTACCTGATCACCTTTGCGAATCTTGAGTTTCATTTGATCGCTCCTATTTTCCTGGTTTAAAGAACTTCCGGGGCAAGCGAAACGATCTTCATAAAGCCCTTTTCACGCAATTCACGTGCCACAGGACCAAAGATACGTGTACCCTTGGGATTCTGACCATCCGCATCCAGGATCACCGCGGCATTGTCATCAAAGCGGATGGAGGAGCCATCTTCACGTCGCCATTCTTTGGCAGTGCGAACGATAACAGCCTTCACCACTTCGCTTTTTTTGATTGAACCCTGAGGTGCAGCAGATTTGACAGTGGCGACAACAATGTCACCCACGCCGCCGCTCTTGCGGGTTGAACCACCGGTAACATGAATAACCAGAATTTCACGAGCGCCTGTGTTATCAGCTACCTTAAGCCGAGACTCATGTTGAATCATTCAACTGCCTCCTCAGCAACATTGAGAGATTTACCTTCACGCTTGACAATGGATTCTACAACCCATGCTTTTTCGCGTGAAATAGGGGCACTCTCGACGATGGACACGACATCACCAATATTGCAGCCCAAAAGATCATGAGCTTTAACTTTGGAGGATGCGTGAACAACTTTACGGTAAAGGGGATGCCGGTAAGTTCGGTCCACTTTAACCACAACGGTTTTCATCATTTTATTACTGGTAACCGTTCCAGTCATACGCCGTCGTTCGTTCATTTTTCACCTTCCGAATTGATACTCAGTTCACGTTCACGCAGCATTGTTTCAAATTTTGCGATCTGGCGACGAGTGATCTTTAACCGACTGGTGTCTGTTAATTGACCTGTTACTACCTGGAACCTGAGATTCATCAATTCATGCTGGGCATCTTCAAGTTTGGTCTTCAATTCACCAGTTGACAGGAGTCTAATTTCTTTTGTTTTCATAAACTCTCTCCTGCAGGCTGATTACGAGCGATAACTCTGGTTTTGATTGAGAATTTATACGCGGCTTGTTTCAAAGCTTCAAGAGCTTCGTCATGATCAAGGCCACTGATCTCAAACATAATTCTGCCCGGTCTCACGACTGCGACATAATACTCTACGCCACCTTTACCTTTACCCATACGGGTTTCAGGGGGGCGATGGGTATATGGTTTGTCAGGAAAGATCCTGATCCACACCTTACCATGGCGTTTCATTGCACGGACGATGGTACGGCGGCTTGCTTCGATTTGGCGAGCGGTAACCCAACCTGGTTCAACTGCCTGTAAGGCGTATTCACCAGAGGTCATCTCTGAGCCACGCAGCGAGACACCGGTCATGCGACCGCGCATTGTCTTTCGCCATTTAACACGTTTTGGCATCAACATAGCTACTACCTCTTTCGTAATCCCTGGAATAAAAACCCAGTGTAGAGTCTATTCACTTACGTACACACCCTCGGTGGACTCAATTTTCTCTTCCACAACGGGCAAAACTTCACCTTTATAGACCCATACCTTGACACCGATACGGCCATAGGTGGTCATTGCTTCAGCACGAGAGAAGTCAATGTTGGCACGCAATGTCTGCAAGGGAACACGTCCTTCACGCATCCAGACGATACGAGCCATTTCAGCACCGCTCAGACGACCGGAGACTGAAACCTTGATTCCTTCAGCGCCCTGGCGCATGGCTTGCTGTAAAGCACGCTTCATGGCACGGCGATAGCTGACGCGACGTTCGATCTGTCCAGCGATGTTCTTTGCGACCAATAAAGCATCACAATCTGGAGCCTTGATCTCTTTGATTTCGAGATCAATTTTCTTGCCAGTCAGTGCCTCAAGATCGGTGCGGATCTTCTTAACTGAGTCACCTTTTCTGCCGATCAAAATACCGGGTTTAGCGGTATGAATCGATACCTTGACTTTGCCTGGGTATCGTTCGATCTCTATGGTAGAAATGCCAGCTTTTTCAGCTTCTTTTGCAACCATTTTGCGAATGACGATGTCTTGATGGAGCTGATTGCGATACTCTGCTCCTTCAGCGAACCATCTGCCTTCCCAAGGCTGGTTGATGCCAAGACGAAAACCTATTGGATGAACTTTTCGACCCATAATTTCTCCTGGTGTCTTTTCATGGGAGCAAAGGAATTCTCTGCTCCTCTCGAATTTATTCTTTTTCTCGCAGCACAACCGTGATGTGAGAAGAGCGTCTCAACAACGGTTTGAAACGACCGCGGGCTCCAAAACGGCGCCACTTACGCGTAGGGGCTTCATCAGCAGTGATTTTGTAAATCATTAGATCATCTCGGCTGACACCGAAATTCTCTTCGGCATTTGCCACTGCAGAGGAAATCAATTTGCCAACGTGCACGGCTGCCACTTTGTTGGCGAATTTTAGAGTCGCCAATGCATCAATGGCATTCTTGCCACGAACCATATCAATAACCAGGCGGGTTTTTTGAGCCGAAACACCGCAATTCTTTAACTCGGCGCGAATATCAGTAGCCATGGTTATTTCGCTCCAGTTGATTTCTCTGAGGCATGACCGCGGAAGTGGCGGGTGGGGGCAAATTCGCCCAAACGATGACCCACCATATTCTCGGTGATGTAAATGGGCACATGCCGCCGTCCATCATGAACAGCAATGGTGTGACCAACCATCTGCGGGAAGATTGTACTGGCCCTGCTCCAGGTGCGCAGAACTTTCTTCTCGTTTTTGGTATTCATTGCTTCAATTTTTTTCAAAAGCTTTGGGGCTACAAACGGCCCTTTTTTAAGCGATCTAGACATATCCTCGTCCTTCTTTCTCGATAAAGATCAACCGCATCTTATCGATTACCGGCGTTCCGGCGTCTCACAATATACTGATTGCTGCTCTTATTACGACGGGTACGATAGCCACGAGTAGGTTTACCCCAAGGTGTCTTCGGACCGGGCATACCGGTAGGCTGACGGCCTTCACCACCACCATGTGGATGGTCGCGGGGACTCATCGCAGTGCCACGAACGGTCGGTTTGATACCCATGTGACGTTTGCGTCCGGCTTTGCCGAGCTTAATGTTGCTATGGTCGGTATTACCAACCTGGCCAACAGTGGCGTAGCATTTTTGTCGGATCAGGCGAACTTCACCTGAGGGCATACGAACCTGTGCGTAGTCGCCTTCCTTGGCGAGCAATTGGGCTGAAGTACCGGCAGAGCGAACGAGCTGTCCACCTTTGCCTTCTTTCATCTCAATATTGTGGATCATGGTACCCACCGGAATGCTTGAAATGGGCAGGCTGTTGCCTGGGCGAATTTCAGCAGTCGGGCCAGCCATGACAGCATCGTTGACCTTCAAACCTAGAGGGGCAATGATGTAGCGTTTTTCACCATCAGCATAAACAAGCAATGCGATGCGGGCTGTGCGGTTGGGATCGTATTCAATCGCAGATACGCGCGCGGGGATTCCGAGTTTATTGCGTTTGAAATCCACGATACGGATAAACTGTCGTTCTCCACCACCTTGGTGGCGAACAGAAATGCGGCCTTTATTATCACGGCCAGCATGAGCCTTTCGTAAAACGATCAAAGAGCGTTCGGGTTTATCTTTGGTGATTTCATCAAAGCTATACCCGGTCATGTTACGACGGCTGGGGGTTGTAGGTTTATAAATCTTAATAGCCATTACTCTACCCCTTCAAATAGCGGAATTCGATCTTCGGGGATTAGGGTGATCAAAGCTTTTTTGTATTGTGAATTGACCACGGTTATTCTGCGGCTTCGGCCTTTGCGACCAGTTTTGGCAGGGACGTTGATAATATTCACCCGTACAACTTTGACATCAAAAATCTTCTCAACAGCATCCTTAACAAGGGTGCGGTTGGCATCGCTGGCAACCTCAAAAACATATTGGTGAAGCTTGGTCACCATGTAGTTCGATTTTTCAGTCACAATCGGGCGGCGGAGTACTTCGTAAATTGAACTCATTAGATTCTCCTCCTATCCCAGGTTTGCCTTGATCAAGTCAAGGGCAGAAAGAGGCATGATCACTTTATCAAACACTAACAGGTCGCGAATGTTGAGGTAATTTGCAGATAATACCTTTGCATCTGGGATGTTATTGGTTGAGCGAACAATACCTTCATAGGATTCATTAGCGGGGATCAAAACCAGAGCAGTGGCGCCACCGACGAGGGCGTTTAAGGCCTTTACCATCAAGCGGGTCTTGGGCTCAGCAACCTTCAAATCATCTACAACCACAATCTGTGATTCAGATGCTTTTACTGATAAAGCTGAACGAAGAGCGGCCTGGCGCATTTTGTGAGGCATAGCCTGCACATAAGAACGAACATGCGGTGTATGAATCTTACCGCCGCCTTTCCACTGTGCAGAACGGGATGATCCCTGACGGGCTCGACCGGTTCCTTTTTGCTTCCAGGGTTTTCTTCCACCGCCGCGGACAAAACTCTTGGTTTTGGTTTCATGCGTACCGAGGTGAGCGTTCGCCATTTGGCGCACGAAAGCCTGGTGCATGAGATCAACATTAATTGGGGCTTCAAAAATTTCAGCAGGTAGTTCAAGTGTGCTGACTTTTTGGCCTTCCATGTTTAAGACTTCAACTTCCATTGTCATATGCTCCCTTAGTCCAGGTAAACGGTCCCGGAAAAAATTAATTCTTCCGCGCTGCGTTAATGATGACGAGGCCGCCGCGTGCACCAGGCACAGAGCCATTGACGCCGATTACGTTTCTCTCGGCATCCACCAGGACAACTTTAAGGTTTTGCGCAGTCACGGCTACATCGCCCATATGACCAGGTCTGCGAGAACCCTTGTATACACGACCAGGGGTTGTTGTGGCACCATTGGAACCAGGTCCACGCCATCGATCTGACTGACCATGTGTTTTTGGTCCACCAGCGAAATGATAGCGCTTCACACCACCAGCGAAGCCTTTACCCTTGCTAACACCAGCGACATCAACTTTTTCGCCAACGACGAATAAACTGACATCAACCTTGTCACCCTCAGCAACCTGAACATCTTTGGTACGGAATTCTTTCAGGTATTTAAGAGGAGCAAGGTTATTGCGCTTGAGATGACCTAATTCACCACCTGCCAAGCGCTTCGGTTTTACTTCTTCGAAACCCAATTGGACGGCAGAGTACCCTTCGGTCTCAACGCGTCTGATCTGGGTAACGAAGCAAGGCCCAGCTTCGATGAGCGTGACAGGTAGCGCCGCGCCATTATCATCGAAAATCTGGGTCATGCCGATTTTCTTTCCGATCAGCCCTTTAAACATCTCAGTTGTTCTCCTTCAATCTTTATTGTCGAGGACTGTCAACCTGGGCTTGGTTGCATCATCCCTGCACAACTCAGTCAGTGATTTGCTGCGGCACTTTTGATTTTTGTCTGGTGCGCTCACACAACCACTCTTGAGTTGCCTTTTTGGGTTGGAACCCAAAACCTTGCTATTATACCTCAAAAGAGGCATAACAGCGAGGTGTATTTCTAATTTTTAAGGTGATCTACCGAAATCACAAAAACGAATTCGCGGTACTTGCTTTAGATCTTAATTTCAATATCCACACCAGCGGGCATGTTGAGCCGCATGAGCATATCAATTGTCTTTGAATCAGGATCGAGCACATCGATCAACCGATTGTGAGTACGAATTTCAAAATGCTCATGTGAATCTTTATCAATGAATGCTGAGCGCCGAACAGTGAATTTTTCAATCCTGGTCGGAAGGGGCACTGGGCCAACAACTTGGGCACCACTGCGTTCGGCTGTCTCGACAATCCGTTTTGCAGATTGGTCAAGAACACGATGATCATAAGCCTTCAAGCGAATTCGAATTTTTTGTTTTGCCATCATAATCTACCTATGCAATAATTTTAGTGATCACACCGGCGCCAACCGTTAGACCACCTTCGCGAACAGCAAACTTGGAGCCTTGTTCCAACGCAACTGGGATGATCAGGTCACATTCCATGGCGATATCATCACCAGGCATAACCATTTCAACACCTTCAGGA
>CAKMKJ010000029.1 GCA_927443345.1 uncultured Anaerolineaceae bacterium | reverse complement strand
CAACACAGCGGCCAACAAAGTTGAAATCTCTTACGAAGGCGGAGTGGGTTCCGTCGACATAAACTAATTGGAGTAAAGTAATGAAAAAATTATCAAAGCAAGCGTTAATTGGCAGTTTATTGGTTTTAGCGGGTATTGTATTTCTGCTTCAGCAGATTTTTCAACTTCCCATAGGCGGATTGTTTGTTTCCATGTTCTTTCTGGCCGGCGGACTCATTTTCCTTTATGTAGTTATGGTTAATAAAGAACATTGGTGGGCTTTGATTCCGGGCAGCACACTGGTTGGGTTGGCAGTTTTAATCGCTTGCAGCGACCTGGCCCCTCGTTTCACTGATAAATTTGGCGGCAGCATTTTCTTGGGTGCAGTCGCACTCGGATTCGTAGGTGTTTATCTTCTTAAACCCTCCAATTGGTGGGCGGTCATCCCGGCCGGTGCGGTAAGCACTATCGCGTTGGTGGCTGGTATTCAGAGCGGACACGGTATGCTTCAAGGCGGTGTTTTCTTCCTGGGTATCGGCGCCACCTTTGCCGCACTTGGTCTGCTTCCGAACCTTAAAACCGAAAAATGGCCCTGGATCCCAGCTTCTGTTTGTTTTGTGTTGGGTACTCTGATCTTGGTTGGCTCAGGCGCACTTGTTAATTCGGTCTTCGGTTGGATTTGGGCGGTAGGATTTGTGGCTGCAGGTGTCTACCTTGTGGTGCGTTCTTTCATGAAGAAAGATTAGGAGCCTGTTATGACAAACAAACTTTATCGAAGTCAAAATGATCGAATGTTGGGTGGGGTGTGCGGTGGTCTGGCAAAGTATCTCAACATTGACATCACCATTACCAGGCTCTTTTTCGTGGTACTCACTTTACTGGGTGGATTTGGCCCAGTGATCTACCTGATCATGTGGATTGTGGTTCCACTTGAGGATCATGTTTATACAGATACCAACCCCCAACGCTTTGACGGTGAAGATGTTAAAGAACGCGCTGAAATGGTGCGCGACGATTTCATCAGCGCTGTCAAACAACCCAATCAAAATGCTGCTCGTTATATCGGGATCGCATTGGTGTTAGCTGGCGGGTTCTTCTTACTCAAGCAATTAGACATCTCCTGGCTGAGCTGGTTGGATAGTGGTGTGCTTTGGGCAGGTTTGATTCTGTTGGCAGGTGTGGCACTGGTGATTCGCGGTACAAAAAAGGATTAGCTATGGAAGAGAAAAAGAAACCCGGAAGTTTGTTCTTTCCGTTGTTGTTGGTTGCATTGGGTGTGTTCATTTTCTTGATCAACATCGGAACCGTCTCAGGCTCACTTTGGGAAAATCAGATGCAATACTGGCCGGTGATTTTGATCATCGCTGGTTTGGATGGCCTCTACCGCCGTGATGGTTGGGTTGGCCCCATGGTGTTGTTGGGTCTTGGCACCATCATGCTGCTTGGCAACCTTCATTATCTCGAATTTGGTGGTTTCGCTCTGTTCTTGAGGCTTTGGCCGATCTTGTTGGTAGCCATTGGTCTGGATGTGATCTTCGGAAACCGCGGCTCTGTTTGGAGCAACCTTTTCAGAGTTTTGATCGGTCTTGCACTGGTTGGCGGCATTGTCTGGTTGGCTACAATTTCTCCGTTTTTTAGCGTAGGTTTGAAGTCAGTCGATTTTGAGCAATCCCTTGATAAAGCCACCTCATCGGATGTTCGCTTTGCGATGGCAGTGGGCGAGATGAAAATTTCTGGCGGTGCAGATAAAGACATGCTGGTGAGCGGTTCAGCCGGTCTGCCAAAAGAAATGACGCTTGAGCCATATTACTCCGCCCCTGTGGATGGCAAAAGTACCCTTTCACTTGAAGGCAACGGTATGGTGATCATTCCGGTCAATACCAATATCAGCCCATGGATTTTCGACCTTAACTCTGAAATTGACATGCAGTTAAACGCTGAACTGGGCGTTGGTCAGATGCGCATAGATTTGACCGGTATGAATGTTAACGAAATAACGACAGAAATGGGTGTGGGGCAGACCATCCTGACCCTGCCCGGTGGTATGGATGTTGATGCGGTGGTCAGCGGTGCCATTGGCGAGTTGATCATCCGTGTGCCTGCAGGTGCTGAAGTAGTCATCAAAACCGACAAAGCGATTGTGAGTTCGAGAATTCCAGACGGATATGTCAGGGATGGTGATACCATCCGGTCACCTGAAGCTAAACCAGGTGCTGACGAAATCACCATCCAGGTTGACCTGGCGATTGGCAGCATCAGTATCGAAGAAATAGATTAGAACAACAATCCCGATTTGAGTAGGGACACGGCGAGCCGTGTCCTTTTTTGTTTTCAAGATCCGGGAACTATTATGCAATTCATACGTCTTATCGGTAGAGTTATATATATAAAAAAGGAGTAAGAATGAAAAAGAATCTCTTAGTAATATTAGTAAGTATTTTGATCGTTGGATCCCTGGCTGCTTGCAGCACGACTCCCGCAGTAGTCGGCAGTGCACCAATTGTTCGCACTTTAAGTTCCTCAGGAACCGGTGAAGTTTACCTGGTGCCAGATGTAGCTTATATATACGTTGGTGTCAGAGCGGATGCAGATGATGTTTCTACCGCACTCGATAACAACAATGCACAGGCAAATGCAGTTGCACAAGCCTTAAAAGACTTGGACGTTGATGCAAAAGATATTCAAACCACCAGTTTTAATGTTTATCCGATGCAAGATTATGGCATGGACGGAACTATTTCTCGCAATTATTACGTGGTTGAGAATACCGTTTACATCACCGTGCGCGATTTATCCAAACTTGGAACGCTTTTGGACGCCGTGGTGAAATCTGGTGCCAATACCATCAACAGCATCTCGTTTGATGTGCAAGATAAAGCAGAAGCCATGGTGCAGGCTCGTGATATGGCTATTGCCAACGCAATTGCTGAAGCCGAATCAATCGCTAAAGCGTCTGGAGTCAAATTAGGTAATTTGCAGTATGTGAGTGCTT
>CAKMKJ010000028.1 GCA_927443345.1 uncultured Anaerolineaceae bacterium | reverse complement strand
ACGGCGGGCTTCGGTGGTCTTGGCCTGGCGTTCAAGGGCTTCTGCCAGCGTGGCGGCAGGTCTGAGCGCGTGCGCAAGTTCAGCAGACGCGCTGAAGGCAGCGAACCCGGCCAGCTTCTCGATCACCTTGTGAAATTCAAGCGTTTTTAATGTTTTCTCGTCCATGTGTGTCAGTTTATCACATTCTTTACAAAACCATTCTTAACCACGAACCACAGAGAAAAAGAGTTTGATGTAAGGGCAATTCATGAATTGCCCTTACCAGAACTGTATTTCGTGGTCAAAAAAATAGGTTTTACAAACTCCCTATTGACAAATCAAAATTTAGTTATATAGTTAATTACATAACTAACTAACCAACATACTAAACCAGGAACACATGCTTATTGAAAGGAGTAAAACCATGCAGTTGGACGCCGAAAATGAAAAACCCATCTTTATCCAACTGGCCGAATCGATTGAAGACAACATTCTGAAAGGCATCTATCCAGAAGAAACGCAGATCCCCTCAACCACAGAAGTGGCAGTAACCTTAAAAATCAATCCCGCCACGGTCAACCGGGGGGTTAATCTGCTGGTGGATGACGGCATCATCTATAAGAAACGCGGCGTAGGCATGTTTGTTTGCCAGGGAGCACACGAAAAGATCATGGCTAAGCATAAACAGGCCTTCTATCAGAATTTTTTACTACCCATACTGGAAGAAGCCAAAAACCTGGGATTGTCGCGCGAAGAGATTAGTCAGATGTTAAATTCTTCGACCAAAATCGAACCCGCTGAAGGGAGGATTTCTAATGAGCCGCATTGAGATTAGACATGTAAGTAAAGCGTATGGCAAGACAGTCGCATTGAAAGACGTTACCGCTACGATCAGCGACGGCAAAATCTGCGGCCTGCTTGGACGCAACGGAGCAGGCAAGACCACCCTGCTAAACATCATCACCAACCGTATTTTCGCCGACCAGGGACAAGTGTATATCAACGACGAACCTGTCATTGAAAACGACAAGATACAGGGCACCATCTTCTACATGACCGAAAAGACACTCTATCCCAAAGAGACACGCGTGAGCGAAGTTTTCAAGATCACCAAAGGGTTCTACCCGAGCTTTGACCTTGATTATGCTGCTTCTTTATCTGACCGCTTTAAATTGGAACCCAGGAAGAAGATCAGCAGTCTTTCAACGGGTTACCTGACAATTTTGAAGCTGGTTCTAACGCTTGCTTCCGATGCGCCCATCACCATCTATGACGAACCCGTTCTCGGCCTGGACGCCAACCACCGCGATCTCTTCTACAAGGAACTGATCTCACATTACAACGACGCTCCAAATACGGTCATTCTCTCTACGCACTTGATTGAAGAGGTTACCCGCTTGCTGGAAGATGTGATCATGCTCAGGGAAGGTGCCATGCTCCTTGATCAGCCTGTCGATAGCATCTTGCAGTTAGCCTATACGGTTTCTGGCGATCAAGAATCCGTGGATCGCTATGCCGTAGACAAGAAAGTTATCAGCCGCGAAACGCTGGGTCGCTATAAATCCGCCACCCTCTACCAAACCCGCACCGCTGCGGATGACGAACTGATTTCTCAACTGGGCCTGGATCTGATGCCTGCCAAACTGCAAGACGTCTTCATCAGTTTGACCAATTGAGCAGAAAGGGGCAGTAAAAATGAATAGAACACTTCAAACGATGCAATACCTTACCAAAAGTCATAAGTGGATGATGGTCGCCGGAGTTCTTGTGATGTTGGGCGTGGTGATCCTTACGGATTACATTTTCTACCGCACCGGTGGTTTTAATATGAGCCAATCGTCCGTGCCCGGGACGGTGGAGATGACCGCCGGAGTATTTTCCCTACTTATCGGGTTGTTGTACTTTCGTCCTCATTTCAGGGTGGCGTTGGCAAATGGTATTTCACGCAAAACGTTCATGTTGGCTAACCTTCCCGTTGCAGGCTTAATGGCTGTTGTTTTTGCCATAGCAACTCAGGTGATATTGAACGTACACAACTTGATTTGGCCGATCTCATCAATCACCAATGCGTTTTATGATTCGACAATTGTTTGGTTGAGAGCTATGTTGGTTCAATTTTTGTCATATTTCTTTTTGATCTGTCTCGGCTGGTTTATTTCATTCATTTATTACCGCAGCAACACCATGATGAAGTGGATCATTTCATTGACGATGGCTTTTGTGTTTTTCTTGCCAACAATCGCTCCACAAGATTATTACATGTCTGTAGCACCAGCCATACGCGATTTTCTCATGTGGTGTCGCGACGGATTTGTGAGAGCTCCGCTAATGCTGATAGGTTTTTCGGCTATTCTTTTTGAATTTACCTTCCTCTAGATTTACCGGGCGCCGCTCAAAGATTAAACAAAAAACCGAATTATTTCTAGAATAAATCCGTCATCGCTCTTCGCCTTGATGGATTATTCTAGAAAACAAAGGTCTTAACCACGAAAATCACCAAAATATTAAAGGGAAATTCAAAACAGTTCAAAAAGGCAAACACGAAAAGTTTGTATCAAGAAAATTGTCTAGTATAAAGTTATTTCGTTTTTTGAATTTTTTACAAAGGATATTTTAGTGGCTTTCGTGGTTAAATGGGTTTATCTTTTAGCTATAATGTATACAATGGATACCCCCTCCGCGCTCGACAAACTCGCCCAACCCGGCAGCCTCTTCGAAAGCCTCGACAACCATGACCTCCGTTGCCAGGCTTGCGCGCACCGCTGCCTGATCTACCCCAACAAACGCGGACTGTGCGGCGTGCGTTTCAACACGGACGGCATCCTCATGGTTCCCATGGGATATGTAGATGGCGCGCAGATGGACCCCATCGAGAAAAAACCCTTCAGCCACTTCTTGCCTGGCAGCCAGGTGCTGACCTTCGGCATGCTGGGCTGCAACTTCCACTGCTCCTTCTGTCAGAACTGGCAGTCTTCACAGGTGCTGCGCGATCCCTGCGCGGACCCCTCCATCGACTCTATCCACAAGGTCTCCGCCGAGAAACTGGTCTCCCTCGCCGTGGACGGTGGCGCATCCTCCATCGCCTCCTCTTATAACGAACCGCTGATCAGCATCGAATGGGCCGCCGAAGTCTTCAAACTTGCCAAAAAACGCGGACTCAAAACGGCCATGGTCTCGAACGGTTTCGCCACCCCCGAATCGCTCGCCTTTATCCGACCACACCTTGACGCGCTCAAGGTGGATCTCAAAAGCATGCAAGACGCCCAATACCGCAAAATGGGTGGGCGTCTTCAGCCGGTGCTCGACACGATCAAGCTGGCGCGTGAACTGGGCTTGTGGGTTGAGGTGGTCACCCTGGTCATCCCCGGCTTGAACGATTCCAATGAAGAGATGTGGCAGGCCGGGCGCTTCTTGACCTCCCTCTCCGCGGATATCCCCTGGCATGTCACTGGCTACCATCCCGACTACCAGATGCAAGACGCTCCGCCTACCTCTGCCGAGGACCTGCAGCGTGCCGCTGAAATTGGCCAGGAGGCCGGGCTGCGCTACGTCTATGCCGGCAACCTTCCGGGGCGCGTCGGTTCGCTCGAAGACACTCACTGCCCCAGGTGTACGAAACTGCTCATCCAGCGCTGCGGATATCGCATCACCCAAAACCTTGTCACACTTGAGGGCGCTTGTCCGTTTTGCGGGGAAAAGATTGCCGGCGTGTTTCAATAAACGAATTTATGCAGAATTTAACCCGAAAGGCACTATTTTTACGTCGTTTCAATTCAATATAGCTCCAAATTATCCGATAATCTAATCATCAAAAACAAAATTGCCTCCCAAAAACGCGGAACTTTTTTGATGCCTTTTGCGTATATCTTATATCGTTACTAAATGTTAGAACGCGTGTTTTAACATCCAAACAGGTGCAATAGAAAAGCACGGAAAGTAGAAGGCAAGAATGTCCATGGTAGTGTATCTGGTAGTCGGTTTTTTTGGCGTCATGTTCGCCGCGTTTAGTTTCATTGGTTTGGAATCCAAAAACAAATGATTAGACGTATCTCATCCACCCATATTTAAAAACGCGCCTTCGATACAGCAGGGCGCGTTTTTGTTGTAAGGACACGGCGCGCCGTGTCCCTACCCGATGAATTGCCCCTACGCCAATCATAAAAACATCATCAACTTCACAATGTGCCCAGTATGATCCATCTCGTGCCAAGCGACCCGGCGCAGCAACTTCCGCGCGGACCACTTCTCGAGGTCTATCTCTCGAATCTCCCCATTCCCAACCCATAACGGAAGCACTTCAACCGTCCTCTTTCTTACCTCAATCAGTCTTGCAAAAACATCCTTTTCTCGATTCTCTTTTAACCCATCCGCCAGCCCCAGTCGGTCAAGGTACCAGTTTTCAGCGCTGGCGATATGTCCTACAATCCCGCGGATGGACCAGCGCTCACCCTCAAAAGTCTGATTAAGTTCCTGGTCTGAAAAAGAGGTGGCGATATCCAGCAGATCCGCGCGCGACCAACTCAACAGCTTGAGGCCTTGCTCTACTTCCAACTGGCTAAGCGGCTGCCCGTCAAACTGGAACCAATCTCGCGAAGGCGATCCGTCTTTGGGTTTTTCAAGCGCTTCAATTAACCTGACGTCGAAATCCCCCAGGTCAGAAAGCCACGAATCCTCCGTATGCTTGCCGATCCATTCTTGATAAGCCACCATCGCCTGCGGCACGCGTAAAATGGCTTCCTTGTCATCTTCGCCATACGCAAAACAGCCGGGATGGTCAAACGCCCAGGCTATTGATTTTTCTACGAAACCGTTCTCTGATCCAATTTTGACCAACATCTGGTGCTCCTAAAAAAATCTCTCTGTCATCGCGAGCATTGCCAAACACGCCTTTATCGTTCAAATCTTGGCGTAGGTTTGAGGTCAATTAATCACTTGCCTTGTCAATGCGAAGCGATCCCCAACCTGAACCCATACTGTCATCGCGAGCATTACCGCGCACACCTACAACGGACAACACTTGGCGCAAGCCCAAGATCAATTTACCATTCTCATCGTCAATGCGAAGCGCGAAGTCCCCCGTAGGGGGAATCCCCAACTAACCCCCTCTGTAATCGTGAGTCTTGCCGCACACACCTTCAACGGACACACTTTCATGGGGGTGAGGCAAAATAAACAAACCTTTTTTCTGACCCAATTATAATTAATATGCCTTGCACCTCTTGCGAGAATGGTAAGATTATAGCATTAGCGGTGTGATCACCAGGGGTTTATTGGTTCTTGACAAATCTGCACAATTCTTAAAATGGAACTTATAATCATTTTTTGGCGTCAATATTTAATATGCGCCAAGATAGGGAGATTTATGGAAACCAATAAAACTGAAATCAAAGAAAAAATAAAAAAGAATCCATTCCATTTCGAATGGATATTACCGGTAATCACGAAACCAGGAAAGACCATTGAAAAGATCACCTCACAAGAGAAGTCCGTCTGGCTCACGCCGCTTGTGGTGATCTCTGTGCTGATTATCCTTGCCGCCCTGGTGGCGGGACCGATCAAGCGCAATATCATCCAAATGGGATTGAACATGCCCGAGAGTTTTCAGTATTATTCTGAAGAGCAGCAAATGCAGTTTATGAACGCCCAGGCCAATCGCACTTCGCCGCTGTTCCTCTACGTGTTCCCCATTCTCACCAGCCTGGCTGGATTGTGGGTCTCGTTTTTTCTGCTCAGCAGCTTGCTGCATCTCAGCCTCACCCTGGCTGGCAGCCGCAGCCAAAACATGCGCTCTTACAACCTGGTCGGATGGTCGATGCTGCCCCTGGGGGTGCGGCTCCTGGTGCAGATTGTTGCCATGTTGGTCACCAAAACCGTGGTCAGCAACCCTGGTCTTTCGGGTTTTATCACCGGGGATATCAAAGGGTTTGCTGCTTTTGCCGCTGCCTTGCTGGCATTGATTGATATTTATTTCATCTGGCAGATCATCCTGCTGTTGGTGGGGGTCAGACCCTTGAGCGGATTGAAGCGCTCCAGCGCCTGGATGGCCACCGCCATCTCATTGGTGATCTTGATGCTGCTGCAATCTGTGCCGGGCTTTCTCTCTTCTGCACTCAGCGGACTCACCTCGTCTACACCCTTCTTTTTCTAGGGAATCATTCTTTAACCAATCTTATGAAAAATCAACCTTTTGTTCGTGTGTCTGAGCTGCACAAAGATTTTAAGATGGGTGAAACCCTGGTGAAAGCCCTCAATGGCGTTTCAATCGGCATTGAGCGCGGATCGTTCACGGTCATCATGGGGCCATCCGGTTCAGGCAAAAGCACCCTGCTCTACCTTATCGGCGGTCTGGATTGGCCAACGGCGGGCACCATCCACGTGGACGAACAGGAAATTGAAACCCTGGATGAGAACACGCTGGCCGTGTTTCGCCGCAACAAAGTGGGTTTCATCTTCCAATCTTTCAACCTGATTGCCTCCATGGCCGCGGAAGAAAATGTTTCCTTTCCGCTGCGTTTTTCTGGTATCAACCCTGCCGAGCGCAAAGTGCGTTCGCAAAAACTGCTTGACCTGGTGGGTTTGAGCGACCGCATGACCCATAGACCCACCGAACTATCAGGCGGTCAGCAGCAGCGTGTGGCCGTGGCCCGCGCTCTGATCAATGATCCGCCGCTCATTCTGGCAGACGAGCCCACCGGTAACCTCGACAGCTTCAGCGGGCTGGCCATTATGCAGTTGCTTTCTGATCTGCATAAAGCCGGCAAAACCATCATAGTGGTCACACATGATCCGCGTATGCGCCAGTTCGCCACCAATATGGTCTTTCTGCTGGATGGCAGCATCGTCAGCGAGGCGGATTATAAAGACGCCACCGAATTACTCACCCAACCTTTTGAAAAGGGATAACTTATGATGAAAAACCAATCTAAAAGAATTATTTCAATCATGCTCATGGCATCGTTAATCCTCGCGGCAGTTGCCCTGGCGCTGCCTAATGCCACCGGTATTGCGGCAACAAATATCACCGCCACAACACCTTCTTTTGAACAATCTGGCCAACCCGGAACAACGCTGTATTTTCCCATTACCGTTACTAACGGTGATCCTGATGCAGTAACTTTGGATATCACCTGTTTTATTGGGACTGCCCCTTGTTCAACCAGCACTTCATCTTTAACAACAATTTCTCCGTCTACTGTAACTATTGCAGCAGAGTCTACAGCGACCATAATGGTGTCAGTAGCAATTCACCCCGCTACTGCTGTAGGCACAAGTGAAATTCTATCAATTAGATATTTTGATGGAGTAGATGAAGCAACAACCAGTTCATTAATCGTGCATGCAGTAACTGGAACTACCGGCGGATCAGACCGACCGCAGTTGAACATCCCTTCTTACAGCATCAATGCCAAATTTGCCAAAGTCGGCACCGTCTTCACCCTCACCGGGGTGCTTGAAAACCGCGGCCCGCTCACGGCCTACAACAACAATATCACCTTCGAAGGCGAAGGCTTCTTCCCCCAGGGCAACGGCGGTGTGCAATACATCCAGAACATCTCGCCCAGCGGCGGCAAATGGACCTTCACTCAGAATTTCATGGTCGGAGATGTGCTCGATTATGTTGAAACCGGCGTGATTAAAGCTACGGTGGCTTATCTAGACACGACCGGCAAAGCCTACACAGATACCTTCAGCCTTTCCATACCTGTCACCTCAGGCATACACTATGGTGCTACCGCTACACCCAAGACCACCAGCAAACCGCAGTTGGTCATCACCGAAAACACCACGGATATTAATCCGCTGCAGCCGGGTTCGATCTTTGAGTTGAGTCTGAAGGTCAAGAACCTCGGCACCACAGATGCCAAATCTGTGACCATGGTGCTGGGTGGCGGCGCGAACTCCGTCAATGATCAGGGCACTCCCCAGCCCGGTGCCGGTGCAGAACTGACCAATTTCGCACCCCTCGGCAGTTCTAATATTGTCGTCGTCGGTGATGTGGCTCAGGGCGCCGAAGTCACCATCAAACTCCAACTGGTGGTAAATGTCACCACCGTACCCGGGGCTTACACTCTTAAAACCTCGTTTGTCTACACAGATGCGGCATCCAAAAATTATATTGATGACCAGGTCATCACCATGTTGGTCTACCAGTTGCCCCAGGTGGATGTCAGCTTCTACCGTGACCCTGGTATGATGACCGCCGGCATGCCCAACGTGCTACCTTTACAGGTCACCAATCTTGGCAAGAAATCCAGCGTACTGGGCAATATGATCGTCACTGCCGATGGTGTGGATGTTATGAATAACACGGCACTGGTTGGAGCGCTCGACCCGGGGGGCTATTTCACCCTCGATTCTGAAATCATGCCCTTCTCTGAAGGTCCGCTTGAGATTATGGTCACCATCACTTACACAGATGATTTCAACACCACCCGCGAGGTGGTTCAAACCCTCAATGTCGACGTCATGCCTGAGCCTGTTTACACGCCTGACCCCATGATGGGTGAAGACGGCATGCCCATTGGCCAACCTGAAACTGAAACCTTCTGGAGCAAAATTGGCCGCTTTTTCAAAGGCCTCTTTGGTCTGGATAGCGGAGTCAAAGAACCCGCTGGCGGTGATTTTTCGCCTGATGAAATGCCTGTCGAACCAGGCGTCATCATTTCTGGCCCCAAGGGATAGGGATCGGAATCCATCATGCGATTTTTGGATCTGGTAAGTTTGATTTTTTACAATCTCAGCCGGCGCAAGGGCAGGGTGCTGCTCACCGCAGTCGGGGTGGTTATTGGCACCTCTGCTGTGGTCGTGCTGGTGTCTCTGGCGGTTGGTTTGCGTGAAAATGCAACCAAGCAGCTCTGGGGCATCAACGATCTCACCTCCATTGAGGTTTATCCCGGCTATAACGTGAAAAGTAGTGGCGGTGGCATGATGATGGGCGGCGGCGGTGAAATTGAGGATATTAAATACCTCACCCCTAATGCCATTAAAGAGTTTGAAGCCATCCCCGGTGTAAAACAAGTGATCGTTGAAGATTATTTTCAAGGCAATTTGAATGTGATCCACGGCAAACTGCATGGCTATTCCAGCCTGATGGGCATCAGCCTGGATGACCTGGCGGATATGGGTCTTGAGGCTAACGCAGGCACTACCGAACTGGTGAAAGGTACGGCCATCGTGGGGTCTTGGATTAACCGTAACTTCTATGATCCCAAAGCCAGACCGGATGATCCACCCCTTGAGCCGCCTGACTTGATGGGTCAAACGCTCAAATTCGTGGTCAGCAAATGGTCACAAGACGGCATCGAGATCAAGAAGACTTACTCGATCAAGATCGTGGGCGTGCTCAAAGAATCACGCGGACAGGCAGACGGTAGTATTTTCATGCGTTTGGAGGACGTTACCGCCTGGAATGAATGGGTTCGTGGCACGCGTATAAATCGCAATAAAGAAGGATACTCTAACGTAATTGTCAAAGTTGAAAGTCCTGAGCAGGTAATTGACATCACCGATCAGATCAACACCCTGGGGTACATGGCTTACACCCCTCAAGCCACGGTGCAGGGCATCAACTCCTTCTTCACCATCTTGCAAGTCATCTTTGGCGGTGTAGGCGCTATCGCCCTCCTCGTGGCGGCCATCGGCATTGCCAACACCATGGCTATGGCCATTTTGGAGCGCACCCGCGAGATTGGTTTGATGAAAGCAATCGGTGCTACCAATAAAGATGTGATGAGTATCTTCCTCGGCGAAGCAGCCGGCATCGGCTTTATTGGCGGGCTGGGCGGCGTCATCTTCGGTTGGGGGGCCAGCGCCATCCTGAACATCGTCGCTGTCTCGTATTACGCCAGCCAGGCGTCTGAAGGCGGCGGATCGCCGCTTTCGAGTGTTGCCTCCACCCCCTTCTGGCTGCCGGCTTTTGCCTTGATCTTTGCCACCGTCATCGGTTTAATTTCTGGTCTTTACCCCGCGTTGCGTGCCGCCACCCTGGTGCCCGTCACCGCGTTGAAATACGAATAAAATTATCTCTCTGACATCGCGAGTGGCACGGCACGCCGTGCCCGGCCTTGTAGGGGCTTTGATTTGTTTTGACAGAATTGCTATTTTTTAAATAGTTACCTCTCCCCTGCACCCCTCTCCATCTAAGATGGAGGGGAAGACCCCAACGGTTCGTATGTTGGGGTCGGGGGTGAGGCAGAGATCGGGGAATCACATGGAACCTGTTCACGCTGACATACAACCCTCCGCCCACTGTCATCGCGAGCATTGCCAGAAACACTATCAACGGACATAACTTGGCGCAAACATGAAATTAATTTGCCATTCACTCTGTCAATGAGAAGCGATCTCCAACCCGATCATTTATTCCCCAGCCTTCACCCATGAAGACCTCAATATCATTTCATTGGGTCGGGGTTGAGGCAGAAAACAGGACACATGGAACCCATTCAATCTGACATACAATCCGGTTACGACAAGGTCGCTTCAGCCTACGCTCAGACCTTCATCGACGAACAAGCCAAAAAACCCATGGACCACGAAATGCTCCAGCGTTTTGCAGATGAAGTACACGGCAAAGGCATCGTGTGCGACATGGGCTGCGGACCTGGTCAGGTGGGTGCCTGGCTCAATGAACATTGCGGCGTCAAAGACGTCATCGGCATTGACCTCTCGCCTCGCTTCATCGAGGAGGCGCGCAAACTGCATCCTCAGATCGGTTTCATTCAAGGTGACATGCTTGATCTTGAACTGCCCGACAATTCCTGGGCGGGGGTCGTTGCTTTTTACAGCCTAATCCATATCCCCCACGATCAGATTGTGGATGCCCTCAAAGAAATCAAGCGCGTGCTCAAACCCGGCGGTCTGCTGCTCCTCACCTTCCATATCGGCTCAGACATCATCCACATCGACAAATTCTTTGAACAAGATGTCTCCATGGATTTCGTCATGTTCCAGCCCGACGAAATGGAAGGCTACCTCAAGCAGGCAGGCTATGACAACATAGAAACCACCGTCCGTGCGCCGTATGCGCCAGAGGTCGAACACCAATCCCACCGGGCGTATATCTTTGCGAGAAAACCCTAATAGTAAATTTTATTCCGTGTATTTCGTTTATTGTATGTTTATTTAAGTAAACGTGTTTTTTTAAATTTTTATAAAACGCACTTCTTTGCGTGCTTTGCGCCTTTGCGAGAGATTGCTTTTCACCAAAAACTCGTATGCTCCGTTGTTTAGCAACACACCATTTATTTGCGGATGCTGGTTATCCTGTCCAACCGGGCGATTCACAAGAATTAATATCACCGGATTGATAGCCGTCGATAAACGCATCCCGCCGCTGTTCGGAGGATCCGTGCGTCCACGACTCGGGCGATACATAGCCTTGTGTCTCGCGTTGGATGCGGTCGTCACCCACGGCTGAGGCTGCATCCAGGCTTTGGGCAATTTCTTCTTTACTTGGAGTCATCAAATACCCGGTTTCGGCGGCATGATAAGCCCACACACCGGCCAGACAATCGGCCTGCAATTCGATATTTACCGACATGCTTTTCGGGCCTGTTGAATTATCACCGGATCGGTCGAGCAAACCAAAAAGATTCTGAACGTGGTGCCCATACTCGTGAGCCAGCACGTAGGCTTCTGCAAACGGCCCCCCCTGTGCGCCGAAGCGCGTCGTTAACTCTTCGAAGAACGCGAGATCCAGATAAACCATCTGATCACTTGGGCAATAAAACGGACCAGACGCTCCCGAAGCATAACCGCAGGCTCCCTCGGTGGACCCGCTGTAAAGCACAGTCTGTGCCGGAGTATATTGAGCGTTTTGCGCGGCAAATTCATCAGTCCAAAAATCTTGAATACTGTTGACGTAGCCCACAATGCGGCAGTCTGCTCTGCTATTGGCATCCGCACCGGTCTGGCAAGCGGTTTGAAGATCGCTCGTCTCGCTGGTACCCTGAATGCCGCTCGATGAGTCGTTCGCGATCATTCCCAACAGGTCGCCAGGGTTGGCGCCTAAGAGCAGTGAAACCACGAGAATGATCAAGCCAATGCCGCCGCCAACCGCCATCGTGCGGCCAACACTGCGTCCGCGGCGGTCTTGCACCTGCGATGGATCCAAACGGGATTTATCATTAAAAGGCATAGGGATTCTCCGTCTTGAAAATATTATTTTTCAAGCTTCTTTGTAAAATTTATTCACTATTTCTTCACCCGGTTTCCGAATGGTAAAAAGATTATGAAGGCGGTTCGTTTTTCGATCTTCCGCGAGATGCCAGTGCAATCAACACCAGGATCAAAATGACAACCCCGACGACAATCAGGATAATGGTGGTTTCATTCATACCATTCCCTTCGGCAGCCGGTTGTGAACCAGCGCTGACGTCTATGCCGCCGCTCTCATTAGGGTTAGCCGAAGCCTGGATTGAAAAATTGCCGCAAGCGGTTAACAACAAAACTGTAATTACCAAAAATGAACTTATCGTGATCATTCGTTTAAAAAGTTGTTTATTGTTGTTCATTTCATATTCTCCTATTAATTATTTAGCTTTTGTCACAAGATTATCCTATGCGATTATTGATACCAATGTCCCTAACAGACCCTGAATAAATACCTAACAAAAATGACATACCTGCTTTCAACCATGCCATTTCTGATAAACGAATCGCCTGCTTCAGAAAGGAGTGTTTACAATTACACTATCCAGCCTCTTGACAAATTAGAATTATTGTTCTAATATAATCAAATTATTCAACTACGCGGTGATCAAATCCTCTACCACCATTCCGCCTTAGTGAGTCGTTTTGTCGAATTGTTTTTAATTGATTTTTAAAACCGCACCATCAATCAAGGCTAAAATATTCGTTTTACCTGTGCCCGAGCGAAGCGAAGGGTATTTGTTTCCGATTTCGCGATCTTTGCGCCCCCAAGCGAAGCGAGAGGGGTCTTTGGAACAAATACGAATCACTTTTTCAACAATATTAATCATTTTTGATCTCGAGTTTTCATCTTTTCCACCATTTCCCCGATTCGTTTTATGGGTACGAACCATTCGTTTCCAACCAAAAAATTCCTTTATTGGCATCAAGAAATTTTGTGTGTTTAGAAAATTTAGCGTCTTTCGTGGTTAAGCCTTAAAGGTTTTCTCTGAGCCCTTTGCGTGCATTTTCTTTGCGAACTTTGGATGAGGCAGGCTTTTTATTTCAGCGTATAATTACACAAAATTCTCCATCACTCGGAGGCTGAATGTCTGGTCCACGACCTGTAAGCGCCCCACGCGGCACACAACTCACCTGCAAGAACTGGCAGATCGAAGCCGCCTATCGCATGCTGCAAAACAACCTCGACCCCGCAGTGGCCGAGCGTCCCGATGACCTTGTGGTCTATGGCGGCCGCGGACAGGCCGCCCGCAGTTGGGAGGCCTACGACGCCATCATCGACTGCCTCAAGGCTCTCGAAGCGGATGAAACCTTGCTCGTCCAATCGGGCAAACCGGTGGCCGTCTTTAAAAGTCATACCGATGCTCCGCGCGTCTTGATCGCCAACTCCAACCTGGTGCCCCACTGGGCCACTCAAGAGCACTTCGACGACCTCGCCCGTAAGGGCCTCATCATGTACGGACAAATGACCGCCGGCTCCTGGATCTACATCGGTACCCAGGGCATTCTGCAAGGCACCTACGAAACCCTGGCCGCTTTGGCTGTCAAGAAAAGCTGGCCCTCCCTGCGCGGAAAGTTCGTGCTCACCGCCGGTCTGGGCGGCATGGGCGGCGCACAACCCCTGGCCATCACCATGAACGAAGGTGTCGGCCTGGTGGTCGAGGTGGACCCAGAACGCGCCCGCCGCCGTCAGGAAATCGGCTATGTCGATATAGTGGTGGATACCCTCGAAGAAGCCATGACCTTGGTGGAAGAAGCCGTCAAGAACGAAACGCCCAAATCCATCGGGCTGGTGGGCAACGCCTCGGTTATCTTCCGCGAACTTTATGACCGCGGCATCACCCCTGATGTGGTCACCGATCAAACCTCCGCTCACGATGTTATGAGCTACGTCCCCGCCGGGCTCACCCTCGAGCAGGCCGAAATGATTCGCAGAAGAGACCCGCAGGGCTACGTTCAAATGTCCATGGATTCCATGTCAATGCATGTCAAAGCCATGCTCGGTTTTCAGCAGCGCGGCGCGGAAGTCTTTGACTACGGAAACAACATCCGCCAGCGCGCTTTTGACAACGGCGTCACCAATGCCTTTGACTTTCCGGGTTTTGTGCCCGCTTACATTCGTCCGCTCTTCTGTGAGGGCAAGGGTCCCTTCCGCTGGGTGGCGCTTTCGGGCGACCCCGAGGATATTTACAAGACCGACGCGGCCGTGGCTGCCCTCTTCCCCGAGGATGAACATTTGCAGCGCTGGCTCAAGATGGCCCGCGAACGTGTACCTTTCCAGGGGCTGCCCTCGCGCATTTGCTGGCTGGGCTATGGCGAACGCGCCAAAGCCGGCCTGAAATTCAATGAGATGGTCGCCAGCGGGGAGCTTTCCGCCCCCATCGTCATCGGCCGCGACCACCTGGATGCCGGTTCGGTGGCCTCACCAAACCGCGAAACCGAAGCCATGAAAGACGGCACGGATGCGGTCAGCGACTGGCCCATCCTCAACGCCCTGATCAACACCGCCAACGGCGCCACCTGGGTTTCCTTCCATCACGGCGGAGGCGTCGGCATCGGCTTCAGCCAGCATGCCGGCATGGTCATCGTTGCGGATGGCACCCCCGAAGCCGCACGCCGCCTTGAACGTGTCTTAACCGCCGACCCCGGCATGGGCATCGTCCGCCACGTGGATGCCGGTTACCCCGAAGCCATCCATGCTGCCAAAGAGCGCGGCGTCAAGATTCCTATGCTGCCCAAGGATTAACCCATGCAGAATAAGCGCCAAATCGGATTCATGATCGCCATACTGGTCGGGGTTTTTGCCGGATTGGTGATTGGCTGGCTGCTTATCCCCGCGCAGGTCAAAAACGCCCCCCTTGAGTCTCTGCGCGGCGACTACCAGGCGGATTATGTCTTGATGGTGGCTGAGAAATTCGCCGCCGATCAAGATGTGCTCACTGCCACTGCCTTGTTGCGTGATATTAAGCCATCCGACCCTGCCGCCAGCATCAAAGAAGCGCTCATCCTCGGTCAGCAGTTGGGTTACTCTCCCCGTGAATTGCAGTTGATCACCTTGCTCCAGACCGCCATGGGTGCTTCTTCAAACGCAGCACCGATAACTCCAACAACGGAGGTGACGCCATGACCGAAAATCGCGGTTCATGGTATCTCTTAACAGGTGTGATTATAGGTGTGATCATAGGCCTGGTTCTCTCGGTGACGGTGATCCCTGTGCAATACATCAACACTGACCCCTCCACCTTATCCGCGGAGGGCAAAGAGGCATACCGCATCATGGTCGCCCAGGCCTACCTCGCCGAAGGTGATGGCGGACGCGCCAGGTCTAGATTGGCGTTGCTGCAAGACGTTAATCCTGCCGAGGTGGTAATCGCCCAGGCGCAAAGCATGCTGGCCGAAAGCGGCAGCGACGCACGCGCCAGAGCACTGGCTTTGCTGGCAGCGGCGGTCAGTGAACCTTCTCTTTCGATCACCCCGCTGCCCATGCTCACCCCCATGGCTGTCGAGATCATCCCTGCCACACCAGAAGATGCCGGCACAAGCGGTGCTGAGACCCCTCAAGCTGCCGCCAACACACCGGGCGCAACCAATACACCCCGTCCCACCATGACACCGCAGCCCACACTGGGTTCACCTTTTGTCATCCAGGAGGAGCCCACCATTATCTGCGACCCGCTACCGGCCGTTTCACTCTTGCAGATCATCGTCCTCGACTCGAGCGGTCAGGCCGTGCCGGGCGTGCGCATCGAAATCTCTCAAGCCACAGGTGGCGTTGAGACCTTTTATACCGGTCTCTACCCCGAAATCAGCCTGGGCTACGCAGATTACCTGTTTCAGCCTGACGCTGTCTACACCATCCGCATCGGCGAATCTGGCCAACCGGTCACCGGTCTTTCTGCGCCTGTCTGCGGCAATGATGCTGCGAACAAAACCACTTACGGCAGCCTGAGAGTCGTGTTTACCCAGCCGTAATTATTTCTAGAAATAATACACAGTGTGATAGGAAAGCGCCATTGTATAACCCCTCACGTTGAGAAATGAACTTGAACCAAGACCATTTTCTCGCAATATGGACTTGAGCCAAGTCCACTTTATGGAAATCTTGAGGGTTAGTCGATTAAAAAGTGAAATAATAAAAAATCGCCAGCGATTAGCCAGCGATTTTCTCCAATAAATGAGTTGGTGATTAATTACACCCAACCTCGTAATTGCATGGCCTTGACCACACGGTCAATCGCCACCATGTAGGCAGCGTCGCGCATGAATACTTTGCGGTTCAGGCTCATATCCAGCACGCCCTGGAAGGCGATGGTCATCTTGGTGTCAAGCTTTTCGAGAACTTCTTCTTTGGTCCAGTAATAGTTCATGTCGTTCTGCACGCCCTCGAAGTAAGAAACGGTCACGCCGCCAGCGTTGCATAAAAAGTCAGGGATTACGAAGACGTTTTTGGCTTTCAAGACTTCATCTGCTTCGGGAGTGGTAGGGCCGTTGGCACCTTCAGCCACGATCTTGACACGCGGAGAGATCAGATTGACTGTCTCGTTGTTGATCTGGCCTTCCAGCGCGGCGGGGATGAGCACATCCACATCTTTCTTGATCCACTCACCGCCGTCTTCAATGGCGTAACCTGCAGCCTTGGCTTTGGCTTTGTCTATCGAGCCATATTGGTCGGTGATGGTCATCAAGAAATGAGGATCAATACCGTCCGCTTTGCTGACGGTGTAAGAGACTTTGTCGTCGCGGTCATAGAATGAAACGCAGATCACTTTGCCTTTAAACAATTCTGTGAAGCCGATGGCTGCATATTGAGAGACATTGCCAAAACCCTGGATGGCCGCCGTACATTTAGCAGGGTCCAGTTTAAGGTATTTCATGGCTTCGCGCACGGTATAGATCACGCCGTAACCGGTGGCTTCGGTGCGTCCGAGTGAACCGCCGCCGCCGAGGGGTTTGCCGGTGATTGTGCCGGGGGTGTATGCCCCAACCAGCTTGGAGTATTCATCCATCATCCAGGCCATCATTTGGGGAGTCGTGCCTACATCAGGTGCGGGCACATCTTGCCGTGGGCCGATGTTGCGCCACATGACCTGCACCCAGCCGCGCACCAGGCGCTCTTTTTCGCTGTTGGAGAGGGTGGCCGGGTCAAGAATGATGCCGCCCTTGCCGCCTCCCAGCGGTATGTCTGCTACGGCGCATTTCCAGGTCATCCAGGTGGCCAGGGCGCGCACAGTGTCGATGGTTTCAGCCGGGTGAAAACGGATGCCGCCTTTATTGGGTCCGCGGGCGTCATTGTGCTGCACACGAAATCCCTGGAAGACACGCACACTGCCGTCATCCATACGCACCGGAATGCGGAAAGAAAACTCACGCAGCGGCCAGCGCAGAATCTCTGAGACTTGTGGGTCAAGGTTCAATAATTCAGCTACATGATCAAACTGTCTTTGAGCCATTTCAAATGCATTAATCTGATTTGCCATACACTGCTCTCCTTAATTAATCGAATTAAAGATGGGATTCAAGAATTTTTGACGGGAGGTTAAATCATGAGCGGACACACCGGTTCCGTGTCCGCTGAAGTGAGCAGTGATGTTACTCATAAACTGCAAATTTTTCCTCCGCCAGTAGGTCTTGCAAGTTAAGAGTATCTTTTTTAAAAGGGCAAGTCAATATGAGCTTTGTCGTAAAATGGGTAATGATTGTCAGAAAAGAGGTTTATTAATCAGATTAAACCGATTAATAAACCTCTTTAAAGCGGCAGATAATTTTATTTCTTTGTTTTGCAGACAGGTGAGATGACTTTTATAAAAACCTTGAATACCATGACTAATCCAAAGATCAGGCAGGTTCCAACAAAGAGGATGCCAGCAAAAAACTGCAATTTGAAAAGAGACATGAAGTCTCCGGTAGAAATAATGACGATCTTGGTCATCAAAACGATCAGGAATAGAAATAGCGCAAATACCCCTGCTGCGAGTCTACGTTTCTTTGTGAAGTCGCCAGCTTGTCTTGCATCCACGCGAGCAGGAGTCTTTAGCATCAAGCGATTGGGGGCGGGTTCGCTTTCAACGAGTAAAGCATCCCAATCTTGTCTGGGCTCCTGAAACAGCGGCTGGGACTTTTGAAAATCCTTGCCTAAAACCGACCTGTAAGACAATTGATTTTCGACAATTTCTGAAGTCACTCTTTGAAAAGAATACACAAATGAGGTATCGGATACAAGCTGCCAGCCTTCTGCTGACATCTGTTCCAGCCATTTTTGTTTTTCTTCATTCTGCCCGGAAAAGAATACCCGGTTCACTTTTTTGATCTGTTGATTTCTCATATCTGACTCTTTTTCATTTTCGAGTAAAAAAAGGGCTCACTCCTGAAGTGTCATTCCCGATTGTTTGTTTTCAATAATATCAGTTTAATGCATACTCTCAAGAATGAATAGATGAATAACCCTGCCGCGAGAAGAAAGAACACCCTGAGACCAATATCAAATCCTGTAACCTCAGATTGGCTGCCAAAATCAAATGCGTGCGCCAATGGATTAACCATGAGCAGCATGAGCGGAGCCAGCCCAATCAACACCCGGCGATATTTCATGGCTTTTGTTCGATTTGTATTATAGATCTCAGGTATCATTTCGTTTTGCGGGTTGGTGCTGAAGTAATGCCAGTTACCGAAAGTAGTGAGCAGCGTCCATCCCGCATCGCTAAACGTGGCAAGGTATACCTGATAATCTTTATCCCAGGAGTTCTTGTAATCAAGTCGAATGACTGTGGATTTTTCTATGCTCTTTCGAAACCGATAAGCGAAAGGAACCACTGATTCCAGCATCCAGCCATCCATGGCCAACTCTTCAAGCCACTTTTCTTCATTTTCGTCCTGCCAGGGAAGAAAAACTTTGAAAGAGGTCCTGGTTGTAGTTATTTTTTGATTCATCATTCTATTCCTTACTTTCTGATTCCAGTTTTTTGATCTTGGCAAAAATTCTAATGAATGCATAAACCATAAGTAACAAAAGAAGTGTCATTACAATTTTTATAGCTCCCAGTAAGCCATAGAAAAATCCATCAGTCGTACTTTCAGAATAGCGAAAAGCGGGATTGAGTAAGATCACGTAAATTGGAAAAAGAGGTACCATTCCCAGCAATAAGCGGCGATACTTCTGTGCTTTGGCTTTGCCAGAGTTATAGATTTCTGGAGTTTTTTCGTTTTCAGGTTTAACTTTGAAGTAATGCCAGTTCGCATATGTGGCAAACATTTCCCAACCCGCATCCTTAAAGATCGATAAATATTCCTGATAATCTTTATCAAGAGTGTTTTTATAATCCATTCGAAAAATATTTTTTTCAGGTTCGCTGCGCTGGAACTTGTAGATATAGGGGGCAACGGATGTTAATTTCCAGCCTTCAGCCGCCATTTGTTCGAGCCACTTTTCTTCTTTTTCATCTTCCCAGGCAAAGATGGCTTTGAAAACTGTTTTGGTCTCTGGATTTAACTCGTTTTTCATATTTCTCCTCACATTTCCATTAACAACCGCCCATGCCGGGCGAGCTCTTCAAATCGTTTAACTTCGTGTTCTGCAACCAACCGTCCCGTTTCGGTCATGCAGTAAAGTTTGCGCCGCTCGCCGCCACTTTCACCAACAGCCTCGATCAGTCCCAGTGTCTGCAAATTGGAGAGTGCTCCATATAAGGTGCCAGGGCCCAACTGTACCCGTTTTTGACTCAACTCATCCACCTTTTGCATCACACCGTAGCCATGCAGCGGCTCTTTAAGCGAGATCAATATGTAGTATGAGGCCTCCGTAAGCGGTGTGGCTTTTTTGATCAGTTCTTGTAGTTTCTTGTTTTCATCCATATTACGCCTTTCGTTGTATCGTTAAGTGTTGTAGCGAATAACGATGTATCGTGTAGCGATATAATAACAAAGGGTTTTTATTTTGTCAAGAGGTTATTTGAAATAATTTTAGAAGATGCACAAGCAGGAAAAAGTAACAATGGCGCTGTTCTGTGAGAGGCAAGAAGAATGCTACAATTGTGCCGGATATTGGAAAGACAATTATTTGTACTTACAAAGTATTCGGAGGTATTGAGCATGGCACAAAACACATCGCTTTCTACGAGAAATTTGGTCATCTATGAGGTTTATGTTCGCAACCATGGACATAATGGAAAATTTATCGAAGTTGAAAATGACCTTGAAAGAATTCAGGCGTTAGGTGTTGATGTTGTGTGGTTCATGCCTATTCACCCCATTGGCAAGCTCAACAAGAAAGGTTCTTTAGGTTGTCCCTATTCGATTTCAGATTATCGAGAAATCAATCCTGAATACGGAACAAAAGCTGATTTTTCTCAGTTAATTGAAAAAGCGCATACCCTCGGGTTAAAAGTGATGATTGATGTGGTCTTTAATCACACCGCCCACGATTCAGTGCTGGTGGGCGATCATCCTGATTGGTATCACCAGAACGCCGCTGGAAAACCCGTCACTACAGTCCCTGATTGGAGTGATGTGATCGATCTGAAGCACCCAAACCCTGACCTGTCGAAGTATTTGATCGACACATTGGTTGAGTGGGCAAAATTTGGCGTGGATGGCTTTCGCTGTGATGTTGCCTCTTTGATCCCCGAAACGTTTTGGGTGGAAGCCCGAATCCAGGTGGATAAAGTCAAACCAGGTGTAATTTGGCTGGCTGAATCCGTTCATGCCGGTTTCGTAGAAGGGCGCCGGCGTGAGAATCTGTTTGCCATTTCTGACAGCGAGGTGTTACGCGGTTTTGACATGACCTATGATTATGACATTGTCACCATCTGGCAGGCGGTGGTAAAAAACAAACTTCCAGTTTCTCGATATCTTGAAATGCTGCGTTTTCAAGATGCGATCTATCCTGCTAACTTTAACAAGCTACGCTTTGTTGAAAATCATGACCAGCCGCGTATTATGGACCTTGTGCCTGAGCGTAATAAAGCGCTGGCCTGGACGGCTTTTGCTGCTTTCAACCGCGGTGCTTTTTTAATTTACGCCGGGCAAGAATCGGCTGCGAATCGTACCCCATCTCTATTTGATGTTGATAAGGTTGATTGGAAGAAGTATGAACTTTCTGCTTTTCTTACCTCCTTGGCCAAACTCAAAAAAGACCCGGCTCAGCAATTTGGAAAATTCATCGTTGTAGGAGCAACCCCTGCCATCCAGGCGGTCTGGAAACATGAGGGAGGCAACCTATTCGGTGTCTTCAATGTCAGTGGTGAACACGGACAAATTAAGGTTAATATCCCGGATGGTGAATATGTTGATCTCATTTCTGACAAAACGTGCACAGTCAAACAAGAAAAAATGCAGATGCCTGAATCAGCATGTATCTTTCGTGTGCCTGGCACCTTGAGCGACATCACGCCGTTTTATTGTGACCTGCTGGATTTTTCACTCCATTAATACCCATTAAGTTATTAAAAAAACGGATTGTAAAAATTTTTACAATCCGTTTATATCCCTTATTAGAGCAAGAAGCTAGCTATTTAATTTATGCTGCTGAAGCTGCTTCTCAAGTTCGCTTTTCAGCACGGTCGGGTTGGCTTTGCCGCTGGCAGCTTTCATAACCTGACCGAAGAACCAATTCGATAGGGTTTCTTTGCCAGATTTGTAACTTGCCAGCTCTTCCGGGTAAGCGGAAATGACCTCGCTGACCATTTTGGCAATCGCATCGCCATCCGAGGTTTGAGCCAACCCTTCAGCTTTGACGATCTCTCCGGCGGAGGCGCCGCTTTCAAGCATTTTCACAAACACGGCTTTGGCTGTGTTCTGGTTAATCAAGCCCTCTTGCACCAGGTCTATCAATTCTGCTAATCCTTTGGGAGTCACTTTAATCTCAACAAAGTTTTTACCCGAGAGGTTTAACCAGGCAAACAATTCACCGGTGAGCCAGGAAGCAACAGATTTTGTGTTTGGTATTCTCTGAGCCTTGACGCATGCCTCAAAAAAGTCGCAGAATTCGCGTTCAGCCGCGATCTTAAAGGCATCCACGCGGTTGAGGCCAAACTGATTCTGAAGTCGCAAGCTCTTGGTGCGCGGAAGTTCTGGCAGTGTCGCCCTGATTTCTTCGACCCATTCCTTTTCAACCACCAGCGGCGGCAGATCAGGTTCAGGGAAGTAACGGTAATCGTGCGCGTCTTCTTTGGAGCGCTGCGAATAAGTTTTCTGTTCGGCTTCATTCCAGCCCAGGGTTTCTTGTGCCACGGATTGACCGCTGTCCAGCAGTTTGGCCTGGCGATCAAGTTCATAAAGGATACCGCGTTCCATGGCGCGGAAAGAATTCAGGTTCTTGATCTCGGTGCGCGTGCCCAGTTCCGTGCTTCCCACCGGGCGGATGGAGACGTTGGCTTCAAAGCGGATGACGCCTTTTTCCATATCACCTGAATTGACGCCGATCTCTTTCAAGATGGCGCGCAAACTGGTGGCATAGCCGCGTACTTCTTCAATTGAGTGCATATCCGGCTCAGAGACGATCTCGAGCAGCGGCACCCCTGCACGGTTGAGATCCACCAGCGAATAGTCCTCGCTGCCTTCGTGGATGTGGCTGAGTTTGCCAGTGTCTTCTTCGAGATGCGCCCGCCTGACGCGGATGACGCTTTCGCCTTGAGGTGTGTCCACAACCAACCGTCCATTAGTTGCCAACGGCAGTTCATATTGTGAGATTTGATAGCCTTTAGGGATGTCGGGGTAAAAATAGTTTTTTCGTGCAAAAACAGAAACCCGCTGCACTTCGCATTCCAATGCCAGCGCAGCGCGGATGCCATATTCAACTGCTTTTTGGTTTAGCACCGGCAGCGTGCCAGGCATGCCGGCGCATACCGGGCAGACTGTGGTGTTGGGCTCAGTCAGGGTCGTATCCACAACAGGGCAGCCGCAAAACATTTTGGTTGCGCTTGCCAACTCAGCATGCACTTCAAGACCGATCACGGGTTCATACTTCATAATGCAGATGATTTTATCATTAACCTGACTTAAACAAAGTAAGGGCAATTCATCCTGCAAGTGGACGCTTTGCGTGAAATGCTCTTACTGGTATCAGCATGCATCTTCCTGCTATAATCTAATTGATCACTATACAAGGAGAATTGAGATGACAGAAGAACTTGAGGTTCAGAAGACACCCAAAAATTTAAATATCTCTGCCCTGGTCAGCGTGGTTAGCGGCGTTCTTAGCTATATCTTGCTGTTCTTTCACGCTCTCATTGAAATGAAATTAGGTCTGGCTCTTTTTTTAGCGCCTATTACTGCTTTGATCGCCATTTTTGTTGGTGCGCGTGCCAAAAAGTTGATACGCCGGAGTGACGGCTTGGTCGGCGGCAAGAAAATGGCAAACACAGGTTTGTGGCTGGGGTGGATCTACATTATCGTCACCATATTGCTAATCGTTTTAGCCGTGACCATTTTCGGCAGTCTTGTTTCAGGGCTCAATTCGTTGTTTGGCGCGATTGGGATAGGATAATCAGCCATGCTCTTGTGTATCGATATCGGTAATACCAACATTAAATTTGGTCTTTATGAAGAAGAGAAGTTGGTAGCTCATTGGCGTATTTTCACTAATACCAGCAAATTAGCCGATGAATATGGGGTACTGTTGCTTTCGCTTTTTGCCAGCGAGAATATACGCAAAGAGGATATTCTCGGCTGCGCCATTTCATCTGTGGTACCTGATCTGACTATTGCTTTTCGTGACTTGGTCAAGCGACACCTGGATCTTGAAGCAGTCATTGTCGGCAGTGCGAAAAAGCCTATTTTGCGCATCAACACCGATAACCCTAAAGAAGTCGGCCCTGATCTGATTGCTAATGCGGTTGGCGCCATCTCTTTGTTTGGTACGCCGGTGATTGTAATCGGGTTTGGCACCGCCACCACCTTTTCTGCGGTTTCGAAAGAAAGGGTGTTTGAGGGGGTCGCTATTGCCCCGGGTGTTGGTACTGGCGCTGAAGCGCTTTTTGACGCCGGCGCAATGCTGCCTGCAGTGGATCTTCACCGCCCGGATCATGTGATTGGTAAGAATACCATCCTCTCGCTGCAATCCGGTCTGATCTATGGTTTTGCCGGTCTGGTCGAAGGCATTGTTGCGCGCATGAAAAAAGAGTTGGGCGGAGAGGCAAAAGTGGTCGCCACCGGGGGCCTTGCCTATCTAATTTCAAGTGAGGTTGGCTGCATAGACGCAGTCGAACCTGAACTTACCCTGCTCGGGTTGAGGATGATCTACGAACATAATCAATAATAAAAACTCCCCGCTTGTAACCGGCGGGGAGTTTGACTAAAGTCTTCCTACAAACCTTTCAATACGTTCAAGCGCCTCTTCAAGTTGATCATAGCCTGTGGCATAACAGGCTCGGGCAAACCCTTCGCCGCCTGCGCCAAACGAGTTGCCGGGGATGATGGCAACGTGTTCTTCTTTCAATAGACGGTCGCAGAAGGTTTCATCGTCCAAGCCGGTCACATCCACTTTGGGGAAAGCGTAAAAAGCGCCCTTGGGTTCAAATGTTGCCAAACCGATCTGGTTGAGACCTGAGACCAACAATTTTCGACGCCGGTCGTATTCAGCAACCATTTTTTGCACATAAGGTTCACCGCTCAACAGCGCTTCTAGACCGGCAAACTGGGCAACGGTGGGGGCTGACATGACCATGAATTGATGCACCCGCAGCAAGCCATTGATCAGGTGTTCAGGTCCGGCAGCGTAGCCGATGCGCCAGCCTGTCATGGCATAATCTTTTGAAAAACCGCCCAATAACAAGGTGCGGTCATGCGTGCCTGGCAAAGACGGATAACACACATGCTCCACGCCGTAGACCAGGCGGTCATAGATCTCATCAGAGAGGACGATTAAATCATGTTCCTCAGCCATCTTGGAGATTTCAAGCAGGTGTTCACGGCTTGAAACCGCCCCGGTGGGATTACTCGGAAAGCCCACCAAAATTGCCTTGGTTCGCGGGGTGATGGCGGCGCGGATTTGATCCGGGTCAAAATCGAAGTTATTTTCAATCTTGCAAGGCACTTCTACGGCGACGCCGCCAGCCATGATCACAGCAGCCTGATAAGAAACAAAACATGGGGTCGGGATGATGACCTCATCTCCAGGGTTTAATAAGGCTATGGCTGCCAGATTTAGTGCTTCAGAACCGCCTACAGTGATCACTATCTCTGTCTCGGGTTTGTAATGCACGCCATATCGCGCTTCAAGATGGTTTGAGAGCGCGCGGCGAAGTTCAATAATCCCCAAGTTGGATGTGTAATGGGTTTGTCCATTATTTAAAGCTGCAATACCAGCATTAAGAATGGGCAGCGGGGTGGTGAAATCAGGTTCTCCAACACCCAATGAGATCACATCCTTCATCGTGGCGGCGATGTCAAAGAATTTTCGAATACCAGAGGGTTTCATTCCAGCAACTCGTCGTGAAAGATAATGATCGCGCATTGTTACTCCTTAATAATCCTGTAAAAAAATGACTAACGTGTCATCCACGAATTGTCGCCAATATTCAAACGTTCAGGTCGTCCTTCAAGAATCACGTCGCGGCCGATTAAAGAACTTTCAATGACCATATCCAAAATTTTGGTACCAGCTTCGATGATTGAATTGCGGATGACTACATTTTCAAGGTCGCAATCTTCGCCCAAGGTGACGTGCGGGCCGATTACCGCAGATTTTAATTTCACGTTTGCCGGGATGGATACCGGTGGAATGATGGTTACTCCGTCTTGTGTTTCTCGAGGTTCACAATTGCAGCGGCCGTGATCTAATAGGTAGCGGTTGGTATCGAGCAACGCTTCCGGGATGCCAGCATCCAACCAGACTTCAGTTTGTTTGGCTTTGATCTTGGCACCGCGTTCTAATAAAATATTGATTGCTTCTGAGAGAAAATATTCCCCTTTCAGTGTTTTTCCGCGTTGAACCTGTTCTTCTATTGCGTCAACGAGTTGACAGCCATCCTTAAAATAGTAGAAACCAACCACAACCAGATTATTGCTCATGTCTGTTGGTTTTTCTGTTAGTTTTGTTGCAAAACCTCTTTGATCCAACTCAATCACCCCAAAACGGCGCGGATCTTCCATCGGCTTAACCCAGGCAACTCCGTCAGCGGTTTCGGTAGATAAAAAGGCCAGGTCAGTTTCAATCAAAGTGTCTGAGAAGGCGACCAATACCGGTCCATCCAACAAGTCCTTCGCCAGATATAGCGCTTTGGATTGCCCTTCCATTTGTTCTTGAACGATAAAATGCACCTTCTTTTCGGGATGCACGGTTTGCATGTGTTCTTGAATTTGTTCACCCTGGTTTGGGCTGACGATGAATACATATTCAGCATGTTCCAGATCTGGAAGTGTTTTAAATTGATCCAGGGAGTGATCCAGCACAGTCATACCCGCCAGATATAAAAGCGGTTTTGGGCGGTTCCAGGTATGCGGGCGCATGCGAGAACCTAATCCAGCCATGGGGATGACAATTTTGTATGAAGAAGTCATTTATCAGTATCCATTTCAAAGGTTATTATTGAAAAAGTAATTGTTTCTTAATTGTACTCCGGCCTGACGATTTGTTTGTTAGGTAATTTTATAATTCTAGCAGAAAAAAGGCGAATTGATTTCTGGAATCAAAAAACCCTTCAAATTTTGAAGGGTTTTTGGGGTGTACCTCGATTTTGTTAATTTCTTGCCAATGTGGTGATTGCGGGCGTGCTGTCGAACATCCATAAGGCCAGAGGAAGACCGAAACCAAGAGTTAGGGTGGCAAAAATCCAGGCCAGCAGCATCCACACCAGGCTGAACCAGAAGCCAATCACAATGAAATACAACGCGCGCAGGAGAAACGGTAGTTGCCTCGGAGCCGATTGTTTGACAACCGTTAGGCCATCTCGAACTTCAACCGTGGTTTGCACACGTGACGGCTTCAGCGTCATGATATAGGGGATGCGGTTAATCATGGCCAGTCCTAGAGGTAGACCGATGATAGTCAAATTTAAGAACCAGGCAACCAGCGTCCAGATTAAACCCAGCCACCAGCCTACAAAAGCAAGGTAAAGCAAGCGAACCAGACAACCTGGACCAGCGTTTGGAACATTTACAGGGGTGGTTTGATTTGTCATTTTTTAAATCCTTTCCACACATATATACGTGTTTTTGAATAAACAGTTTCACATATCACGCCTGTTCTTTATTGGAAGAAATAATTAAAGAGCAGGGTATTGAAGATGAAAAGTGGTGGATTGCTGGAAGGCTTGAACCGCCTGGAATAAAGTTTCTTCCTCAAAGCGTTTTCCCATTAACTGCATGCCGATGGGCAGCTTGTAAGAATCCACTCCAACCGGAAAGGCAATGCCAGGCACCCCAGCCAGATTAGCGGGCAGGGTGAATACGTCTTCGAGATACATGGCCAGCGGATCGTCGCCGTGCTCTCCTACCTTGAATGCCGTGGTTGGTGTTACCGGGCAGGCGATCACATCTACCGACTCAAAAGCTTTTTCAAAATCCTGTTTGATTAAAGTACGCACTTTTTGCGCCTGGCCGTAATAAGCGTCGTAATAACCGGCTGAGAGCGCGTAAGTGCCAAGCATAATGCGGCGTTTTACCTCTTGGCCAAAACCCTGTCCGCGGGTGTCAAAGAACATATCAATCATCGAGCCAGTAGATTGACGTGCGCCAAAACGGACGCCGTCATAACGAGCCAGGTTGGCAGAGGCTTCAGCCGGGGCAATCAAATAATAAACAGGGAGTGCATATTTGGTGTGAGGCAGGCTGATCTCAATAATTTCAGCACCCAGCGAGCGGTATGTCTCTATTGACTCTTTAATGGTGTTACTTATCTCGGGCTGGATGCCTTCGATAAAATATTCGCGCGGCACGCCTAGGCGCAATCTCTTTATGCCGTTTTCTATCTTTTTGAGGTAATCTGGCACGGGCTGAGCCGCAGATGTGGAATCCATTTTGTCCAGTCCGGCCATGATTCCAATCAACAGTGCTGTTTCAGCGCCGCTGCGAGCAAAAGCACCCATTGAATCCAGTGATGAACCATAAGCAACCAGTCCGTAGCGCGACACACGGCCGTAGCTGGGTTTCATGCCGGTCACACCGCAAAAAGCGGCTGGTTGGCGGATGGATCCGCCGGTATCTGAACCGATGGCTGCAGGCACCATGCGGGCAGCTACTGCTGCAGCACTGCCGCCAGAGGAACCGCCCGGCACACGGGTGGTATCCCAAGGATTGAAGGTGGGTCCGAATGCCGAGGTTTCAGTGGATGATCCCATGGCGAATTCATCGGTGTTCGTTTTGCCGATTATGATCGCCCCGGCATTAATCAAATGTTGCACTGCCGTGGCGGTGAAAGGAGCGATCCAATTGCCTAACACTTTTGAGCCGCAACTGCAGCGCACATCTTTAACTGTGATCAGGTCTTTTACAGCAATGGGAATACCCAAGAGCGCGGGTAGTTGATCAATTTGGTTTACTTTACGAGCATCCACGAAGCGGCTATCAGCCTTTTTTGCTTCGGTTCGGGCAGATTCTTCAACCAGTGTAATGAATGCATGAATACGCGGTTCAAAGATATGGATGCGCTGCAAGTGCCCTTCAAGCAACTCCGTACATGAAAAGTCACCAGAGCGCAGCCCTGCTTGCATTTCAAATATTGAAAGAAAGGTCAGGTCGGCGCTCATTCAAACACCGGTGGGACTTTAAATTGATTTTTGGTTGTGGCAGGAGAGTTCTCAAGTAGTTCAGATGTAGACATTGGCGCAACAGGGTCATCCACACGCAGCAGACATTCATCCGGCTGTACACCTGAGGCTGTCGATATTGAAGTGGTATCCAACTCTTGCAGCATGGTCACATAATCCAGAATCGATGAAAGCTGCTCGCGATATCTCGATTTTTCCTCATCCGTCAAGTTGAGGCGGGCTAATTTGGCAATATGTTCGACTTCAGCAAGGGTTAAACTCATGCGTGCTATTATACACGAGTGCGCTGATATCAATGTTGATGTTTTGATGTTGCAACCAAAATAAAAAGGTTCTATACTTAAATTTGAAAAACATATCGGTAAAATGGAGGACTGAAATGCCCGGCATTATTGATGTTGAAGGAATCGGAAAAGCATACAAAAGCAAATTGGCTAAAGTAAACATATTTACCACCGATGCTTTATTAGATACAGGCGCTACGCCACAGGGGCGCAAATTACTGGCTGAGAAAACCGGCATTAGCGAAGCATTGATTCTTGAATGGGTTAATCTGGCTGACTTATACCGCATCAAAGGCGTCGGAAGTGAATATTCAGATTTGCTTGAAGAAGTCGGGGTGGATACCGTAGTTGAACTCAGTAAACGCGTCTCAAAGAATTTGTATGAAAAAATGGTCGAAATCAATGGAAATCAGAAATTGGTCCGCAAACTTCCTTCTGAGACCCAGATTGCAGATTGGATTAATCAAGCCAAAAAACTTGATCGCAAGGTAAAATACTAATTCGCTCGATTTATTGTTATCATGTAGGGGCGGTTCCCAACCGCCCCTACTTTAACCCAGTTTATCAAATAAGGATAATCAATGAATATTATTTCTGTCGCCTCAACCAACCCGGTCAAATTACAGGCTGCACTGGATGGATTTCAACGTATGTTTCCGCGCGAATCATTTGAGGTGCGCACCTTAAAAATCCCATCTACGGTTTCTGACCAACCCATGACTGATGAGGAAACCCTTGAAGGCGCAGACGCACGTGCGCTCCGTGCACGAGAACTCATGCCCGAAGCGGATTATTGGGTGGGGATTGAAGGCGGTGTGATGGATAGAGGAACACACTTGAGTGGTTTTGCCTGGGTGGTGGTGCTCTCTGAAGGTAAAAGGGGAGTCGGTCGTAGTGGTGAGTTTTTTCTACCTGAAAATCTTGCAGAGTTGGTACGTAAGGGTGTTGAATTGGGTGAAGCAGATGACATTGTTTTTTCTAGAAATAATTCTAAACAAAACAATGGTGCCGTTGGATTGTTAACCGGTGATGCTATTGATCGGTTGAATCTTTATATTCCGGCAGTCATCTTTGCCTTGATTCCCTTTAAGAATCCAGATTTGTATTAGCAATTATTAATTACGGTGTTTGTGAAGGGGGCAATAACTGACTGTCATACCACAGCAGGTAGTCTTCAACGTGCGCATGCCAATAGGGTTCATCATGATAACCGAGGTTATTGCTAAACTTGCGTGGAACATTTAGTTCTTGCAAGGTTTCGAGAAATAGAATTACGTCATCATGGTCTGGATCTTTATTGCCTACATCAATATAAAAATTTGGAAGGGCTATTGTGGCTTCGCCGTAGGCGGTTTTCAACTGAATATTGCTGATCTCGCCGTAAAAGAGAGGGGCGCTGTGAGCGCCAACTGCGTTGAAGAGCTCAGGATGTGAGAAACCAAGATGAACAGCCCAATTGCCGCCTCGAGACAGTCCACCGATCACTCGGCATTCTCTTTTAGAACAAACGTTGAACTGCTGCTCAATATATGGAATGACTTCTTCGATGATGGCATCGCCAAATTTTGATTGGCCTGAATTAGCATTTGAACGGATTTCAGTGGGAAGCACGATCAAAAAGGGTTGCACCTTTTTTTCAGCGATAAGTTCATCCATTTTGGTTAATAATCCAATACGCACCCATTGGTCGTCCATGCTTGTTTGTCCGTGCAGCATATATAACACGGAGTAACTAACCCCGCTCTGACTGTCGTAACAAGGTGGAAGATAAATTTTAACACTTACAGGTTCAGTAAGTAACTCGGAGGGAACATCACTCTCTACCACGTTGCCGTTGGTTTCGTTGCAGGGAACCGTGGTTTGTGTAGGAGAAGGAATTTCAGTCTGAGATTTTTCAGGAGTTAACTGGGCGGGCTGTGGGGTGGGGGTTTCTGTGATCTGAATACGTGGCGCGCGATAGCTGCAAGCAGAAATTCCAACCATCAAAATAAGGCTGATTTTTAGTAGGTTAAACAAGTTAAAAGAGGTTTGATGATCAGTCATAACGCTGCCATAATCCTTGACGTTTCGTGCTGCTACCGATTATACTCTAGAGGTTCGGGGTGTAGCGCAGTTGGCAGCGCACCGCGTTTGGGACGCGGGGGCCGGCGGTTCAAGTCCGCCCACCCCGACTGTGTTTTTTAATGGTATTTTTTTGCTTCAATAACTTACTGCAATTTTTGTTAATTTTTTCCCGAAAACGGTCTATTCTAGAATGATTAAATCAAAAATCTCTTCGGTTGTCTTAAAAATTTCCCGTTTTTCAGACGCTCATCCGGTAGTATTTCCGTTTGTATTGTTGGCTTTTGCACTAGTTGCATATGGCTTGTTCATTACCGAATTGGGTTTTTATTGGGATGACTGGCCGCCAATTTTACTTTCTCATCTTCCTGAAAAGTCCATGGTCTGGGATTATTTTTTATATGATCGACCGTTCCAATCCTGGACATATTATCTGCTATTTCCAATTTGCCGTGATTCTGCATTCTTATGGCAGCTTTCGGCAATTTTGGCCAGATGGACAGCATCATTAACCCTCTATTACACTTTTAAGAATGTATTTCCGCGTCAAAAGAATCTTCTTCAATGGGCCGCGGTGTTCTTTGTGGTTTTCCCTGGGTTTGCTGATCAATTCGCTTCGGTGTCTTTTGGTTCGCATTTTATAGTATATACCGTTTTTGGACTCTCATTGCTTTTTATGGTTATGGCAATAAAGGAACCGCGTAAATTTTGGCTCTTTTACCCGCTATCACTGGTTTTTACGATTATCCACCTGTTTTCGATGGAATACTTTGTTGGCCTGGAACTGCTGCGCCCCTTATTGATTTATTGGCTGCTTATTGATGGAGGTCAAAAGAAGAGTAAGAGTCTGCTTAAAACACTACTACATTGGCTGCCATATCTGGCTGTTTTAGGATTCTATGTTTATTGGCGAATGATTATCTATCCTGACCCTGAATTGGGTTATGGAATGGCAAATTATCCTCATTTATTTACTGATTTTGTAAATGCTCCATTGGATACACTAGTAAATTTCCTCCAGGCAATTTACAGTGATTTTCGTTTCTTAATGGTTGGCATTTGGACAGATCGGATCATTCCCACTGCCATTGAGATTAAGAGTGTCACATTCTGGTTATCTGTAATAATAGGCGTGGGATTCACATTAGTGATGCATTATTTCTTTCAGGATGAAAATCGAGTGGAAGGATTATCGCTTAAGGCAAAAGAAGTATTTCGTAATGTTACCTTATCCCTTGCCATCATTCTGTTTGGTTTATTCCCCATCTGGAGTAGTTTACGACAGATCACAAAAGGAAAATGGTCAGATCGATTCGACATCCCCGTAATGTTTGGGGTGGCCATTTTGCTTATTACCATACTCTTTATCATCGTAATGAGCTCAAAAACACGGAATATTATTTTAATCATTATCACTGGTCTTTCGATCAGCTATCAGATTCAAATGGCTAATGAGTATCGCAAAGATTTTAATCGTCAAAAAACATTCTATACTCAATTGGCGTGGCGCATCCCCAGTCTCGAACCCGGAACCACCATTTTTTCTCCTGGAATTCCGACAGGAAAAGAAGCGGATTACTCCATTTCAATGGGATTAAATCTACTGTTTAATTCAGAGACAATTAATACTGACCTTGATTATTGGTTCACCACACCGCGATATTATAATCCTGCCGAAATGGCGGTGGATCCTTCAATAGAGATCACAGATGGTTTGCGAATATTTAATTTCAAGGGTACCGCGTCGAAAGTGGTTAACGTGTTTATGTCTGACGGTGGCTGTGTATGGGTTATTGATCACTATTATGCAATTTATCCTGAAAAAATCAATAATTTTTATTATTATGGTGAGCTTACAAACCAGGATGTGATCGGAGAGACAGGACCGCTAACGAATAATCTTTCTGAAATTATCGATACAAGTCCGCAAAATACGTGGTGTTATTTTTTTGAAAAAGGTGATCTGTTTCAAAGTAAAGGGAAGTATGAAGAGGCTATAGATTACTATGAACAGGCTGTTTCAAAAAATTTGGTTCCACTAGAAGCTATAGAATTTTTGCCATTCATAAAATCTTACGCTTATTCAGGTCTAATTGACGAAGCCGTGGCACTTACAGCAGAATCCTTTAGAAGGGAAACTCTTTCTTATCAACCCATCTGTCAGCTGTGGCATGATGTGCTGGAAGAAAATCCATCAATTCCACTCTCTAGCGTTGAAACGGTATATAATTCTCAAAACTGTTCAACACTGGAACCTTGATGACTCAAAAAACACAACCATACCTTTCTATCATATTGCCTGCTCACAATGAAGAACAAAGGCTCCCTGAGACTTTGCAGCAAGTGACTCAGTTTGTCCAATCTCAAAATTACCCAATCGAAATAGTGATTGTCGAAAATGCCAGCAAAGACCGCACCCTGGATATTGCGCGTGAGTATGCTTCTCAATATGAAAACGTGTTGGTTTTGCATGAAGAACGGCCGGGCAAAGGATTGGCTGTTAAAGAAGGTATGCTGGCAGCTTCAGGCGAATACCGCATTTTCTGTGACGTGGATTTTTCGATGCCGATTACAGAAATACCCAGGTTTCTACCTCCCCTCCAAAAAAATGTGGATATTGCAATTGCTTCAAGAGAGGCAAAAGGGGCTATTCGATATGATGAACCCCTAACCCGCCATATTATTGGACGAGTGTTTAATATGGTTGTATGGGTTCTGGTTTTACCCGGCATTAATGATACACAATGCGGCTTCAAGTGTTTTTCGGCTGCGGTTACAGAAAAACTGTTTCCTTTGCAATCCATTCATGGCTGGACCTTTGATGTTGAAATTTTGGCAATTGCCAGGCAGTTGGGTTACAAAGTCGTTGAAGTTCCTGTCCCCTGGTATTATCAGCCGCAGAGTAAAGTAAATGTGGTCAGAGATTTTTTGCGTACCATAAAAGAATTATTCAAAGTACGCAAAATTATCCGCACCCGCTCATATGAGAAACAAATTTGACCTTACTGAAATTCCCCAGGCTCCGAATCTAAGCTTTGAACAAAGTTTATGGTTAAATAATATTCACAAAGTAGCGGGGATTGATGAAGCAGGTCGGGGGGCGTGGGCTGGACCTGTTTTCGCGGCAGCCGTAATATTGCCCTGTGATTCAACCATTGAGAGCAGTCTGGCTGGTATTCGTGATTCCAAACAACTTAGCCCCCAAAAACGCACTCAACTTGCCTCGCTAATCAAGAAATATGCACTGTCATATGCTGTGGCCCAAGCAGATACCCGCGAAATTGATGTATTGGGCATATTACCCGCCAATCGCCTTGCCATGATGCGGGCTGTTGTAGCCTTGCAATGCCAAGCCGAGCACCTTTTAATTGACGCATTGTTCCTGCCAGATTTGGAGCAAAGCCAGACTTCATTGATTAAAGGTGATCAGCGCAGCCTCAGTATTGCGGCAGCATCCATTTTAGCCAAGACTGAAAGAGACGCCTGGATGATTGCCGTACATGATCAATTTCCGGCATATCGATTTGATTTGCATAAGGGCTACGGTACAAAAATCCACCAAACAGCATTGATCCACTCAGGGATTTGTGACTTGCATCGTAAAACTTACAAACCAATCAAAGACGTAATAATGAAATAAAAAAAGTGATGGTCACGACCATCACTTTTTTTGAGTCCAGCTTAATTTGCTTTTTTCTTTCCTCTTCGGTAAACAAGCCACTTGGTGAGTTCGTCAACAATAGCGGGGATGAATACTAACGAAAGGATCCATGACCATTCATACCAGCCAATGGGGTAAGTTTGGAACACTGGATTGAGGAAGGGTATATAGACAACGCCCATCAAAAGAACCAGTGAAAGAAGCACGGCTCTGTTCATCCATTTATTTGATAAAATACCAATCTTGAAAATCGAATATCGTTCTGATCGAGCTGTGAATGCTCTAATTAGCTCTGATACAGCCAGTGTGAGAAATGCCATGGTGTATGCAACCGATAATCGCGTTTCCAGTGGTAGTTCCATTGCTGATAAACCAATCCAGAATGCAAAAAGCGTAATGGTAGTTTTAGCAATAGTTTGAAGAGCAACGCCAATCAACATTTGTTTGTTAATTATGGGTTCTTTTTTAGGACGGGGTTTTTGATCCATGATATCAGGATCACCCTTTTCAGTTCCAAGAGCTAAAGCAGGTGCTCCATCAGAGATCAGGTTCAACCATAACAATTGAATAGGCACCAAGGGTGATAGTTGTTCTGTGCTCAATCCAGGAAACACAAATCTTCCAAATGCGGTAGGCAAGAATATGATCATAATCTCTGCTATGTTGCATGAGACCAAAAAGTATACAAATTTCCTAATGTTTGAATAAATAATTCGGCCTTGCTCAACCGCAGAAACAATACTGACATAGTTATCGTCGGTGAGCACCATATCGGCTGTGTCTTTGGCTACATCTGTGCCGGTGATGCCCATTGAAACACCAATATCGGCTTGTTTGATGGCTGGCGCATCATTGACACCGTCACCGGTCATGGCCACCACTTCGCCATTGGCTTGCAGTGCGTTGACGATCCGCATTTTGTGTTCAGGAGATACCCGGGCGAACACGTCGGTTTCTTCCACTTCTATAATCAATTGCTTGTCGTCAATTTCGTCTAATTGAGCGCCGGTAAGTACTTTATGTCCGGGTCGCAGAAGACCAATGCTTTCAGCAATAGCGCGTGCTGTGTTCGGATAATCACCAGTAATCATCAATGTGCGGATGCCTGCTTTTGCAGCTGTCAATAAAGCTGGTTTTACTTCAGGTCTAGCGGGATCAATCATGCCAATCAACCCGGCAAAGATTAAATCTTTTTCGAGTTCTTTGCTGTTCAATTCAGAGGGGGTGTCATTGACAAGTCTGTAGGCAACACCAATCACGCGCAGAGCATCTTTGGTCATGGCATCATTGGCGTCTAGAATTTGTTTCCGGGCGGCATCATCCAATATTTTGGTTGATTTGTCATCCATTGATTGAATCTGGGTGCACAGTTTCAAGACCACGTCGGGAGCGCCTTTGACCGCGATCACTTGCTTGTTCTTATATGTGTCATCAACAAATGGAGAAATGTCTTGCAAGCGGGGGTTATCAATAGCGTGAATGGTGATCATGCGTTTGCGCTCTGAATCAAACGGTACCTCATTCTTGCGGGGGTAAGCGTTGTTCAGGTCTTTTGTTCCGGCACCGGCTTTATATGCCGCAACCAAAATGGAGCCTTCTGTAGGATCGCCAATCATACGGTATTCAGAATTAGATTCTTCTGAATCGGGTTTTTCGAGCAGGGCATCATTGTTAAGCGCGCCTACCCATAAAGCTGATTTGACCGCCGGGTATAGACTAAGATCTACTTTATTGCCGTCTACTTTAAATTCGCCTTGTGGGGCATAACCCTGACCGGTGACCTCAACGAATTGCCCATCTACCCAGATGCTTGTGACCGTCATTTCGTTTTGGGTCAGCGTGCCAGTTTTATCTGAACAAATTATAGTTGTGGAGCCAAGGGTCTCAACAGAAGACAAACGACGAATCAGTGCATGTTTTTTGATCATTTCTTGCATGCCCAGCGCCAGGCTGATAGTCACGATAGCGGGCAGGCCTTCTGGTACGGCTGCGATGGCAAGGCTGACCGCGATCATGAAGAGTTCCAGTGGGTCGCCACCCCCAACGATTCCTACGCCAAAAACAATGGCACACACCACAAGACAAGCCCAACCCAGGGTCTTGCCTAATTGATCCAAACGTTTTTGCAGCGGTGTTTGTTCTTCGCTGACAGATTGAAGCATATTGGCAATCAATCCTAGTTGGGTATACATGCCTGTGCTGGTGACCACACCGTGTCCACGGCCATAAGAAATGACTGTGCCCATGAAAACGGTGTTCTTACGGTCGCCGAGTGAAGATTTTGCTTCAAGCCTGAGTGAAGCGTTCTTTTGCACAGGAACAGATTCACCAGTGAGTGCGGCTTCTTCAACCCGCATATTCACTGCTTCAAGTAAACGCAGATCAGCAGGAACGAAATTGCCAGCTTCAAGAAAAACAATATCACCAGGCACCAGTTGATTGGATGGGACTGATACACGTTTTCCATCTCTCATCACCTGTGCATCTGGAGCAGCCATTTTCTTTAAGGCAGCCAATGCTTCTTCGGCACGAGATTCCTGGATGACACCCAGGACTGCGTTTAAAATCACAATCAACAGAATTGCTGCAGAATTCACCCATTCTCCAAGTACCATGGAGATGACAGAGGCAACGATAAGCAAAATAATGACGAAAGATTTTAATTGAGCAAAAACGAGCTGCAAAAAAGTGGCTCTCGGTTTTTCTGTAAGCTGATTTAGACCGTGAATTTGTTGACGGTTTTCCACCTCAGCGACGGTTAACCCTTTTTCCGGTGTAGTATCTAAGCGGTTTAAAACCTCAGTCGCGCCAAGCGCATACCATGCAACAGTAAGATCATCCGCCGCTTTTAGCGAGGCGTCTTGTTTCTTTTCTTTCATATAATTAACTCCTAAACTAAAAAATGAAAATCACTCAGGCGCAATAACTGTGCCGGGTAAAATTTGTGAATTTTTCGGGATTACTACAATTCCATCCCGTACCACCCATTGGGCGCCATCCATCTCTGTTCCGAGAGGAAAAGGACGAATGATTACACCTGCACCCAGTCGGGCATTTTTATCAATTATTGCACCTTCTATACAGCAATTTTCTCCAATATGAAGGGGCAGCTTTTTTCCTTCGGCAGCCCAATCTCTTTCATAATAGTCATTTCCCATTAAGATGCAGTCTTTGATCTTGACCCCGCTGCATATTTGGCTGCGCAGACCAATTACCGAATGTTTGATAGTTGCATTTTCAATGCGACAGCCTTCTGATAGCATCGTATCTTCCATCACACAGTTGGTTATCACAGAACCCGGTAGAAAGCGCGGATGGCTGTAAATGGGATTGGATGGATCGAAAAAATTAAATGGTGGATTCTGCATCGCAAGCGCAAGGTTGGTATCATAAAAAGTGCGTATGGTACCAATATCTTCCCAGAACCCTTCAAAATCGTAGCCATAAACCGAGTGGGTGTTAATTGCAGATGGAATTACTTCACCACCGAAATCGTCATCTGTATTGGTTTCGAGCAGGTCAATTAAAACATCCGTTTTAAAGAGATAAATCCCCATTGAACCGAGATATGGCTTTTCGGGGTCATCTCGACTCATCGCGTATTCAAGTGTTTCAGGGTCTTTTGGTTTTTCAAAGAAATCGGTAATTTTGTTTGCGGAATCTCGTTTTAAAATTCCAAAGCGTGGAGCGTCTTCTTTGCTGACGGGTTGAACTGCAACGGTGATATCAGCATTTTGGCTGACGTGAAAATCTGCCATCTTCGCAAAATCCATACGGTAAAGATGATCACCAGCCAGAATCAAAACATATTTGGCTCTTGAAGAACGAATTTCGGGTAGCTGTTTTCGTACAGCATCAGCGGTCCCCTGGTACCAGGCATTGTTGCCCATGGTTTGTTCTGCTGCCCAAATCTGTACCCATCCTTGGTGAAACGCGTCGAAATTGTATGTGCGGACAATATGACGATGCAGTGAGATCGAATTAAATTGAGTGAGCACACCAATACGAAGGATGCCAGAATTAATACAATTGCTGATAGGAATATCGATCAATCGATATTTGCCAGCCATTGGTACTGCCGGCTTGGAGCGCTGTTGGGTTAAAGGAAATAGTCTTGAACCTCTTCCACCGCCTAAAATGACCGCCAGGATGTCATCTACATTTGTCATTCTGCACCTTTCTCACAATTGGGTAGGGGGTCTCAACAATCATCAATATCGAATTGCTCAAAAGAAATTCTTGTAAGAATACATCATTCAAAATGACTCGTCAATTTATTTTAATCGGTTCTATCAAATTTTATACTACCAATATTTGAATTAATCCACACTAGGGTGAGAAAAAATTTGTTTTGATATAAAAAACAGCAATGCACAAAGAACTGCGCCAAATAAGTAAGGTGCACTTGATCCCAGGGTCTGGAATAAAGTGCCGCCAACCACTGGCGCTAGTGCATTGGCTGCGCTTAATAGTGAGGCCGAGATTCCCAACGTACCGCCAATATCCTCCACAGCGACTTTGCGGGTCAACAAACTATTAACTGAAGGCTGCAGCACCCCTCCTCCTATCGCGGCAGGGATCATGGCAAACAATAGCCAACCCAGTCCGAGCAGTCCTTTGTTGGTTTCTGGAGGAACCTCAATTTGTAAGTTATGGGTGGGAGGTGTTTCGCCAGGCAGGTTTCGGCTGCTGCTCAATTCAGTAGTGACTTCTGCTTGTGAATACCAGGGAGGTGGCACTCGTGGGGTTAACGCAGTTAGCAGCAAACCTGCCACCAGCATGGCCAACCCAAAGCGGATGAGCTTAATTTCTCCAAAACGGCGGCTCCATTTTCCAATGAAGTAACCTTGCACTGAGACGACTAGTATGCCGACCCAAACAAAGATGATTGAATTGCCAGAGGCATTTAAACCAAGCCGATTGAGGGTAAACAAAGAAAGTAATTGTTGGAACCCCCCAAATGCTATTTGATAAATAAAGATCATCACCAATAAAAAACCCACCATAGGTTTCTTCAAGGTTGCAAAGAACTGCTTTAGCGAGATTTCTCTAGGTGCAGTTAAGGCAAGGTTTTTTCCTGCTGGATGGGTTTCTTTAAGCAGTACAGCAGTCATGATGATAGAAATAAGTGAAAACCCTGCCGCCACAAAAGCAGGCACATGATAATTGTTTCCGCTGATTGCCAATGAAAGGAAAGCAATCACAGGGCCAATCACAAAACCCAATCCAAAGGCAGCACCGACCAACCCCAATCCCTGAGTGCGGTTTTTTTCAGTGGTAATATCGCTGATTACGGCCTGGGCGGTTGAGATATTAGCGCCTGAAAGACCGTCCAGGAGGCGAGCAGCGAACAGCATCCATATCGCATCGGCAAAGCCCAGAAGGATGAACCCCAAAAATGTACCTATCTGGCTAATGATTAAAATGGGCTTTCTACCGAAACGATCAGAAAGGCGCCCAAGGATTGGCGCACCAACTACCTGCATGGCAGGATATGCCGCACCTAGTAAGCCAATTGTGGTGGCATTAGCGCCATACGATGCTGCATAAAATGACAT
>CAKMKJ010000027.1 GCA_927443345.1 uncultured Anaerolineaceae bacterium | reverse complement strand
GGGGATGATGTTGAACTTCTCTTGCAAGATGCGGTAGAGCGAACCGCTGGTTTGCAGGTCTGTTTCACTGATCGCTTGTTCAGGAGGCAGTGCCAGGTATGAAATTTGTAATCCGATGGGGATATTGTCGCCCAGGCGGATGCGTTCAATGTGCAGCACGGAGGCGCCGTTGGGGAGTTCAAGCTTTTGGGCAATCTTGGCGAGTGGTGCTGCGCCCTTACAATGGCCAGTAAGGTTTTCTCCGCGACCTCCGCGCCTCTGCGTGAGAATGGTTTTTCCATCAATGACTATCACGCCTCATGCCCCTAATTAACAAACCAGGGCGAATCACGCGGTGGTTGCGTCCCCTTGCGGGATGATCCGCCCCCATAAATGTCTTGTTCGCGTAGTTTTAAAGATTTTGCGTATTTCGTGGTTAAATTTTTTCCGAACTACTTTATCTCGCAGTAGCGGTTAACCCGATCCTCAATCACCTTGAGGCTGCCCTGCCAGAAGCTTTTCTGGCGCAGGTCAATGCCGAAGCGCATCGCCAGTTCTGCAGCCGTGCCCTCGCCGGTGCTGGCCAGCAAGTTCTTGTAGTCCGATACGAAGGCCTCTCCGCGCTGCTGATAAATTGCATACAGACCGGTGGCAAAGAGCAAGCCAAAGGCATACGGATAGTTATAGAAGGAGAGTTCAGCCGAATAATAATGCGGCTTCCAGGTCCACATCCATTGTTGCAGGTACTTGTCATCCAGGCCGTCGCCGTAGGTGGCTTTTTGAGCGTTTTCCATGATCTCGCACAACTCGTCCGCGCTTAGCTCGGATTTCTCACGGCGCTCGAATACTTCCTTCTCAAACAGGTAGCGTGAGTAGATATCCACGATCACCTGTGAGTCGCCGATCAACTGTGTTTCAAGAATGGCCAGCTCTTCTTGCGGATTCTTAACCAGTTTAAGCGCTGCACTGGTCACGATGGTCTCGCACATGATCGAGGCAGTTTCAGCCAGCGTCATGGGGGTGTTCTTCTGAAGTTCGGTTTTGCCGGCCTTCACCATGCAATCATTGTGAAAACCGTGGCCAAGTTCATGCGCCAGCGTGGATACCTGGTCGAGTGAGCCGTCAAAGTTGCACAAGATGCGGCACTCTCCAACACCCGGCACATCCATGCAGAAAGCACCACCGCGTTTGCCGTCACGCTGTTCGGCATCAATCCAGTTGTGATCAAAAGCATGTTTGGCAAAGTTGCTGAGGTCGGGTGAAAAACCTTCAAAATGAGTCAGAATGAAGTTTTTAGTTTCATCGTATGTGAAGTTGGTTTTTGATTCACCACTGGGCGCAAAGAGGTTCCACCATTGCAATTTTTTTGCGCCAAATCGGGCAGCCTTGGCCTTGAAATATCGTCTGAACATGGGGAAGGAATCATGCATGGCCTCAAGCATGGTCTCAAGCGTTTCGCGATCAAGGCGGGCTGTATCAATCGAGCTGTGGAGGGCATCTTTGCGTCCGCGGTGGCGGTTGAGGGTGTTGACTTCTCCCTTGATGCCGTTGATGGCAGCGGCCAGAGATTCTTTAACCGTAGGCCAGGCCAGGTTCTCGGCTTCATATCCGCGGCGGCGCACGTCTTCTTCAGGGTGAGAGCGCATATTGATCAGGGCGGGCATGGGAAGCTTCTGCACCTTGCCATCCAGGTCAAAATCCACGCTAAGTTGTGAGGTAACTGTGCCTTGCAGTTTCTCCCAGCCGTTGGCGCCGCTCAAATTGAGTTCAGAGGCCAGGGTTTCTTCTGCCGTAGACATCAGGTACTTGCTTTGTTCGGCTGCTTCTTTCACAAAGAATGCATGTGCGCTGACCGTTTCATTTGCTTTTATTGCAGCAGGCAGCTTGTCAGCCACTTTACCCAGCCAGGCGTGGGCTTGCATGAAAACCTGATCCGTTTTGACGCCGACCAGTTCATATTCAGATAGCTTTTTCTGGGCTTCTTTATTATAAGAGTCCGTCGAAATAAAAGATTCAAGATAAGAGCGCAGGGTGCCAGCAACCAATAAAATCTGATTGAAGCGCTCAATCAATACCGATGCGGTTTCTGCGATCAGCGCATCTTCAGAAGAAGCATCTACCAGGCTGACTTTCTCGGCCAGGAACTTTTCCTGTTCAGCGAGCAGGTTCTGTAATTTGTTGAAATCCGCGGCGTATTGCGGTGAAGAGAGAGAAGGGTAGACATTGGTGAGATCCCAATGAGGTGGATTTTTGGATGCCATTTGATCTCCTTGGAGGTTAAATTTATTGATAATGTGATTATAAATCATATCGCTTGTGTCGATACGATGCTCAAGCAATTTTTTGAACCCTTTAATGGATTGGAGCGTATACTGTAAATAATACAATTATTAGAGGAGCATGCAATGGATAACTCAAACACCAACACAGAAAGTCGCCCCGTTTCGGGTTGCAACGGGTTGCAATTTAAAGCAGTTGGCAAGATCATCGTCACCCAGGGCCAGAACGAGGGTTTGACCATCCAGGCCGACCCTGAAATTTATTCTCGCGTTCACACCGAGGTCAAAGAAGGCATCCTGGTAATTACATATGACGCTGATTGGAAGGATTGGACCGGTATCAATTTTATCGACAAGGGTGTTGCCACTTTTCATTTGACGTTAAAAGATATCAAGTCTCTCGCCATTTCGGGTGTTGGCAACCTTGACTCTGCCTCGATCATATCGGATTCATTGACACTTTCACTTTCAGGCCCTGCCACCATGACCTATGGTACGCTTACCGTCAATACACTAAAAGTGGATATGTCTGGTGTTGGCAGCATCGATCTGGCCGGTAAATGTCTCGAGCAGAATATCAGCTTAAGCGGAGCTGGCAGTTATAAGGCTTCGCGGTTGGAGTCTGATCGCGCCACGGTGAAGCTCTCAGGGGTGGGCAGCGCCACCGTTTTGGTCAGCGAATCGTTGGATGTCTCAATCTCTGGCGCCGGTGCGGTGGAATATTATGGCAATCCAAAAATTAGCCAGAAAATTTCTGGCATTGGTGTGCTAAAATATCTGGGAACTCGTTAGTCAGCTTTCTTAACGATCACTCTGACGAGCAGGGAGATTTATCATGGCACAAAATCGCACTCGCAAAATTGTCGTTACCGGCGTCTTGGGCGCCATCACCGTCATCCTGGGCTTCACCCACTGGGGGTTCATCCCCTGGGGGCTGGCTTCATTCTCAATCATGCAGGTGCCCACCATCATTGGCGCTATTCTTCAAGGCCCCATCGTTGGTGCAATCATTGGCTTGATCTTTGGCTTGTTCAGCATGTATCAAGCTGCGGTTGGCCCAACTGGCCCCCTTGACCCGTTGTTCGTCAATCCGCTATTATCGGTTCTGCCGCGCATCCTGATCGGACCGATGGCCTGGCTGGCCTGGACGGGACTGAAGAAACTGCCCGTGGTTGGCATGATCGTCAGCGGCATCGTCGGAAGTCTGACCAATACCGTGCTGGTGCTTGGCATGCTCGGCCTGGTCTTTGGAACCTCGGATCAGGTGATCTCGGTCTTGGGTGAAAATGTCTGGAAGACGCTTTGGGGTGTGGCGATTGCCAACGGCCTGCCCGAGGCTGGCATTTCAGCGGTAATCACATTGATTGTGGTGGCTGCGGTTCGCCAGATTAAGATCGGCAAAAAGCAAGGTGCAGACCTCTAAACTTCATAGTTCACGAATTACAACGACCTCACACGCTAAAAATGGCGAGTGAGATCGTTGCACATATAAAGAAGAAGAGGACGTCAGACCAGCGCAGCCTAAATTCATAATAGCTGGTGCGCTGTGGCATGTAGCCGTAGGCGCGGGCGTCCATGGCGAGAGCCATGTTTTCCGCGCGGCGAAGACTAATCACAAAGAGGGGAATCAGCAGCGGTACCACCTGTTTGATGCGCGTGACAACATTGCGCGTTTTATTGCTCCAGTTGCCGCCGCGTGAGGCCTGTGCTTTAGCGATGCGTTCTGCCGTTTGCGCCATAAAGGGGATAAAGCGCAGCATGACCTGCACCACCATCACCAGATCGCTGGTTTGTAAGCCCAGTTTGTTGAGCGGTTTCAAGAGCAGACCCAGCCCCTGGATCATCTCGGTGGTGGAGATGGTGAAAGAAGCCAGGCTGATGCACAAGATCAACGCCGTGAAGCGGATGAGCAGCATGATGCCCGCCCAGACCCCGACCATGGTGATGTTGAGCTTGCCGAGAGTCAGCAGGGCAGGTGTTCCAGAGGGGCCGGTGATAAAAAAGACCTGAATGATTGCAATAATCACCAGCCAGGGCAACGGGGGCAGCAATCCTTTGAGGGCAAAAGTAACTTTAACCTTTGAAAGCATGATACCCGCGAGCAATGTCAGAATAGCGATAGCCAGCCCGATTTTTGAGGTCGAGAAGGTGATGAACAAAATCATAAGCGTAAAACCGGCGATCTTGACGCGCGGATCGCGGCGGTGGATCACGGAATCCGTGGGGAAATATTGGCCGAGGGTGATGCGTGAAAGGAAGTCAAACTCATTCATGCGCGCTGGCTCCCGAGCATTTACGCAGTGCCGCGAGCAGTTGTCCGTTAGACATAGTGCTGACTGGCACCGGCCATCCCTTGGCGCGGAAAGCCGAAGCCAGACGCACCACTGCGGGTTGCCCCAGTGATGCCTGGTTGATCAAATCTGCATCATTGAAGAGAGCAGCAGTGTTGCCGGTTCGCAGCGAGCGTCCACCAGACATGATGGTCATATTCTGGGTGAGTTGGGTAATGTCACCCATGCTGTGCGAACTGAGAATCAGGTCAATGCCGTTAGCCTTAAACTTCTTAAGGGTGGCGTGCAAATTATGACGCGAGACCGGGTCGAGACCGGCGGTGGGCTCATCGAGAATAAGCAGGCGAGGTTGGATGGCGAGGGTGGCGGCCAGGGCCACCTTACGCTTTTCTCCGCCGCTGAGGGTGAAGGTGATACGGTCTTTGAAGGTCTCAAAATCCAGGCCAACGAGGGCCATGGCGTTCTTGACGCGTTCTTTTAGACCATCGCGCCCGTAAAGCAGCTTGGGGCCGTAGGCAATTTCGTCACCGACGTATTGCTCAAAGAAGTAAATCTCGGGGTTTTGAAAGACAAGGCCGGCAAACCTGCGCAGGGCTTTTACATCCAACGCGTCATCTGAGAAGTTATAAGGCCCCACGCGGATGGTTCCGCTTTGTGGGCGGTAAAGTCCGTTGAGGTGCTGAAGCAGGGTGGATTTGCCCGAACCAGTTGCGCCTACAAATCCGTGTGCCTTACCGGCGGTAACCGTCAGCGAGACGTCTTCAAGCGCGCGTTGAGCCAGAGGAGTGTTGGGTAGGTAGGTGTGATCGAGGTGCTCAATCGAGATAAGTGCTTCAGCGCCGTTGCTGCGTCTCGCAGGTTCGGCCACATAGAATTCGCCCGAATAGAGTGGAATGTCGCGGACGGCCTGTTCAAAATTATCCGAAAGGTGGGCGAGGGCGGGGTTGAGCGTGCGGATGGCAATCATGATCTGCAAAGTAAGAGGCTGTTCAAGCCCGCACCTGGTGAGCAGAGGAATGTCGGCAAAGAGGTCAGCAGGGCTGCCGTCAAAAGATAACATACCATTATTGAGCACAACGGCGCGGTCGGCGCGCGCAGCTTCTTCCATAAAATGGGTGATGAAGATCACAGTGAAGCCCTTGTCGTGAAGTTGGCGCATCTGATCCATCACTTCCATGCGCCCGCGGGGGTCTAGCATGGCAGTGGATTCGTCGAAGATGATGCATTCGGGCTGCATGGCCAAAACACCGGCGAGGGCGACGCGCTGCATTTGTCCGGCTGAGAGCAAGTGTGGCGGACGGTGTGCATACTGGCTCATTTCGACGGTGTCGAGCGATGAGGTGACGCGCGCACGAATTTCCGCGGAGGGGATGCCCAGGTTCTCAGGCCCGAAGGCGGTGTCTTCTTGAATGAGGGTGGCGACCATCTGGTCTTCAGGGTTCTGAAAGACCATGCCAACCTGCGAGCGGATCTGCGGCAGAAGTTTTTCAGTGGAAGTATCTTTGCCGTCTATGAGAACCTTGCCGGTTGTGGGCAGAACCAGGGCGTTGCAATGGCGCGCCAGGGTGGTCTTGCCCGAGCCGTTGGCACCGAGCAGGGCGACCCACTCACCGCGGTTGATGGTGAGGGTGATGTCGTTGAGCGCCGGCGGAGTGGTCTCTGTGCTGCCGGGGTGGCGATAGGTGACGCGGTCAAATTGGATTAAGGGCGGCATATATACCGAGTATAACGCTGTTTATTAGTTGAAAGCCACAAAAAGGACGAAATACTGAAAAAGTTAGGCAAAATGATTTTGATAAGGTTCGGGTAAGAATAATCCGTACCGGAACCCCTATTATCATTGTGTATATCATCTCCTATAAGTTCTAATAGGAAGTAATAGCGCGAATAATTCCGACAACGCACCATAATATGAATAATCACTAAATATCCCTGAATATACTTTTAAAAATCGAACGAATATTCCTAGAAATCTAAATCACCTTTTGCTATACTCTTTTTACGCGAAAAATTCATCCAAACTCACACAGCCGCGCTTCAATAATTATTATCCCCCTTACTGTTAAATAGAAAATTATCGTTAGCGTCATCAAATCATCATTCAATTATTCTTATTGATTGTTGGATCGATTTATATTTTTGCTCATATCGGATTCTATGGAGGGAAAATGAGATCAGGTCTATGGAGAGTAATCCTGTTATTTTTGGCAATTTGCATGACAGCGGGTGTTTTGGATCATTCGACGGCTAAAGCAGATAGTACCATTATATTGTCTGCTCTGGGAACGCCATACTTACAGAATTTTGATTCTCTTTCAAATACCACAGATTCAGACTCACTTCCGGTTGGTTGGGTATTATCTGAGTCAGGCTCTAATGCGAATAACAGGTATCTTGCAAGCACCGGAAATTCCGGCAGTGGTGATACCTACAGTTTTGGATCAACCGGCTCAACAGATCGGGCGCTTGGAGGTATTCAAGACAGCAATCTGGTGCCCACCTTTGGTGCATCATTCACCAACCATACCGGGGGAGTAATGAAATCGCTGACCATAAAATATACCGGCGAAGAATGGCGACTTGCGAGGACAGGCCGCATCGACAAGATCATTTTTGAACTAAGCACAAATGCTACCACCATAGGTAACGGTGTTTGGAAAATCTACGATGAACTTACATTCGAGACTCCCTTTCAAGATCAAATTGGAAATAAAGACGGCAACCTCCCGCGACATAGGGTAGATAAACTATTCACAATTACCGGTTTGACCATCGCGCCTGGTGAGACATTCTGGATCAGGTGGAGAGACCACAATGATGCCCTCGGAAAAAATGATGGTCTGGCAGTGGATGATTTTTCACTCATCCCAAATGGCGTTGATAACGCTCCGACCCTTGTGACCAACACACCCGCAGATACATCTGTTAATGTGCAACTTGACGCCAACCTGTCACTTACATTTTCAGAGCCAGTTAATCTGTCAGAGGGGTGGCTTTCATTATCCTGTTCGGTTAGCAAGCAGCATAACTTTTCGGTAAGCGGTGGGCCGATAATTTTTTCAGTGGACCCTAATCTGGATTTTATTAACGGTGATATTTGCAGCATCACCATTTTTTCAGAAAAGGTGTCTGATCAAGACGCTGCAGACCCACCTGATCTATTGGATAAAGAATATTCCTTCAGTTTTTCTGCCCTCCCCTTACCAGATGACGCACCAATCATCTCAAATTTGTCCCCAGCTAACAACGCAATTGCAGTTTCGTTGGACAGCCTTTTAAGTGTCCAATTTTCAGAGCCGGTAGCCGTTACCCCTGGTTGGTTTTTGATTAGTTGCACTTCAAGTGGGCTCCATATGGCGGATGTTTCAGGTGGGTCAGAAACTTTTACTTTAACTCCTCAAAATCAATACCATTATGATGAAAACTGCACATTGACCATTATCGCCCAAAAAGTGTCTGACCTTGATTTGGATGATCCTCCAGACAACATGCCCTCAGATTTTTCGGTGGCCTTTTCAACCCTCACAAATCCAGACACAGCCCCTTTTTTACAATCTTCAATCCCCTCAAATGACACCGATTCTGTACCTTTGGATCAGACCATTGAACTCACATTTAACGAACCAGTTGCTATTGATTCGAGAGCATTAACAATAACCTGCTCAAGCGGAGAAGAATATACTTTTGTTTTATCTGGAGGTCCATCCACATTTCTCGTTAAACCAGACCATAAATTCGTTTCTGATGATAATTGTTCAATGACCATTACAGCACTATATGTTACCGATCTTGACCTAACGGACCCTCCAGATGCCATGCTTCTGGACCAAATCATCAATTTTAAAACAGTCGAAAACCGTGATGCCGCGCCAAACGTTACCAAGATTCTGCCAACCGATGGTGCGACCAATGTAGCAGTAGATAGTGAAATCCGTGTTGAGTTCAGTGAAGATATAGTGGTTGATAATTCGTGGGCTGAGTTGAAGTGTTCTCTCAGTGGAGAACATACATTTGTTGCCAGTGGAACCTCCCAGACCAAGGTGGTTAAACCGGATGTGAATTTTGCAAATAATGAAAGCTGTTTGTTGACCCTTTTTGCTTCGCAGATTCACGACCAAGATAGCAAAGACCCACCTGACGAGATGGATGAAAATTTTTTTATATCTTTTTCTACCGCGCCGCCAACCGATCAACCTCCAACCGTCGTTGAGATTTTTCCACCAAATAATGCAACCGATGTTGCTGTCGATAATAGATTCAATATTACTTTTTCTGAACCGGTTAATCTTCAAACAGGTTGGGTCGATGTTTCTTGTATTAAGGGTGGTGTTTATTCATTCCAGACCGAGGGACGACCAATTAAGTTCACAATAAGTACAAATCTGGATTTCAAGTACGCTGACACATGCACGGGCAACATAAAGGCGGAAAAAATAAACGATCTGGATGAAGCTGATCCACCTGATTTCATGAGCAAGGATTACTCTTTCACTTTTTCAACGAGGATGTCACCAGATGGTTTCGCCGCACCAACGGTTGTAAATGACGAAACCCTCACGCCTCATGACAATCAAACCCTTAACGAAAGTCTCAATCACTTATTCGTTCAATTTAGCAAGGATGTGCTGCACGATGGCACCGATGACGCCGCGAATAACCCGCTAAATTACCGTTTGCTTGAATGGGGGGCCAATCAAACCTTTGATACGTCAACTTGTGAAACAACCAAAGCAGATGACAAACGCGTTACTATTAATAGCATCCAGTATGAATCAGCTTCTTTTACAGCAGATCTCTCAATAAACTACGGTGTAAACCTGCCAAAAGGAACCTACCGTCTGATTATCTGCGGCGCGCACACCATCAGGGATTTAGCCGGCACCCCTTTAAACGATGGGGCCGATTCCGTAATTACATTCTCGATCTCTACCAATGGTGGCACGGGTGACCCTGATTCAGGCGGAAATACATCTGACAATGGATTTGACCCAGGCAATGGAATTAATACACCATCCGCCACGAATAATAACTTTACAAGTAGTATGCCGCTCATCCCAGTTACGGGTTTTCGGCAAGGAGTAATAACACAACTAGAACCACAACAGTTTGCCTACACTGATCTTGGGGAGGAGTGGCTTGATGTGCCAGCTTTGGCACTTGAAACCGCGATTATCGGTGTACCGAAAGAAAATGACAATTGGGATGTCACCTGGCTGGGCAGCCAGATCGGGTGGCTTGAGGGCAGCGCTCAGCTTGGATATAAGGGTAACTCAGTGCTTACCGCGCATGTGTGGGACGCACTCAATCAACCGGGTCCATTCTACGGTTTGGATAAACTGAAATACGGCGATCAGGTGATCCTCCACGCCTGGGGGCAGGCGTATGTCTACGAAGTACGCGAGGTGTTCAGCGTCAAACCCGAGAACGTCAAAGCGATGATGAAGCATCAAGAGAAGGCCTGGCTGACGCTTGTCACCTGTCAAGGGTATGATGAAGACAGCGGTGAGTATGAGCGCAGGGTGCTGGTGCGGGCAGTCTTGATGGAGGTGAAGTAAAAACCTCTTCTCACGCAGAGGCGCGGAGAAAACCATTTTCTCGCAAAGAACGCCAAGGCACGCAAAGTCCGCCAAGAGGACCGTTTTTAAGGGTGGGTCATCCCTCTCTCTTCGCTCGCCCCATTAAATCTGGGGAAATCTGAGGCGCACAGAACACGAGGTCGCGGAGAAAACCTAACTGGCTGTAGTAAGGGCTAGTTGCACCACTCGCCAAAGAACGGCTCGGGTGTGCAAAAATCGCGACGCGCTGCGCCCCAACAAACGGTGTGCGGATCGTGTTCGCGGACTCGCGAGGCACCCGTGATTCGTTTTTTTCTACGACCCCTCTCGCAAAAACCGCTCGGGGGCGCAAAGATCGCGACGACTAAAACGACTCAATCAAAAATATGACAATGTTTGCAGTTGTAATTGTGTAACGCCAATAAATATTTTATTTAGACTTGATTTCTATAAGATTTTCTGGGCAAACCCTGGTAGGGATTCCCGATGAACCTAGGACTTTGTGCCGCGCCCGAAAAGCACGGGCTCGCAACACTGGCACTCCCAAAGGACATCGGAACGATGTTGCAACCAGTTCAAGTGTGACAGTTCGCGTGGGGCTGGAATATTTTCAGTTGGTAAAGGGCAACACTCAATATCGCAGAATAAATATTCTGTGATATTGAGTCCCATCGTCAAGGGATTACAGAGGTCATTAAATACCTGACTTACTCAATTTCTCAATTTTTCACTCAGAACTCATAATTTTGGGACACTGAATTTGGACAACCATGTTTTCTTTTTCATCGTTGGGATCAGTTGATAAAAAACCCTGACACGGGGAATCACTTGTAGTTTTATGTATTAATTTGTACAATTCAGCAAGTTGCTTACTATGCAATTTTTGTAAAAAAAATTCTTACTTATTCATCTGGTTATATAGGTAGTTTCGAAAAATTCTTATTAACCAAACTCAGTAGATTCTAAAGGCAAAATACACATGGAAAACAATATACTATTCGCTTTTATGTTAACGTTATTTGCGGGCTTAGCAACCGGTGTTGGCAGTCTGATTGGTTTCCTGTCAAAGAAGTTCAATCCAAAATTGTTAACCATTTCACTCGGCTTCTCTGCCGGCGTGATGATTTATGTATCAATGATTGAGATTTTTGTTAAGGCAAGAGATTCTTTAAGTATTGCCCTTGGCGATAAACCTGGTTACACAGTCACGGTAATTGCGTTTTTTGTTGGCATTTTCATCATAGCGATAATCGACAAATTAATTCCTTCATATGAAAATCCCCATGAATTAAATGTATCCAAAAAAATTGAAGACGCATCGGAAAAAGACAAAAAAAGATTATTACGCATGGGTCTATTTTCAGCATTAGCAGTTGGGATTCACAATTTTCCAGAGGGTTTGGCAACCTTTATGAGTGGGTTGGCTAACCCCACACTGGGCATAAGCATTGCAATTGCAATTGCGATACATAATATTCCTGAGGGATTAGCTGTTTCAGCTCCAATTTATTATGCGACAAAAAGCAGAAAAAAAGCATTTTTGCTTTCTTTTCTCTCTGGATTGGCTGAACCGGTAGGTGCGCTTATTGGCTATTTTCTGTTGAGGTCCTTTTTTAATGAAACGACTTTTGGCATAATTTTTGCTTCCGTCGCAGGTATTATGGTGTATATCTCATTAGATGAACTACTGCCCACAGCAGAGGAATATGGTGAACATCATTTGGCCATTGGCGGGTTAATCGCGGGCATGATTGTTATGGCAATTAGCTTATTACTGTTTGTTTAAACCATATTACGGTTTTACTAGTGGATCAAGAATACCTCGCCGCATTAACAATTATCAGATTGAAGAATAGTACTGCATTATAAGAGTCCGGTCGAGAAAAACTCAATCAATGGTATTAAGGATGTTCATAGAGGGGTAACAACAAACCTCCTTTTTACCAGTTTGGATACCTCAATTTAATTTATTGCGACAACTACTACAGATTAACCTTTGAAGGCAAAAAATGGGAATCAGGAACCATTGAAAGACACATTGGTTAGAGTGACTCCATCACAGATGAACAAGCTTATCAACTCATGGTGGATCATCTGGAAAAATATGACTTTGATGTATCCACTCTCAAGAGCTATTCATTAGTAAATTAATAGAAGGATTAAAATGGATTTGCTGAAATATAAACACATCATTTGGGACTGGAATGGAACGCTGCTCGATGACGTCAACCTTTGCCTTGAGGTCATCAATACCGTTCTTGTAAAACGGAAATTATCGACGCTTACCCTTGAGTATTATCGAGAGATATTTTCCTTCCCCATAATTGATTATTATGAAAAATTAGGTTTCGATTTTGAACAAGAATCTTTTGAATCCATCGGCACCGAATTCATCACCGATTATGAGAAGAAACGAAACCACTGTTCTCTTATGTCTGATGCACAAAAAACACTGCTGCACATTGCTCAACTTGGTATAAGCCAATCCATCCTATCTGCAAGCAAACAGAATTATCTGGAAAAAGCCATAAGAGAGTACGGTTTGGATGCAACTTTTTTAGAAATTAACGGATTGACCAATCACTACGCCTCAAGCAAAATTGATATTGGAAAAGATTTCGTAACAAGGAATAAATTTGATCCTTCAACCATACTCTTGATTGGCGACACGACTCATGATGCTGATGTGGCAGCATCCATTGGTGCAGACTGTTGTCTCATACCAAATGGACATCAAAGTCAAAAAAGGTTGGTGGATTATGGAGTGCCCGTTGTTGACTCTTTATCGGTGTTGTGTCAATAGGATTTCATTGTGCAAAATATCAACTTGAAGAATAATCTACGCGAAACATACGATAAATACGCTCAAGATCGAGAATCCAGCGTAATGCAGGATTGGAAACTTGAGGAACGCGCGCGTCTTTTGTCGGCATTGCAGAAAGAGCACAAGCATAAGCTACTTGAAATTGGCGCGGGGACAGGACGTGACAGCAAGTTTTTTCAGGACCAGGGGTTTGAGTTGACTTGTATCGATTTGTCGCCAGCAATGATCGACCTCTGCAGCCAAAAAGGGTTGAATGCTCTTGTTATGGATATGACCAAGATTGATTTGCAGATCATTCTTTTGATGCTGTCTATTCCATGAACAGTTTTCTGCATCTGACCAAGCATGAATTTTCAGAAGTGCTGCTGCGAATTAATTCCCTTTTACGATCTGACGGCATTTTTTATCTCGGCATGTATGGGGGGTATGACTTTGCAGGGTTTTGGGAAAATGACGCTTATACGCCAAAGCGCTTCTTCTCATTTTTTACCGACGAGCATTTGAAAGAAGAAACAAGCAAGGTGTTTGAGATTGTCTCGTTTAATCGGGTGGTTTTTGAGTCGGATTATCCAAGTCACTTTCAGTCGGTAATGCTCAAAAAAAGTCACTTTAAATGGTATTAGAAAGACCTTTTCACTTATTAATAATTTCAGGATGACTTGCTGCACAAGTTAACTCATTTTTCGAATTCAGATTTCGCTACCACCTCTGGGGTAATCGACTTCGCCCGATGCTCTAAATCTCTACGCGAGAGCATGATGCGGTGCTGGCAGGTGAGGCAAACCAGGCCAATATCCGCACCCAGGCGGACTATTTTCCACTCGAATCCACCACACGGATGTGCTTTGCGCATTTTTACAACGTCACTGATGGCTATTTCTCTAAACATAAAGCAATTATAATCTTGCAACCCTTACCCGCAGAAACAACGAATAAAAAGCAGATTACAGCATTGAATATCCATGTTTTTTGGTTAAGTCGTTACTTCAACATTTAACCCTGGACATCGGGAATACAAAACCAGATTCCCGGTGTTGACAAGCAGATTCCCGGTTTTGGACAATTATCAATAAGCCCCTGATGATATAATCGGAAAGATGTCTGGACTTCAGACCCCGCTTTTTTTGAGGATCAATAATGCTTAGCCTTTCGACCCCATTGATTATTTCGCGCGTACTGACCCTGATCATCGCGCTGACCGTGCATGAATTTGCACACGCCTTCGTGGCGGACCGGTTTGGTGATGACACTCCCCGCAAAATGGGACGCCTAACGCTCAATCCACTCAAACATCTGGACGTGATGGGCAGCTTGCTGTTGATTATTGCCGGATTCGGTTGGGCAAAACCTGTGCCGGTCAACCCGGTAAAACTAAGTGAACATTCCAAATCGGCATTTATGTGGGTTTCTATCGCCGGCCCAGCTTCAAATCTCTTATTAGCCTGTCTGGCTGCAATTCCCATTCGATTTAACTTGATTCCGGCTTTTCCGACGGTTTCATTCTTGCCTTCCATAATGGATTTCTTGATCACTTTTTTTGTGATCAACCTCTTGCTGATGGTATTCAACCTGATGCCTCTTCCTCCACTGGATGGCGAAAAAATCCTTGAGTTTCTCTTACCTGAAAATTGGGCAAGTCAATACGCCAAAATCAAACCCTTCGGACCAATTCTTTTGCTGGCTGTAGTTTTTGTGCTACCCCGCTTTGGCATCGATATTTTCGGTTCGATCATGACCCCTGTGCTGCGTTTCTTTCAGATTGTTCTCTTAGGAGGTTAGGCTTGACCCTTCAGTTAACCATCCTCGGCCTGGACCAGACAGGCGTTTCATTTGGGTTGGCGCTTGGCAGTGTAAAAGACAAGCTTGTGCGCATCGGACACGACCCCGCCCAAAAACGCACCAACAAGGTCGAAACACTCGGTGCATTTGACAAGATTAATTTCCGCTTGAATGAAGCTGTACGCGATGTGGATATCATTCTGCTCTGTGTGCCGGCCGATCAGGTTGAGCTCACCCTCAAGGATATGGCAGAAGACCTTAAATCAGGCGCCATCGTCATCGACACCAACCGCGCCGCTTTAGCTGCCTCACAATGGGCGACCCAATACCTGCCCAAGGGTGTACACTTTATTAGTATGATCCCCTCCATTAATGGTCTTTATCTGCGAGAAAATGGGTACGACGCGAAGACTCCGCATGATGATCTTTTTGCCAACTGCGAAATGGTGATTGCCACAACCCATGAGACGCATGCCGATGCCATGAAAATGGCTTCAGAAATCTCCGCCATCACAGGCGCACACGCCTGCCTGACTGACGTCTTTGAAGCCGACGGTTTGTTTGCCCGAATCGATTTGATGCCCAAACTCGCATCCGCAGCGGTGCTGCTGGCAACGCTCGACCAGCCCGGTTGGTCAGACGCCAAGAAACTTGCTTCACGTTCCTATGCCCAGACCACCGAGTCCATCCAATTGTTTAGTGAATTAGTCAACCCTTCTGCAGAACTGGTCAACAATCGCGAGAATGTGATCCGCGCATTGGATGGTTTAACCTCCGCCCTGGCCACACTACGTGAACAGGTGGAATCCAACGACACCAAACGCCTGGATGCAGTTTTGCTTGATCTCAAAGAAGGCCATGCTGAATGGTCAGATTTGCGCGCCAACGGCAACTGGGATAAATCTGATCGGGAAAAAATTGAAAAACCTGGCGGCTTGCTAAAAAGAATGTTTGGTGACCCGTCAAAATTAAAGATTAAATAAATATGGCTTTCTATTGCTATATGGTTGAATGCCTTGACGGCAGTTTTTATACAGGCTGGACGGTTGATCCGACGAGGCGGGAGAAACAGCATAACGCTGGAGTCGGCTCTACATATACCCGCCTGCACAGACCGGTTAGATTGGTTTACATTGAAGAACAGGCTGATCGTTCGACTGCCATGAAACGCGAATTAGCCATCAAGCGCTTGAGCCACGAACAAAAAAGAAAAATGATCCTCAAATCATCCCTGGCGGAGGTTTCACAATGAGTCAAAAATTTCATATCGTTTCACCGGGCAGAGTCAACTTGTTAGGCGAACATGTAGACAAGAATGACGGCAAAGTATTGCCCGCAGCGATTGACCGTTCGATAAAACTCTCCGCTGAAACGCGCGATGATTCATTAATAAAGATCAAAGCACTTGACCTTGCAGAATCCGTCGAAATTGACTTAACCAAACTGGATGGCAAACTGGATTCCGCCGGCAGCCCTCTTCCCTCCTGGGCAAAATACCCCGCTGGAGTGGCCTGGAGTCTGCAAACTGGCGGCTTTGCCACCAAGGGGGCAGAAGTGGAATTCACCTCAAACATCCCCATGGGCGCAGGGTTGAGCAGTTCGGCCGCCGTGGAAGTTGCCTTTGCGGTACTCTGGCAAGCCATGAGTGGGTGGTCAATGGACCGGTTAACACTTTCTCAATACTGCCAGAAAGCAGAAGTGGAGTACGCCGGGGTGAACTGCGGATTGATGGACCAATTTGCCTGCGCCAACGGGGTAGAAGGTCATGCGGTACTGCTGGATACCCGAAGTCTGGATTTTAAATCCGTGCCGCTGCCAAAAAACACATCCATTGTGATTGCAGATTCAACAGTAAGACGCTCGCTGCAAACCTCCGCCTATAACGACAGAGTTATTGACTGCCAGGCGGCTGTGGCTGTTGCCCAAAAACGCAATGCAAATGTGCGCTCTTTGCGAGACGTCTCGGTGGATGAACTTGAAGACATGAAAAGCAAACTCTCAGACGGCGTTTATCGTCACGCCAGACATGTGGTGGGTGAAATTGAGCGGGTAGAACAAGCCATCCATTGCCTTGAAATAGGAGATTCAAACACCTTTGGCAAGATAATGTTTGATACTCACGCCTCTTTGCGAGATTTGTATGAAGTCTCGTGCCCTGAACTGGACGCTTTGGTTGAAATCGCATCAGGTTTTTCAGGCTGCATCGGCGCCAGGTTGACCGGAGCCGGTTTTGGCGGCTGTACAGTCAATCTCGTTGAACAATCCAAAGCCGAAGAGTTTGTGCAGTATCTGTCTGAAGGCTATTTGCGCAAGACCAACCTGAATGCTGCGGTTTTTGTGACGCATGCCAGCCGCGGCGCGTACGTGGTGTAATCTACGCCGGGAATCTAAAAGTGATCTTGTTAATGGTTCAATCCAGTTTTTAATATGCAACCTTGACAAGGTTTGAAACCTTGTCAAGGTTAGTTTACAAACAAATATTTTAACCAGAACCCCTGAATTATTTTTAGTCTGTGAACACCGGCAGGTGGCCGAGAGAGACGATGTCTCCCCATTTGGCACGTTCGCCTTCGGTGAAGATGGCTGCTTCAGATGTGATGCTGGCGCCGGCCTTGGTGGTTAAGAGGCGCATGCCCTGAAGGGTTGATCCGGTGCTGATCACATCATCCAAAATCACCACGTTTTTGCCCTTGATCAGCTCGATATCTTTTTCATCAAGATAAAGCGTCTGGGGTTCGCCGGTGGTAATGGACAAGGTTTCAGTGTGCAGAGCGTGGCCCATGTAGGGTTTGTAACTCTTGCGAAAAATTACATAAGGTTTTTTCATTTCAACAGATAAGGCGTAAGCCAGGGGAATGCTTTTAGTCTCGGCAGTGACAAAAACATCACAAGGTGTATTTTCAAGTTTCTTGGCGAGTTCTTTGGCGCAAGCCTGAACCAATTCGGTATCTCCAAGAATGTTGAGAATGGCAATGCGTAGACCGGGTTTAATCTCGAATAAAGTCAATTCGCGGTGAACACCAGCAATATCAACACCATAAGTGGCTCTGTTTTCCATTCTTTACTCCTTTGAAATAACCTGTTTTGCCAAACAAGTTTATCACTAAACCTTCAAATGGGCGTCCATTTTATAACAAAAGATCCCCACACATCGGTTGGTGGAGATCTTTGTTTGCATAAGGCCTGAGCCTTCTGTATGATACAATCGTTGAGAGCCGGGGACGCCGACCCCGGCTCTCTTTACTAAGGAGGAGAAGAAGAAAAGAAGTCGCCCTGTAGATATATTATCAGTTATGCTCAGGATGTACTTGACTCTTACCCTACGATTACCCTACGATATCTTTGTGATTATTTCTATTCTATTTTAATCAGCGGAACCTCATTTCATGAATCATTTAGCAACACTAGATCACCTCATAACCGATATCGGTGCCATCCGTGTCACGGCCAGTATTCAGGGAGTCCTTCAAGTTGACCTTCCGGGTAAGTCCTATAAGCCCAAGGCTGATTTGAAAGATGCCTCCCCTTCGCAAGCGCTTCAAAACGCAAACGCGGCGATGGCACAGATCCTCGAATATCTCGCTGGAAAGCGCTTGTCTTTCAACCTGCCCATTGACTGGACCCTGATTAAACCCTTTCAAAAGCAGGTGCTTGAGGTCACCCAGTTCATCCCGTTTGGAGAGAGCCTCACCTACGGACAAATCGCGGCAAAGCTCGGAAAGCCCAGCGCCAGCCGGGCCGTTGGCGGAGCACTGGGCAGAAACCCGATGCCCATCATCATCCCTTGCCACCGGGTGGTGGCAGCCAATGGCAACCTGACAGGCTTCTCTGCCACGGATGGCATTCTCACCAAGCAGTGGTTGTTAGAACTGGAAGGACATAAAATTGTCGCTCAAAAACTGGTTTAAGTTTTTTGGCCTTTCTCTGGTCTGGGGCACCTCTTTTTTCTGGATCAAAATCGGTTTACAAGAAGTAGACCCCATTACACTGGTCTTTTTCAGGGTGTCTTTTGCCACCCTCGGACTTGTGATTTTCTTTTTAATCACCCGCAAACAACATCCTATGAAATTTTGGTGGCTGTATCTGTTTCTGGGATTTTTCAACGTCGCCCTGCCTTTCATCCTGATCACCTGGAGCGAGACACACATCTCTTCAGGCATGGCATCCGTGATGAATTCAACACAACCGCTGGCGACGGCTATTTTTGCGGCTATTTTCATCAAAGAAGAACGGTTAACTCCTCAAAGGATTATTGGGCTGATTGTCGGTTTTGGCGGTGTGCTGATGTTGATGTCTGACCGCCTCAACGGCAGACTCGATGGCCAACTTTTGGGCATCCTGGCAATGACGGCAGCCGTCCTCTCTTATGGCGGCAGTTCTGTATTTGCCAGATTGAAGAACAAGGGTGTCAGCCCAGAAAGCCAGGCATTTGGCCAGATGTCTTTTGGATTAATCTTCCTCATCCCTGCCATGCTTGTTTTTGAATCCCCGTTTGTGCTGCCAAAACTTCCACTCTCTTATATTGCGTTTGCCTGGCTGGGGCTGCTTGGATCATTTATCGCCAGCATCCTCTGGTACAAATTGCTTAATGATATTGGCCCTTCAAGAGTGAGCATGACCACATACTTGCTGCCGCTAATCGGCATCACCCTGGGAGCCATTGTGCTGGATGAAAAAATAGGTTGGCGTCTGCTTGCTGGCGGAATATTGATTATTCTTGGTATCATTATTGTAAATCGCAAGAAAACACTCGCAGGCTCGCTCACAGCGGCAGCCTCTCAAGAAAAAGGATAATTATGACTGAAGAAAACAAGTTTCACGCGGGATACGTGGCCGTTGTAGGCCGCCCCAACGTGGGTAAATCCACTCTGATCAACACACTTCTGGATCAAAAAATCGCTGCAGTCTCGGCGAAACCCCAAACCACAAGACGCCGTCAATTGGGCATCTTGACCACTGAAACTTCACAAATCATCTTTGTGGATACCCCCGGACTGCATGTGCCCCAACACAAGTTGGGTGACTTCATGAATCAGGAAGCCGCCGAAAGCCTGCATGATGCAGACCTGGTATTGTGGCTGGTGGATGTCAGTGCCCCGATAACCCCCGAGGATAAACTGATTGCTGAACGCCTTAATACCATCAGAAAACGCCCACCTGTGTTGATGACCCTTTCAAAATGCGACCTGATATCAGAAGACACGCTGCTTGAGCGCAAAAGAGCATGTTTGGATCTCTTCCCGGCCAACGACATGGTGGCGATTTCGTCGCTGACAAAAGAAGGCCTTGAAGAACTCAAAGGCAAGGTATTGGCAGCCCTGCCCCTGGGTGAACATTTCTATGATGCAGACACGATCACTGATTATTATGAACGCGATATCGCCGGTGAACTGATCCGCGAGGCAGTACTTGAATTCGTTCGTGACGAAGTGCCTCATTGTATCGCCGTACAGGTGGATGAGTTCGAGGAGCGCGGAGAAGAAGGCGCATATATAGTGGGGACTATTTTCGTAGAACGCGACTCACAAAAAGGCATCATTATCGGCCAGAAAGCTGAAATGATCAAAAAGATCGGCATGCGCGCCCGTCAGGAAATTGAATCCATGAGCGGACGCAAGGTCTACCTGGATTTACACGTCAAAGTGAACAAAAATTGGCGCAACAGTGCAGATGCCCTAAAACTGCTGGGCTTTGCCGGCAGAAAGGAAAAATGATTTGCTAACCTGGAGCTTCTTCGCCGCCATAGCCTTCGCATTTTTGGATTGGGCGTCCACCTGGAAGGGTTGGAAAATAAGACTTTACATTGCCAAACCGGCAACCCTTCTCTTTTTGATCATCTGGACCTATCAGGTGACACAATGGCAGGGGGGTATGATCTGGTTTGGAGTTGCATTGGTTTTTTCGCTGCTAGGCGACATTGCCTTAATGCTAAATCCCCGTTACTTTATGGTAGGGTTGGCATCCTTTTTATTGGCGCATCTAAGCTTTTTGATCGGTTTCAATTTACAACCCCCTCCCCTGACCATCGGTACCATCCTGATGGCAATTCTCGTGGGGATCTCTGTTGCCAGAGTCTTGCGCACACTGAAACCAGGCCTTTTGAAAGTGCCTCGCGGCAAACGTTTCTTAGCTGCCGTCGTCGCGTATGGACTGACGCTCGCCTTAATGGTATTTTCTGCACTGATAACGAACTTCCGCACGGATTGGGGTGTTTTATCAGCAGCTTTGTGCGCTACCGGCGCCATCCTCTTTTATATTTCAGACACGCTGCTGGGTTATGACCGCTTTGTGGTAAAGGTCAAATACGGTCAAAGCTATGTGCACCTCACCTACCACCTCGGACAGATCGGGCTGGTAACCGGTGCCATGCTGCATTTTCTAAATTATTAATTTAGGGGTTTGAAACCTTCCCCCAGGGCTTCGTGGGCAATACCAACCACTACGAAAGCGTTGGGGTCAATTTCCTTAACCAGTTGCTTCAACTGGTTGACTTCTGCACGCGTAACCACTGTATACAAAACCGGCCGGTCCTTGCCGGTGAATCCGCCTGTTCCAGACAGGATGGTTACGCCGCGCTCCAATGCATCAAGAATGACCTTGCGCACCTGTTCAGACTGATCAGTAATAATCATAACTGTACGGAAAATGCTCGTACCTTCAGAGACCATTTCTGCCGCGATGCCGCTGACATAAATGACGACCAGGGCATAAAGCGCGTTTGGCCATGAAAAAGCAAACCCACCTGCCAAAACAACAACCGTATCAGTAATTAAATAAGCCTGAGATATTGAAATGCCAAAACGGTGATTGAGAATGCGGGCTAATATATCAGAACCGCCGCTGGTGCCCTGGCCGAGATAGACCAATCCCAGGCCGATGCCGAGCGTTACACCACCAAAAAGTGCGTTGAGCACACTGTCATTGGTGATGCCGCTGACAGGTAAGACAAAACCCAATACATCCGTCAGAATTGAAAAACTGGTTACCGCAAAAGCGGTGCGGATTGCGAATCGCGGTCCGCCCAAAAAACGCCAGCCCAAAACAAAGAGGGGTACATTTCCAAGAAAGATCATCACGCCCAAGGGGAAAGAGACGTAATGGTTAATAATTTGAGCTGCACCACTAATTCCGCCGCTGACCAAAAGGCCGGGTACCAGAAACATGCGCATGGAGAAAGCCTGGATGAGGGCTCCAGTTAAAAGCAGTGCATAATCCCTCAGGGTTTTCCAGGTAAAGTGAACCGGGCCAAACTGGCTTTTTACAAATTGAATAAAAGTGAGAATCGGTTTGTTTTGATCTTTCATGGATACCCTCTGTGGCTGGAATAATCCTATTGTACCCGATGACGCTGCCGAAACTAGGATGGCGAAGAAATAGGAAAGAGATTAGGATATTCTATAAGATAACTTTTCTTGAATTATTCAGCATATTGTTATAAGATTAATTCAATGATATTTCACAGAATCACAATCACAATTTTTAGAGGGTGACGTTATGACAGCGATGGAATCGGGCATGCTTTTAAAATCCAGATACAAAGTCGTGGAACAGCTCGGCAAAGGGGGCATGGGAGAAGTCTACATGGCCATGGATGAGAGCCTGGATACAAAGGTAGCCGTCAAAGCCAACCATAACCTCTCTCAACACACATCGGCGCAGTTCATCCGCGAAGCCCGGCTGCTGGCATCACTCAAGCACGCCAACCTGCCGCGGGTGATCGACTATTTCACCGAAAACGACAGCCAGTATCTGGTGATGGATTTCATCCCGGGTGAAAACCTGAAAGAAATGGTTGAAAGCAAAAAACAATTTACTTTTGAACAAATCAATAAATGGGCCTCTCAACTTGGCAGCGCGCTAACTTATCTGCACACGCAGGAAATTCCCATTTATCATCGTGACATCAAACCCGCCAACATTAAGGTGACCCCCTCTGGTGATGTGGTGCTGGTGGATTTTGGCATTGCTAAAACCGGGGATGCCTCACAAGAAACACAAACAGGCGCATGGGCATTTTCACCCGGATTCGCTCCCCCGGAACAGGTCAGCGGCATGCGCACAGGGCCATACTCAGATCAGTTCAGCCTGGCCGCCACCCTGTATTATCTTTTTGCCGGCAAACCGCCTGCTGACAGCGCGCGCAGATTAATGGGTGAAGAAGAATATATCTCACTAAGCCAAATCAATACCAGCATCCCGGCTCATTTTTCTGCCGCAATTGACAAGGCGCTTTCGATCAAACTTGAAGGGCGTTTTAGCAGTGTGGCAAGTTTCGTCACTGCCCTGACAAACCCCGATGCCCTGCCCGAAAGTGAAGCCTCACAAAAAACCGTAATGATTGACCGGGCATCGGTGCCACCTCCTGTTCAAACCCCATTTAACCAACCCGGTTCAGGCAGTACGCCACAAGTGAGAAAGAAATCCTCCGCCTTATTGATAATTGTTGGCGTCTTGGTCTTTGCCGGTATTGTCACAGGCGGATACGTGGCACTCAAAGCCGCTGGACTAATAGGCCAACCCAATGTTGCCGCTTTGCCCACCGCCACGCAGCAGGCCCAGAACGATATCATTCCGACCAACACAAGTGAAGTAGTAGTTGCAGCCACTGCAACAATTGAAGCAATACCTCCCACTGAAACCATAATCCCCACACTGGATGCTGCTGCTTTTGATAAGCTTAATAATAAAGGCAAAGTGGCTTTCATCAGCGACCGCCAAGCAGACGGATACCAACAAGTCTGGACCATGGAAATCGGGTTCGACGCCAACAATAATCCAATCCCTGGTAATATGAAGCAGATCACCTTTAGCCCGGATAATAAATCGAGCCCAGCCTGGTCACCGGATGGCACAAAGATCATCTATTCAGGTTGGAGTACACAAATGTCTGCCAATGGCACTGCTTTTGCAGATGATATTTGGATGATCGATATCACACAACCTGACACGGAACCCGTTGATATTAGCAGAAGGCCTGGTAATGATCGCCATGCTGCCTGGTCAAGCAATAACAAGTTTATTGCTTTTACCAGTTATTATCGTGAAGACAAAACACCCCAGTTGGTCGTGATGGCCCCAGATGGTTCCAACCAGGAGCTATTAAGCATATTGGGTTTCTCAGACACCTATGCTGCCTGGTCACCCAATAGTGATTGGCTCTTTTATACATATTCAACAGGTGAAATTCATGTTCTGCAAATGATTTCATTGTTTAATATTGTTAAGAAAGAAACCCGAACGCCACAGGATTTTCAAAAATTTGATCGCACCTCAAATGAAGGACGGTTAGGCAATGTCTTGGAGCCTGCGATCAGTTTTGACGGCAGTATGCTTGCTTATACCCATTCGTTTGCCGGCAAGTCTAATATATTCACGGCAGTTTTCTCTGATCGCGGACGTACCTCGACAAAACTGACCGATACAGGTTTCGATTACTCTCCATGCTGGTCACCTGATAGCAAGTGGATCGTGTTCACCTCTGATCGAGACGGTGACGCAGAAATCTACATCATGGACGCAAATGGCGGGAATCAGACGAATTTATCCATGCTGCCCAGCACGGATAAAGACCCGGCCTGGCAGCCGCCGAAGCCTCAGCCATAAGACACAAAAAACCTCCCAAATTTGGCGGGAGGTTTTGATTATTCGGGTGATGTAGGGCGCTGGGTTTTAGATTTCGGCCTGGTTCTATTTGGCAGCATGCGTGAAGGTGTGATAGTCTTGCCAGCGTTAGGGCTTAATAATAGCGTCAATCGGGTCAAGGCATTCTCATCGTATTCACAGCGTCCGCAGATATCGCATACCCAGGCTGGAAAGTCAGGAACAGAAATTAATTCATCACCTAAATATGTGAAATAGGCGACATAATCTCGGTGCATATGGCCTGCCTGGCACTCTGCACATGGAAAAACCGGATCTGGAAGTATTTGGCTAAGGTCTGTCATTTATAAAAGAAGTCTCTTCAATTTTTACTGCTGTTTCCACAAGAATATCACAGTTTTGTGTGTTTGGAAATCCATCAAAGTCGCAAACTAGTTAACGGCCGGCCCGAAATCAGGATGCGAAAGCACTTTAACAGCTTGCGGCGGCCAATACACAATCAGCGCTTTACCCACCAGGTCTTCAATGGGAACAAATCCCCAACTGTGTGAATCAGAAGAACTGTTGCGATTATCACCTAGTACAAAAATAGAATCTGCAGGAACCGTCCACGTGTCTTCATAATTTGGCTGATCAGAAATGTAAGGTTCATTCAATTCAGTACCGTTCACGCTGACCACTCCACCACTCACGCTGATAACATCTCCTGGGGTTCCGATCAAGCGCTTGATGTAATCTTCCTCAAGAAAATTGGGATTATGAAAAATTACAATGTCACCTGTGTGCAGCTCACCCAATTTATAAGCCAATTTGTTAACCACAATCAAGTTGCCTTCATAAAGTGTCGGCTGCATGCTAATATTCTGCACCATAACCCGCTCAAACACTGAATCAATGGCAAAGTACAAAATAACCGCCAAAATCAAAGTTTGCAACACTTCTCCGGGAAGTGTCTGCCAGAAAGGTACTTTTTTTGCGGTTTGGAGTTCAACTTGCTCTACAGGTTGATAATCTGAATCGTCCATGTTCCTGCCTGAAATTTGTTATTCATGTCGAGGTTTCATCACCAATCGAATGGGGGTGCCGGTGAATGGATACTCCAACCTGATTTGATTTTCGATAAAGCGCAAATATGTAAAATGCGCCAATTTCGGATTGTTACAGTAGATCATAAAGGTAGGCGGATTCGTGCGTACTTGGGTGCCATAAAACAGTTTAATTGATGTGCCTGTTTTTGAAGTTGGCGCATGCAGACTCTGGGCTTTTTGCAGAATACGATTAAGTGAGCCGGTATTAATATGTGCAAGGCGTTCTTCTTGAACTTGCAAAGCCATTGGCATCACCTGATCAACGCGCTGACCTGATTTGGCAGATATGAAGAGTATCGGAACATAATCCATGAAGTTAAGTTCCTGGCGGATGCGCTCAGAATAATTTTGCATGGTGTAGTTGTCTTTTTCAATGGCATCCCATTTATTAACCACCACCACCGCGCTTTTGAGTTCATCTTTGATGTAGCCTGCAATGTGTGTATCTTGAGCGGATATACCTTCGACAGCATCTATCAACAGAAGAGCAACGTCGCAGCGTTCAATAGCTTTCATCGACCGCACAACGCTGAACTTCTCAACACCTGGTTCGACCTTGCCACGCCGGCGTATGCCTGCAGTATCGATAAGAGTGACGGGAATATCTTCGACCATCAGTTTTGTATCAATTGCATCACGCGTGGTGCCCGCAATTGGGCTGACGATGGAACGTTCTTCTCCTGCGAGCTTATTCAACAAACTGGATTTACCCACATTCGGCTTGCCCACGATCGCAATTTTGACAGAGTCGTCATCATCTTCGGGGTCAGGTTCAGGAAAGTTACTTAAAAGCTCATCCAGCAGGTCACCGGTGCCGGTGCCGTGAACTGAAGAAATCGGCCAGGGTTCTCCCAGACCTAACTCGTAAAACTCGTTTACCAGGTCGCGCTGACGAAAGCTGTCTGCTTTGTTAACCACCAATAACACTGGCGGAAAAGCGACACCATCAATGACTTTTTGTGATTGGCGCAAAATTTGGGCGACTTCAAAATCAGCAGGTGTTACACCGCTGATGGCATCAACCAGAAACATGACAACATCCGCTTCGGTGATGGCCAGCATGGCTTGTGATTTGATCTCGGAAATAAAATCGGCAGAACCGATTGAAAGCGGAGATTTACTGCTTGCCGAGGTGGGGTCAATTCCGCCAGTATCCACGATATCAAACTGGACGCCGCTCCATTCACCCACAGCAAATATGCGATCACGAGTAGTACCTGGTGTGTCATCCACAATGGCCAGGCGTTCACCACATAAACGGTTAAATAATGTACTCTTCCCTACATTTGGTCTACCGACCAACGCTACAACTGGTTTTGCCATCTTTCCTCAATCCTTAATAATACCAATTTTACCCTGATAATGAGAAAAAATGGGCACGGTATCTGAGAATGAAAATTATCTTTAATTAATAGTAACTTTGAAGGTGGTTGGCGAGATACTTTCGATTTTGACATCGGGTATATTGAGTGAATAATCCGGCTCAAGAGTATAGGTACCTGCTTCATACTCTGAAAGATCAAGTAATACTCTGAGGGTGGTTACATCAAGGGTTTCCAAAATATTCAACGGACCGGAAACAATGATATCTACCTTGTCGGGCAAAATTATCGCTTCGAGTGAAGTAATCAACCCGCTGGCTTCTACCAATACATCCGCGATAGACAGCGAGGAAATAATTGGCGTGATCTCTACCCTGACCAAAACAGACGGGTCGTCAATCACTTGAATGCCATCTGGCAAATTCAACCCTATTTCTTCTTCAAAGCTGTCGGTTTTTTTGCTCAAATCAATCGGGTTGGTTTCAATAAACCCGGGTAGAGCATCAATCAACGCTGGATCAGAAGAAAAAACCGTCACCGTTGGCGGGTAGACTGGAATGCTCGATAGTCTGAACCCTGGTGCAGGCTGCCCATTCGTGACCACTTTAACAACCACATTGCGATATCCGCCACGCTCAACCACTTTTTGAGTGATCGTGATCTTATCGGGTGAAAGACTGACATCTTTGACCACCGATCCGTTGGCATCCACAGCTTGTAGAGTAATGGTTTGATTGATATCCGTTTTGGCATCAGTAAGTTTCACCACCGCTCTTACTTCGCTAACCATCCCCACGAATGACTTTGCGCCGCTGACCAATACGCTTGTTTCAGACATTTCAACCGGGTTGGATTGGAACCCTACTGCTACAGATCCCTGGTTAATGACGCGGATGTCGAAAGTTCGCGTTTCAAGCGTTTGCAACTGAACACTTGCAGATCGAGGTGCATAACTGCGAATTTCAACCGGACGAATTCCAATCTGAATCTGGACGGGGACAGTATGCTCCCCCTCACCCAGACCCGATAGATCCATAATAGCTCTCACGAGTACTTTTTGAGAAGTCAAACTTGTCCAAATAGATGTTGGTGCACGCAAGATAAGCGAAATGTTTTCAGGTACTTCGCTGGTGATCACCAAATCAGAACGCTGCCCAACGATTTCTACGGGCACCGCCGTCGGATAAACCCTTTCAACGGATGGATCTGATGAGGTTACGGCCATTACCCATACTGCTATAGCCAGAATAATGGCTGTGATCAGTAAGGGCAAGGTTTTGGCAAATGATCGCAGTGCTTTTAGCATTATTTATTCCTTTGCTCGCCGATGAAGAGGCTGCGCAGCCATTCGCTAATTCGAATTCGCGAACCGGCACCGTCTGCGGGACGGTAGAAGGCAAGCAAGATATTCTCAAGCCGCTCACTGTCAAGGCGGCGGATCATGCGTCCACTGTGGGCAATCGAGATTGAACCAGTTTCTTCTGATACGACGACTGTAATGGCATCGGTGGCTTCTGAAGTACCAAGAGCAGCACGGTGACGCAACCCCATCTGACGTTCAGGAGATTTGGTTAAAATACCACTGGCTGAGAGGGGCATGACACACGACCCCGCCACAATACGATTATCCGCGATGATCACTGCGCCGTCGTGCAGCGGTGTATTGGGATAAAAGACTTGCAGCAGCAACTCAGGGGTAACTGCAGCATTCAAGCGGACACCAGTTTTGGCATAATCTTCAAGGCTGTCATAGCGTTGAATCACGATCAAAGCGCCGTGCTCACGAGCTGAAAGTCTGGCTGAAGCGGTAACGATGGCGCGAATGGTGCTTTCGATTTGTTTGTTCTGGCTGCTGGATTGTGTTTGCATCAATTTTGGAGTTCCAGCGCGTCCGAGTTTTTCCAACCCACGCCTGATCTCGGGTGCAAAGATAACCGGGATAGCGAAAAGTAAAGCAGGAACGATTGTCTGAAACAACCATGAAAAGGCCGGCAAATTGATCAACGAAGTCATCAATGCCAGCACAATAACCATGAAGATCACGCCTCGCAAGAGGACCATGACCTGCGTATCTCTTAATAACAACAAAGCAACATACATCACAGCAGAGACCAGAAACAGGTCAAGAACGCTGAGCCAGTTCAACCTTTGAAAGAGATAAGCAATTTCAGTTAATAAATCAGACAATTATTAAATCCTTAAAATATCAAGGGTTAGATGGGTCTTAAGACCCTGTCTTCTCTGAGCAGCTTGAAGAAAAGAGATGTTCCTGCCGGCATAGATTCTTCTGCGGCTTCTTGCCAGGCGAGGACTTCAAGAGAGGATGGGACTCGTTTTTCATATCCCAAACCCGTCCACAAAACATCATGGTGAGCTAATTGTTCTGGGACAAAAATCAGAGAGGCTTCACATTGCAGATCGATGGAAGCTTTTTCCATTGCGTTAATCATCAGCGGCATAAATTGAGCCGGCGGCAAGGCTGAATCTAATGCGATCTCGGTTGTTCTGGCAACCAGATTTTCAACCTGCCAGCCTAGAATACCCATGGGATTCTGCTCAATCCGTAATATCAAATAAGCCATTTCACCCAGGGTAATCGCACTGCTGGTGACTGCTTCACCAGTCATTGGCCCTTTCAAGCGATTTAACACTTCGACTATTTCGTCAACATGTTTGGGGCCGGCGCGTTCAATATTCACTTCGCCCAACGACAGTTTTACTGGTTGTGATACCGGAATTGGACGGTTGTTCTCTGCTGGAACATGCCTCTGCCAGGCAGCGGTCACTTGCTTCCAGGTGTCGTCAAAGGTTGTGTTGTTCTTGATCACCACGGTGGCTTCGGCAAATCTTGTTTCCTGGGGCACCTGTGCAGACATTCGCTGTCGGGCTTCGGTTTCAGTCATATTGCGATTGTGAGTCAGTCGTGATAGCTGAGTCTCAGGTGGAGAGTAAACCACCCAAACGGCATCACATTCACTGGCGAGATTGCTTTCAAGCAGCTTAATGGCTTCAATTACAATCACTTTGTGACTGGCTCGTCTGATAATAAGATCAACAGCTTGTTCCACCAGCGGATGGATGATGGCTTCCAACCTGGCGAGTGCTTCAGGATCATTGAACACAACACGTCCGAGTTTCTGCCGGTTGATCTGCCCTTCAGGTGTGAGGATGTGAGAACCAAAGGTGCTAACAATTTCATCAAAACAGGGGGCATCTCGTGAAATGGCGCGATGCGTGATGGCATCCGCATCAATGCCGTAAGCACCAAGATGCTCCAGCATACGGCGGACAACACTTTTGCCCGTACCAATGCTGCCGGTTAAACCGATGACATACTTGTCAGCCCATTTCTTCATTTGTCTCCAGCAGATCGAGATGATTGATTATTTTAACCTATTACCATTTTAGTCACAGGAGAACCAATTGTCAAACAATGTTGATCGAAAAAACATAACTTAAGGCAGTTAATCAACGATCTCCTGTAAAGCTGATGAGGAGATCGTTTGGCGCGCATAGATAATTATGCAGACTAAACCCCCCACACTGCTTTCAACAGGTTCAATTGGGCTGAACGCTGAAAGCTGTCGCCGCCTTCATGATTATTATAGGCATAAAAGTTGATGTTTTTTTCACCTAGGTAATGATTGAATGCCGCATACACAGTGGATGGCGGGCAGATGGTATCCATCAAGCCGACGGAAAAGAGAGCCCTGGCCTTTGCACGGGCCGAGAAGTTTACCCCGTCAAAGTAACTTAGGGTATTAAAAACCTGTTCAACCTGATCGCGATGGCAGTGTAAATACTGGCTTATCTCACCATAAGGTAAGCCATCAGTGATCTCAGTAGCGCGGCGATAGTGACACAAGAAAGGCACATCAGGCATGCTGACCGAAAGATCAGGAACCAGTCCGCTGACCGCCAGCGTTATTCCACCGCCCTGGCTGCCTCCGCAGGCAGCAACCTTTGAGGTGTCAACGACGGGGTGGCTGCGCGCGGCTTCAACAGCCCGAACTGCATCGGTGAAAACGCGGCGATAATAATAATTTTTAGGGTCAAGCACTCCCTGAGTCATGAACCCGGGGAAGAACGGGTTGGCCCCCTCAAAAAGATCGGGTGTGTCGCCGGGTTTCCAATTGGAGCCCTGACCGCGGGTATCCATGACAAAGTGGGCATAACCGGCGCAGGCCCAGATGAGCCAGTCAAACACAAATCCGCGGCCGCCGCCGTAACCAATAAACTCCACCACGCAAGGGATCTGCGCGGCACGATCTTTGGGCAAGATTAACCAACCCTTGACGGGTTGTCCGCCGTAACCTGAAAAGGTGACATCAAAAGTCTCAACCAGTTTCAAACCTGCATCCACAGGCACAAATTTCGCATCCAATGAGTGTTTGCGGGTCTCAGACAGGGTTGAATCCCAAAAATGGTCGAAATCTGCAGGTTCAATACGTTCCGGTTTGTAAGTTTGAAGTTCTTTTAGCGGAAGATCATAAAAAGCCATAATTATTTCTCCTGACACCTGAATTTATTAATTTTACTCCAACCTCGTAATCACATGAAAAATTCTTGACTTTTATATTTCAGTATCACAACTTGAAATCCTCTTCAGTTAATAGGATAATATCTATATGAAAAGTAAATATATTAAATTGATTTTATTGGGAGTGCTAAACCTATACATTTTGGCTGGCTGCGCTTCGGTGGTACTCACTGATCAAACATCAGCTTCAGCGACGCCCTTTTTAGTAGAAAACTCCACGATGGAGCCTACCGCTCCACCCGACTTGCCTGGTATAGATTTACCCACATCGACCATTACGGCAGCAGAGGCCAGCGAGCCACTGGCATTGCCGGCGGAGGATGAAGCGTCATCGCGCCTGAGCGTGCCTGAAGGATTCGCCATTCGCATTTACGCTCAAAATCTGCAAGGGAAGCCCCGCTTTATGGCTTTTGGCCCAGATAATGCCCTGTATATTTCACTCACCAGTGGCGGTGCGATCATGCGCCTTCAAGACCTCAACCAGGATGGCTTGGCGGATTCCAATGAAGTGGTGATTAGCGGATTGAACCAACCGCACGGACTGGAGTGGCAGGGCGAATGGCTTTACGTGGCCGAGAATGACCGCGTTGAACGTTTTCGCTACTCATCTGAGACCGGCTTGTTTGACCAACGTGAATTGGTGACCGACAACATCCCCGGCGGCGGAGGCCACTACACCCGCACCCTTCACTTTGGGCCGGATGGCAAACTTTACGTTAGTGCAGGCTCATCATGTAATGTGTGTATTGAGACAGACCCAAGACGGGCAGCTATTCTACGGTTTAACCCTGACGGCAGCATTCCGGCAGACAACCCCTTTGCCAATGATGCTGATAGTCGCAAACAGGTCGTTTGGGCATGGGGTCTGCGCAACAGTGTGGATTTCTTGTGGACACCAACCGGCGAGTTATGGGCCAACCTTAACGGACGGGATAACTTGATTGACAGCAACGGATTGCCCGACAGTCTGCCTCCTGAAGTGATTGTGTTTCAGATTCGCTCCGGTCAGTTTTATGGTTGGCCTTACTGTTATAGCCCGGTCTTGGGAAGCAATCTGGATGCCATCCCCCAGGTGCTGGATGAAAAATCCAATTTACCTCTTCCAGATGGGTTGAGTTGCGAACAAGCCGTGCCATCTTTGTACACAGATTTAGCCCATTACGCGCCACTGGGTATGAGCCTGGGGCAAGCTGGAAACTTTCCATCCGATTATCAAAGCGATCTTTATGTTGCTTATCACGGCTCATGGAATGTTGAAAACCCTGACGCCATCCGTGATTGCAAGGTTGAGAGAATTGTGATTGAAAATGGAGAGCCTGTGCGGAACGAAGTTTTTGTAAATGGTTGGCGCGCGCCAGGCAGCAACTGCGGCAGCGGTTCAGCATACGGACGCCCTGCTGACGTGATCTTTGGTGCGGACGGCGCAATGTATATTTCTGATGATGCTGCGGGAAGAGTTTACAGGGTTGTTTCGATTCAATAACCATCAAATCTCATTCTTTGAGCCAACCGCGTTGCGCAGCAATGGCGATAGCTGCTGCGCGTGAATCAACACCCAGTTTATTGTAAATGCTGGCAAGGTGAGCTTTTACCGTGCGCTCGCTGATGCCCAGTTTGAAAGCAACTTCTTTGCTGCGTTCGCCTAATGCGACGGCTTTAAGCACCTGCTGTTCGCGTTCTGTCAAGTTGATATCGTCATTTACTAACCGCGAGGGTCTTTCCACCTGGGTCAGGAGCCTTAACATTGTCTCGGGCGACAGCAGGGTTTCTCCTCTGGCCGCAGCCCGGATGGCATTAAATAAGGTCTCGCGGGTGGTGTCTTTAAGAAGATAACCTTTAGCGCCAGCCTGCAGACCGCGAATTAATAAATCATCTTCATTAAACGTGGTTAAAATAACCACCGCAGTTTCGGGTTGATCTACATGCAATTTCTCGATGGCTGTCAAGCCGTCCATGCCGGGCATACGTAAATCCATCAAAACAACCTGCGGATGGGTTTGTGCGCAGATTTGAAGCGCTTCGGCCCCATCCCCGGCCTCACCCACCAGGTCGAAATCAGACTCGGTTTCAAGGATCAATTTCAATCCCTGCCTGATGATGAGATGGTCGTCGGCAATCACAATTTTGATAGTCATGAGCAGGGAATCCTGACTTTGATGAAGGTTCCTGCACCTGGCTGACTGATCACTTCAAAGGAGCCATTCACCAGGCTTACCCTTTCGCGCATTCCGATCAATCCATAATGACCGCCAACTGGCACGGCAGATGGATCAAATCCACGGCCATCATCTTGAATTTCGAGGTTCAAGGAGCCATCTACCATCTCAAGATTGACTTTGACCTTTTTGGCTGCTGCATGCTTGGTGATGTTCATCAGGCTTTCGGTCACAACCCCCACCACGGCATCAGCAACTGATGAGCTGAGTTCTTCAGATAATTCACAATTATATTCACACGAGATACCGGAGTTTTTGATAAAATGAGCAACTTTTTTCTCAAGATCGTCGCCGCAGCCGGTCAATTGACCCTGGCGTAAATCATCAATCGCCAGGCGAGCTTCATAAAGGGTTTGACGAGCGCTTTCCATGGCCTGCTGCACGATCTGGCGGCTGCGATCGGTTTTACCACCGGCCAGGTTGGCATCCACGGCTTCGAGCTGCAGAATGAGCCCCGCGAGACCTTGTGAGAGTGTGTCGTGCAGCTCACGCGCCATGCGCTGACGTTCTGAGGCGATGGTCAGATCTTCCACCTGGGCAGCATACTCAGTAAGCTGTTGATTGGTGGTTTCAAGTTCAGAAAGCAATTCCTGGGCTTTTTCATTGGCTTTTGCTTGCCGCGAATACAATTCCACGTAGAGCACCACAAATACGATCATTGGTACGGTAGCGATCACCCACCACACCAATTCATTTACACCGACAATCCAGACAAAAAACCCAAGTGAAATACAAAAATAGAATACTCCGGCAAACAATCCCCTTTTGGTAAGGCCATATACCCCAATGGCTTCTCCTAACAGTGCCAGGGTCAACCCCATTGCAACCCCACTATTTTTAGTAATCAAGATTAGTACTGCCGTTATGGCGCCCTGAACAAGCATATAGCCGATGGTCCATCCCCGTTTATCAAGAAAATATCTGAGCATCCAATGCAGGATAATATGCACCGTCATCAATAATACGATGGGGATGATTGTCTTGAGGCTGTGTAAATTATCCTGGCTGACAATGGTAAAGATTGTCAATCCCGTCAAGATCAGGGTCATAAACCAGAAGAAACTGCGGGTTTCTTTTTCTGTATTAATAATTGAGGTGGGTGTATTTTTCATAAGTAGATAAATTGTATTCCACCTTCATCAGTTATGCCACTGCCACAAAGGACAGTGTACTAAAGTACAGGGCTATGTCAGCCTATCGGCCAATGGTGAGAATGATGTAACCGGCATAAACTGGAACTGACAGATCACAAACAGGAGAATTCATATGGAATCTGCAATTTTTGTTCAAAATCTTCACAAAACATTTCGCAATGGCAGCAGCTTAAAAGCGGTTGACGGCGTCAGCTTTGAAGTGGCCCCGGGCGAAATCTTCAGCCTTTTAGGACCCAACGGTGCAGGCAAGACCACCACCATTTCTATGCTTTCAGCTTTGTTGAAACCAGATAACGGTGCCACTGGCGCTAACGACATCCGCATTATGGGACGTTCATTGATCACTGAACCGTTGGCAGCCAAAGCCATGATTGGCGTGGTGCCTCAGGATATCGCGCTGTATCAGGACTTGAGCGCCCTCGAAAACCTGATATTCTGGGCCAAGATGTACGGCTTGAAAGGCACGTTGCTGAAAACCCGGGTCGCCGAAGTGCTTGACTTGATCGGATTGACCGACCGCGCCAACGACCGCATCAGCAAATATTCGGGCGGCATGAAACGCCGTGTAAACATCGGTGTAGCGCTGCTGCATCAACCCAAAGTAATCTACATGGATGAACCCACTGTGGGCATCGATCCGCAAAGCCGGCGCAGCATTTTGGACGGTGTGATCGCCTTGAAGAACCAAGGCATGACCGTGCTTTATACCACCCATTACATGGAAGAAGCCCAGGAACTCTCAGACCGCATCGCCATCATGGATCACGGCAAGATCATCGCCAATGACAGCCATGAAAACCTGATCCGCCTGGTTGGACAAAAAACGCGCATCTCGCTTTCGATCAACACCGAACCCGAAACCATGATTGAGCCCTGGAAGGCTTGCAAAGGCGTGTCAACCATAGCCATTGAGGAATCAAAGATTAACCTGCTGGTGGATGACTCAAATAAAGTGTTGCCGCGCTTGTTTGAAACTGCAGCCGCGAAAGATGTGCGCATCACTTCAGTGGAGATTCAGGAACCCAATCTCGAAACTGTCTTTTTGCACCTCACTGGCCGCGCCTTGCGGGATGCTTAATGGAGCAGACATGAAATCTTTAACTATTGCCCTCAATGATTTGCGCCGCTCTTTTCGCAGCACCTTTGCCCTGCTATTCATGTTCGGCATCCCCTTATTGGTGACCGGCATGTTCTTCGTCATGTTTGGAAACATCAAGAACACTGATGCACCGGTGATCGCCACCACCAAGGTAGCACTTGCCAACCTGGATGCGGGCAATGCCCAAACCGGTCAACTTGGCCAGACTCTGGTGGATGCCTTGCAAAGTGAAGGACTTTCAAAATTGATGGAAGTGACACTTGTAAAGGACTCCGCCTCAGCCCGCGAAATGGTTGTCAACCAACAAGCCGGGGTGGCCATCATCATCCCAGCCAATTTCTCTGACTCGTTTTCTGACACTCAAGCCAAAGTTGAAGTTGAGTTCATCCAGGACCCCACTCTGATATTGGGTCCCCAGGTGGTGCGCTCAGTGCTCAACCAGATGTTGGATGCATACGCCGGGATCAAGATCACTGTGGCCGAATCACTGAAAATGGCTGAAAACGGCAACCTGTCTTATGACGAGATCAGCCGGATTGTGACTGAATACATGGCTGCCACGGAATTTTCTTCTGATAGCACTCCTTTGATTGATCTACGCTCTCCAGCTGCGCTACCCAAAAAGAACCCGATGGTGTCTTTAGTGGGGCCAATCATGGCTGGCATGATGATTTTCTACGCCTTTTTCACCGGAGCCAACACGGCCAATAGCATTTTGAGAGAAGATGAAGAAGGTACCCTGCAAAGAATGTTCACCACCCCCACCGCACATACAGAAATTATGCGAGGCAAATTCTACTCTGTGGGTCTGACAGTTATCGTTCAGGTTACGGTATTGATGATCGCAGCGCGGATCATCTTCGGTATCCAATGGGGGATGCTGGCATCCGCCGCGCTGACAGCCCTGGCGATCGCCTGTGTCGCCGGCACCTTTGGCATCATGCTGGTTTCTTTCTTGAAAAGCACCAAACAAAGCGGCATCATTTTCGGCGGAGCTCTCACCGTTACCGGCATGCTGGGCATGGTTAATATTTTCACTGGCAATCCGCAGAGTGCGCCGTTAGGTATAGTACCGCTCTTCACCCCACAAGGTTGGGCAACGCGCGCAATCCTCGCCTCCATGGATGGTGCGGCAGTTGGAACAATTTTGCCCTCCTTGCTAATCATGGTAGCCATGAGTATCGTGTTCTTTGTGATTGGTGTCTGGCGCCTACAAAGTCGGTTTGCCTGAAATTCTGTAGAATCAAATCAACAACTGGAGTATCGTATGTTATCCATTTTAAATATCGCACTGAAAGACCTGACTCAAATTGTCCGTGATTGGAAATCCTTCCTGTTTCTTTTGATCATGCCAATCGCCTTTACCTTTTTATTTGGTATTGCCTTTAGCGGAAACTCCGCCAAGGAACAAGACTTGAGGCTGCCGGTTGGAATCATAAATCACGATAATCAATCGCCTCTCTCTCAGGAACTTGAAAAAAGTGTATCCGCTTCTAAGGTAATCAAGCTAAAATCCGGCGAGGAGGAAGCACTCATCAATCAGGTCACCCAAAAAAACCTGACCGCCGCGCTCATCATCCCGGCGGGTTACGGCGAATCTTTGAAGAGCGCTACTCCCTTGCAGTTGAGCTTATGGGTAGATGGCGTATCGAATGACGGATTAAGCGCGCAAACCGAGATCAACGTCCAGGCTTCGCGCCTGTTTAGCGCGGTACAAACCGCCAAAGTGTTGGCGCCCGAAGGTGGACCGGCTTTTGACCATGTTTTAATGAACGCCTTGCAAGAATGGAAAAATCCGCCTGTCGCATTGAGTCAGGAGGATGCCAGTCTTAAAAATGCCGACTTACAACCGGTGTCAGAGGTTGATAACAATTTCACCCACAGTTCGCCGGGGATGATCTTGCAGTTCGCCATTGCGGGACTAATGAGCTGTGCGCAAGTAGTCGTTTCGGAACGTAAAAACCACTGTCTTCAGCGGCTGATGACCACTTCCGCGAGTAGAGTTCAAATCCTGCTAGGGCATTACCTTTCACTAGTCTTGATGATTTTTGCTCAATTCATTTTGTTGATTATCTTTGGTAGCCTGGTCTTGAAGTTAACCTATTTCAGCCAACCTTTGGCCACCCTTCTAATCACTTTATCCGCAAGTTTGGGCATAGCGGCGTTGGGACTACTTATTGGCGTGGCTGCAAAATCAGAAGAACAAGCCATTGGAGTCTCGATGATTTTCATGTTCCTGTTTGCAGGGCTGGGTGGTGCATGGGTACCACTTGAATTTACGGGTAAAACCTTTCAGGCTATCGGGCATTTTACCCCCCTAGCCTGGGCAATGGATGGATTCAAAAACATCCTCTCAAGAGGGCTCGGACTCGAATCCGCGTGGCTGCCGGCCGCTGCCCTGCTGGGATATGCAATTGTCTTTTTCTCATTGGCGAATTGGAAGTTTAAGACGCAATAATAGCTAGAGATGTCTGGATTCCAATTTAACTGTACTCGTTAACCCTTAGTGGTTTTCCAAGATAAAAGCCCACCTTTTCAGAAGGTGAGCTTTAATTAAATTTAGTCGAATCAGTGTTTTTTAAATTCCGTATTTAATATATTTTTGATTTAAAGGGAATTACTCTCAGTATATTTTTCAAATCAAGTAACCACCAGATTATTGATTTTCTTCATCGTACCTGTCAAAACTAAACTCAAAATTCCAACAAGTAACATGAGTATTCCTGCATAGACCATCCAATTATTTACCCCAACCGCCTCAGCGACAGGACCGGCAATGATCATTCCTAAAGGGATGCCTAAACTCATTACACTGGTGACCAAAGATATGACCTTGCCCATGTTTTCTGGTGGAATACTTTGCTGAATATACGCCACATATGGAATGTTCCCCAACATACCAGTTGTCCCCATTACAAAAACCACAATGCAAAATGCCCAAAAAGCTGTCGCGGGTAATATTCCTCCAATTAGCGAACAACCTCCTAGTAATAATGCAGATAAAGAAATCATTAAGAATGGTTTTTTTATTCCACCAGTAAGACCTATCAACAGCGCGGAGAGAAGCATGCCAATAGAGAAAAGTGTTTGGATAATTCCGTTATGCCAGGCGGTCCCGTTGAAATAATTCTTCACCATTAAGGGTAAAAGCGAACCAAGAGGCATAAAAACGATACTTGTCATAAAAATTGGTAGCGTCATTTTCATGAGCAGTTTGTTTTCTCTTATCGCATGAATTCCCTGCTTCATATCTTCTAAGAACCTTGGATGTTCATTCTGAACGGCGGAGTGTTTTCCAACTCTCACAACAGAGAGTAACAAAACTGCAAGAAGTGCCCCCACAATATCTACGAGCATGATGTATTGCAGGCTTGTGATACTCATTAATAATGCACCCAACATCGGCCCGGCCATTGCACAAACAGAGGAAATCATCTGCCCTAATCCTCCAGCCTTGGTTAACTCACTTTCAGGAACAAGCTGGGGAATGGCAGCTTGCAGAGCAGGTTTATGAAAAGTTTCTCCGAGAGCTCTGATAAACAAAATGATAAAAACAAATATTAGTGAGGGTTTACCTAAGAAAAAGGATATTCCCAAAGCCAAGCTTGCAACCGCAACCCCTATATCAGCAATAATCATAATAGTTTTACGGTTATAACGATCAATCCACACCCCTGCAAAAGGACCAATTAAAACCTGGGGTAATAATCCAACAAGACTGGCGATTGTGAGCGCAATAGCTGAACCAGTTTCTATAGTTATCCACCAAATGATGGCAAATTGCACAGCACTGGAACTTAAAAGTGAAAATGCCTGACCAAGATACAAGGTGAAAAAAGGTTTTCTCCAACTAGTCGAACTTTCAATCATTTTTAGCCTCCATACTGGCCAAAATTATCTTCGCGCAATCTCTTGCGCCATTTTCAGTGGCAATATTCTTTGCTAATTCCTTTGCATTTGAAATGATATTTTCTTGCAGGGCATAACGAATCGATTCAGCAAATTTTTCAGAGGTGAGTTTCTTTACAGGCAACGGTTTTGGTCCAACACCCAGATCGTATGCCCTTTGAGCCCAAGCAAATTGATCCAAAGCAAATGGGAATATCATGCTCGGAATTCCGGCTCGAAACCCTGCCGCGGATGTTCCCGCGCCACCATGATGACAGACTGCTGATACTTTTGAAAAAAGCCATGTATGCGGAATGTTTTCGATCTTAAAAATGGTATCAGGTGTACTCTGAAGGTTTCCAAATCCACTAATGATGCCTCGTTTACCTGTCATGGCAAGACCTTCAAGGATAATCTTTGATAATTTTTCTGTATTTTCGCCCATTACCATGCTTCCAAAACCGATATAGATAGGCTTTTCTCCGTTATTGAGGAAATCCACCAATTCCATGGGTGGGATGTAATCATTTTGTTCTTCCAAGAACCAGTAACCATTTTGGTGAACGTTTTCATTCCAATCGGTTGGTCTGGGAAAAATATAATTACTGCAAGATACAATTGCTGGATGTCGTCGGTCAGTGTGTCTTTCGAATGGACAACCATAATCAGCAGGTAAACGACCAAACTTATCCTTCCAAAACGGTTTTAAGGATGCATCTGATGCCATCCAAAGCATATTTTGTAATATTGAATAGCTTAAGAGGTTTAACCCAGGATTGGAAGGAACTTTGCCATAAAGAATGACAGAGGTCTGCTCCTTCGATTTATTCAATGGAAACGGAGTCGCCAGAATGGATGGAATGCCCATTTTTTTTGCTGCATAATAACCGATTGCCATACCTGGATGGTATACAATCGCTTCACTTCCTCAACAGGCTGCATAATAATGCTCCACCATATGCACACCATATTTTTTCATTTTTTGAAAACTGAAGAACATTTTTAGCGGATTATCAGCCTGCTGTGCCTCTCGGATCATGTTCTTGTCTACATTAAGAGAGTCAAAATCCGCATCTATCGAGAAAAAATCAATCCCATAACTTTTTACAAATTCTTCATGATTTCTTGTTACCGCAATACGAACTTCTTTACCCAGTCTTTTGAGTTCACTTGCAAGTGCTAAATAGGGTTGTACATCTCCACGACTGCCACCACATAAAATAGTGATCATCTAAAAACTCCATTTCTATAATTTATCCGACAACATGTTGTATAATATACCAAATGGTTATTAACTTATCAACCAACAATATCTAGCAAAATGTCGGATTCTTGGGAGACCCCAATGCAAAAACAAGAAGAAATTACCGAACAAACCAGAAAAAACCTCATTGAAGCCTTTTGGTCTATATATACCACTAAGCGAATCGACAAAATAACCGTGAAAGAAATTACCAATAAAGCTGGATACAATCGAGGAACCTTTTATGAATATTTCCAGGATGTCTACGAAATACTGGAAGTTATTGAAAATCTTTCTTTACCCACACTAGATGAATTGCCCCCACTCGTTGAGGTAAATTCTAATTCGCCAACGATTATCAATTCATTTATGACGCTGTATCATGAGAAATATAAGTTTTACAATCACTTATTGGGGGATAATGGCGATCCAGCTTTTCAGAGAAAACTTAAGAATAGCCTTAAATCCTCAATTATTCTTGCGTTGAAAAATAAAGAAGAGATTGATCTCGAAGAGATAGATTTTATGCTTGAATACATTCTATCGGGGATGATAGGTATTTTGATTTACATGTTTCAACAAAAACCTAATTTATCCGAGGAAAAGAAAATAGCATTGCAATATACTCTTATGCAAGGTGATATGGTAAATAAACTACAGAAAATGCTGACAAAACAGCCATAATTAGTCACGTATATTTTCTAACTTCTGTTAACTACTTAGTTGATTTCGTTAAAATCAATGAAACCTTTTTCTACATTCACGCTGACCAACTGCACCTTGACGCGATCACCAACATCGGGATGGTTCAAGGCTTTCATCAGTTTACCTTCGACAGGCAGAGAGAGCAGGCGCACCCAGGTGCCCTTCGATGCGGCACCAGTGATAATGGCGTCAAACTGTTCGCCAATCCGATTTTCAAGCAGCAATGCATCCGCGGATTTTTCAACCTGCCGCTCCACTTTATTAGCGGCATCCTCGGCAAAGGTACACTGTTCGGCTATGGAATCCAATTCTTCAAGCGAATATGGCTGTGGGGTTTTGGTCAGCGCTGATTTTACTAAACGCTGAGTCACAAGGTCAGTGAAACGACGATTTGGCGCGGTGGAGTGACCGTAGTCTTTGACGGCCAGACTAAAATGCCCGGGAGGTCTGCCCTCGGCCGGGGTGGCGCTATAAGCCCCTGCACCGAGCAGCTTGATCACAGAGAGTGAGAGATCAGGAAAACGCAAAGGATCAGCAACGCGTTGTTTGACCAAAAATGCTTCAAGCGCTTTCGCATCAGGGGTTTCAGGTAATTGATACTCATATCTGGCGGCAATCTCGACAATACGCTCCCAGCGGTCTGGATTATTAACCACCCGCCGAATGGAGGGATAATTGTTCGCTGTTAAAAAGCGGGCTGTTACACCGTTGGTCACGATCATAAAATTTTCAACAATTTCTCGCGCCCGATTTTTAGCTGCAAATTCCATCGAAAGGATTTTGTCCCCGCTAAACACGGGTTTACTTTCAATAGTTTCAAGACTTAAGGCCCCCTGGCGTTGTCTAAACCCTTTCATTTTCTGAGCCACCGCATCTTGCAGTTTCAGACTTTCAGCCAAACCCTCGACCGCTGCCCCATTTGGAGGAAACTCAGCCTGGCCTTCCAACCAGGCAGCCACACTGTTGTAAGCCAGTTTTGCTTTGTTTTTCACCATGCCCATATAAATTGAAGCGTCCTTAAGTGAGCCGTCTTCATTAATGGTCATTTCGACAATTACTGCAGAGCGGTCTTCGTTAAAATTAAGGGAGGTTAACCCGGTGGAGATAGCCTCTGGCAGCATCGAGAAAATCTTGCCTACCGTGTAAACCGTGGCAGTGTTGTGCTGTGCGCGCTTATCTATGGAGGTACCCTTTTTCACCAGGGCATCCACATCCGCGATGGCAACGTAAATTTTTACCGTCTTGTCAGGCAACTCTTCTGCCACGGTAAGTTGGTCTAGATCTAATGAATCGTCATCATCCACAGAGCACCACAACATACTGCGCATGTCGCGATGGGTCTCTGAAGATTTGGATAATTTCTGCATTGAAGAAGATTGAAGCTGATTCAATTCAGCCACCACTTCTGATGAAAAATCTGGAATTAATCCCCTCTCTATCATGGCACGATGCGCAATTGTGGATAGTATTTGTCGATGATTAGATTTATTCTCTGTCATACACTCTCCAGAAACAAGTCCTTACTCATTATTTACCAGTCAGATTTCAAGCAACCGCAATTCTATAATTCTATCTTATCTTAACAAAGGAAGTGAAGAAAAAATAGAAATTTAAACGCAACAACAATTGTTATGGTGAAGAGTGAAGTTTAATTATTTTAAGTAGACAATCAATAAATAACTTCAAGGTCAACCCCCAGATCCCGGGATTCTGAAAGAAAAAATACACCCTCAAGTTGAAGGGTGTATAGAAAACCATTTTTAGATCATTAAACGGTCAGTTTGCGATACCGCACGCGGTGGGGAGTATCTGCGGCGATGCCGAGACGCTTCTTGCGATCCACCTCATAATCCGTCCAATTGCCGGGTTGAAACCATGCAGTGCTGTCATCTTCAAAGGCAAGGATGTGCGTGGCGATGCGATCAAGGAACCAGCGATCATGCGAGACCACCACGGCGCAGCCTGCATAATTCTCAATGGCCTCTTCAAGCGCTCGCAAGGTGTTGACATCCAGGTCGTTGGTCGGCTCATCCAGCAGGATGACATTGCCCTGTTCCTTCAAAATCTTGGCCAGGTGCACGCGGTTGCGTTCGCCGCCCGAGAGTGTGCCCACTTTCTTTTGTTGGTCAGTGCCATTGAAGTTAAAAGCGCTGACATAAGCACGAGAATTCTTTTTGACGCCGCCCAGCATAATATTCTCTTCGCCGCCGGTGATCTCTTCCCAAACAGATTTCTCTGCATCAAGCGTGGCACGGCTTTGATCGACGTAAGTCAGTTTGACGGTCTGTCCTATTTCAACATTGCCGCTGTCAGGTGTCTCTTGATTGGTGATCAAACGCAGCATGGTGGTCTTGCCAGCGCCATTGGGGCCGATGACCCCCACAATGCTGCCTGCCGGAATGCTGATGTTCATATGATCCAGAAGCAGGTGATCGCCATAGGCTTTAGTAACATCTTTGAAATCAATCACTTTGCCGCCCAATCGTGGACCGGGTGGGATGTAGATTTCGAGATTTTCTCGGCGAGACTCGGCTTCTTGAGAAAGTAAATTGTCATAAGCCGTGTAACGCGCCTTGCCTTTGGACTGACGCGCTTTGGGTGACATGCGGATCCATTCCAACTCGCGTTCAAGAGTTTTGATACGCTTGCCTTCCGATTTTTCTTCGCGGCGCAGGCGTTCTTCTTTTTGCTCCAACCAGGAGGAGTAATTTCCCTCCCAGGGGATGCCGAAGCCCTTGTCAAGTTCAAGAATCCAACCGGCTACATTATCCAAAAAGTAGCGGTCATGGGTTATGGCAATGACAGTGCCTTTGTATTGCTGCAAATGCTTTTCCAACCAGGCAACGGATTCAGCATCCAGGTGGTTGGTGGGTTCGTCCAGCAGCAGAATATCAGGTTCGGTCAGCAGCAGGCGGGTCAGCGCCACACGACGCCGTTCACCACCTGAGAGATTTTTTACTGGTGCGTCGCCCGGTGGACAGCGCAAGGCATCCATGGCGAGGTCAAGACGGTTTTGCAGCGTCCAGCCGTCGTGCTTTTCGATCTGCTCCTGCAATTTTGCCTGTTCGGCTAATAGAGCGTCGAAATCGGCATCCGGTTCAGCAAAGAGGTTGTTTACCTCGTCGTAGCGCTTCATTACATCCACCAGCGGCTGCACGGCTTCTTCAACCACTTGCTGCACGGTCTTGGTGTCATCCAGATCGGGTTCCTGTTCAAGCATGCCCACAGAATAACCGGGTGAAAATACCATCTCTCCGGTAAACCCATCATCCTTGCCGGCAATGATCTTGAGCAAGCTACTTTTACCAGATCCGTTCAAACCGAGCACACCGATCTTGGCGCCGTAATAGAAACCCAAAGAGATATCGCGTAATACCTGCTTGTTATTGGGTTGGTAAACCCGGCCAACCTTTACCAGTGAAAAAATTACTTGTTTATCGCTCATTTAGCACCTAAACCGCCTTCAACTTACATATAAAAGATATCATGATCCATGATTAGAATCATTATAATCAATAAATCAGGCATCTTACGTGTATGAAAATAACAAAAGCCTGCGGAGGGTTAACTAGTGAGGGATAAATACGCCCACCACGATAACCAGGGATGTGTAAACCGAAAATTTCTCTAACCCAAGCTCCACTCGTTGAGAGTGGAATTTGTTAGGTTGAAACAACTTCAATAACCTCTTTGACGGGTTCTTGCACCAACCTGGCAAAGAGTATTGTTGCGATCACCCTGACGACCGCAGATGCGATCAACAAAACATAAAAACCAAAGCGGGTGATCAGAGCGCTGCCTAACATCGCGCCTAAAGCCAGTGAAAGGGTCACCATAATCTGGTAAAGCGCAGAATAACTCGGTACCTTGTCTTTGGGGATTGAATTGAGCATCAAGTTGAAAGAGGTCAGGTTAAACGCCGCCCAAATCGTGCCACCAAAGATATTGATTAGAATAATATGCCAGGGCTCACGGGCGAATATCCACATGACTGGCAGCAACGGGATAAGAATCATGCTGTAAATTTGCAGTTTTCTAGGGCCCAGGCGATCTGACAAGCCTCCTACCCCATTGAGCACTAATAATCCACTCAAGACGGTGGCAACATTGGTCAAACCAACAATCGAGGCTGAGAAATGCAGATCTTGAACCATATAGACACTAAAAAATGGCCCTGAAATATTGATCGCAAAGTTCCACAAACCTGCAGTCAGCATCAACGCCACAAACTGGGGATGACCCCTTAGAAGTCCGGGGATGGCTTTTATGGATAAACTGGCTTTACGACCAATGCGTTTAATCGTAGGTTCAGTTTTGAGCTTGAAAAAACTATAAGAAGAAGCCAGCCCTAAAACAAATGCCGCAGCCATAACAATTTGGTAGCCCGTTTGATGAACAAACATGGTAATGATCTTGCCTGCTGCAAGCGTGGTGATCATGCCGGCAATGCCCATCACGAAGTTGCGCGATCCAAAATATCGCCCCCTGCCTTCAATCGGAATAGTCTCGTTAATCACCGACATCCATGCCGGATAAGCTAAATTATTAAAACCATCGCGGAGCACCGAAAAGGCAATGGCGATCCACACCACGCTTGCGCCGTGAAATAAAATCGGCACAAAAACCAACATCAAGATACACAAACGGCCAATCAGCCCACCTGACAAAACGACGATCTCTTTGTGGTGACCAATGCGCTCGGCAAGAACAGCCCCAAAAAACAACATCAGGGCAGCCAAAAAGCTTGAAATTGAACTCATTAGGCCAATCTGAAATTCGCTTGCACCGAGTGAAAGAATATACAGGCTGATAAAATTGATGATGATATTGTCACTGGCAGAAGCATACAACCCATCAAACCACAGCCAGCGCAGATTCTTTTGAATGAACTCATGAACAGATCGCCCCCAGACACCGCCAACAGGCAGATCAGAAGCCCAGTGTGAAATTTTGCGTACATAAAATGAAATTCTCATTAACTCTGATAACCATCAATTATTCTAAGGATAAAAATCAATAGCTGATTTCACAAACATTTGAATATCTTAGCCTTTACACCTTTTTCTGCAACCGCTTGCATAAACTGAAATTATAACCTTGTGTGCTGATTTTAAGTTTGCAGTTCTGTTTATTACTTTCTAATCTTTGGGGTTTGTATTCATCCCTTTTGACCACTATAATGAATACATTGGATAAATATTTACTTACAGGAGCAAGGTGATGGATTCTTATCAAGCCCTTTCAAAAGAGCAATTGGTCGATAAAGTAAAAGAACTCACCATCGAGTTAGAAAATGTTCAAACTGAAAAAAACAAACAAATTGAACAGATGAGCCGTACTGATTTTTTAACCAAACTCAATAATCGAAGTGAATTGTATGAACGTCTGAGTTATGAAACAAAAAGAGCTACCCGAACAAAAGAACCATTAAGCGTGGTGATTTTTAATATAGATGAATTTAAGAAAGTAAATGATCAGTACGGACACCCCATGGGAGATAAAGTATTAACAGAGATTGCGAAAATTATCACCTCAAGTGTCAGGGCAACGGATATCGTTGGTCGATATGATGGAGAAGAATTTATGATCATTCTGCCAGCGTGTAAAGCAGAGAATGCAATAATCGTGGCCGAACAAATTCGAGAATCTGTTGAATTGAACACATTTAATGATGAATTTAAAATCACTGTGAGCGGTGGAATCAATCAATTTCAAGGTGAGTCCGCAGATCAATGCATTGATCTGGTCGAAAAATTAGTCCTCAAGGCCAAACAAAACGGACGAAACAGAATTGAATCTTCATCCAATTTGCCATTAGAATAACTGCCTCCTCCTTTTGATTGACAAAGACTTCCTGAAACTATTTCTCAGGGAGTTTTTTCTAACAAATCACTATATTCAGTTTGAATTTTCAACACGGCTTCTTCTGGAGATAACTCTTCACGGATAAGTTTTTCCAGAACATTTTGAATGATTGCTGATAGCTTGGCAGGTTCAAAAATACCAGAAAAACCTATGCCATACTGATTAGCCAAATCTCCTTCACGTTGGAGATGAACTGATTGAGTCATAAAACCATATTGCGAATCCACTCGCGCAGGAATAAACCCCGTGGTTTCATTCCATTTATTGTTTGATTCCTTAGAAAAAGCCATTTTTAGCCATTCAGCAGCCAATTCTTTGTTTTGGCTATATTCAGGAACAGCCAGCCAGTCGTTGAAAGCTAACACAACAGGTTTGCTGTTGGGGAAGTTAGCAGGATCCCCAGCAAAAGCTTCAATGCTGATTGTTTCCCAGATAGCACGGCTTGAAGCAGGAGCAGCCCAATTGGAATGCATCAAACAGACAGCGCCGTTGTCTTTGCCAGTCTCATCGTTGACATCAATAACTGAACCCTGACCTGCGGGGAGAGGTGCCACCGCATTGTAAACAGGGCCGTAAGTAGCCTGCCGCATGTCAAGCAAAAACTGGGTAGCGGCCAAGGCTTCAGGTGAATCGAAGTTAGGCGTACCATCCTCTTTATAAAGCTTTCCACCAAGGGATTCGAAGACGAGCAACCACCATTGCCAGTCAGCCATCGAACCGGCATCCATCGGCACCAGTGCCTGTTGCACAAGTGATTTGGTGGTGGAGTCTATTTTGGAAACTTTCCTGGCAAAATCAACCCACTCGGCAAAATTTGCAGGGCTTCCTGTGGCCCACCCGGCTGCTTCCATTAGATCTTTGCGACAGAAAATGAACCGGGGAGAAGTAAAAATTGGCAAACCTCTAATTTTGCCTTCATACTTGGCACTTTCAAGAGCAGGGCCAAAATTTTTAATCTCAGGCCAAACATTTTCACCTAAATAAGGTTCCATATCAGCCAAATTTTCACCATAAAGCATGTTCATTTCTGACCCAAGATTGATAATATCCGGTCCAGCATTTTCAGAAAAGAAGCCTGTAATGGCTTTTTGCCAATCAAACCAGCTCCCTTGAATAATTTCAACACCGACGTCAGAGAATTGTTTTTCAAAAGCTGGGTTGACCGTTTCTTCAAGCCAGGCAATCGTGTCAGGAGTGTAATCTAACAAATAAATCTTAAGGATTACTGAATTATCATCATTAGGCGCAACAACGATGGCTTCGGTAGCAGCTACTTCAACGGCAGCAGTCTCAAGCACGGGAATTGTCGTGGGAGAAGTTTGTTCACATGAACTCAACAATAATGCTACTGTAATCATTAGTAAAATGAACTTCTTGTACATTTTTTCTTCTCCTTCTTGTACCGACTCTCAAAATTTGTCACTTTTGAATAATTTTTGACATTGCTTACTAATTAGGCATCATCAAGAAAATTGTTTTTTACGAAAATATACCATTGATTGTAATTCGATTATCCAATTATTTACCGTCACATCTGCCAATCGAAAATTTTGCGATTTCTGTAAAAAATATTTTTGAGTTTACCTTAGCATAAATTATCAAGATTTACTGTGTATAATGAAAAATATTCAATTATCAAGGAGCAAGTCATGTCTGATTCACCCCACCGCAGGTTCAACCCGCTGACCAACGAATGGGTGTTGGTCTCACCCCAACGTACCAAACGCCCCTGGCTTGGACAAGTTGAAGAAAAGAAGAAAATCGACCTGCCCCATTACGACCCGGAGTGCAGTCTGTGCCCTGGCAACACACGCGCCTCGGGTGATAAAAACCCCAACTACGAAAATACTTTTGTGTTCAATAATGACTTCCCCGCCCTGCTACCCGAATCTTCAGTATCCCAATCGGTACGGCAACATCAACTCTTTCGTCAAGAGCCCGAAACTGGCTACTGCAAGGTGGTGTGTTTTTCTCCGCGCCACGACCTGACCCTGCCCGACATGTCGGTTGAAGAGGTTGAAACCATTCTAAACACCTGGACTATCGAAAGCGAGACTCTTGGCGCACGCGACGATATCAGCTACGTGCAGGTCTTTGAGAACAAAGGCGCCATGATGGGCTGCTCGAATCCGCACCCTCACAGCCAGATTTGGGCAACTTCTTCAATCCCAAATGAGCCGGCAAAGGAACTAGCCTCTCAACGGGAATACTTTCAAGACAATAAAACACCATTGCTCATAGAGTACACCAAAATTGAGAAGCTAACTGCTGAAAGATTGGTGGCTTCAAATGAACATTTCATTGCTGTGGTTCCCTTTTGGGCTGTTTGGCCATTTGAGGTGATGGTTGTATCCACTCAGCAAATTTCTCGTTTAGCAGATTGCACGAACGAAATGCGGAAAAACCTGGCAGAGATCATGCTTGAAGTAACCAAACGCTACGATAAACTTTTCGGTGTTTCGTTCCCTTATTCGATGGGTTTTCATCAAGCGCCTTATGACGGCAAAGCTCACCCTGAATGGATACTACATTCACATTTTTATCCACCCTTACTCAGATCAGCCACCATCCGCAAATTCATGGTGGGTTATGAACTATTGGCCATGCCTCAGCGAGATATCACTGCCGAATCTGCGGCCAAAGTGCTGCGCGAATTGGCTGTTTAATAATCAGATGTATCTTTTTTATCAGTCAAACATCTGAAATAAAAAAGAGGTGAGCATGAGCATCAAGAAAAACAAACCTAATAACAATAATAAGTGGCTTATCATAGCTTTGGCAGCCGTTGCGGTCATCGTCGCGGCAGTGTTTATTTTTCAACCCCAAACAGATAGTCTGCCAGCCACAATTACCGTTCAACAGGCCAATGAACAATTTGCCAATGGCGCTTATCTGTTGGATGTACGCGAGCCAATTGAATGGAACGAAGCCCATGTGGATGGAGCGGTTTTAATCCCTTTAGGAGAACTCTCAGCCCGCGTCGATGAAATCCCCACTGATCAAGATGTGCTGATCATCTGCCGCAGCGGCAACCGCAGCGCTGAAGCCCGCAACTTACTGAGAGCCTCTGGCTTAAACAGAACCACCAGCATCAATGGCGGCATTAACGCCTGGATTTCTGCAGGTCTGCCTGTCGTAAGCGGCCCTTAATCCAACCCTGATTGAAGTGCAAGCGCAATATCCTCGGTGATACCGGGGATTTTTGTTAATTCTTCAACGGGCGCCTGGCGGATGCTATTGATATCGCCGAATTTTTCAAGCAGTGCTCTGCGGCGTTTCGGCCCCACCCCGGGGATGGCATCCAACCGGGAAGCTATACCGACCTTGCCGCGCGCTTTGCGGTGGGCAGTGATGGCGAAGCGATGGGCTTCATCTCGTACACGCTGAATCAGATACAAGCCTTGCGAATGGCGGGGCAGAATAATTGACCTTTCAATATGCGGTCTGAATAGTTCTTCCTGCTGTTTGGCCAGACCCACCAGCGGAACCCGCTCAGACAACCCAAAAGATTCAAGCACCTTGACCGCCCTGCCGAGCTGACCCTTGCCGCCATCCACCATCAGCAAGTCAGGCAGCACCGCAAAAGAGGGATCTAATTTGGCGCCTACCAATTGCTTTTCCTGGGCGGCTTGCCAGCGTTTGAAGCGTCGGGTCAATACCTCTTCCATGCTGGCAAAATCATCGGGGCCGATTACGGTCTTGATGTTGAAATGGCGGTACATGCCCTTGCTGGGCGTGCCCTGCTCAAAGACCACCATACTGCCCACAGATGAAGTGCCCTGAGTATTTGAAATATCGTAACATTCGATGCGATTGGGCGGTTCTACAAGCTGCAAGGCACTTTGAAGTTCTGCGAGCGCCTGGGTTTGTTTGTTCTTGTCGGCTTCCCATTGGCTGCGCAGCGCCTGCAATGTTTCAACAGCGTTTTCGGTGGCCATTTTCACCAGGTCATCAGAAGTGGATCCAGATTTAGGTACAAACATCTGCATTTTTTCGCCGCCGCGTTTGGTATTCAACCACTGCTGGATAATCTGGGCTTCTTCCACCTCGTTGGGCAGCAGCACGCGGTCGGGAATGGTAGCAGCCTCGCTGTAAAACTGTTTGATAAATTCGCCAACGACTTCATTATCGGAAATTTCTTCAGTGCCTTCCAAAATGAAGTATTCACGCCCCATCAGTTTACCGTTGCGGATAAAAAATATCTGCACACAGGCTTCACCATCTGCACGGGCCAGAGCCAATACATCCGAGTCACTCTGGTCGCCGGTAATCACTTTCTGTTTTTCAACCACCCGCTCGATGGCGTTCAATTGATCGCGAATCACAGCCGCACGTTCAAAGTTCAAGCTTTTCGAAGCTGCTTTCATTTCACGCTGCAAACGGCTGACAATCGGATCGGTGTGACCATCCAAAAATGAGCATAAATCGGTAATAAGCTGCTTATAACCAGCCTGGTTGATAGCGCCGATGCATGGCCCGGAACACAGTTTGATGTCAAAATAGAGGCAAGGACGCGCGTCCAGACCGGTGATCTCGCGGTCGCAGGTAAGATAGGGGAAAATTTTCCGCAGCAAATCGAGGGTTTGGTGCACTGCCCACACACTGGTATACGGGCCAAAATAGCGCGAACCATCCTTGACCATGATGCGCGTCAGAGTCACTTTCGGAAATGGATCATTCAGATGAACTTTAATATAGGGGTAGCGTTTATCGTCTTTGAGCCGTACGTTGAAATGCGGACGATGTTTCTTGATCAGGTTCATCTCGAGGATTAGAGCCTCGAGTTCTGAGCCCACCACAATCCATTCCAGGTCGGTGATATGCGTCACCAATTTGCGCGTCTTGCGGTCCATATCGGCGCGCTCCTGGAAGTAAGAGCGCACCCGGTTCTTCAGGTTGATGGCCTTGCCCACATAAATCACCACACCGCCAGCGTCGCGCATAATGTAGCAGCCCGGTTTTTGCGGTAAAGTGGCAAGAATGCCCAGAATGTGATCAGAAAGTTCTGGCATGGGTCAATTTTAACACTGGCGAATGGATAAAGCCAATCAGAAAAATCACATAAAAAAACGTAGGGGAGGTTTATAAACCTCCTCTACGTCATTAGAAATGATATTCCAAGAGACTATTATTACGGAACAACCGTTGGGGATGCGCCGCTGCCATCAGTTTGCGGGAAGGGCAAAATGAAGGGGGAATCACTGGGCACCAACATGACATTGATGTCATCACTCAGGTTGGTGATGTATTGATAGTTCAACAGATTGGGATTGTTCTTCAAAACTTCCGCAATCAATTGCAGCGATTTGGCTTCTGCTTCAGCCTGGATCAAGCGAGCCTGGGCTTCACCTGTAGCACGAGTCACGGCTGCATCCGCGACACCCTTGGCAATCTGGCGGGCTTGTTCAGCTTCCTGCTTTTTCTGTTCAACCACTAACTCAGCCTGTTGCGCTTGCTGTTCGGCTATTTGTTTTTGTTCCACTGAAGCGGCGTATTCAGGTGAAAAAGCGATGTTACGCATAACAAAATCATACAGGATCAAGCCGTTTTCTTCCATTTTGCCACGCAGATTATCTTCAACGTCCTGAACCATTGCAAAACGCTTGGAGCTGACTACTTGATCAACACTATACTGTGAAACTGCGTCCCGGATGATACCACGCACTTGTGCTCGGATCAGATCCACGTATGTGTTTTGCCAATTGATGTGCACAAACAAAACTTTGGTGGGGTCAATCGAGAAAATGACAGAGGCATCCACGTAGATTTCCTGCCCATCCAGTGTACGGGCAGCAATCGAGTCGTCCCCTTGAATGGCACCTTCAGAGGCTGCAATTGACATGGTATATGTCTGCTGTGAAATCGGGTAAAAGACCACGTTCTCTGCAAAGGGGATGATCCAGCTCAGACCAGGCTGTAATGCTTCTGATCGGTACCCCTGAGGCTGCACTGCCGAAATAACAACACCTCGTTCTTGAGGGTTGGTAAAGACCAATCCTGAGCTGACTGTGGTCATGACGAGTGCAAAGACCAGTACAATGATAATTATTGAACGCCCTGATTTTATGGGAGTCTTTTTTGCAGCATTATACATTACAAAAACAAGGATGGCGAGCCAGCCAAGCCATACAAATCCTGCAAATCCTTTTAGTATTGTTGCGATATCCATTATCTTCTCCTTATTATTTTTACTAATTCAATCTTATTGATTATATAAGGGATTTATAAGTAATTGATTAGAGAAAAGTGCAGTGATTGGTGATTAGTGTTTAGGAAATCGGTATAATTAGTAGCTATGAAAACACATTCGGTCAAAATCAACGGGCTTGAAGAGATTAATGGAGAGGTTTGCGTTCTATTGCAAACACTACCTTTTTTGCAGCCCATCGCCGGACAATTTTTTCAGGCTTACGCTGCGGATTCAGAAGACCTGCTGCCCACCCTGCTCTACCCATGCAGGGTGAGTTCAACCGAATTGCTGCTGTGCGGCGACATCCCCAAAAGTTGGGCGCCGGGAACCAACCTTCACCTGCGCGGACCGCGCGGCAACGGTTTTCACCTGCCCCCCTTGACCCGTCGGGTGGCGCTCACCACACTGGATCAATGCCATGTGAATCGACTGCTGGCGATGGCTGATGCCGCACTGGCGAACCGGGCAGAAGTCAGCCTGTTTACCAATCAGCATCCTTCAGACCTTGCGCCCGAAATTGAAGTGCTGCCGCTCGACGAACTCATCCAGGCCAAGGATTGGGCAGATTATCTGGCTGCGGTGCTGCCACCAGGTCAGGTCAAAACCTTTCGCAATGGCCTACAACTCACTGCTGGCAGAAAAACACCCTTCAGTGCAGAGATCATGCTCGAACTCCCGATGATCTGTGATGAATCCTCTGCATGCGGCGTCTGTGCAGTGGTTACCAACCGCGGATGGCGTCTGGCCTGCAAAGACGGCCCTGTGTTCGCGCTGGATGACCTGGTCAGCGAGGATGGCAGCCTTGGATAACCATTATTACGAACTGGGACTTAACTCCCCATGGATGAACGCTGCCGGCTTTGGCGGTTACCTGCCTCAGCACACCAATGATTTATCCATCCCGATGGGAGCGTTTGTAACCAACCCGATCAGCCTGCTGCCGCGATCCCCATCGCTGACCCGCAGTGTTCTGTCGTATCCCGGCGGCTTCATGCTGCACTCCGGCTCTCCCAACCCGGGGATGAAGAATGTGCTCAAAACTTACGCCAAAAAGTGGAGCAACCTGCCAGTACCGTTGTGGGTCCATTTGTTGGTGACCACCCCTTATGAAGTACAAACCATGATCAGGCTGCTAGAAGAGACTCAATCCATCGCGGCTGTGGAACTAAGCCTGCCCCCCGACGCCAGCGCCAAAAGTCAGTTTGAGTTGGTGGCATCAGCTTTGGGTGAACTGCCCTTCTTTGTGTGTGTTCCCGTTGACCGTGCTGAGCCCGCCTTTATCGAAAAGATTGCCAGTTTGGGTGCTGATGGTGTGGTGATCTCTGCACCACGCGGAATGATGATGCAAGAAGGCAAGTGCAGACAAGGCCGCTTGTATGGGCCTTCACTTCATCCGCAGATGATGGCAGCCTTGCACAGGCTGCGCGGCCTTAACCTTCCGCTGATCGCCGGCTGTGGGATATTTTCCAAAGCACATGGTGAAGCATCCCTTGAGGTCGGCGCTGCCGCCGTCCAGGTGGACGCATGGACGTGGAAGTTTTAGGGATTACATTTCAAGTGAGATGGTAACAGGTCCGTCGTTTTGCAGATGCACAACCATGTGTGCGCCAAATTCACCGGTCTGCACAGGAACCCCCAATTTGCGCAACTCATCCACAAAATAATCAACCAGCGGGCTGGCCAGGTCTGGCGGCGCAGCATCAGTGAATGAAGGCCGGTTGCCTTTGCGTGTATCGGCATATAAAGTGAACTGCGAAACCACAATGGCAGAGCCTTTGACATCCAGCAGCGAGAGGTTCATCTTTTCGTTTTCGTCTTCAAAAATGCGTAATTGGGCAATTTTCTTAACCATCTGCGCGGCTTTGGCTTGATCATCCCCGTGACCGATGCCCAGCAGAATCACCATCCCGGATTGAATATCCGCGACGGTCTTGCCGCCGATGGTTACCTGACCAAAATTGACTCTTTGAATGATTGCGCGCATAAGCCACTCGTGTTTGGGAACACCGGGGAACTTTCAGTTCCCCGGTGTCTGGGGGTTGTTGTTGAAATAGACCCCAGGGGACTTAAAGTCCCCTGGGGTCTTGATCGACACTATTTCGGCAAACCCACCGCGGCGCGGACTTCAGCCATGGTGGCTTCGGCGATCACTTCAGCGCGTTTGGCGCCGTCGCGCAGCATATCCCAGGTGCCAGATTCGTCTTTAGCAAATTCCTCGCGTTTGGCACGCAGGGGAGCAAAATAGTCGTTCATGTTTTTGGTCAGCAATTTCTTGCAGTCCACACAGCCGATGCCGGCAGTGCGACATTCCACGTTGATGTTTTCAACTTCGTCTGGCTGGCTGAAAACCTTGTGCAGCGTGAACACATTGCAGACATCAGGGTTGCCGGGGTCGGTGCGGCGCAGGCGCTGCGGATCGGTGACCATCTTCATGATAATGGCAGAGGTCTCATCCGCGGTGGCGGCAAGCTCAATATCATTGTTGAGACTCTTGCTCATCTTGTTGACGCCGTCGGTGCCCAAGATCTTGGGAAACTGTGTGATCTTTGCTTGCGGTTCAACTAAGACATTGGAGTTGTATTGGTAATTGAATGAACGGACACATTCACGCGTAAACTCAATATGGGGCACCTGGTCAATCCCAACAGGCACAAAATTGGATTTATACAGGGTAATATCTGCTGCCTGCAGCACCGGATAACCCACCAAACCATAATTCACATTGTGGGGATGGTCGCGTACTTTTTCTTTGAAGGTGGGCAAATCAGTTAACTTACCCAGCGGAGTAACCATTGAAAGAATGGTATGCAATTCAGTGACTTGCTTCACCATTGATTGGACAAAAATGATCGATTTCGCGGGGTCCATACCTGCGGCGAGCCAATCCCAGGCCATCTCAAGCGTATTCTGGCGCAGGTCCCTGGTGGTTTCAAGGGTGGTCAGGGCATGCAGATCCACGATGCAGTAAACACAGTCGTAATCTTCCTGCATGTCTACATAATTCTTAATTGCGCCGAGATAGTTGCCGATGTGCTGCCGTCCGGTGGGACGGGCGCCTGAGAAAACTCTACCTTTTTTTGTCATAAGTGCCTTTCACAAATCATTGAGTTTTTAACTTGTTCTTCGCTAAATTATATCTCAATCTAATGACGTGACTCGCAAGACGGAATTATCACGATTTGGTAAAATGAATGTATGCCAATTAATCAAACCACAAAAACAATACCAATATCCAAACGACTGTTTGACTTTTTGGTCAGCCTTGTGGGGTTAATCGTACTCTCGACTGTGATCTTGATCCTGATGGTGCTGGTGTGGATCAACCTCGGCGGACCGGTGATTTTCGCGCAGGTGCGGCCCGGGTATCGCGGCAAACTCTTCAAACTCTTCAAGTTCCGCAGCATGCGCAATCTGGTTGACGCACAGGGCAACCCCCTGCCCGATGAAAAGCGTTTGACGAAATTCGGCAAGTTCCTGCGCGCCAGCAGCCTGGATGAGCTGCCCGAACTGATTAACGTACTGCTGGGTCAAATGAGCCTGGTCGGACCGCGTCCGTTGTTGGTGGCATATCTCGAGCGTTACTCGCCTGAGCAGGCGCGCCGCCATGAGGTGCTGCCCGGCATCACAGGCTGGGCGCAGGTAAACGGACGCAACGCAATCTCATGGGAAGAAAAGTTCAAGCTGGATGTCTGGTACGTAGACAACCGATCTTTTTGGCTGGATATCAAGATTCTTTTGATGACCGTGAAAAAAGTCTTCAAGCGTGAATCCATCAATGCGCCGGGAAGCGCCACCGCCCCAGAGTTCATGGGCGACAACGAATAAAATAGTCCCGAATTCTTTTGCTCTTGAATTCGAGACTTTGCACTATTTTCGTTATTAATTTTCATCAATTAGGGCAAGAATCGGGAGTGCTAAACCAAACTCCCGTTTCTGAAAAAAGCTATGGAACTCTCAGCGGAATAATCATGTTGTCAGCCAAAGCCTGAGCAGCTTCATTGAAGCGGGCTTGTTTGGCTTCAGACACAACATCAGGGTTGTTGATGACCTGCAGACCGACGCGGGCGTTGTAAGTCTTGCCGCCGCCACCAGCCAACAATTCTGGCAGGGCGGTCTGTAAGGTGGAGGTCACATCCCCGCCGAGGATGGCATCATAACTGGCAAGATTGGCCGAAGCCAGGTTGCTGCTGAATAAAACCTTGTCGGTAAACACATCCAGCACTTCCGTGAAATCCGCGGCAGTGTCAATATAAACTGAATTGGCATAGGTTTCTGACCACATGGTCTGAGCCAGCGTCCGCCAGGCAAAAGCATCATTCGCACCTTCCAAGGTATAGGTCACCGGATAGAACAAAATGGGGCCTAGCTTGGGGGTGCAGCGTCCGCAAAGATATTCTCCGCCGCGGGTGAAAGCATCTGCCAGACCAACATTCTGGGGGTCAGAAATCAGGGCACCTGCACGCCATTCTTTCGAAGTCATGGCAGCCAGGTAGCCAGCCATGAAAGCAAGATGCACCGGGTTTGCCGCCAGTGTGCTGATATTGGCTGACGGGGCAGCGTTCTGCGTTGTGGTGATGAATTGGGTCTGAGGGTTACCCGCCGCCACTTCAGCCAGATTATCCAGACCACTAAAAACCACCATGATTTTGAGACCGGTCAAATCGCCTGCAAGGTCCGTCCAGGTTTCAAAAACCAGGCTGTTTGCCACGGCAAAGTCATTAATAACTGTGACCGCTGCTGAATTGGCTTGTGCGGCAGGGTCAAACAAGACGATGCGTGAAGGCGCTTGTGTAGCTGTAGGCGTAAATTCAGGGGTGGGTGAACTGGCAGGCACTTCGGGGGTCGGCGTAGGACGATCAGCACAACCAGAAACGCCTAATAGCAATATTAGGATCACTAGAAGTGATGAAATGGTGAGGATGTGTGGTTTTTTCATAAGATTGGCAGCCCGGCTTACTGTATTTGTTGGATGTATTATAATAGGTAGATGTTAGAGAATAATACCTTTGTCGCACTTACAAATTTGTGGATTGATCAAGTTGAACTTCCTGCCAGTTCTACCAAATGGCGGGTTCATCATCTAAAAGTTTAACACATAAACCTAATGGATCAAATTCCTGAAGAGCAAGTTCCGCTGGAACCCTCCAGTCACATTAACGAATCGCGCCGCCGCAGAACGCGGCGTGTGATCGTTCCGTCAGGCCGCACGGAACGCGCTATTTATGTTAACGAAATTGCCAGCCGTTTGGTTCCTGCAATCGACTATTACCTTTTTTCACTCTTGTGTGCAGTCGTTTTAGGCGCTGCCATTCTATTGGATCATCCTGCTATTTACATTCTGGCTGCCCTGCTGGCACCATTCATGGCTCCTCTGGTCGGTCTGGGATTATCCACTGCGGTAGGGTCTTTCAAATTCTTCGGTCAATCTCTGGGCGGTCTGGCCATTGGCTCGGCCTTCGTCTTTATCGGCTGTTTGCTCAGCGGATGGATCTCAAAATTGATCCCCGATTTTTATCCCAACCAGGCACTCTTTCACACCAGTGTTTCGATTCCCGACCTAATCCTGTTGGCAGTTGGTACTGTGCTTGCCATTTATCTGACCGTGCGTGTGCCCAAGCAGCGTTCACTGGTGGCCAGCGTTGCCCTGGCCTATGAAGTTTACATCCCCATCGGGGTGGCCGGATTCGGTCTCGCCAGCAAAATGCCTCAATTCTTTTTACCCGCCCTGCGCACAGCCGGTATCAATATTCTGCTGGTGATCTTAATAGGCGCGATCGTGCTGGCGTTTTTAAAATTGAGACCCTTCACCTTTTTTGGATATCTGCTGACCGCGATTCTGTTGGGTGCGACAGCCTACACGCTGATCATGTCCAGTGCCATAAAAACGGAATTATCCAACGGCAGCAGCCCATCTGCAGTTTCTGCAACCCCCACTTTGAAGAATCCCGGTGTGGCGCAATACACAGAAACACCAAAACCACCTACTGCCACTGTGCCCATCCCTGCAAATGCCACGGCTACCAATACACTGGTACCAACCCGCACCCCCACAATCACCAACACTCCGAAACCTGTTGCAGTATGGGCAACGATCAATGAACCATTAGGGGTTTACTTGAGAGAAGGTCCTTGTGTTGATGATGTTCGCTGCCCAAAAATTGCTCTTGCAATTGGCTACGAAAGACCTGTCCAGGTGCTTTCATTTTCCGAAGACAACAAATGGGCACAAGTTCGCGTTGAAGATGGCCGCGAAGGCTGGATCAGTATCATCTATTTATTATTTGAACAATAATGTAATCATCGAAACCTGGATTTTTAATCAGGTTTCATTATTTTAAATTTTGGAGAAAATCAATGACGATCCATTTTGGAACTGATGGCTGGCGAGCAGTTATCTCTGACACCTTTACTTTTCATAACTTAAGGCAGCTTTCGCAAGCCATCGCCGATGCGGTGGCTTCAGACACCTGGACGAACGGCAAGGTTTTGGAGCATGCTCCCGATCCGCGCAAGATGGTGGTGGGCTTTGACACCCGCTTTTTATCAGACCGCTACGCCGCCGAGGTTGCCCGCGTGTTGGCAGCCAACGGTTTTACTGTATACCTGACCCAATCCGACGCCCCCACCCCGGTGATTTCACACGCCGTGCGCAATCTCAATGCCATCGGCGGTGTGATGATCACCGCCTCACACAATGCCCCGCGCTACAACGGCGTTAAGCTTAAATCCGCTTATGGCGGTTCAGCTCTGCCAGAACAATGCCGCCGTGTAGAGGTGTATTTAAACGACAACGAACAGCAAGGCCGCGGCCCCAACCTGATGGATTTTGACCAAGCACGCGCCCAAAATCTGATTTACAAGTTCAATCCCATTCCGGCTTATTATGAACACCTGCGCACACTGATTAATTTTGATGCAATCGCCGAAAACCCCCAGAATTTTGTGGTCGATTCAATGTTCGGTTCTGGCCGTGGTGTGATCAAAGGCATCCTGCAAGGGTCTGGCTGCGAAATCGCTGAAATCCGCGGCGAGATGAACCCCGGCTTTGGCGGTGTACATCCCGAACCCATTGGCATCTACTTGCGTCCGTTAGCCGGCGCCATCGGAGCCGGCATGGGTTGTTTCGGTTTAGCCACTGACGGTGATGCAGACCGCATTGGTGCCATGGATGAACACGGCAACTTCGTTGATCCGCACAAGATCATGGCATTAGCGCTGCGCCATCTGGTGGAAAAACGCGGCATGACCGGTAGCGTGGTGCGCACAGTCTCGACTACGCGCATGATCGACCGATTGGCAAAAAAATACAACCTGACCCTGCGTGAAACCCCGGTTGGCTTTAACCATATTTCTGATTACATGATGAATGAAAATGTATTAATCGGCGGTGAAGAATCCGGCGGCATCTCCTTCAGCGGACACATCCCCGAAGGCGACGGCATTTTGATGGGATTGCTGTTGATTGAAATGGTCGCCATGGCCAAAACGTCACTCTACGAAATGGTTGAAGACCTTCAGAAAGAAGTAGGCCCTGTTTATTATGAACGTACGGACCTGCGACTCAAACATCCCGTGGAAAAGAAAATCATGGTCGAAAAGCTTGAGAATGATCATCCTGCCGAAATTGGCGGCGAACGGATCATCGAAATTTCAAAAATGGACGGCGTGAAATACATTTTTGCAGATGATTCATGGTTGTTGATCAGACCCTCAGGTACCGAACCCGTGCTGCGCGTGTACGCAGAAGGCCGTTCAGAGGCAATGGTCAAGGAACTGCTCAAGTACGGCGAAACGGTTGCTGCAAGCGTATCGTAATCAACGAGGATAATCTTGCGTTATCATAGTCCCCCGCGATTCGTAAACCGCGGGGGATTCTCTTTTAACGCTGGAAACTGTAAAGCTTCTTTTAAACGCAACTCTCCGGATTCTTTTATAGAATTCGGAGAGTTGCTCTACTATAAGGATAGTTTGATTATCTGGTGTTCGTTCTGAGTCTGCGGCTGAGAACGATGACAGCCACAAGGATGATCGCCAAACCAGCCATCATTGGCAAGCCCACGTCATCCGCAAAACCAGCGGAGGGCAGCGCCGTAGCTGAAACGCCAGGAGTGCCTGATACGCCGCGTCCGGCCATCTCAGTTTGCAGAGCTGAAACCGTGGCCAGCTCCGAGGCTGAAAGACCCGAGCCGCCGGCACCCATGGGCGTATTCTGTTGAATCACGACCACTGGTGTTTTGGTAGGTGCTGCTCCTCCAGCCGCTGCGACGACAGTCTTGGTTGGTGTTTTGGTGGCTTGTGCCAACTGCGCCATTGATGTGGCGTACATGGCTGTGGCCGTATTGGCCGCATTGATCTGGGCAGCCTGTTCCTGCTGGGCAAGGCGCTGGTCGGCCAACAATTTTGGTGCCACAAGCAACAACAAGATTAAGGCAATCACAAAGATGATGCCGACGATAGCGATGGCAATCAGGAAGGTGCGATTCCCTCTTCGTTTGGGAGGCTCCGGTTCATAATCTCCGCCACCAAAACTTTCCTGGTCAAATTGATCCTCATCAAAATTATTTAGTGCCATGGTATATCCTCCTGAAACAAATTATGCGGGGAATCGATCTTCCACTTCAATAATATCAAAATTCGAAAACGGTACGACCGTTTTTTCATTATTCTGGAACAGCACTGATGCTGTTGCGGTTCTCAATCCATTGGGCAGAGTGGTTTTGCCTGCATTGATAGCTGTCAACACACCTGTTTTTCCTGCATATGAAGAACTGTGTACCCTGACCTTTTGACCTTCAGCAATTACTGCGCTTTCAACTTCTGGCGCTCCGCTAGCCTGCAGTGCAATACTGATCTCAGGGCGAATGCCGCTATAATGATCCCATTTGATCGCATTCAAGCTCATTTCTTTTTGTGCACTGGCGAGTAGTACGTTTTTAGCCTGCTCGTTGATGGCGACACGGCCAAAACCTTCAAG
>CAKMKJ010000026.1 GCA_927443345.1 uncultured Anaerolineaceae bacterium | reverse complement strand
CTATGGCAAACCTAAGATAGGACCCTATTTCGTCGCTTGATGAGGTGTAGCTTCCGCCTCGATATACTCTTTTCCTCCCGTCCGCTGGCCCGGTCGGGTTCTCGGAAGGTGACGACGCGTAGTAATCTTTTGCATACCAATCTTCGACCCATTCAAACACATTGCCAGCCATGTCAAAGGCATAAATGTCGCTGGAACCAAATGGATAAGAAAGGATATCGACAGGCTCTGAAGGATCAAGGCATCCCTTGAAATTTAGATAGTTGCAATTTGGTTTGTCGCCTCCCCACGGGTAGATTTTGCCAACTGGACCTCGCGCTGCTGCTTCCCATTCGGCTTCGCTTGGCAAGCGTGCTTGAACATATTGACAATATTCACGGGCTTGAAACCAGGTTACCCCCACCACAGGATGATTGCCATCATAAGGATATTCGTACCAATATGGTACTTCAGGCACTTGAATTGGCTGACTGCATTTTCCATCCGCGACGCATTGAGCATATTGCTGATTGGTGACTTCCGATTGTTGAATCCAAAAACCGTTCAGCGAAATGGAATGCCGCGGTGAGAAATCGACTTGATTGGCGCTGTCTTTTCCGACGGTGTATTCGCCTGATGGAACAAAAACAAAATTGCTGTAATCAACCCAGGTTAATACGGAACCAAATGCAGGTATTGCACCACCTAATTTTTCTTGATTCTCTAAGGTGGGCGTTATTTCAACAGTCTGGGTGGGAGTTTGTGTGGTTGTAGGCAGTAAAACTGTTTGTGTCGCTTCAACCGTAGGCGTCGGTGTAAAGTTGGGGACGATTTTGAATGGTAGATTGCAAGCCATGACTGCAAAGAAAGTGATCAAAACACCCATAAAAAACAAAAGTTTATTGTTTTTCTGCATCCGTACCTCCCTAAAACAAAAACTTTACAGTGAACTGCTTGAAATGCAGCCTGCAATGAGGCATTGATGTAGAAAGCGATTTTGGTTGTTATTTTTGTTATTGCACAACCCATACACAATAAAACGAGGATGGATTATTTATCTTTTGCCAAAGGTCTTATCTTTTCAAGTGCTTCTTCCAAGTTTTTTAGAATATCACTTTCTTTAATTAAACCGTGTGTGGCTAGTGATTGGCTGGATTCAGCCAACTGTGCTTTCTGCTCGGAGGTCAAATCAGCACCGGTAAGCACAATTACGGGAATTTTAGCGAGCCGCTCATCAGATTTGAATTTATCTAATATTTCAAAACCGTTCATGTCTGGCATGAACAAATCCAGAACGATCAAATCCGGGGTCATGTTATTGAGGATTTCGAGTGCAACCTTTCCGCCCTGTGCTAGGGTGGGATGAATGCGCGGTTCGGTTTCAACCATTTTCTTTACGAATTTCAGATCATTTACATCATCATCAATAATTAACACTTCCATGGCTTGACCTTCACGATTGATGCGGTGGATGGCATTGATCAGGTCGTCTTGCAGGAATGGCTTAACCAGGTATTCTGAAGCGCCGAGGTTGTATCCTTTATCTTCTTCTTCAAGGATGGAGCAGACCAGGATGGGAATGTCGCGTGTGCGTTCATCCTGTTTAAGTTCATGCAGCACCTGCCAGCCGTCAACTTGCGGCATCATGATATCCAGGGTGATGGCAAACGGTTTCAGTTCAATGGCTTTTTCAACTGCTTTAGCAGGATTGGTGAGCGCGACCACTTCAAAGCCGTAATTTTTCAAGTACCTTTCGTATAGCCCAATAACCTGAGGGTCATCATCAATTGATAGGATCACATTCTCGCCATGGCCCAGGTCGTTCAAATCAAGACCTTTACGATAGCCGATCACTGGCAGCGTGAAATAAAAGGTGCTTCCTTTGCCAGGTTGACTAGTCAGAAGACCGATTTTGCCGCCGTGCAGTTCGATCAATGAGCGGCTGATCGAAAGTCCCAACCCTGTGCCGCCAGTTTTGCGGGTGGGTGAATCATCCACCTGCGAGAAGCGTTGGAAGAGTTTGGCTTGATCGGCAGGTGCGATGCCCACGCCTGAATCGCTCACCAAAACCCTGAGTTCAGGATTCAGGTTTTCGTCTTTTGCAAGCTCTACCTCAATGGTGATGCTGCCTCTGTCAGTGAATTTGATGGCATTTGAGAGCAGGTTCAAAACGATCTGTCCAAGTTTTATTTCATCCGCTTTAACGGATGGCAAATTGTTAGGTATTTTCTGAATTAATTCAATCGGTTTGTCTTTGATCAGGCCTGTGGCAGTAGAGATGGCTTTGGCAATTACTTCAGAAATACTGACATCTTCAAGCTGCAATTCCATTTTGCCGGCTTCAATTTTTGATAGATCAAGAATTTCATTAATCATGTTTAGCAGATTCATGCCTGAATTGTAGATGGAGGTAATATCTTGTTCTTGAACCTTATTGATCGGACCGTCAATGCCCTTGAGGATCACGCGTGAAAAACCGATGACTGAATTGAGCGGGGTGCGCAGTTCGTGGCTCATGTTGGCCAGGAACTGGCTCTTTACCCGATCCAATTCGCGCATCTCTTGAACCGCTTTTTGAGAGATGGAGAAGGCTCTTGCGTTTTCAATGGCAACCGAGATTTGATCAGTGAGGATCTGCAGCACGGTCAACTCGTTCTCAGAAAACGCGTTGGTCGAGGTGGAATGCAGGTCAAGCGCACCGATGATGTGTCCGCCAATTTTCAATGGAATGCCCATTTCTGAGCGCGTATCTGGCAGCAGCGGGTTTGGAAGAAAAACCGGACTCAAATTAGAATCGTTGACGATGATGGGTTGGCCGCTGGCCAGGCACGACCCGATCACAGATTTAGAGCCGACAGCCAGCTTGTGTTTATTTTGTTTCATTAGTTTTCCGGCTTCACCGGTAGATTCCTCGATAATCGCGTATTGATTGGATTCATTGAGCAAGAAAATTGAACAGTGATAAAAACCAAAACGGTCTTTAAGCAAATTGACGATTCGGCTCAACAATATTTCTTGTGAAAGCGTGCTGGTGGTATCTCTGGCGATTTCGGCTGCGGTTTGTAATTCGAGGGCACGACGTTGGGCTTCAAATAAAAGGCGTTGGCGTTCAATTGCCACGGCGATACTGTTGCCGATGATTTGCAGGGTATGGGCATCTTTAGGGTCAAGCGCACCAGTTTTGTTGGAACTTGCCAACATGAAGCCAACCGGATTGATTGCGGTTTGAAGCGGAATGAAAATGGCAGCTGCGATACCCGAATTTCTAAAATAGGTTTGAGAGACAACCGGAAGAGAATCATCTGTGGTGTCGTTAAGTATTATAGGTTTGTTGGAAGGGAACTCCAAAAAAGGCAGGGCACTGGCAGGCAGTTTCTGACCAGAAGTCCGAGGTTCTGAGCCTTTGCTATATGTTCCGACCAGAGAGAAATCTGGTGATTGAGAAGAACGCGCATCCGAAGCGATATAGAGATGGAGTGACTCGCAGTTTTTAGGCATGGCATTTTCACCTACAAGTGAAACCAATTCTTCCATGCTTGATGAATTGGCAATGCCGCTCGAGATTCTGAAGAGCAACTCTGTTTCGGCTAGAGCGATTTGGGTGCTTTCGAACAATCTTAAATTCTGAATAGCTGTGGACATTTGATCCACCAGAGGTGGATAGGTGCGTTTTTCAAGTGTTGAAAAGCGATGCGGTTTGTTTGTTTCCAGAAGCAAGACCCCGGTCTGGACGTTGACACTCCACAGTGGTAACACAGCCAATGAGTGAATATCTTGATTTCGATATATTTCTTTAAGCATTTCATCAATAGAGGCGTCTGTCAGAAGGTCATAATAGACTGGTGAGGCAGACGAGAAAAGATTTTCAAACATTTCTGCTGCATATTCATAACCGAGGGGGTTAACTTTTTTTGTGGAATCGTCTGAATAGTTTGCAGCAACCGTCATCCGTGAAATGCGGCCTTGCATGTTGTAATCAAAAAGCACGATCTCACCGCGGTCTACTTCTGAAGTAGAAAAGCTTGAGATAACCGCCATGATCATTTCTTGCATACTGCTCGCCAAGGCCAGTTGATGCGAGGCGGAATATAGATTTTCAGTTTCGCTTAATGAGCCGCGTAATTGTTTTAACAAATCTTCACGGATGAGTGTGTTTGAAAAAGCTTCTGATGCAGTACGCAGAATGTCTATTTCTTCGATCTTCCATTCATCCAGAGAAGCATGCTTTTCAAGCGCGATGAATCCATCAAGCTTGTTATCTCGTTTAAGAGCCAGAATCAGAATGGATTGGATTTCATTGGCGATCAACCATTGTTTCTCGAGTTCAGACGCATTGGAGAGTGTTCGTGAATGCCATCCTTTTTTCTCAAGGTCAGTCACAACTTCTTCGAGTTGTTCAATGGCTACTTTCGGATAAACACTATTGGATTGGTATAGTGTGGATTCCGGGGAGGTGTAACTAGCGACAATTTGCCATGCCTGATTGTTTACTTCAGCATAAATGGCTCTCTCACACAAACTGGCCTGAGCCAGAGATTTTAAAAAGGATGTGATTTCTCCTGAACCTTTTAAACTTAACTCAGCGACGGCAGCTGTAACATTGACTTGAACGCGCTGACGGTTTTCAATGATTTCCAGCGCATGGGTGATCTCGTTAAACAACTTGGCATTCTCAAGAGCTGTAGCAACCTGGGCAGCTACGCTTGATAGCAATTCAATCTGCACCTGGTCATATGCGTCTTCATTTTGGTAATCAAAGACAGACAGCACACCCGAGGCTCGGTCACCGGTAAGCAGCGGCACCGCCAGCAGTGAAAAAGGCAGGTAATTTGAGTGGTCAATTTTTGTTTCAGCTAAAGAAGCAGATAAATTTCGGTTGATCAGCAGTGGTTTTCTGTCTTCCAGCATGCTTTCTTGATAGCCCTGCATCATGACACGAGGTGCGAGGTTGTTATTGATGCCGTTGACCAGGCAAACTGGAAAACTAAGCTGTGTTTTTTCTTTATTAACCAGGGTTAATAATAAATTCTCAACGTTCATAATTTTTTGCACCATGGGTGCAATAATTTCAAAAATCTGGTTTTGGTTGACCAATTGGCTTAATTGCTGACCGATTTGATTAAGGTTGGAGAGGTCCTTGTTTCGGCGCAGTGTTTCACGCTCGGCTTTGACGCGCTCTGACAACTCTTTTTGAATGGTCGAATACAATTGAGAGTTTTCAAGAGCAAGACCCAATTGGTGCGAAATTTCCTGCAAAAAGAGGCGGTCTTCATCCGTCCAAACACGGTTGGGTTTGTCATCAATGATCTCGATGACACCCTTCTTATCATCGCGCATTTTTAACGGGACAGCCAGAATTGCAGGTTTGCCGTTCAGTGCTGAGATGGCAACCAACCTGTTATCTTCAAAACTGGCCTGGGCTTGAGCAGTCCAAACGGTGTTTGAATTTTCAAAGTGTTTGTTTACCAGTGAAATGCCTGTTAACTCTTTGTTGTTGATAGGTAAAGTTGATCGGGCTTGATCCATTTCAGCAGTGTCTTGCAGCAGCGTCAAGGTTTTGGTCATCCCCGGGTCAATGGCAGAAATTTCTTTTACTTGTTCGATCACTTCGCTGTCAAAAGCCGTTTTTCTCTTTTTGGGAGTTTTATTATTGTATGAACCGTCCACGGATTCTTCCATGGTCAATGGTGCAGTTTGCCCAACGAGCTCGGGCAGGTCTTTTGTGTTCTTATTTAGCGGCTGTTGGCTTTGTTCAATACGCGATGATGTTTGAAGGGTTTTTTTATGGGCTTTTTTGACTTTTACTTTTTGTTTTTTAACCGCACCGACAAGTTCGCAATATCCTCTGAACCCCTGGATTTTTCCTTCTATATCCAGTTTGTGATAAATTGTGTAACGCACCATTTGTTTAGTGTTGTCTGTTGTCAGTGCAAAAAGTTCAACTTCAATCGGTAAATGCTCATGTTGCATTGCTTCGCGCAATTTGGCTTGTTCTTTGGCAGTCAGTTGAAATGATAAAAGCGGATTGCCAATGGCTTGTTCAGGGGTTAGTCCCAATACTTTTAAGATGCCTTCGTCACAGATAGTGATAAGGCCGTTCGGATCGGTTTCCCATGCATAAATGGGATTTTCACCAGCATCTATGCTGGGGATATCAATCGGCTCTTCATTTGGATTGAAATCAGAGAAAAATTTGTCCAGGCGGGTCGTGATCTTATTCCTTGACATATTGAATGATCTCCTGGGCTAGAAAGTCATATTGCATGGCGGCACGGCTTTTACCAGCAAGGTGATTGATCGGCACGCCTGCTATGACACTTTCACGTAATTTCGTATCCACTTCGATGATTGAATCCAGCACACCACCGATAAAGGTTTGGCGTAAATGTGAATAAAGTGTGCGGTGGATTCTGTTGCGTTTATCAAAGAGGGTGACCAAAAGGCGGTAGCGCAGGGCTGGGTTTCCTTTACTGCGCACCTCCCTGATTAAACTCATCATATTACGCAAGGCATAAACTGAAAAATATTCCGCCTGTGTGGGGATGATTAAGAGATTGGCAGCCGTGAGAGCGTTGGTGGTAAGCGTGCCAATAAATGGCGGACAGTCAATCAAAACAAAATCGTAGCTCTTTTCTTGAGCAATAATATTGCGCAGAAGCGTTCGGTATTCAGGACGTATAGGCAGCACGCGTTCAGCGAACCGTATTTCTTTGTTTGCCGGCAGCAGATATAAGCCTTGAATTTCAGTTTTAACCAGCGCTCTTTCGAGGTTCAGGTTTTCCATCACCAGATTGATAAAGGATTTTGTGCCTGCATGCGATTCACATCCCATTGCCAGAGATAAATTGGCCTGCGGATCGAGGTCAACCAGTAACACCCGATATCCAAGAGCAACCAGCGCGCCACCCAGCGAGAGGGCTGTGGTGGTTTTGGCGACGCCTCCTTTTTCATTGGCGATTGCAATCACACGGGTCATCTCATCCTCAAAGCTCTGGCAGTTGGCCGGTGGTCATTTTGTTTTGAAGTGATTTCGTATTGGTGGTGCGGAGCGTATCTGTAGGCCGCGGCACTTCAGGCACGTTTAAAACAATTTGCGCCTGCAAAACACCCAGGTGAGTGCTGATTTCTTCTAATGCGATTTGAAGCATCTTTTGTGAATCATTGGTTGATCGAATCTTCGAGGTGATCTCTAAGACTTTGCGCTCTCTTTCGGCATGATGGATGATCTGGTTAAGCCGACTGACGGTTTCTAGGGCAGACAAAGTCTGAGCTGCAACAGCCTGAGCGAAGTGTTCATTTTCGCTGGTCCACATCTGGTCGTTTAATTCAAGATCAAGGCTGCCAATTGTTTCATGATGCAGCACCAGCGGAATGGTGTGTTTTGCATCTTTCAAACGCGGTTTGAGGTAATCCGGGTTTGTGTAATTGACAGTAATTTCTTTTTTTTCGATTTTGACTGGTTTCTCTAATTCATCCAGATTAAGGAAAACGCTGGCCTTTGACGTTTTAGCCTTGACGGGTTTTTGAAGTGAAATGGCCAGAAGGTGGGCCGCCTGCTGTAGAAGTGTAACCGTGCCTGCATCCAGGGTTTTGGCGGCAGCAAAGTGGACGTCTAAAACACCCAGGAGTTGGTCGTTTGTAATTAACGGTAGAGCAAGTTCGCATCGCGATTGGGGCAGAAAGGGGTTTTCAAACCTGGCTGGGTCGGATTCATCCATGATTAATGAAATTTGTTCTCTGGTCTGGATGCATTTGCCTACCAGTGAATAACCGCTGGTCGCAAGGCGGTAGCTTGCAGAAAGCATCTGTTGCCCCTGGTCACCAGTGCCATATTGTAGAACCGCATATTCACGAGAAGCATCCACTAAAAAGACACCGACATAATGCAGCAGGCAGCGCTGCTGAAGCAGTTCCGAAATTTCTTTTACTAAAATATGGTCACCCGCAGTTTCGGCTGCCAATCGGGTAAGTTCTGTGATAATCTGCATTTGAGCATGCAGGGTTTCGATTTCATCATTGAGTTCGCTGGCTTGCACTGGTAGTGCACCAGTTTGCACTTTGTTTTTCTTGAATAGCTGCAAGAAGGAGTCTAGCCCGCTCATGTGCTTTGCTCCTTCTCAGAAGCTGCGTTGAGACCAAAGGAGGTCATGTTGACATGAATTGAGGCACCCGGCAAGTTGAGTGCGGCGCAAAGTTCTTCAACCGTGACTTTTAGTATGGATTCATAGTCTTTGGCTTGATTAATTTTTGCAGTAATTTCGTATAGTTGTTTCTGTAATGCGGATTGGCATACGGCATGTTCCATATTTTCGCAGCTAGAGAGAAGTAGAGCGATTTGGGATGCCAACAATTCCAAGCTTTCGATCTCTTCGTGACAAATTGCGTCATTAGAAAAAGTAATAATTTCAAATACTCCCATAACACCGTCAGGGGCAATCAGCGGAAGCACCGCACTGACATAAGTGTTGGTAAGTGTTGCGGCTCGTGGATCCATTTCTGAGAGCGTTTGTTTTTTATGGATGGAGGGTTTGCCATCCTTCAGGCAAGCAGCAACGGGTGAAGTATTATCTTCAAGGCTGATAATGTAATTCTTGGGGTCTGACTCATCTAAATCCACACAGGCGAATGCTTGCAGTAGGATGTTTATATTCAGGTCATCTACTAGCCAGAGTGTTATACAAGGTACTTTGAGGGCATTTCTGGTTTTTGCAGCGATGTGTTTGGCTACATCTTCAAGCGGAAGGATCGATGAATTGAAGTTTTTTATGGCATCAAGGGCAGCATAAAGACCTTGCCCTTTGAGATCAGCATGGTGAGAGGAGAGAATGCTGTGTTTTTCTTCACGATCCGGCATTTTGGTTCCTCAACGATTTTTCCAGACGCGAGGGCATCTTGTTTTGAAGATCACAATAAGCAATAAAGGCACTCATACCAATTAATGACTTCTCTCCAGATCAGATTTTCAATCATAAAAAATATGCCACCTGAACCAGGAACTTTTCGACATCAATAGGTTTTTCGATATAACCGTCGCACCCTGCACGTAATGTCTTTTCGCGGTCTCCACGCAGCACGTTGGCTGTTATCGCCACGATCGGAACGTTCTTAACACGTGGAATCGTCTTCAGTTTGGCGGTCAGAGTATAGCCGTCCACGTCCGGAATGTTAATGTCCATCAAGATAAGGTCGGGTGTGCAGCGTCGCAAACAGTCCACAGCTTCAAAGGCGTTGGCCGCTTCAATGACGTGGTAATGCTCAGATTGCAGCAGCCTGCGGACGAGAACCCGGTTATCCAGGTTGTCTTCGATGTGAAGAATCGTTTTGGGTTCCGGCATTGGCTCAATTCCTCATTAAATAAAATTGTAGCATATATTGTTAAAAGGAAACCCTGATGAAAAGGCCATTTTAAAGAGAAAACCCAAATTCTGGTTTTCGAATTCGGGTTTATGCACTAATCCAGGTGAATAGAATTATCCTATCAACCCAAGCATCCCGGCAAAAATATAATACGTGCCGGCTAGTGCCACTGCAGCAATGATTAAATTGTGAGTGGTTAATTCAATCGGCTTGTTCAACTTTTTCAATCGCAAAACGATCACCAAATAAACAAGACCGGTCGAAAAGAATGCCATCAATGCAGCGGTTAAGTTAAATTCCATGAGTTCCTCTTAGGCTAAGATATTATCAATTGTAACAAACAAAAAAGACTCTTTCGAGTCTTCTAGAGCGGGTGATGGGATTCGAACCCACGAATACCACCTTGGGAAGGTGGTGCCTTACCACTTGGCGACACCCGCAAATTTCTTGTTTTCTTGCAAAAAGTATTATACCAAAATTCTTTCAATCCCCATTAACTTGACATATGATTTATAATACAATAAGAACAAAAATTCTAAAATCATAGTTCTTTACCAACATATTTTTACCCGAGTCGTTTTAGTCGTTTTCTTTTTTAATTCGAATACGAATAATTGTTTAATCAATGACGCTAATCACTAATCCCTAATAACTAATCTACAAAACCACCTATTCCCCTACGCCCGCACCCTTGCGGGGTTGACTAAACAGCGCTATGGTATAATTTTTTTTGATTTTCGTATAACGTTTATAGGAGTAACTATTGGCAGCCAATCCCTTGAGTTGGTTGATGGGTTTTTTCTCACTTGATATTGGAATAGACCTGGGGACCGCAAACACACTGGTAAACGTGCGTGGCAAGGGCATCGTCATTAATGAACCTTCATGGGTAGTGGTTAACAAACGTACTCATGAGACGATCGCTGTGGGGGCATCTGCTAAAGAAATGACGGGACGCACTCCGCCGAATTTTTCTGCCATCCGCCCGTTGCGAGATGGTGTGATTTCTGAATTTGATATCACCAAAAAAATGCTCGAATATTTTATCTACAAAGCGCATCAGCAGACCATCGTGCCCATGCCGCGTCCACGCGTCTGTGTGGGCATCCCCTCTGGTGCAACCCAGGTAGAAAAACACGCCGTGTATGATGCTGCCATGGCCGCCGGGGCGCGTGAAACGCATCTGATTGAAGAACCGGTCGCGGCTGCGTTAGGCGCCGGGCTGCCGATTGGCGATGTGCCTGGCACCATGGTCGTCGATATCGGCGGAGGCACCACCGAGGTGGCTGTCTTCTCATCGGGTGAGCTGGTCGTTTCGCGTTCACTGCGTGTGGCCGGCGACGAACTGGATGACGACATCTTGCAGTACATCCGAAAAAAATACAACCTTCTGATCGGCGAGCGAATGGCTGAACAGGTAAAAGTTTCCATCGGTTCGGCTTATCCATTGCAAACTGAATTGACCCACGTCGTCCGCGGACGCAACCTGGTGACCGGTTTACCTGCATCCATGGAAGTGTCTTCAGTTGAAATTCGAGAAGCGCTTTCAGGATCTGTTCAAGTCATAATTGATACCCTTCGCGAAGCTTTGGATGAAGTACCTCCCGAGCTGATCTCTGACCTTCTGGATTCAGGCATCTGCCTGGCCGGCGGTGGTTCGCAGCTCCTCGGTATTGTTCCGCGGCTCAAAGATGAGTTAAACTTGCGCATTTTTGTCGCCGATGACCCCATGACTTGTGTCGCACGCGGCGCCGCATTGGTGCTTGAAAACCTCGGCGAATATGAACGCTACCTGGTAAATTTGGATCGTAATAAGAGTCGTGGATAGAAATAGTCCACGCCAAATTGAATGAAAAGACTTTCACAACGCACTTTACAATCGATCACTATCGGGTTGATCATCCTGGGCGTGCTGGCTTTGTCGCTCAGCGGTCTGCTTAATCAAATTGTCGGCACAGTCATTGATCCAATGGTCGCCGTGCAGGGATGGTTCGCTTCTCGCACCCAGGCTATTGTCGAATTCTTTACCATGCCGAGAGATGTTGCCACGTTGAGGCAAGAAAATCTTTTGCTGCAAGATCAGGTTTCTCAACTTCAATCAGAATTATTGGCAGCACGTCAACAACTCACCGAAACAGACATCCTCTATGCGCTGCTTGATTATGCGCGTGCAAAACCCGAAAACAAATACATTGCCGCCTCGGTCATTGGGCGTGATCCAAGTCCCTTTATTAAATACATCATCATCAATCACGGCTCAGATGACGGCATTGTCAAAGGCATGCCTGTGGTGACACAACAAGGATTGGTTGGCAAGGTGGTTGCGGTGACAGCCACTGCTGCCAGAGTGCAGTTGATCACCGACCCGGGCTCAGTCATTAATGTCCGCCTTGAACAAGCCAATACAGATGGTCAGGTATTGGGGTCAGTCACCGGTGATATTTCGCTTGATATGGTCAACCCGGGTGTTACCCTGAATCAGGGAGATCTGATTTTGACCTCCGGTTTGGGCGGAACCTACCCTGCAGATATTCTGATCGGGCAGGTGTTGTCACCTGAAAGCCCTGATAACGCGCTTTTTCAAAAAGCCTCTGTTCAGCCTGTGGTTGATTTTGTCAATCTCAGGGCGGTCTTGATCATCACCAATTTCAGGCCGGTAGATTATTCACCTTTGGTTCCTTAATCGAGTATAAAAGGACACATGGGCACTCTGCTGGCAATTCCGATTATTTTCATTTTACTGATGTTGCAAACAACCTTACTCAGTCAGGTGACACTTTTGCACGGAAGTGTCGATTTAATCCTCTTATGGATCGCAGCCTGGAGTTTGCAGAAACAGGTTACATCCGTCTGGTTTTGGACCATTCTGGCTGCGGTCGCCGTCGCCTATGTCTCCGCTATTCCCTGGTATGTACCAGTTATTTGTTATCCGCTTGCCACGATTATCGCCAAATGGGTTAATAAGCGAGTCTGGCAGTCCCCTTTGTTGATGATGTTTTTGGTGACGATGATCACCAGCATAGTTAGCAACGGTTTATCCTATGTTGCATTGGCATTAAACGGGGTATCCATCCCCTTGAAAACTGGTTTAGTGCAGGTTATGATTCCTTCTGTTCTGATCAATTTATTGGTCGCTTTGCCGGTGTTTGCCTTAGCAAGAGACACAGCCCAATGGGTTTATCCATTGGAGGTGATTGAATGAAAAACGAAAAAAATCAAAATCTAGGTCTTGAACCTTGGCGCTTCAAAGCCATATATGTTTTGCTGGGGCTGATTCTTGTGATCTACGTAATCCGTTTGTTTAGTCTTCAGATCATTAATGGTAAAACCTATCTCGCACAAGCAGAAGAAAACAGACTATCCGGTATTAGTGTTTCTACGACCCGCGGGAACATCTATGATCGCAATGGCATCGTTCTGGCACAAAATGTCGCTTCTTATGATGTTGTGATTACGCCTGCTTATCTACCGACAGATCTCGGTACAACAGAAAATATCTTTAGAGAATTATCTGCTTTAATTGATATTCCGGTTACCAATGGGGTCATCAACGATACGACTGTGAAATTTTTCACCCCATGTCAGACTGAATTTGGGATAAAAGAGATTGTTTTGATTGGCGATACAAATGAACCTTTTTCACCAGTAAAGATAGCCTGTAATGTTTCACAAGAAATAGCAATGACCATCCGCCAAAAAGAAGGTGAGTGGCAGGGGGTTGGTGTGGCGGTTCAGCAAGTAAGGCAATACCCCACCGGAAACATGACCTCTGAAGTAATTGGCTTTCTTGGGCCTATCACTGCCGAGGATGAAGATTATTATGTTGATCGAGGGTTCGTTTCAAGAACAGATAAAATTGGTTTTGCCGGCGTTGAACGAGAACTAAATGATATTTTGATGGGAAAGAATGGTTCACGATTAATCGAGGTAGACAACGCAGGCAAAGAAATACGAGACGTTCAACCTCCAGTAGAGGCTGTTCCAGGGCATAATGTCACTCTGACGATTGATTCAAGGTTGCAATCAGCAGCTCGATCTATTCTGATTGGTGAATTGGATTTTTGGAATACTTATCTAAATAGAATTTTGTCACTCAATGGTGTCATCATTGCCATGAACCCCAAAACAGGTGAAGTTTTGGCAATGGTTTCGTATCCCAATTATGAAAATAACCGGCTTGAAAGGATTATTCCTGAATACTATTACAACCAGCTTGCGACTGATCCGCTTAAGCCAATGTTGAATTACGCAATCTCTGCAGAACAGCCTCCTGGCTCAGTCTATAAAATTGTGGCGTCAATTGGAGCCTTGAATGAAAAAGTGGTAACACCCGAACAACAATTGGAGTGTCCCGGAACGATTTCGGTTATTCAAAAATATTCACCGAATGATCCTGGAACCATAAGGTTGTTTTATGGTTACGACAGAGCCGGTCATGGTATTTGTGATTTTATAAAAGGATTCAGACTTTCTGATAATGTCTATTTTTACAAAATTGGCGGTGGTTTCAATGATGAAGTGCCAGGCAATGGTCTGGGTGCTTTTCGATTGGCTGAATACGCGAAGGCATTGGGTTATGGCAGATATACCGGCATTGAGCTGCCTGGAGAAGTCGATGGTTTGGTCCCTGACCCAACTTGGAAGCGTATTTACCGAGCTGAAAACTGGGCTACCGGAGATACCTATAGTACAGCTATAGGCCAAGGCTATGTACTCGCAACGCCTATGCAAACCATCACCTCTTTTGCGATTTTAGCTAATGATGGCAAGTTTATGCAGCCTACAATCATAAAAGATATAACCGATGACCAGGGCAATATTATTAAACCTTTTGAACCAGAACTTGTTTGGGATATCACCAAGGACCCGTTAATAAATGTTTTGGATGGGAACAATAAACCAACTGGAGAAAAGATAGTTGTGGAACCCTGGGTGGTAGCAAAGGTTAAAGAAGGTATGCGGCAAGTAGTAGTCGATGGAACGATCACCAAGGAGGTACTTTTTGTGGGAGAAAATATTCCTTCCGCAGGTAAAACAGGTACCGCTGAATACTGTGATAATGTTGCACAGGCAAAAAATATATGCCAACAAGAAAGTTGGCCAACACATTCGTGGTATGTTGGATATGCCCCTTATGATGACCCCGAAATTATTGTGCTTGCATTTGTATATAATGGCGGCGAAGGTGCAAGCGTGGCTGGGCCGATGGTCATAAAAACATTGAACGCATATTTTGATTTAAAAAGTATTGGTTCAAATTCCGATATACTAACCTCTACAATACCTTAGTTAAAAATTATTATGGAAAATAACGGTCTCATTCAAATCAAAGGGATTCGCGAAGGCTTGCTGATCAGCGCCGAAAATGGGGCTTGGGATGATCGCGCGGCTGAACTTTTGATTATGGTGAAACAAAGAGAGTCCTTTTTCAAGGGGGCCAGAGTATGTTTGGATGTGTCTGAGACGCCGCTGCGTGTAAAACAAATAACCCAACTTAGAGATCAGTTATCTGACCTTGATGTAACCTTGTGGGCTATTCTCAGCACATCAGAGACAACCGAAAATAATGCACGTGTACTTGGGCTAGAAACTGCATTACCGGTTAAGAAAGAGACTATCGAAAGCAAAGAGAGTAACGAACGCGTTGAAAGCACAGCTGAAAAAGCGGTTTTGGTCAATAAAACCCTGCGTGCCGGGTATAAAGTAGAATCATTGGATCATGTGATTATCGTCGGTGACGTAAACCCCGGCGCAGAAATAGTCTCGGCAGGCAATATCATTGTGTGGGGAAAGCTAAAAGGGTCAGCCATTGCCGGCGTGCAAGGGAACATGAAATCCACGATCTGTGCCTTGGAATTGCGACCAACACAACTTAGAATCGGTGAAAAGGTTTTTCCGCCACAGCAGAAAAAAGGCAAGACCTTTCCTGAAGTTGCTTACATCGAAAATGACGATTGCAAAATCGAACTCTGGAATAAAGAAAAGGGAAGATAAAAATGGCAGCTATTGTTGTGACGATCACCTCAGGTAAGGGTGGGGTTGGTAAAACCACCACCACCGCCAATCTGGCAGTTGCTTTGGCCGAAGATGGCTTCAAAGTTGTTTGTATTGATGGCGATATTGGTTTGCGCAATCTGGATGTTGTTTTGGGTCTCGAAAATCGAATTGTTTACGATCTGGTGGATATTGTTGAAAACCGCTGTCGAATTAGACAGGCCATGATCCGTGACAAGCGGCTTGAGGAGCTTTACCTCATTCCGGCAGCCCAAACGCGAGACAAATCTGCCGTTTCACCGAGCGACATGATTCGAGTGTGCGACGAATTGCGCAGTGAAGTGGATTACATCATCATTGACTCACCGGCTGGTATTGAACGCGGTTTTAGAAACACGATTGCCCCCGCGGATATTATCCTGGTGGTGACCAACCCCGAAGTCTCTGCCGTCCGCGACGCGGACCGCATTATCGGGTTGGTTGAAGCCGAAGAGAAAGGCCCTGCCAAGCTGATCATTAATCGTGTCAATCCTGGGCTTACCAAACGCGGTGATATGCTCACTCCTGAAGATGTGGTTGAATTATTGGCCATTGAATTAATCGGAGTTATCCCCGATGATGAAAATGTGGTGATCAGCACCAACCGCGGACAGCCCGTAGCCTTAGATCCAAAAAGCAAAACCGGCCAGGCATTCAAGAACATCGCCAAACGTCTTCAGGGTCAAACGGTGCCGTTTATGCAATTGGAAGACAAGGGAGATTTTATGTCAAAAGTGGCTGGACTATTCAAGCAGGGAGGCGACTGATATGGCGGCTTGGGGTAAACCGAATCGGCAAAGTGCAGATGAAGCCAAAGAGCGTCTCAAGTTGGTATTGATTCACGATCGTACAGACTTGTCTCAAGACGAATTGTCGACTATGAAGAATGAATTGCTGGCAGTCATTTCTCGTCATGTTGAAATTGACCCCGAATTGGTAAAAATCAGCATGAGTCATGACGGTCGGGAACAGAAGTTAACGGCTGATATTCCACTGAAAACTTCTCACCGGCGGAAAATCGGATAAGTAATGTTTAAACGTGAAATCTGGCGAAATTTTGATTTCTGGCTTTTTGGAGCGGTGATTTTTCTGATCATTTTTGGTCTCATTATGATCCGTTCTTCAATTGCCGGTAACATTGAATTAGCTGGATATGTGAACCGCCAGGCAACATTTGCAGGGATAGGTCTTGGTGTCATGATATTTGCCACCTTGATTGATTACCGCTACTGGCGTAGTTTTTCAATACTTTTCTACATCATTACTTTTTTGTTCCTGATGGTTATTTTGGTAGCTGGCACAACCAGTTTTGGTGCACAACGCTGGCTTGAGGTGGGCTTAGTCAATATTCAACCTGCTGAGTTGGCCAAAATTGTCTTGATCCTCGTTTTGTCTGATTATTTTGCAAAAAACTTAAACAAAGACAAAAACATTAAATGGATCGCAGGTGGCTTGATTATTCTGGTAGGCATTGTGGTGCCTATTGTTCTTCAGCCAAACCTGAGTACTACTATCTTGTTGGCAGTTATCTGGTTCTCGATGTTATGGATCAGCGGTCTTCCTCCAAAATATATCCTTTTCATGGGGCTGGCTGGCATCGTTTTGGGGGCTGTAGCTTTTCCTTTCCTTGAGCCATACCAACAAGAGAGAATCACAACATTTTTGTTCCCTGACCCTAACGCACGTTATGGTAATACCTATAATATTGAACAAGCTTTGATTACTATTGGCAGTGGTGAGTTATGGGGGCAAGGCTATGGGCACAGCTCACAAGTGCAATTGCGCTTTTTGAAGGTGCGTACTACAGACTATATTTTCTCTGCCATAGCAGGAGAATTTGGTTTCATCGGCACAGTGTTGTTGATGGCTGTCCTGGCATTCGTCATTATTCGCTGCATTCGAGCCGCGCGTAATTCGACTGATTATTACGGTGCCATGATCGCATATGGATTTTCAACTTTAATTTTCTTCCAAACCGTTGTCAATATTGGGGTAAACTTGAAGTTGATACCGGTGACAGGTCAAACCCTGCCTTTTATCAGTTACGGAGGTAGTTCGCTGCTATCACTGATGCTAGGGATCGGTTTGATTGAAAGTGTTTTAATCCATCAGAAAAAAACAAATTGAGAGATATTCATGACTGAAATAAAGCAGCCCGCAAGAGTTAGATTTGCCCCATCACCGACTGGCCATATGCATCTCGGCAGCGCCCGCACAGCACTATACGATTACCTGCTTGCCAGACAAACCGGCGGTACATTTGTCTTGCGCATTGAAGATACAGATACCAAACGATACGTTCCTGAAGCTGAAGAAGAATTGATCAAGGGCTTGAAGTGGCTGGGAATTGAGTACGACGAGGGCCCTGACAAAGGCGGCCCATTTGGACCGTATCGCCAGTCAGAACGAAAAGAGATTTATTCTAAATATGCTGAGCAACTCGTTGAATCAGGTCACGCCTTTTATTGTTTCTGCAGCCCTGAGCATTTGGCCAAGGTGCGTGAAGCACAGCAGGCCAACAAAGAATCTCTGCATTATGACGGTACCTGCCGTGAAATCCCAGTAGAGGAATCGCGTAAACGCATTGCTGCGGGCGAGAGGTTTGTTATCCGTTTTAAGATGCCTAAAACCGGTTCCACCACTGTCCATGACCATTTACGCGGAGATATCACCGTGGAGAATAGGGTACTGGATGATAGTGTACTGGTCAAGTCAGATGGCTGGGCGCTTTATCACCTGGCGGCTATGGTGGATGATTATTTGATGAAGATCACCCATGTCATTCGTGGTTCTGAATGGCTTCCAAGCCTTCCTTTACATATGCATCTTATCCGCGCATTTGGTTGGCCTGAACCAACCTTTATTCATCTATCGGTTTTTCTCAAACCCAGCGGTAAAGGCAAGATGAGCAAGCGTGAAACCGCAGAGGCTATGAAAGACGGCCATTCCATCTTTGTCAAGGACCTTGAAGAATTGGGCTACGTCCCCGAGGGAGTAGTCAACTGGACGGCGTTAATGGGATGGAGCTACGACGACCACACAGAATATTTTTCGCTCCAAGACCTGGTAGAGAAATTCAGCATCGACCATTTGAATCCCTCTCCGGCTGCCATTAACTTCACCAAACTGGATTATTTCAACGCGCTCCATATTAGAAATCTTACCGATGAAGATTTGGCAAACAGGGTTAAACCCTTCCTTGAAGCAGCAAGTTATAAACCATCTATGGAGACTTTAATTGAGATTGCTCCCATTTTGAAAGAACGTCTGCCAACCCTGGGTGATGTGGTGGATATGGCTGGCTTTTTCTTCAAAGATGCGATTTCATATCCCGCTGAAGATTTAATTGCGAAGGGGCTTGAAAAAACACAGTGCCATCAGATTTTAACTGAAACACTACCGATACTTGTTGGTCTGAGTGGTATTCAAAAAGATATTGTTGAAGAACCGCTGCGTGAACTGGTTGAAAAGAGCGGATTCAGCGCAGGACAGGTTTTTGGTATCTTGCGTGTAGCGGTAACAGGTCAAAAGGTTAGCCCTCCGCTGTTTGAAAGCATGGAAGTCATCGGTAAGGATACTGTCCTCAATCGAATTCGACAAGCTATCAAGCTGCTGGAATAATTTTTGATTTTTTCTGAAAAATTGCTCCGGACGTACCGGAGCTTTTTTATTACTTATTGATTTTTTAAGTGCTATTCTTTGTTCATAATATTTCATATTAAAAGGGTGAGACATGAAAAAGACATCATTTCAGATGCTTGATGGCAAGATAGTATTGTGGTTACGTGACCGAGTTTGCGAAGATGCAGATCAGTTGCTCTCAAGTGACCAATTTCGCAAATTTCTTCACCGCTGCCTGAGTGAGATTCAAAACAAGAACTCAAAATTAATGGGAGTTTTTGGCGGGTCAACAATCACTGATAAAGATGAAGAGAAGCTGATTGTTACTTTAAAGTTTCTAACCAATTTACCTGCTGAACATGTTGCCAAGTTAGTAGAAGGTTCAGATATCTTTTTCAAAGATTGTAGTTTGTTTAACGCTCTTGTCGAGCATATCTATAATTATTGGCGGCATTTTCAGCGACTTATTGTCTGTCAATCTGATTTAAATAATACCGACTTAAAACCGAATACTACTTTTAATCGCACCATTGAACATCTCACTACATTGATTCGCAACACCTATCGGGATATTCAAGTTAATATCACTGGAAAATATCCCCGTATTTATCGACAGGTGAGCGCCGGTGCTGAAATTGCAGCAATTACCAAACTCAAAAACCTTCACATCCCTGAAATCTATAAGCAAAAACTGCAGGATATTGGATTGATCAGACAGGTGCTGCTTTATCCGCCTATGATTTTTAATTCGAAGACCAATAAGCGCACCGGAACCTATGAGGCTGTATATACCAATCCAATTGAGATGATTAATCTGGATCCCACCAAGTGGTTGTGTTACCCGGCGATGGTCGGGTCTCTATTGATTCTTGTTTATTTCTCAACTGATGAATTTGAGCTAAACTTCGCGCTGTGCAACTTGTTTGAACTGGCTGTCGGCCCTGAATTGCAGCGTAAACCAGATGCCATGATCTTCTTTGGCGTTGGAAAAGAACAACTGCCAGAAGAACTCAGATTGAAATCATATTTCTATGATGACCAACAGAACGAGCTGTTGATTGGTATTGTGCCGAATGATGATAGTTTTGGCTATTTTGGCTATGTCAAAAAATTAGTGCTTACTTTGCATAATATATGCATGATGAAGACAGGCACTTTACCATTTCACGGTGCATGTTTCCAGCTCAAGTTAGCCAACATACCACCCAAGACAGTATTAATCATGGGGGATACTGGTGCAGGTAAATCAGAAACACTTGAAGCCTTCAGGTCAATTGCTTCAAATGAAATCGAAGACATTACCATCATCGCGGATGACATGGGGTCACTCTCGATTAATCAAGATGGAGAAGTGATTGCCTGTGGTACAGAAATTGGCGCTTTTGTGCGACTGGATGATTTGCAGCCTGGCTATGCTTTCGGTCAGATGGATCGTGCGGTATTGATGAACGCCAACCAGGTCAACGCCAGGGTGGTAATTCCGGTGACCACGTACGAAACGATCATGCTCGGCCACAAAGTAGATTACGTGTTGTACGCCAACAATTACGATCCGATTCCAGAAGGTGAAATCGCCATCCGTCGGCTCAATGATGTCGATAAAGCACTGGATATTTTCCGTTCCGGGCGGGTGATGAGCAAAGGTACCACCACGACCACCGGAATTGTGCAAACCTACTTTGCTAACGTATTTGGTCCCCACCAATATCAGGAACTGCACGAGGTGTTGGCCAGGAAACATTTTGATAAGTTCTTTGCCAACCAGGTTTTCGTGGGCGAAATGCTCACCCAATTGGGCGTGGAAGGTTGCGAGCACAACGGGCCTCTCAACGCTGCGAAAGATCTGTTAATGTTAATAAAAGGCAAAGCTTGAAAAGCGAAACCAAAAAATGTCCCGAGTTCTCAAAAAAACTAAATTCGGGACTTAATAGTAATCAAATCTGATCACACCTATAGGGGGAATCAGTTTTCCAAACTTAAGGTGAGTGAGTCAAAATAAAAATTGATAAAAAGTATATGTTTTTCAATTCTGTATCGGAGATTTATCATATATTGTTTACACCACTCGTCATCCGGGTCTTCACCTACCGCAAAAAGTTTTTGAGCAAAATGATCTATTTCTCTAAGTTTTAAGAAATATGGAGTTTCCTTCAGCCATTTGGGATCAAGATGGTTGAATTCATCATACCCTTTAAAGAAAACATCCAAAAAATGTTTAGTAAATTCAGGTGCGTTATCTTTACCATAGACGATATAAGACAATACCATGGCATTATCGTATTTAAAATGGACATAGACACAGTCATCAAAATCAAACAGAGTAATTTGGTAATTCTCATCAATAAATAAACTCTTCAGATGTGCATCTTGATGGATTATTCCATAGCCATCCAAATCTTTTGGCAGCTCCTGACGATGGGTAAAAACTGACTGATCAATTTTTCCGTAAATTTAAATCGTTCTTGGATAATTGACGATCTGGTGTATTTTTTTCTTGATCATCGCAGGAATACCGCTTCCAGATCAGGTTTGATGGGATGTCGTTTTTGGCCAATTGGTGCATTTGCCCCAAAGTCGACCATAATTAATGAATAATCTGTCGTTTGGGCTTTAATTTCAATCCTTTTTAATTCAATATTGTTCGTGTTGCTTTTTTATATATTATCCCGTAAAATACATTCGTGAAAACGAATATGTTCTCTCCAGTCATTAAGCTTTCTGAGTTATTGACATGTATGTCTCAGCCTGCGCGAATCCAGATCCTTTTAGGCATTGGCACACAAGAAGCCTGTGTTTGTCATCTTGAAGCAGCGCTTGGGATGAGTCAGGCAAGTATTTCACAACACTTGATGATATTGCGAAAAAGCAATTTGGTTGTGACTCGAAGAGATGGAAGGCACATCTTTTACAGTTTAGGCAAACCCGCTCTGTTGGATGTTTACAAATTGGTGGCGATTACCTACGGAATTGATTTGAGTGGCTTGGAGAATCTTACTTTTACACCCATACCGGATTGCCCATGTCCTCAATGCAACACAGAGGCTGATAAAAAATAGTCTTTTTGATTGTTAAAATATTCTTTTAGTAATAAGACAAGGAAAAAATTTATGGAAAACAAAAGTGTAACGAAGCGATTATCATTTTTAGATCGATACCTGACGCTTTGGATTTTTCTTGCCATGGCAATAGGGGTCGGGTTGGGGTATTTTCTCCCTAAAGCCGTCGAGACATTCAATGGGGCTGTATCAGTAGGTACAACCAATATCCCCATTGCCATTGGATTGATTTTAATGATGTACCCTCCTTTGGCTAAAGTGCATTATGACCAACTTGGCAAGGTGTTCAGAAATTGGAAAGTATTGGGACTTTCATTAGTTCAAAACTGGATTATCGGCCCCATCTTGATGTTTGCCCTGGCAATTCTTTTCTTGCGAGAGTATCCGGAGTACATGGTTGGGTTGATCATGATCGGTCTGGCGCGCTGTATTGCCATGGTGATAGTTTGGAACGACTTGGCAAAAGGTGATACCGATTACGCCGCAGGATTAGTAGCCTTCAATAGTATTTTTCAGGTGTTGTTCTTCAGCTTCTATGCTTATATATTCATTACCGTGCTGCCCACATGGTTTGGATTGCAAGGTTTGTCGGTGCAGATCACCATCGGTGAAATAGCAAAATCAGTTTTCATCTATTTAGGTATCCCATTTCTTGCTGGTTTTATAACTAACAGGGTTTTAATTAAACTCAAAGGTAAAGATTGGTACTATAAGAACTTCATCCCCAAGATTAGCCCTGTAACCCTGATCGCGTTGCTCTTCACCATTTTGGTGATGTTTAGCCTCAAAGGTAATTTGATCGTAAAAATCCCGTTGGATGTTGTTCGTATTGCGATTCCATTATTAATATACTTCGTAGTCATGTTCTTGATCAGCTTCATCATGGGAAAAATTGTTGGAGCAGATTACAAACAAACGACTACGCTTTCATTTACTGCTGCTTCAAACAATTTTGAACTTGCCATTGCGGTTGCCGTTGCCGTATTTGGCCTGAACTCAGGTCAGGCATTTGCCGCAGTCATCGGTCCACTTGTGGAAGTGCCAGTGATGATTGGTCTGGTTGGTGTGGCTTTCTGGCTGCAGAAAAAACTATTCCGCAAAGAGCAACCTGTAGCTGCTAAATCTTCTTAGAAGAATTCTTGTGATTTGAAAATGGGATGGGCATTTATTGTCTATCCCGTTTTTAATTAGTATTTTAATCTTTTCATGATCAATTTTTGTGCAATCAATATACATAAATTCACAACAATTTTTATACTACGAAATTGGTAGAAAAAGCTAAAAATTAGATTCGATTAAAATGGAAGTAACCCCTTGACACGAGCTTTGTTGGGCATATAATCATATACATGGAATTGAATATGATTGATCAGGATATTGAAACTAAACCATACGACCTACAAACACAAGTATTTAGGGTCTTAAACCACCCCGCCAGGCTTGCGCTACTAGAAATTTTGCGTGATGGAGAACACTGTGTTTGTCACATGGAAGCCTATTTGGGTTTTCGGCAGTCTTATATTTCGCAGCAATTGGCTGTTCTGCGTGAAGCTGGCCTTATTCAAGACCGTCGAGACGGATGGAACATTTTTTACCGTGTAGTTAATCTGGATATTTATGATGTTTTAGATGCGGTGCAGAAGTATACAGGACAATCTATCAATCCATCAAAAGAGCAGGTTGTAAGTTGTAATTGCCCAAATTGTGTCTCAAAAGCAAACAGACAATAACAATTTTGAAGAATAATACACAAACCAGGATTATATAGGAGTTCTTATGCTGAATATCAAAATTTTGGGTTCAGGTTGTGCCAATTGCAAGCGCCTTGAATCAATTGCGCGAAAAGTAGTTGTGGAGATCGGGTTAGAAGCCGAGTTTGAAAAAGTTACAGACATGAATGAAATCATGAAATGGCCAATTCTTTCAACTCCTGGTTTGGTTGTCAATGACAAGGTACTCTCTTCTGGTCGTATTCCCTCGGAAACCGAGATCGCGGGTTGGCTTAAAGAATAGTAATCAATAATGGGCAGCTTGGTCTGCCCATTATTTTGAAAATAGGATATTCAAAAATCCGCATGTAATTTTGTGTTTATTAAGAAGGTACTATGGATGATATTTTTACTTACGTTGGTACATTGCTTTGGTCAGGTTGGACCGGATTGCTGGATTACCTGGCTGCTCATGTTTTGTTATGTTTGGTACCTGCATTTGTAATTGCCGGGTTTATGAGCACGATGATTCCAAAAGAGGCGATCACGCGTTTTCTTGGGCCTAAAGCCTCCAAATGGATCAGTTATCCGGCAGCCTCAATCGGTGGCTTCATTCTAGCTGTATGTTCCTGTACCATCCTTCCACTTTTCGCAGGCATCTGGAAGCGCGGTGCAGGGCTGGGACCAGCTATCACATTCCTGTTTGTTGGTCCGGCTATCAACATTCTGGCTATTACCTACACCGGCGCAGCCATTGGGTTCGATATCGCATTTGCGCGCCTTATCCTTTCTATTATTTTCGGCATCATCATCGGTTTGCTCATGGCAGGGTTCTTCCGCAAAGAGGAAAAGGTGCGTTCGGATGAGATGGAAGCAAATGGTGCCTTTGATCAGACAGCCAAAGTTAAGCCAGCCGTTTGGGGTCTCTTTCTGATGTTGATCTCGGTTTTGATTGTTGGCACACTCCAGGTCGGCCTGTTTACTAACGTATTTGCCTCAATCACCCTGCCGTTTGACATGAACAGTGGTTTCGGCAACTTTTTATCTTCACTAAATCTCACTTTCCAGGGCGCGGTGCTGATCGTAATGCTGGTGGTGATTGGCATTACCGCCTGGAAAGGTTTCGAAAATATACTTGATGGTTTTTCAAAATGGACCTACGTGGCATTTGCCTTGATTGGACTAACTATTCTCATCGCCTCGCCTTCAGAAAATGCCCGTTCGCTGGTAATTGGTCTGAATGGCCGTCTGATAGCAGAATTCATCCTACTCATCGCCATAGGCATCGTGGCGCACCGTTCGTTCACCAAAGATGAAATCAGCGGTTGGGTGTGGGAGACCTGGAAATTCGTGAAACAGATCTTCCCCCTCCTCATCATTGGTGTCTTCGCTGCTGGCATTGTAAAGGTCATCATCCCTGAAACCTGGGTGCGCACCATCGCTGGAGAAAACACGATCTGGGCAAACGCTGTTGGCGTGTTATTTGGTGTGTTCATGTACTTTCCCACCTTGGTGGAAGTTCCCATTGCAAAAATGTTCCTCGACCTTGGTATGGCGCGCGGCCCTCTGTTAGCCTACCTGCTTTCAGACCCTGAACTATCGCTGCAGTCCATTCTCGTGTTGAATGGGATCATGGGCAAGAAGAAAACAGTTATTTATGTTTCCTTGGTGGCGGTTTTAAGCACACTGGCAGGTTATTTATTTGGATTGATAATTGCCTCAGTTTGAGTGGGATATAATTATTCCCTTATGGGTATTTGTTTAGACAGTACAAAAACTGAATATAATTGTCATTGGTGATTCAATCGAAATAATGAATTGCCCAATTCAGATGAGGAAAACAAATAAGCTTAGAAATCTAATTGTTACTCTTTTAATTAACCATCTGAACTCTTAAAGGTTCACTAAATCTACCTTGCAAGGCTATACCCAATTCGAGATAAAAGGGTGTTTAGAAATCTTTACAACACGAAAAAGGAATAACCTAACCAATGAAAATAATGAATAATAAAAAGAAAACCTTTATTGCGATTCTGATAATCATTCTTGGAGTAATTATTCTGAATCAAACTTCTAAGGTAAGTGCTGATGCTTTGCCAGCCAATCAAGGCAAGCTTCTCCAGGAGCAAAATACTGTAAGTATTTATTTTTTCTGGGGAGACGGTTGCCCCCATTGCGCCGTTGCCAAACCTTATCTGCAATCTCTTGGCGACAATAATTCATTAATTGAGGTTTTTTCATTTGAGGTATACAACGTACCTGATAATTTAGTCATTTTTGAAGCCATGACCAAGGCTTATGGTTTTGAACCAAGGGCTGTTCCAACGATATTTATTGGAGATAAGTATTGGGAAGGTTTTTCAGATATTATTCAAAATCAAATTCAACAGGAGGTTGATCGATGTTTGGTTGAAGGCTGTGAAGACCGGGGCAAAGATATTCTGGCTCCAACTTCAGCGATTGACGAGACTGAAACTCCTGAAGCAACCCCATCAACGGTTGAATCTGAAAGCGAAATTGTGAAGTTACCCTTGTTTGGCGAAATAGACCTTTCGTCAAAGTCATTATTTCTTAGTACGCTGCTGATCGCATTTGTAGACGGCTTCAATCCATGTTCAATATGGATTTTGTCGATGCTCCTTGCGCTAACACTGCATACAGGGTCGAGAAAGAAAGTCCTTTTTATTGGCTTGATCTTTATCTCCGTTACAGCAGCCATCTACGGTTTATTTATTACAGGATTGTTTACTGTTTTTAAGGTGATCAGTTTTGTTTGGTGGATTCAACTGCTTGTTGCCCTGGTGGCGCTTTTCTTTGCGCTCGTCAATATCAAAGATTATTTCTGGTACAAAGAGGGAGTCTCCTTCACAATCTCTGACAAACAGAAACCGGGCATTTTTCAACGGATGCGAAAACTAATGGATGCCAGCCAATCTTATTGGGGTCTGGCGGGTGGAACAATCCTTATGGCAGCCGGTGTTTCGCTGGTTGAGTTTTCTTGCACCGCGGGTTTCCCCGTTTTGTGGACAAATCTTTTGGTTTCGCAAAATGTATCTGGATGGTTATTTGTTTTACTCTTGTTGGTTTACCTGATTATCTACCAATTGGATGAACTGGGCATATTCCTTATTGCGGTCTTCTCCATGAAGGCATCAAAAATGGAAGAAAAGCACGGCAGAATCCTCAAATTGATTGGCGGAGTATTAATGCTTTGTCTCGCGGGTGTGATGCTCATCAACCCCAGTTTGATGAATGATATTGGCAGCACATTAATCATTTTTGGCATAGCCTTCTTAGTTACTCTGGTCATTTTGTTCGTTCATCGCTGGTTGCTTCCCCGGTTTGGGATAAAATTTGGTAGTGAGTCACAAGGAAACAAGAAACGTAATCATAAGTAGTAGATTATTTTGCGGAGTTATGTGATGAGCTTGGTAATCGATGGGTTAAATCCAATCATACTTTTGCTTTAGAGATGAATCAGGGTAAGCCAGATATTGTTAGGATTTAATTTAAATATCGGAAAAGGGTTGTCATCATTTTTTCGGACGCACCCAATTTTTAATTTTAAAAACCTGATGGACGCTTAATTGGAGTACTGCAATTCATTATTGTAAACAGTCGGGGCGAGAGGATTTTGAAGCGTAGCGGAATGCAAAGCCGAGCAAAGCGAAGTCCACCTCTTAAACAAAAAGACAGACGCCCGTGTCTGTCTTTGTCTTACTGTAGTCGGGGCGAGAGGATTTCGAGCAAAGCGAAGTCCACCTCTTAAACAAAAAGACAGACGCCCGTGTCTGTCTTAGTCTTACTGTAGTCGGGGCGAGAGGATTTGAACCTCCGACCTCTTGCACCCCATGCAAGCGCGCTAGCCGGGCTGCGCCACGCCCCGAACAACGAGCAGAATTATAGCCGTCTTCGCTTGTTTTGACAATAGCTGAAGCGAAGATCGGCTGATTATTTTAAGCTAGGCTTGATGCGCCTTGATCAATTCTTCGCGCCGTTCTGCCATCTGTGTGCGAATCTTGGCGGCGTCTTTGGGATAGGTGAAATAGAAGAGGGTGAAACCGATACCGCAAATGATCCATGGAAATGGAATCGTCCACAGCAGGGCATTGGTCAAGCCGATCACGCTAGCCAACGTGCCCGCAATTACGCTTGAAAAGGCCGACAAACCGCCCTCAATCAGGTTGACCATTGCATATGCGCTGGAGCGACTTTCAGGTGGTACCACGGCCTGCATCATGGGTTGTTTGGCACCAGTTCCTGGCCAGCCAACCAATAGCGCGGTCATAAACGCCCAGCCCAAAAAGAGCCCAAAACTCATCTGCGGACCGTATTTGATCAGCACAAACATCAGCGGTACACCCACGAAGACTGAGAACTGTCCAATGATGGTGCGGCCGTACTTGGCATTTTTCTTTTCTGCATAGTCGCCGATGATGCCACCCACAAAATTACTAATGGCTGCACCGATAACCACAAATGCGAACACAATTGGTGCACTGCCTTTGGGATCATTCAATGAGATAGAATTGGAGAAACCTAATTCTGTTACCATCCAGTTAATAAGGAACACGCCCATCACTACCCATGGCATGGACCCTGTGACGCCTTGAATGATGGCTGCCCAAATGGTGGGGATTTTTAAAGTGTCAATCATGTCCTTGACATTGATCTTGTAGCGGGTTTCATCTGCCTTGGTTATAATGCCCTGAAGTTCCGGTTCGGAGGATCCGCGTGTGGGTTCTTCAACAAACAGCAAAATCACGAATCCGGTCAGTATGCTGGCAATACCGAGACCTATAAAACCCCATTTCCATAAATCCGCAGTGGCAACGAATCCAAGTGCGATGACGCCAATGACCGTGCCCAATAAGCCAATCAGACTGACCATACCCAAGGCGCGTCCACGTTTGTCTTGAGAAAAATGATCGCCCAGCAGCGAAAAAGTCGCGGGCATCAGACAACCCAGACCGAGACCAGAGATGATGCGGATGATCATCAGTCCGGTGAACGACGGCATCAACCCTACCAGAATAGTCCAGATGCCCCAGATACCGGTGCCAAAGAACAAAACCTTCTTGCGAGACCATTTATCAGAGGCGTAGCCCCAAAACGGCGCGCTGACTGTTTGAGTGATGCTGCGCAGGGTTTCCATAAGGCCGATCATTCCCAAATTGACCCCAAAAATCTGAACGATAATAGGTGTTAATACCCCCATGGATTGGCTTTCACCTGAATCTACCAGATTTCCAAGTCCAAGGGCAAATAAAGTGCGGCCTGATTTCTTCTGTTCACCTTTCATGTAACCCTCCCGGCTTGAGATAAAAAAAGAGGTCAGAGAACATTCGCAATGTGAGCAATAATGTGTTCTCTGACCTACGGCATTCAGTTTATTACCAAATGAAAATGCAGATAAGTGACATTTGGCCTGAATTGTAATAAATTAGTAATCTTTTCGTCCATAAGCATAAAAAGTGGGCACCCACCTGATCCTTGAACCTTTTTGTTGGGCAGCCAAATCGAGTTGCCGTAATTTATCCAATTCTTGTTTAGAAGAAATAAGCTCAAGGTCATTCTCCAAAATTTTCCATTCAGAATCAAACCATGGTGGAATTTTATCAGATTCCTCCTGAAACCCTGAAATGCCATATTGGATTGCTGCGAAACCAGCTTGATGGAGTTGAGTGGAAAGTTGCCGTCCGGCCATTGGATTTGCGCCCTGTAGGATAAGCGCTTTGGTTTGCAGTTCACCCAATTGCCATAATTCCTGAGGGTTATCTATCCGTGCCAGATAATCGGGTTCGGCCAGAGCAACCATAAACCCGCCAGGTGTGAGAACACGTTTGATTTCGTTAAGCGCCTTAACAGGATCGCGCAGCCACAAAAATAAGTAGTGTGCCACAACAAAATCAAAATGATTGTTGGTAAAAGGAAGGTGGTTTACATCTGCACATCCATAATGGGTGGTGGGGTCAATTTTCTTGGCGGTTGCCACCCGGTCAAGCTGTATGTCGATACCCGCTGCCTGAATTTTGTTGAATTCCTTTAATTCCGAGGTGATAACACCTGTCCCGCATCCAACTTCAAGGACGCGGGACTTTTCATTGATTCCAACTTGTTGATAAAGGTATTGGCGCAGTTGTTTTGTCCATTCTGCCTGAACAGAGAACCGCTCGTGCCAATCCAAATTATCCATTGCGCGAAATTTTGGCCTGAGCCCAAATTCTGTTAAAAGGGTCAGTCAGGAAGTTGCCAAGAACTACTTCCTTACCCTGGCCTGCCAAGACATCACCGTCAGGTTCTACATAAAGCCAGCTTGAGCCAGCGCCATCTGTACGCACTTCTCCCATTTCCAATTCGAGGGCAATCGGATTGAATGATGAATAGGGGACGGGTAAATCCCAGACTAGTGAGAAACCAACCTCAACCGCTTTTTGAGTAAATTGAGGTAGTGATTTCCATAATTCCTGCGAGTCTGCACTTAATGAAAGTGATTTAACCTGCATGTTAGCAAGTTTTTCAAGTGTTTTTTCGAAATCCGGTTTGTTGCGGTTGTTTAACGTGAGATGAACGGTCAAGAAGATGTCTTCGGTAATCGCATCTCTGATCGCTTCCCAGGATTGGTCATTGAATGGATTGAGCACGATCATCAGATGATCAAGACCAGCCTCGAGTAATTGGTGAAGATAATCTTTATCAGTTAATCGGCTGCCATCGGTGATTAATCCGCTGACCTGGCCAAGTTCCTGGGTAAATTGCACCAGTTCCGGGATATCCGGACGCAACGTTGGTTCGCCACCTGTGAAAATCACATGAGGGATGCCAGCTTCCCAGGCGTTTTTAAGCACCTGCTTCCATTCTTCCTTATCCAATGTGCGTTTATCGCGATCATTTGGCGCATAGACGCTGTTGGAACCTTCAACTACCTGATAGGTGAGCGCGCAATCCAGGCGCATGGGTGCAGACAAGTTTTCATTGTGTGCATCAAAACGTTCCATATCCAAAAAGGTTTCCGGGTCAAGGTCGGGGGTGGATACCAGCGTCTCAAGGCGTTCTTTGAAATCATGAAAATCTGAAATGGCTTCATCCGATGACACCCGATAACGATGAATCATTTCTGCTGAAATAGTCTCGAGGGGGGTTTCTTTGATCAAATGATAGGCGTATTCCACTGCCGTTGCATTCAGATGCAAAATGGTACTGGCATTGATGATCATTAGTCCTGTGCCTTTTTCATCAATACGTAGATGCAGCCGGTAGGTGGTTCCAGACTCCAGTTTGAGCATGGACTGATAGTTTCCAGCAGGAATCGGTTTAGGTGTAAAGAGAATATTGTTGATAAATGTCTTAATCCTGGCTTTCATTTTTCCCTCCGGGAAGAACTGGTTTTAATTCACTTTAGCAGCCAGCGGACATCCGCCGCCGCATTCACTTAATAACGTACAATCATTACATTTTTCTGGCAGGTTGTGGCGTTCACGCAGTGATACTGCCAGTTCATGATTCCAAATCGCGTGCCAAGGTTGAGTTAAAATATTCCCAAGCGATTGATAATACGACTGGCATGGGATGACGTCGCCATTGGGTTCAACGCACATGTTATACAACGCAGCTGTGCAGCCTTTAACGCCCAACCCCATCTGCACCGGATCAAAATTGCAGTATTGAGTCGGGGTGTACCATATCAAACGTTGTTGGTATTTGTCAGTGATGACTTGCGCAGTTTCGAGAATCGGTTGCAGCTCACTTTCAGACAACCCGGTTCCAACTGTAGAGCCGTGACCTGAATAGATCAGCGCATTAAGCCCAATAGTTTTTAAACCCAATTTTCCAAGAAATTCAAGTGTGTCAGGGATGGTGGCTTTGTTATGCGTCAGCATGGTGGTATTGGTCATTACATACAGGTTTGACTCAACGGTATTCTTCAGCCCTTCAACAGTTTCTTGCCATGCACCTGTATGACATACCATTTGATCGTGAATTTCGGGGATGTGCGATTCAAAAGTGATTTGAACGTGATCCATACCGGCATCCACCAGCTTTTGCAGATAGGCTTTGTCTTTGAGTTTTCTTCCGTTGGTGTTGATGCCGGTGATCTGTCCGTTGGCTTCAGCATGGCGGATCAAGTCAGGCAAATCATCACGCAACGTGGGCTCGCCGCCGGTGAACACAATATGCGGAATGCCAATCTTCCACAGATCATCCAAAATCTTGAACCATTCTTCAGTTGACAATTCCGGGTAGTTACGCGGACGTCCATTGTAGCAGTGTGCGCAGGCGTTGTTGCATCGATAAGTGACAGCCAGATCCATGCGATAAGGCGCGGAAGGGCGGGACGAAAAAGGGGCTGTTGTTTCAAGATCAAGTTCGCAGATTGGGCAGGATTCATTTGAGATTAGTGAAAGTAACTGATCTTGAATGATGCCGTAATCTGATACGAGAAGATCTTTGGGTGCGTTGAATTTCTTGTGAAGTTTACCTACGGCTTGCGTAGAAGGTATTTCATTGAGGGCTAAAAACATCATGGCCGCTGCGGTTGGATTGAGTTGATAAACACGGTTGGCGTTGATGATCAATAACCCTGAACCGTCTTTATCCAACCTCAGATGAAGCCTGGATTTTTCCACTTCTGTTTGACGCAGAAAGTGGTACACACCAGCAGCAGGGATTTCCACTGCTGGTGTTTTGGTTTTAGAGGAAGAAAAATAGTTAAGCAGATTCATCAGGTAAGCAAGCTAACGTCCACCGCCGGCACAGGCGCAGGCACAACCCGCACAAGCACAGGCACAGGCGCATGAGCGACCACCACTCGAACCGCCACCGCCAGAACTGCGATAAGTGGAAGGTGGAGGAGGCGGATTGGTCACATTGGTAACGCCGCTGGTGAAGCCAGAGAGACCGCCCATCACCTTTGATGAGAAGTTTGACACACTACCAACCACAGATGCCGCGAAGGCTGAACCCGGCATAGTCGGCATCGAGATGGATTGTCCTCCAGAAGTCGAGAGCGGAGGAGGAGGTGCTGCCCCGCCTATGGTGCTTGTATTGATTACAGGCCGCATAAAAGTGGGGTCATAGCGCCACCACCATGATGGGGCTGGAATGACCGATGGGCCACTAAACACATTTTGGGTGCGATCTTCATACTTCTTATCCAGCATGGTCCAATCCATGACCTCTTCGTAGACCTGGGCTTTGACTTCCGGGGTTCCGGCAGTTTCGACTTGTGTCCAGGCGCGTCTCATGATGTCTTCATAAAAAGCGAGGGTTTCTTTGCGGCTGAACCCTTTCATTTTCTCACCGACACTCTTGATCAGGTTGACCATCATGGTTTGCAGCAATTTCTTACGCGGAGCAGACGCTTTTTCAGTAAAAGCCGCCAGAAAATCAGTTTCATAACCATATAATTCGGGGGGAACCGGTGTTGAAGCTTTGATATCCAATGGATCTTTGTTGACGACTTCAGCCGCGTTCTTTTTTAGCAAACCAAAGAGCACCATGGTAAAGATTTTATCCATGGGTTGCTCCATCAAAACGGCTGCTTCAACCGAGGTCAATCCACGTTTTACGCCGTGGCCTTCCATAGAAATTTTAGGAGGCAGATAAGCCATCTTGCGTTTTTTCGCGCCAATGGTGGCTGAATAGATTATCAAGGCAGTGAACCCTAGAAACCCGAAGCAGAAGATGAGGGGGCAAAGGCTGTCGAGGTTGAAGCTGGTGCTGTTTCCACCGGAAGAAGAGGGCGGTACATATACTTCTTGAACTACGGCACCTTCAGCCAGGTAGCGGGCAGGGAAGCTGGTGCCAAAAGTGTATTGGGTATAGGTATTGGCTGTATCTTCGACCCAGGTATAGAAAATGCGGTCTTCTGCGGTGATCATCGATTCAGGCACAACCTCTGAGTTGGGCCATCTATCAGGGATGTAATAACGGGATTCGCCGTCTTTTATTCCAGGGGGAAGCAAGAAAGTAAATTGATAATTGGTATCACCGTAGCAATATTGACGGTCATACCAGTTGGGTGAAAATTTTAAACTGGCATAGTCCTCAGTTTCTGTTTCAGTGGCGGGATAGATGACTGTCCTGACGTTTGTGATGTAGGCATGTACTGTGCCTCTTCCGCCAGCAGGGATCTCATTGGATTCAAGGTAAAGCGATATCCCCGGCGAAACGACATCAGAATTGGTGATACGGGTTATTTTAACCCCATCAACCTCAGCGGTGATGTTGCGCAATTCGTAATCGTAATTGGGCAAGCCAATATCCACGATATCAATGGCGTGAGCACCAGAATCGTTGAGAAAGGTCATGGTGTAATCAATATTAATCGAACCGTCGTTGTTGACCGACACGACAACGGCCTGTTCAGGAACCTGGAACCGGTAATCTTGTGCATAAACTGGAGAAGCACTTCCAGCCAGCAAGATCAAGATCAGGAAGACGCAAATATATCTCAAAATTCTCATAACAACCCTCCCAAAAAATCGAGTGCAATTACCATTTAGGTTCTTCAGTCATTTGGTAAACAGTATGGCAGTATGGACAGGTCACCATGGGGGCGCCTTGAACCATGGTAATGTTTTCAGCAGCCAAAACACCGCCGCATGATTTGCATTTGATTGCATCCATGGCAACATTACCGGGTAAATCAACATTAAGGGTTACATTGGTTGTCGGTGCAACTTGTTTGCGGCGGGCGGCAAAGAAAATGATCACTAAACCAACCCCAATCAACACCAACCCTACAGGAAGCCATCCAATTTGTCCATTGTATGGATCGGTTGCTCCAATAGCCATTAAGGCACCGAACAAGATAAGCAAACCCGCCCCTATAAATGCAATGATTTTCATGAGTCCTCCACTAATTTATTAAAACACAAGAATAGATAAAATGGATTATACAATCATTTGCCGTTGAATTTTTATAAGAAAGGCATAAGTTTTTCACTGCTATAATTTGTGCATAAGGAAGGTAAATATGACCGATAACGCTGAAATTGACGAGATAAAAAAACTACAAAATGACATCAATGTTCATTTTTATCGTTACCACGTGCTGGATCAGCCGTTGATCAGCGATTATGAATACGATTTGTTGATCAAAAGGTTGCGTGAGCTTGAAGCACGGCATCCAGAAATGGTTACCGCTGACTCACCGACACAGCGGATTGGTGCGCTGGCGGCCGACCGTTTTCAGAAAGTATCCCACCCTGCGCCTATCCTTTCTTTGGCTAACGCTTTCAGCAATGCTGATTTGACCGCCTGGTACGACCGAATCCTCAAACTGGATTCAAGAGTGGCGCAGTCTGGATACGTCTTGGAACCCAAGATTGATGGATTGACCGTTGTGTTACGTTATGAAAATGGAATCCTGGTGCAGGGCGCAACCCGCGGCGACGGCGAAGTCGGCGAGGATGTTACCGCCAACGTCCGCACCATTAAGAGTATTCCCCTCAAAATTCCCATTGTTGAAGGATCGGTTAAAGCCCCGGATCTGTTGGTGGTTAGGGGAGAAGTCTTTATCATGCGTGACGATTTTATTACACTTAATCAGACGCTTGAAGAAAACGGCGAAAAAACTTACCAGAATCCCCGCAATACGGCTGCCGGATCGTTACGTCAGCTTGATTCATCATTAACCAGCACCCGTCCGCTGACGATTTTGATTTATGCCATCGTGCAAAGCTCCGATCCCATGCCAGCAACCCAGTGGGGATTGATTAATTTCTTACGAGAGTTGGGTTTTCCGATCAGCGATCTGATTGAGAAAGCAGATTCCTTTGACGAAGTTCTCAAAATCACACCGCGATGGATTGAGCGCCGCGATAGCATCCCCTATGAAGTGGATGGGGTGGTGATTAAATTGGACGACCTTCGCGTAGCCGAAGAATTAGGCTTTGTCGGCAAGGATCCTCGGGGCGCGATCGCCCTTAAGTACCCTGCGCGAGAAGTAACGACCATCTTAAAAGACATCGGCGTCAACGTGGGGCGCACGGGTGTGCTGACGCCATACGCCATCTTTGAACCAGTTGAAGTGGGTGGGGTGACCGTCACCAAGGCCACACTGCATAATTTTGATTTCATTACGGATAAAGACATCCGCATTCTGGACCGGGTGCTGATCAAGCGCGCCGGGGATGTGATCCCATATGTGATCGGCCCCATAACCGATGCACGTACTGGTGTTGAGACACCCTACAAGATGCCCAACCTGTGTCCATCATGCAGGCAAGAAGTGGAGCATCTGGCTGGCGAGGTGGCCTGGTACTGCGTTAACGCGGCCTGCCCGGCACAGCTTGTGCGCAACCTGGAGCATTTTGTTTCGCGCGGCGCCATGGATATCATTGGCATGGGCATCAAGATTGTCGAACAGTTGGCTGAAATCGGCCTTGTAAAAGATGTAGCTGACCTCTACTGTTTGAAACGTGAAGATTTGCTTGTCTTGGAAGGTTATAAAGATAAAAAAGCCGATAACCTTATTGACGCCATTCAAGCCTCTAAAAAGCAGCCGCTGGCGCGTTTGATTATCGGCCTGGGCATCCGCGGCGTGGGTGAAGTGGCTGCCGCCGATCTTGCACAAAAATTCAATGACCTATCTGAACTGGCTAAAGCTTCTTCATTACAACTTCAGCAAATGGAAGGTTTTGGACCCAACACCGCCGATGCCATCGTGGATTGGTTTGCCAGACCTGCCAACCAGAAACTGATTACAAAATTAAAAGAAGTTGACGTTTGGCCGGTGGCAAGTGAATCGACAGGTAAGACGAAGCGGTGGTATTTGGATGGCAAGACTTTTGTCGTCACCGGCACACTGCCGACACTCTCAAGAGATCAGGCTAAAGAATTGATCGAAATCAATGGCGGCAAAGTTACCGACAGCGTCAGCAAAAAAACGGATTACCTGGTGGTTGGCGAGAACGCCGGCTCCAAACTGGATAAAGCCGTCAGCCTGGGTGTGCCGCAATTAAGTGAAGAAGCGCTTAGAGCCCTGATTGCTGAGTTGGAGAAAACCAATGGCTGATGCCGCCATCTATTTACGAGCAGGCCGTGAAAAATCCGTGTTGACCCGACATCCGTGGATTTTTGCCTCTGCGATTGATCATATCGAAGGGGAACCCGGTCACGGCGACACCGTGCTGGTGTTCGACAGCAATAAGAAATTTCTGGCGAAAGCAGCTTACAGCCCATCCTCGCAAATCCGCGCCCGCGTGTGGACCTTGATTCAAGCTGATGAAATTGACCGCAGTTTTCTCGAACAACGCATCAACGCATCTATCGAAAGACGCGCCGGTTTGAAAGAATCAGAAAACACAGATGCGCTGCGCTTGATCTATGGCGAAGCGGATGGCATCCCCGGGTTGGTGGTGGATCAGTATGCCAGCACACTGGTGATGCAGCTCCTTTCTGCCGGGTCAGAGAAATTTCGCAGTGAAATCATCGAAATTTTGGCTGAACAACTAAAACCTGAACAAATTTATGAGCGTTCTGATGTAGAGATTCGTCTGCTTGAGGGTATGCAGCCTCGTGAGGGGTTAGCCTGGGGCAAAAAAAAGAATCATGCCATTCAGATTAGCGAAAACGGGCTGAAGTATCTCGTCGATGTCACCGAAGGTCAAAAAACCGGTTTCTATGTTGACCAGCGCCGCAACCGCCAAAAAGTGTTTGAATTGGCAAAAGACAAACAGGTCTTGAATTGCTTCTGTTACACCGGCGGTTTTACCTTGAACGCCCTGGCGGGTGGAGCGACTAACGTCACCTCCGTGGATTCATCCGGACCAGCGCTGGAACAACTCAAACAAAACGTCAGCTTGAACGGGCTTGATGAAACGAAATCAGAAATCATCGAAGGGGATGTATTTACGCTGTTGCGCAAGTTCCGTGATCAGGCAAGGTCTTTTGATTTGATCGTGCTCGATCCGCCCAAGTTTGCACCCACTATCTCACAAGCTGAAAAAGCATCGCGCGCTTACAAAGATATCAACCTGCTGGCCATTAAATTGCTCAAACCTGGCGGCCTGCTGGTGACTTTCTCATGTTCGGGTGGCGTGTCGCGCGACTTGTTTCAAAAGATTGTGGCCGGCGCCGCCCTGGATGCCAACACAGATTTACGCATCATTGATCAGCTCTCTCAATCGCCTGACCATCCGGTATTAACAAGCTTTCCAGAGAGTTTCTATCTTAAGGGCTTGATCTGCCAAAAATAAAAATTAATTGACCCCGAATTCTTTTGCATTTGATTTCGGGGTCTTGTCCTAATCTTGATAAATCAAGAATTTCTATCTTAAAAACGTAATCTGCGAAAAATAATAAAACAGTCTCCGAATTTTGTTTTAAGAATTCTGAGACATGACCAAATCATTTTTTTGGATCACATATTTGCTCTCGTTTATTTCCAAGTTCTCGTCATGCAAAAAGAAACCCCAGCCATCGGCTGGGGCACGGGGAAAGGTGGAGATGGCGGGAATTGAACCCGCGTCCGAACGAATAGACCCTCGAACTTCTACAAGCGTAGTCCGTTTTGAGTGTCGCCTGCCTGTGTGAAACGAACAAAAACACAGACCGGCCAGTCACTCAGACCCGAAAGCCCTCTTTTGCGCAGCCCGTGACGTACTGCACAGCACTTGAACTTTTTGACGTCCGCTCTGCTGCCGGTTCAAGAGCGGAGCAGGAAGACGTGACGCTTCTTAGGGCGTCATGTGAGCTTTGCTCTTAGCCTAGGCGGCTAAAGGCATTGCTGCATATTGAGTGCGATTGGCACTTAATTTTTGTACGGATTTTACGAGTTCGGTACCTCTCGGCTTGCCGTCCGGGACCAGCCTCGCCCGTCGAAGCCTGTCATCCCCGGTTATCAAATTATACATTAGTTTTATACCCTCTTCGAAGCGAACAGGGTAAAATCAATCATTCCAAATATCTTCCTGGCAGGTGATGCATGATTAACTATTACAAAGGCAACGAAAGAACCGGATTTGTTGAAATTCAAGAAGCAATTGAAGGATGTTGGATTAATGTCATTGACCCAAATGAAAAAGAAATAGAATTGATAAAAAATTTGGGCATCCCTGGTGATTATGTAACCTATTCTCTCGACCAAGACGAAAGGCCGCGTACTGAGAAAGAAGACGATGGCACAACTTTGATCTTAATAAAAATTCCTTTTGACGATACCAATAATGGAGATGTGCCTTATGAAACAATTCCTTTGGGCATTATTTTCAATGAAATACACCTTATCACTGTGTGTAAACACGATAATGATATATTAGCTGAACTGCTTAAATCAAAATATAAAGGGTTTTCGACTGCAAAAAAGATCAGATTTATCTTGCGCATTCTGCTTTTGGCAGCCACTAAGTTCCTCTTCTACCTGAGGCAGATAAATCGTCATGTTGATCAGATTGAAGATAAACTTCAGGCATCCATGCGCAACCGTGAGGTTCTTGAGCTATTGAAATATCAAAAGAGTTTGGTTTATTTTCAGACTGCTTTGAAATCCAACGAGTTGATGCTAGAACGGCTGCAAAAAACGGCCTTATTTCATCGCTACGAAGAGGATGAAGATTTGCTCGAAGATGTCGTTACCGAGAATCAGCAGGCCATTGAAATGGTCGTGATCGCTGAAAACATTCTAACCTCAACCATGAATGCTTTTGGTTCGATCATATCAAATAACCTGAACGTGGTGATGAAATTTTTAGCCTCTGTCACGATTGTTTTAAGCATTCCCACGATCATCACCAGTTACTTCGGAATGAATGTGTTTATACCCTTTAGTGATCGTCCCTGGGCATATTTTGGGATTATTGCCTTGTTTGTGGTGGTGAGTATGATCGTGATATGGATTTTTAACCGCAAGAACTGGTTTTAAAAAACCACTTTCTTGAGAAAGCGGTTTATCGTGTGGACCGGACAGGACTCGAACCTGCGACCTTCTCTGTGTAAGAGAGACGCTCTAACCAACTGAGCTACCAGTCCGAGGACGATTATACCAGAGAACAACTTCTTGACAATGGCCTTAATAATTAGCATTGGAAAATGAAAAAGGTAGAAGATTATCGCCTCAAGAATTACCGTTCTCGAACCGATACTTATGTATAATGTTTTTAAATGTTGAACTGAGTTTAATAATCAAATCTGTATCTCGGGGAACCCATGCTGAACCTGGACATCAGAACCGTTTTACTAAGTTACACCCTTTGTAATCTCATTTGTGCATTAGTCACCTTCAGCCTGTGGCGCCAGAATCGCATGAGGTTTTCTGGCCTTGGCTTTTGTATGTCCAGTTTTGCATTAAATTTTGTGGGTGTGCTACTGCTTTCATTGCGGGGAATTGTTTCAGATTTTCTATCCATTTTGGTGGCTAACGTTCTATTGGCTGCAGGAACATTGTTCCTCTTTATAGGATTATCTGATTTTCTTCAACGTAAATTTAATCAAATTCATAACTATATTCTACTGGGCATCTATGTTGCCTTACAAGCCTCGTTTACTTACGTTCATCCAGATCTTCAGATCCGAACAATTCTTTTTTCAAGTTTGATTGTCATCTATGTAAGTCAAATGGTTTGGATGCTTTCAACTATAAAAGATCCGTTTATACATTTGTTTGTTAAAGAACTACGAATAATTAGTTCCTTATTTTTATTTCTTGGGGTTGGACGCATAGTTTATGCTTTTATAGTCCCGATGGGAAATGACCTCATAAAAACGGGAAATTTGGAAGCATACATTTTTCTTGGCTTTCAAATAATATATTTATCCACAACTTTTTATTTTTTCTTAATGGTAAATAAACGTCTGGTCCACATTTTAGAAGAAGACATTATTAAAAGGCAGCACATAGAAATAGATTTGCATTCCAGCCAGGAAAAATTCTACAAAGCTTTTCATGCCAGCCCTGCATCGGTTTTAATTTCACGCGTTGCAGATGGGAAGTTTATTGATATCAATGAACAATTTCAAAACTTAACCGGTTACTCGCGAGAGGAGTTATTGTCATCCAATTTACGGTCTCTGGAAATGTGGGTGGATATCACTGAACGTGACCGCATGATTCAATTGTTAAGAACTGAAGGTACTGTTAGGGATTTTGAATTTTTAGGAAAAGTAAAATCTGGCGAAATTGTGACGCTCTCATTTTCTGGAGAGATTATAAAAATTGGCGACGATGATTGTGTATTGTCTATGCTTCTTGATATCACTGAAAAAAAGCAAATCGAAGCCATACTCAAAATGCAGATAACTTTATGGGAGTATTCTGTATCACACACATCTGGCGAATTAATGCAAAAAGTCCTCGATGAGACAGAAAGTTTAACCAATAGCAAAATTAGTTTTTTCCATTTTCTTGACGCAAAAACGAATTCCTTAAAATTGCAGGCTTGGTCTACTCAAACCAAAGAAAATTTTTGCAAAGCTGAAGGCGAAGGCATGCATTATCCGGTTAATAAAGCGGGGGTTTGGTGTGACGCTGTTAGGTTGAAAAGGCCTGTTATTCATAATGATTATGAATCAATGATTGACAAAAAGGGGATGCCAGAAGGACACGCTCAAGTTGTGCGCGAATTGGTAGTTCCAATCATGCGGGATAATGTTGTTAAAGCTGTCCTTGGCATCGGCAACAAGCCAGCTAATTATCATGAAAAAGATGTTGAACTCGTTACCAATATTGCCAATATTGCCTGGTTTGTAATTGTAGAAAAACAAGCCGATGAAGAAATCCAGATGTTAAACGAAAAACTAGAAGTACTTGCCTTGACCGATGAGTTAACGAAGATTTATAATCGCCGTGCATTTTTCATGAAAGGGGCTGAAGAGATCATCCGCGCGAGGCGCTATCATTTACCCCTCACAATTATTATGTTGGATATTGATCGTTTTAAACTAATCAACGATACTTTGGGTCATGACAGTGGGGACTATGCGCTACAATGTGTGGCTGCAACGTTGGTTGAAGGAGTACGTGAGGTGGATGTAGTGGGACGTCTGGGGGGTGAAGAATTCGGAATTTTGCTTCCTAACACCAAAATTGAAGATGCTCAGAGATTGGCTGAACGGCTCAGACAAAGAATTACCGAAAATAGTGAGTTAAAGTGCAAACTAAAAATGAATATCACTGCGAGCTTTGGTGTTGCAGACTATCAATTGCAGATAAAAGACCTTGATGAATTGCTAAAAAATGCCGACACTGCCATGTACAAAGCCAAGAATTTGGGTAGAAACCGGGTCGCGATATTTACCAGTGAAAGTGACAAAATGTAAACTTGTCTCACACGGAAAAAATCATTTAAACACCATATTATTTTTAATGCGCATTGGAGTTTTTTGCTAATGAAATTTGCCAGGTTCATGACAAAAGAAAAGACCACCCATCTTGGATGGGTGAATGATGACCGTATAGGTTTGGTCGAAGGGGATATTTTTGGAGAATATAGGCGTCTCGAATCCAGCCTTTTAATTACAGGCATAACCGTGTTGCCTCCCGTTGAGCCTGGAAAAATCATTTGTTTAGGTCGTAACTATGTTGAACACGCCAGAGAACAAGGCGCAGAAGTGCCTGAGAGTCCGCTCATTTTCTTAAAAGCGCAATCTGCCATTCTTGCTGACAGGGGGCAGATTCAGCTTCCGGTGCAAAGCGAACAGGTGGAACACGAGGCTGAGCTTGTCGTCGTGATCGGCAAAAAAGGCCGTTGGATACCGGTTGAAGATGCGTTTGATTACATCTTTGGCTATACCATAGGCAATGATGTCACTGCACGCGATTTGCAGCAAAAAGATGGTCAATGGACTCGTGCAAAGGGCTTTGACACCTTTTGTCCGATTGGGCCATGGATCGAAACCGAACTTGATCCTTCTGATACATTGATCACTTGCCGGGTAAACTCAGAATTACGCCAAATGGCATCGACAAGAGAGATGGTTTTTACCGTGCCCCAAATTGTTGCTTATATCTCGACGGTGATGACCTTGATGCCAGGTGATTTGATATTTACTGGTACACCAGCCGGCATTGGCCCCCTGACAAATGGCGATGAAGTTGAAATTGAAATAGAGGGGATTGGACTTCTTCGAAATTCTGTAATAAGTTCCTGATTTCGAAAATAGGTATTGTATTTCTTGTAATTATCTGTTATTATTTGGTAATAAGATAAATAAGGTAAAGTTAGTAATAGTAATTGCTATCATGACCCACAAAAAGCCTTATTTAAGCAGTTATTGTCTCATTGGTGTGGGTGATAAGAGTAGGATGGTAAAAATGAAAATCATAAATATTTTTCGTTCGGGATTGTTATCAAAAATTTCATATATTTTTGGTATAGCTCTGATTCTGTCTTCTGTTGTGACCAATGTGCTGCCTGTAAATGTCGTGTCTGCGCATCACCACACAGTGACTGGTTCTTCAGTGTGTCTTAATAACGGAACCAGGCAGGTTTCATGGTCAGCTCGAAATAGCGAAAGTCTCGTGGCAACCATTACGGCTGTCAATCGTAGTGTAACGAATATCGTCGTTGGAGCGACTGTCCCTGGTAATGGCACTATTTCTGGAACAGAAATAGTGAACGGTTCAGTAACTGGCACGATTACTTTGACATTATCTGCAAGGTGGTCGAATGGGGCTACTAACACTAACAGCGGATCAATAAACCTGGGTACAATTTGTACTCCGACAGCGACGTCTACCCCTACCAACACACCGGTAACACCGACCAATACACCCACCAACACACCGGTAACACCTACCAACACACCCACGATCACAAATACACCTACAATTACCAATACACCAACGCTAACTCCGACGGGTACTCAAACCCCAACTTTTACCCCCACAAAAACGTCGGCTCTTGGTGGACGTTACTGGACTCTCGTAGAGCAGAACATCGCTGGAGCTCTAGTAAATACTAGCTTAGAAAAATCCAGAGTCAAAGTTTGGAGGCTTCCAAGTTAAATCCATGCGTTGTTACAGATGCAATAGAACGATTAAATACTTGGCTTTCAGCCAATGAGACCTCTAGTGAGTCACTATTAAGCGCTGTAATCCATTTATGAAAATCAT
>CAKMKJ010000025.1 GCA_927443345.1 uncultured Anaerolineaceae bacterium | reverse complement strand
AAAGACTTGGCACGGATATTTACGGCGTAGACGATGAAACACTGCCCCAGGTCATCCAAAAAATAATAGAAAATGGGCCACATCCAATTAAAGTGATCCTTGGCGGCTTTTCACCGGATACTTTCAAAGGGCTTGAAGGCAAGAATTTATTGGTTGAGCGCGTGGAACCACAAAACTTTACACAATTTAGAAATCCAGCCGTTCGTTTAACATCCCCTATGTTTACCTGCCTATACACCCCCACTCCGGAGCTTTCTCGAATCGAACTCAATTTTTCATACCCAGATTTGACAGATACCATGACCAGAGAATATATGGGTGCTCCGGGGCTGCGCGAGGAATGGGCGGTTAATTTCTGTTTGAGCTTCATTCGTCATCAACTTATCTCAAAGGTCTACCCAGAGGAGAAAAATGACCCAAGCTGATCTAATCCTTAAGAACGCCATCATTTTAACCATGGATCTTGATTATTCACAGTATGATCCTGGTGCCATTGCCATTCAAGGAAATTCCATTGTAGCGGTCGGTAATGAAAAAGAAATACTGGCAAAATATACTGCAGAAAAAATAATTGATTGCAATGGTAAAGTTCTAATGCCAGGCTTGGTCAATGCTCACACACATGTGCCAATGAACCTGCTGCGCGGCCTTGCAGACGACCTGAGACTGGATGTCTGGCTGATGGGCTATATGATGCCAGTGGAACGCGAATTTGTCTCTAAAGACTTTGTCACACTTGGCACCCAATTAGCCTGTGCAGAAATGATCCGATCAGGCGTTACCACCTTTGCAGACATGTATTACTTTGAAGAAGATATTGCGAAAGCCGCGGCAGATATAGGTATGCGCGCTTTATGCTCACAGTCAGTGATGAAGTACCCCACGCCTGATGCTCAATTTTTTGAACAAAGCCTTGAAATGTCGCGCGATTTCATTAGCAGATGGAAGGGACACGAACTGATCATCCCATCTGTTGCGCCTCACGCGCCATACACCTGCCCGCCAGAGATTCTAAAAGCGGCGGCTGCTCTGGCAGTGGAATTTGATGTCCCACTGCATACCCACCTTTCAGAAACTGCATTTGAAGTTGAAAACATGCGTAAAGAAAACGGCATGCCGGTTATTCCTTATGTCAAAAAACAGAACCTTTTCGATGCCAAAGTGCTGGCTGCACATTGCGTGCACGTGGATGACGGCGAGATCCGCACCATGCAGCATTTCAATGTGGGTGTAGCGCACAATCCCTCTTCTAATCTCAAGTTGGCATCTGGGGTTGCTCCAATCAGTCGCATGCTTGAACTTGGATTGAACGTAGGCATCGGCACGGATGGCGCGGCTTCTAACAATGACCTGGATATGTTTGAAGAAATTCGCCTGACTTCGTTCTTGCAAAAAGGCTTTAGCGGTGACCCCACCACCTTGCCAGCGCGGCAGGCTCTCTTAATGGGCACCCGTCTTGGCGCACAGGCCATGCATATCGGCCACCTCACCGGCTCACTTGAAGCAGGCAAACGCGCTGACTTAATCCTCGTGGATATCTCTCCGTTGCATAACAGCCCGCAGTTTAAACACAATCCGCAAGGAACTTACGCCCAGATCGTCTATGCCGCCAAAGCTTCAGATGTGACTGATGTGATGGTAAATGGAAAATGGTTGATGCAAAAAAACGAACTACTCAACATCGACGAGGATGAAATTCGCAGAAACAGTCAGGAATATGCCCGCAAGATAGATACCTTCCTTATCCAACGCGAATCCTCCGTGCTTTCAAAACTGGTCGCGATTGGCGGCGCAGCAGAAGAAGAAAGCTTTGAAATTCAAATCAAAGTGCGCATTAAAGATACCAAACCGATTTATGAGGCATTGCAAAGCGAGAAGATCGAAATCTTGCGCAAGCGTCATTATCGCGAATTTGATATCTATTTCTTCTTTAAAGACCCCGAACAGGGCATCCTCAGGTATCGCGAAGATGAATTCCTCGGACCCGAAAACAATATTGAACAGGTCCGTTCACGGTTAACTTTGATTGGGCAAACCATTGAAGGCCGTTTCCCGCAGGAGGTGCTGCTCTCACGCAGCCGCTACATGGCCGCTGCGACTCAAAGTCCTCGTTTCTATCGTGAATACTTTAAGCCGCAAATTGAAAAAGTAATTGAAAAAGACCGCATCCGCTTCTTGATAAAGTATGAGGGGTTCGAGTTCTTTATCAATATCGATGAGATCACAAAACCTCATTTAGGGTTCTTCCTTGAAGTGAAAAGCCGCACCTGGAGCCGCCAGGATGCGGAACTAAAATCCACCCTGGTAACGAAGTTGATCGAATTTCTGGGCGGCGACCTAAATGAAACCACTTCAGATGATTATATTGAAATGGTGAAATAAGAAGTTGCTTCTTACATTGGTTAAGATTAGAATCTGCGTTAAATGACTTTCGGAAATTTAATTTATTGATTCTAATTGAGCAGCTTGAAAGGGTAAGACCATGGTTTTGCAGCGCAAATCAGGAATCCTGTTACACCCTACCAGCCTGCCAGGGCCTGACGGCATTGGCGATCTGGGACCTGAAATCTATCGCTGGATTGATTTTCTTGATCAATGCGGCTGCCGTTTATGGCAGATTTTACCATTAGGGCCAACCGGCTTCGGCGATTCTCCTTACCAATGTTTTTCAGCCTTTGCAGGCAACCCTTATCTTGTCAGCCCTTTATTACTGCTTGAGCAGGGTTTACTGCTGCCAACTGATCTCAGTGATCGTCCGATTTTTCCTAACCATGCTGTAGATTTTGGCCCGGTAATCACCTGGAAAATTACCTTGCTCGATCGTGCATATGCACATTTCATCAAAAACAAACCGGTGGCAATTAAGAAAGCTTACGCAGAATTTTGTTCAAAAGAGAACGGATGGCTGCATGATTTCGCCCTGTTTATGGGCATTAAAGAGGCTTTTGGCGGTGTTTCTTGGGATCATTGGACAGATGAGTACCGCAAGCGCAATCCAGAGACGCTGGCGCTCTTTGAACGCGAACATGATGACGTCATTGAAAAACAAAAATTCCGGCAATTCCTGTTCTTCCAACAATGGGATCAAGTTCACGAATATGCCCATAAGAAAGATATCCAGATCATTGGGGATATTCCCATCTTTGTCTCCTACGACAGTGCGGATGCCTGGTCGCACCCTGAATTGTTCCATCTTGACGTCAAAGGGCTGCCCACTTGTGTGGCGGGCGTTCCGCCAGATTATTTCTCTCCCACCGGCCAACTGTGGGGCAATCCGCTTTACCGCTGGGATGTGCACAAAACACAAGATTATGCCTGGTGGATTAACCGTTTACGTGCAACCCTGAAAGTCGTGGATATTATCCGTCTCGACCATTTCAGAGGATTTTACAATTATTGGGAAATTCCTTACGGCTCACCAACCGCTGTGACAGGCAAATGGAAAAAAGGTCCTGGAAAAACAGTTTTTGAAGCCATTGAAAAAGAACTGCATGCCCTGCCAATAATTGCAGAAGATCTTGGCGAAATGGACCCCGGTGTTTATGCCTTGCGAGATGCATTGAACCTGCCCGGGATGAAGGTGCTCCAATTTGCATTCGCTTCAGATGCTTCTGATCCATTTCTGCCGCACAATTACCCCTCCAATTGCGTGGTGTATACTGGCACCCATGATAATGACACTTCGGTGGGATGGTACAGACAAGCACCCGAAAAAGAACGTGATTTTTACCGCCGCTACCTGGCCCGCTCGGGGGATGATATTGCTTGGGATTTAATCCGCGCAGCCTGGAGTTCGAAGGCAAATTACGCCATCGCCCCACTCCAAGATTTGCTTAATTTAGGCACAGAAGCTCGCATGAATTACCCCGGTAAGCCCTCTGGAAACTGGGGATGGCGGTACCTCTCAAGCCACTTATCAGAACCTATGTCAAACAGACTTCGAGAGCAAAACGTCCTCTACGGGCGCACGTAAAAGAATCAAATCATATCTATAACTTGATAAACAACTCAAACAGGCAAACTTTCCTGTTCGGGTTGTTTTTTATAATTTGCTCTGGATGCCACAAAAATACCAAACAAAATCAATAACCCTCCACCTATTTCCAACATGGATGGACTTTCTTTCAAAATCAGGAAGGCAAGAATGACTGTTCCTATGGGTTCACCAAGCAGCGCAATGGAGACAAAAGCCGCTGAAAGTGATTTCAGAAAATAGTTGAAAGTCGAATGGCCGAGGAGCTGCGGCACAATAGCTAAAAGAACGATCCATATCCAGGTGGAGGGTGAATAACCCGTAAAAGATGTACCAGAAAGAAACATCAGAATGATTAATACCAAAGCCGCAAACCCGTAGACCAAAAAGGTATAAACTGGCAGTGAGAGATTGCTTCTCACTTTCCTTCCAATGATCAAATATCCACCTGAGAATAATGCGCCTGCCAATGCCAACAAATTACCAATAAATGATCTACCGCCAAACAGACTTTCAAAAGATTTACAAGCCATCGTTCCAGCTGTAAAGTCACAAGCGCTGTTTAATCCCACAATCACGCTGCCTACTAGTGAGATAAGCAGGCCTAGAAAGACGATTTTGTTGATTTTCTCTTTGAGAAAAACTGGCGATAACAAAGCCACCCACAAAGGCGCAGTTGCCACCAGAACGACAGAGCTGGCCACACTGGTGAATTCCAATGAAGTGATCCAGGTTGCAAAATGCAGCCCCAAAAAAAGACCGGCGATGATTAACAAGCCGAATGTACGCCTGGGGATGGATTTTATCTCTCCCCATGACCGGATGAGAACAAAGGGGGCAATCAGCAGCGTGGCAATACTCAACCGCCCGGCTGCAATCACCAGCGAAGGTGCTTGCCCTTGCGCAAAGCGGATAAAAATAGAGGCTGTAGAAACAGCCAAAATACCGAAACATAATCCTAAAATAGGTGAAACTTCTATCGCTTTTTTCAATGACCTAATCCATTGTTAATTTGGTTTTATTTATCAAGATACTCTACTTCACTTGACAAAGCTATTTTCCTTGACTAGAATCTAATTGTACTTGAGATACAGTTACGTTAATCGCCACTAAACAAATTGGTCTGGAGGAGGAAAAATGCCTTACGAGTTACCGCCATTAAGATTTGCTGTTGATGCATTGGAACCATTTATTGATGCCCAAACTGTAGAAATTCATTATGGCAAGCACCACGCCACCTATTTAAAAAACCTGAACACCGCCATTGAAAAACACCCTGAATTATTTTCATTACCCTTAAAAGATGTGTTAACCGATCTCAACAAAGTGCCTGAAGACATCCGCTTGACCGTCAAGAACATGGGTGGTGGCGTTTACAATCACAATGTCTACTGGACCTGTCTGGCTCCTGGTCAGGGGGGAGAACCCCTTGGCAAGCTTGGACAGGCTATAACAAAAAAATGGGGCAGTTTTGAAGCCTTCAAAGCTGAATTTGAGAAAGCATCACTTGGCCGATTTGGCAGTGGTTGGTGCTGGTTAAGTAAAGATAAAAACGGTGAATTGGTGATCCATTCCACCGCAAACCAGGATGCCCCCATGCAGGAAGGTCTTGAGCCACTGTTGGTGATTGATGTCTGGGAACATGCCTATTATTTGAAATATCAGAATCGACGTGCCGATTATATTACTAATTGGTGGAACCTGGTCAACTGGCAGGAAGCCGAAAATCGGTTTGCCTGAAATCAAATACTATCTTAGATATCGGAGGATTGAATGACTAGAGTTATTACAAGTTTATGTGTGCGTGAAGGCGCTTGCGCCACTGTTTGTCCTGTTGAATGTATCGTCGCCGGAAAGCCCGAAGACAAATATCCGTGGTATTACATTGATGCAGATACATGCATCGATTGTGGTGCCTGCGAATCAGAATGCCCTGTTGGCGCCATTTTCCCCGAGGATGAAGTCCCCTCTGCCTTTAAGGCCAAGGGCGGCGAAACCCAATCCATGCCTGTCGGTACTGCCGGATTCACCACGGTATACGAAGGCAAGAATCATGATGGCGAAGCAGTTCATCTCGAAGCCACCAAGGTTCTGACTGCTGGCGAAGTTGTTGATCTTACCCCCGCCATCCAGGCAAATAATGATTTCTTCAAGAGCGGCCCCGGCTACAACGCCAAATAATTTTTCCCGAGTATTTAGACTTGTAGGGGAGGTTCATGAACCTCCCCTACATTTTTATTTTACTGACACGCATTCGAAAGATGTTCTTCAAAAGTTTGCGAAAAAACATGTGATCCTGATCCGTCGCAATTGGCGCGGAAGTAGTAATAGAAGCTGCTCTCAGGTTGAGCAACCGCCATAATGGATGGTAAATCCGGGTTGGCAATCGGATGATCAGGCAAGGCGGGAATAATATAGGTATTGAAAGGCGATTGTACCGAAAGGTCGCTTATCGCCAAAGGGCTTTTCCACCATCCTCCCCATGAATCACTATACCCCAAGGCATATTGAACTGTTGGGTCAGTTTCGAGCTTCATCCCGGTCGCCAAACGGTTATAAAAGACAGAAGCCATCAAAGCGCGTTCGCTGTCAACAAAAGTCTCTCGCTGAATTATGGATGCCAAAACCATTGATTGGCGTAATGAAAGCCCGTTATCTTGCAGTTGAGCCTGAACCTCGGCACTAACAGAATCTTCAAAGCGCTGCACAAAGGTCATCACCAGGTTTTCGGCACTGATTTTTCGATTGATCACATACTCACCAGGGAACAAATAACCCTCAAGTGATAATAATCCGTGCAGGTTGCCTGGCAAATTCAGACTAACCGGGTTTTTGATCAACGCCAAAAACGCTTCTGGCGTCACCTCAATGCCCGAGGAAGGCAGCGCTGCGGCAATTTCTTCAGCCCGCCAGCCCGGATAAATATAAAAGGGCACATCAGCAGAATAAGCAGATTGAATCGACTCCGAGATTTCAATGGCCGTCATGGAGGGTGATAATTTGAAATCACCTGCCTTAATCTGAGTATCCATCCCTTTATAGATCACATAATATCGAAATGCTTCCCAACTAGAGATATACCCGTTTTGTTCCAGCGCCATCGCCACGGAGGTGACGCTCGCCCCTGACGGGATGGTAAAGATGGTTTGTGACGCAACCAGTGATTTGGGCATGGTCAATTTGTTTTCATTAACCAATACTTGCAGGCTGTAAGTCCAGCGCTGCATGGGGGTAAGGTTGCTGGCCGCACTGCCAAAACTGCCTTCGGCCAGCGTTGGCACGCCGAGCCAAAAAATTGCCAGCCCTATTACCAATAATAAGAGGATCAATACGATTGTAATAAATAAACTAAGTGATGATTTACGCATGGTCTTTTCCGTCCTCTTGATGTTCTTCCAGCCATGATTGTAATATTACCGCAGCAGCAACTTCGTCAAGGTGTCCGCCTCGTTTTATGCGATTTGCGCCACTTTCCAAGCGGATTTCTCTGGCTCTGACAGTGCTGCCGCTCTCATCCCACAATTCCACAGGCAGCCCCGAACATTCAGCCAGCAGTTCAGCAACTTTTTGAGCATGCCGCGTTTGGGGTCGTGCTTCATCATTGTCGCCCATCGGACTGCCAACGATGATTTTCGATACAGCATTACTTTGAGCCAATTTCGCAATGTCCAGACAGTCTTGTTTAAGCGATACATGTTTGATCATACATAATCCGCGGGCCAGGGTAGCCGTTTCATCGCTGATAGCCAGCCCGATACGTTTCTCGCCAGGGTCCACTGCCATTATTCTGCCAGTCATTGCACAGCTCCGGAAACAAAATCAATATTGGTCGAAAGAAACGGCATCCAGGGCCATTTAGCCAACCACATCTTGATCACAACTGGCGAACTCTGTGCAAAAAGACCTGAGATATAAGAGCCAGCTTCGGCGACTTTCATGCCGGATAATTCTGCAGCTGTTTGTTCAACATTCCACTCTGGCACAAGCGTGCGCGAGGCATTTAGCGTCCATGTCGCCTGGCCAAAATCATCCACTCGAAAATCGCCCACTCTGTTTAATGAGAGGCTGTCATTCACTGAAACATATCCATCCGTTTGGTTGGCAGTCAGCGCCAAGTCAGCAATCGCCATAATGTCGCTTTGTTGATAGGTAAATAACTTTAATCTGACATTCAAACGCATCACCGCTTCATCAGCAGGCTCGCCAATTATGTTAACCTGTTCACTCAACAAAATTTTATCAAGAATCAAACTGGGCTCAATTAATTCTACTCCCTCAGCCTGTTCCGCTTTAAAGCTGGCCAATCCCTGGTTCATCAAGTCAGCCAATAATAGTCTTTCAATCAAAGCATAATCTTCTTCATTTGGCGAAGGCGTTTCCACGCCACCACCGCCGCTAAACTCATCAGGGTTGCTGACACTCACCATGCCGTCCATGCCGCCAGGTAAGACCCAGGTGGAGTCGGCTGCCAGATTACCCTCAACGCCTGCGATCAACGCTTCCACCTTGCCTGTTACAGAATCATTCACTCTGGCAGGCACCACCACTGCCTCAGTTAGACTAAAACTTACGAGATTTTGATCACCCGCTATAAAAAGAGAACCCGGTGACAGCGTAACGTCAGCAGATGTCAGATTGGTGAATACTACTTCTCCCACTGCTTTGGTGGTTGGGATGGAAACCTTGCCCGTGCTGGGCTTGGCTTTTTCACCACTGACCTCAATAAACACTGCTTTTGCGGGAATGTTGCCTGATGGATTGATACCTGAAAAAACTTCTGATGCTTTGATTCGAATTTCAACCGCTTGTTGTGTGGTTGCGGGGGTGTAAATAACTTCAGCTTGAGGAAGAAGAAACACCAGTAAAGCAATGACTGCCATCAAACTGAGTAAAACTGCTAACCCGTTTATGAGTGGATTTGCTGGTTTAATCGAAGCTACGTGCGGAAGTTTTGCTCGAATTGACCTGATGGCATCCACACCTTTAGGCATTTTGTTGGCGAGGCGGCCCTGTGCGTCGATTTTCCACGCACCCTTTTCGGCAGCCGAAATTGAGGCAAACAGCGGCATTTTGGAATCCAGCGCCCATTCTCGCACCACGGGATGGTGTGTCACCAGGGCCAGTTCTGCCCCCAGCGATTTTGCTTCACGATTGAGCAACACCATTTCCAATTCGTTGTGCAGTATCTTTCCGTGTTTTGGCCAAACCAAAATCATGCGCTGACACGATTGCCAGGCCATCTTGTCTTTTATTGAGATGACATCGTCATGCACTTCAAGTTGGATAACATTGGTTTTCATATCAATCTAATAATTATACCTGAAGCAGTTTTTTGATGAAAAAATATGGCCGCCAGAAATACCCTAAATTATTTGTGAAGATTCTCGTGAAAAGCTATAATAAAAATAGAAATGAGAGGAAAAATGAAAAAAATCCTGTTTATTACACTTATTTTGGTCATGCTATTGGCCTCTTGCAATTTACCCAAATCAAACACCACCCCTGAAGTGGATGTTATTGCCACGCGCGTAGCTGGCACGCTGGCTGCCTCACAAACTGAATCGGCATTGGTTCAACCCACTGAAGCCCTACCGACTTTAGCGCTCGAAACAGCAACACCCGAGCCGACTGCAACCGCCACATCAACAATCACCCCAACAGCCACGGTAAACCCCAGCGACCCCAAACTCACACTTGGTTCACCTGACTTTTCCTTCAATTCAGCCTCCAGCGGCAATCCCTTTGGGTTGGCAGGCAATCCCTACGAGGATGAATCCATCCGCATTTCTCATCAGGTTGGCGGTCTCAATTTCACCAGCAAAAACATCAACGGCGGCAAACGCTGGCGGCTGACTGCACCCTCACCCACCAACTTCTACCTGGAAGGAACGTTTAATGTCATCACCTGCTCAGACCGCGACAATTACGGTCTGGCGATGCGGGTTCCAACTTACACTAGCACCCTCGGATACTTCGTCGGTCTTTCTTGTGATGGCAGTTATATCGTTGATCGCATCGATGCCGCTGGCAATGGCTTTAATCTGGTCAAGTGGACGGCAGATACAAATATCAAAACCGGCAGCGGTCAAGTTAACCGGCTGGGCGTAATGCTTGTCAACGATTCCTTTAAGATTTACATCAACGGCGTTAAAGTAACCGAATTTACCGATGGCACCATCACCACACCCGGCCACGGCGGCGCATACATTTCTGCCCGCGGAAATCCCAATTTCACCGTTGAACTGCAAGAACTGCTGGAATGGGATCAATAGGCAAAATAACCATGACAATCCCCTCCACCGAACCTTTAAAGCAAAACGCCATCCAGACAGCAGCCCGCTGGATCGCTGAAAAACCCGTTTACATTGATACCGAAACTACCGGTCTTGATAAAACAGATGAAATTGTCGAAATCTCGATCGTGGATTTCGACGGCAGCCTTTTGTACTCAGCTTTGGTGAAACCCTTCAAAACTATCCCGGCCGAAACCTCGCGGATTCACGGTATCACCAATGAAATGGTGGCCTCTTCACAGAACTGGCTGGTTCAATGGCCTACCATTCGCAATTACTTATATGGACGCACCATCGCTGCCTACAACGCACCATTTGATCTGCGCATGATGCAGCAATCGCATGCCGCTTATAAGTTTCCGTGGCGCGAGAATTTCAAGGTTGTGGATGTGCTGCCCCTCTATTCTGATTTCCGCGGTGTGTGGAATCCGGCCAGGGGATCAATGAAATATTTCAAACTTGAAGAAGCCGGTGCATCCTTTCAAATCGCACTGCCCAATGCACACCGCTCCACCGCGGATTCTTTGCTGACGCGGGCTGTGCTGCACGCCATGGCAGGTCAACCTTATTAGTACCTGAAGGATATTCCTTTTGACGGATCTGAAACTAACCAAAAATCAGCAGCAAATCGCAGAATTACCCGTTCAATCACGGGTATTTTTGCACGGACCTGCCGGCAGTGGCAAAACCACCGCTGCTGTGCAGCGCATGCAAACGTTGATTGAGGCTGGTGTTCCGTCAGACACTATATTAATTCTCGTCCCCCAACGCAGTTTGGCTGAACCCTATAAAAACGTCATTCGAACCCCGCAGTTTACCTCTGGCGGCGAACCGTCCATCCTCACCATCGGCGGTCTTGCGCAGCGTATGTTGGCGCTTTTTTGGCCTTTGGTGGCCAAAGAAGCCGGTTTTGCTGCACCTCAAACACCGCCCCGCTTTCTAACCCTTGAAACCGCCCAATACTACCTGGCGAACCTGGTGGAGCCTCTGCTGCAGCTTGGCTATTTTGAGAGCGTTACAATCGATCCCAACCGCCTCTACAGCCAGATTCTCGACAACCTCAACAAATCGGCTGTGGTGGGTTTCTCGCCTGAAGAGATTTCTACACGCTTGATCCAGGCTTGGGCGGGCAAACCCTCTCAAGCCATCATCTACGACCAAGCTCAGGAATGCGCTCTGAGATTCAGGCGGTTGTGTCTTCAGCAAAATCTACTGGATTTTTCACTGCAATTGGCCGTTTTTGCCAATTATTTGTGGCCTTCGCTGCTGTGCAGACAATACCTCACCTCAACCTATCGGCACCTGATCTACGACAATGCCGAAGAAGATTACCCGGTGGCGCACGACATCATTGAGTCTTGGCTGCCTGATTTTGAGTCTGCGCTGATCATCAAAGATGAGCAGGGCGGTTTCCGCTCTTTTATGGGTGCTGATCCTGTTTCGGCAAGCCGTTTCGCTATAAGCTGCGAAAATTTTATAGAGTTCACCGAATCCATGGTGAAATCACCTGAGTTGGAACACCTCGAAACGGCATTAACCACCAGCCTGACCTATCACAAGATTGAGGGAGATGTCCCCACGGATATCCATAATGCCTTCTCAATTCACCCCTTCCGCTTCTATCCCCAGGGATTGGATTGGATCACCACACAGGTGAAAGACCTGATTGAAAATCAGAGTGTGCCGCCTGAAGAGATCGTGGTGCTTACGCCATTTTTGAGTGATTCACTGCGCTACTCGATCAACACACGTTTCGCGGATGCAGGTCTTAATCTCAGCACCTTCCGTCCATCTAGAGGACTTCGCGACGAGCCTGCCATCAAAGCGGTGCTCACACTGGTCAAACTGGCATTTCCAACATTGAATATGAAACCGGTCAAAGACGAGGTGCGTAATGCCATCCTGCTGCTGATTGAAGGCTGCGACTATATCCGCGCGGATTTGATTACCCAGGTGCTTTTCGCGGCATCCACCGGCAGCTTGCGTACGTTCGACCCAATCAAGAAGGAGATGCAGCAGCGTATCACTTATCTGGTCGGCGAACGTTTTGAAAGGTTGCGCATCTGGCTTGAAGAAAACAGCAAAGATGATGCGCTTGAACTGGATTTTTTCATCAGCCGCTTATTCGGAGAACTGCTCTCTCAACCTGGCTATAAATTCCATCAAAATTTCGATTCTGCCGCCGCCGTCAGCCGTCTGGTGGAATCTGCCCGCAAGTTCAGGCAGGTGATGACGGTTGAAGCCTCTGTAAAAACCCACGACCTTAACAAGGAATATATTCGTCTGGTTGAAACAGGCATCCTATCAGCTCAATATTTGGCAGATTGGACAACAAAAACCTGGTCAGGTGCTGTGCTGGTTTCACCTGCCTTTTCGTATTTGATGAACAATCGCCCTGTGCGCTTTCAATTCTGGCTGGATATTGGTTCACAAGGTTGGTGGACGCGCCTCGATCAGCCGCTCACCCATCCTTATGTGCTCAACCGAAACTGGCAAAACGAAAAATTATGGACCGATATGCACGAAAACGCTGCCAACCAGCAATCGATTATCCGCATCATGGATGGACTGATCCGTCGCTGCAGTGAGCATATATACATGTGCACACTGGGGGTCAACGAACAAGGCAATGAAGAGCGCGGTGCATTAATCAAGGCCGTTCAAACCATCCTTAGAAAATTGCAAGGCACAACGGGGGTGAAGCATGTTTAAACCTCGTCCGATGCAGGCAGAAATTCTCAAATATCAGAGTGGCAAAATGGGCGTGGCTGCGGTGCCGGGCAGCGGTAAGACCGCCACCCTTTCTGCCCTGGCAGCCCAACTAATAACTGAAGGCTCCATCTACGACGATCAAGAAATTTTGATCGTCACCCTGGTCAATTCTGCTGTGGATAACTTCTCGACCCGCATTGCTTCTTTCGTTCGCGATGCTGGTCTGCTTGAGAGCATGGGCTACCGTGTTCGCACCCTGCACGGACTGGCGCATGACATCGTGCGTGAAAGACCCGATTTAGCAGGGCTTTCTGAACAGTTTTCCATCCTGGATGATAATGAAGCTTCGCGCATGATTGAAGGCGCAGTGGCTGCTTATTTGCGCGAGCACCCTGAACTGGCTGAACAGTATGTCGACCCCACCATTGACCTGCAAAAAGAACCCAAAACACACAAAAATTGGAATGAAACGGTCACCAGCATTTGTGCAAATTTCATTAGTCAGGCGAAAGACCTCCAAATTGAACCCGCCGAACTGCGCGAGAAAATGGAAAAAAACCACCTCTCCGACCCCCTGCTTGATATGGCCGTTCAGGTCTATTACGAATATCAAAGAGGATTACGCTATCGCGGCTCAGTGGATTTCTCTGATCTTGTCAGGCTGGCTCACCGGGTACTTATATCTGATAAGGAATTCCTTGAAAGATTACGCTACCGTTGGCCATATATCCTTGAAGATGAAGCTCAGGATTCGTCGATGGTGCAAGAACGCATCCTCAGACTGTTGGTTGGACCTGACGGCAATTGGGTGCGTGTGGGCGACACCAACCAGGCTATTTATGAAACCTTCACCACCGCCAGCCCCACCTTTTTGCGCGACTTTTTGCGTGAACCCGGTGTGGATGCCAAAGATCTGGCAAACTCTGGCCGTTCCAATAAAAGTATCATCCGCCTGGCAAACGATTTAAACAAATGGACACGCGACGCACACCCCGTGGAAGAACTACGTAGTTCGCTGTCGCTGCCTTCCATCATCCCTGCCCCGCCTGGCGATCCGCAGCCCAACCCGCCCGATCATCCACAATCCGTTTACATCATGAAAAACGCGGTTGATTCAGAAGAAGAAATCAAGAAGGTGGTTGAATCCATTAAGAACTGGCTGCCCACCCACCAGGATAAAACCGTGGCGGTGCTCTGCCCGATCGGCTTCCATGCTGAAAAAGTGGTTGAAGCGCTGCAATTTGCAGACATCGAAATAGTCGAAATGCTCAAGAGCACACAATCTACCCGCCGTGTTACTCGTATTCTTGAAAAAGTGCTCGTCTGTTTATCAGATCCCTCAGCGGTAAATAAACTGTCTGCCGTTTTTCAACTGTTGATGCAAGATGACCCTGATCTTGAACAAAACAAAACAGAACTCTCAAATCTGCTCAACCAATTGAAAAAAGTGCGCGAATTAGAGGTTCTGCTATACGCAGACAACCAAGATGATTGGCACAAAATACTTCAGCTTGATGCCCTGCCACCGGCATTGGATCAAAAATTCAGCAAATTCCTGGTTGATATGGTGCGCTGGCAAAACGCCGCCCCCCTGCCAGTGGATCAACTTCTGCTGACCATCGGGCGCGACCTCTTCACCTCTCCGCAAGATTTGGCGCTGACGCATAAACTGGCTTTACTGCTTGAATTCAGCGCTCGCAACCATCCTGAATATCAACTGCCCCAGTTCGCCATTGACCTGGCAGAAATCGCTTCCAATGAACGGAAATTCGCCGGTTTCAGTGAAGATGATACCGGCTTTACCCCCGAAGCACACAAGGGCAAGGTACTGGTCAGCACCTTCCACAAAGCCAAGGGCCTTGAGTGGGATAGGGTCTATTTGCTTTCGGTCAATAATTATGATTTCCCTTCCGCCCAGGCGTTTGACAATTACAAGGGTGAAAAATGGTTTATCGCCCATCACCTTAACCTTGAAGCTGAACTTCTCTCCAAGTTGAAAGCTATTGTAAAAGACGACATCCCCGGTATGTTTATGGAAGCCGGATATGCCACCCGCCTCGCCAGGCTTGAGTATTCGTCAGAGCGCCTGCGCTTGTTGTACGTAGGCATTACTCGCGCGCGTGAATCTCTGATCATCACCTGGAACACCGGACGGCGCAAAGAAGCACGCATGGCTCTGCCGCTCGAAGCCTTGCACGCTATTTTGGAGGAAAAGAATGCTGCTGCCTGATTCCTTCGTCTTTACACAACAAAACCTGCAGGATTACAAAGACTGCGCCTATCGATTCTATCTCAAAGAAATCTTGAAACTCGATTGGCCTGCGGTCGAAAGTGAACCCATCCGCGAACAAGAAGTGCTGATGCTTCTGGGCACTCGCTTTCATCTGCTCTGCCAGCAATATTTTTCAGGCATCCCCGCGGATGTGTTATCCGCCCAAATTACCCAACCTGAATTAATCGAATGGTGGCAGAATTTTCTTAAACTTGATCTTCACCCTGCGCCTGGCAATTTTTCGGTTGAGAAACTGAATTCCATCCCCTTTGCTGGCTACCGCCTGGCGGCCAAAATTGATTTACTGCTCAAGTCTGACGGAAAACTTACCCTCTACGATTGGAAAACCTCGCAACACCAGCCCAAACGCCAGACCTTGCTGTCTCGCATGCAAAGCAAGGTATATCCGTATGTGATATCAGCCTTGTCAGCCAACCAGAATATATTGCCTGAATCCGTTGAAATGGTCTACTGGTATCCGGCTTTTCCAAAATCTCCGGTCAGCTTCGCCTATTCTAGCGCCCAAAAAGAAGCGGATCAGACAGAAATTGAACTGCTTATAAACGAAATCGCGTCCAAAGAAAAAGAGGCATTCAGAAAAACGGATAATTTGAAAGCCTGCAACTTCTGCCGATTCCGATCTCTCTGCGATCGCGGTAAAGAAGCCGGTACGAGCGATATGGCAGACGAACAAGTTGATTCTGACGATGCTTTCAATTTTGATTTTGATGCGATTTAGATTATGAAACCCGTCTTGCCATCTTCTGCTATACGCTGGGTAGATCCTCCTGAAAGTCCACTGCCGGGCGAACTAACCACCATGATGAATCTGCCCGAATTGGTGCTGCGCATTCTACAGCGTCAGGGCATGCATTCCTCCGCGGAGGCGCGTGCCTTCATGGATTATCACGCCTATACCCCTGCTTCACCCTACGAATTGGACGATATGGACAAGGGGATCGAGCGCACATTACGGGCGATTATGGGCGGTGAATTGATCGGCGTCTGGGGTGATTTCGATGTAGACGGCCAGACCGCCACCGCGACCCTTGTCTCCGCGCTGCGCAAGGTAAGCGCAAAAGTGGTTTACCATGTGCCCGTGCGCGGACCCGAAAGCCACGGTATCAAACTGGACGTACTGCAAACATTTGTCAAGCAGGGCATCACCTTGCTAATCACCTGTGATACGGGTATTTCAGAAGTTGATCAAGTGGCCTGGGCCCATACCCAAGGCATAGACGTGATCATCACAGACCACCACACCCTGCCCGAAGCGCTGCCTCAGGCTTATGCCGTGATCAACCCGCAGAGGCTTGCGGCTGACCATCCGCTGCGGCCACTGCCGGGGGTTGGGGTGGCCTGCAAGTTCGCTGAAGCGTTACTTGGTCGATTCAATCAGGCCGAGGAAGCTCGGTCGCTACACGATCTGGCTGCACTGGGCATAATCGCGGATATCGCTGACCTGCACGCTGACTCGCGTTATTTGGCACAATCCGGCATTGACGTCATTCGTCAATCCGCTCGGCCGAGCCTCCGTGCCATGTTGCAAGCTGCTGAAATTGAGGCTTCGCAATTCTCCGAGGAATCCATCTCGTTTGCGCTGGCACCGCGCATGAACGCCGTTGGCAGGCTTGCAGATGCCAACCCTATGGTTGAATTTCTACTCTCTGATAATCCAGCAGTCATATCGGTCACCGTCAACCAATTGGAAGGCCTGAATGCGCAGCGAAAACTATTATGCGACCAGGTTTTTCAAGGCGCGCTGGCTCAAATTGAACGTAACCCCTCTTTGCTTGACCATCCTGTCTTGATTCTCTCACATCCTGAATGGCCAGCAGGTGTGGTGGGCATTGTGGCCAGCCGTCTGATTTCACTCTATCACCGGCCGGTAATCTTGATGGTCGCTCCCCCGGGCGGATTGATGCGCGGATCAGCCAGATCCATCGAAGGAATTGACATTACCGCTGCCATCCGACAAAATTCAAGCTTTCTAGCTTCCTTCGGCGGTCATCCCATGGCTGCCGGGCTGGCACTAGACCCACAGAATTTCAAATCCTTTCAGCGAGAATTAGATAAAACCATCGAACAGCAAAGTGAACACCATCCAGTGGTGAATGAACTGCAAATTGATGTCTGGCAGCAGCCGGCGCAAATTGATCTCTCCCTCCTTCAATCCATTGATCAACTGGCGCCTTTTGGAGCGGGCAATCCACCTATCGTCATGGCAGCCAAAAATATGAAGCTGGTTAACGCCACCCCGATCGGCAAAACCAAAGAACATATGCAGCTTCTTATTGAGGATGCTCAGGGTCAAGCTTTCAAATTCTTATGGTGGCAGTCTGCCGGTTTGCCCCAACCTGAAGGGCTCTTTGATCTGGCCTTTACCGCTCGCGCTTCAACCTATAAGGGGCAAGCACAATTGCAGCTAGAATGGCTCGATTTCCGTGCTATTGAAACTGATAGCCTGACCTTTAGTTCGAAAAAACGGAATAATATTGAGCATTTCGATTACCGCAAAAGTTCTGTTTCAATTAGGGTCTTAACAGAGATTATCTCCAAATATCAACCTGAAGTTTTTGGTGAAGGTCTGGAAACTTCAACTATAGGAGGAAAAAACCGTCTCGAACTCTCCCCTTGTGAGTCTTTGATCATTCTCACCCTGCCGCCCTCGCAATCTATTCTGGATGAAATCATGCTAAAAGTACAGCCTCAGCGAATCTTCTGGTTTGGCAGCCAGCAACTTGAAAACGAAACAGAAATGATTTTGAAAACTACAGCACAAAAAATCAAACAAGGTTTTGCACAAAACCAATTTAAATTCATCCTTGAAGAAATCGCAGCTGAGTTAGCCACCACACAAGAAATTGTGAGACTCTCCATACAATGGTTGTCAGCCCGTGGTCTTATCGCCATCCAGGAAGTTAACGCAAAATCCTTATCTCTATCTCAGGGTGGAATTGCTAACCCTTCTCAACAGGAAATTATCAAAAAGAAAATTCAAAAATCCATGGCCGAGACCCAGGCTTTCAGACGCTACGCATTACGCAGCGATCTCTCAGATATGGTTGAACACTCTTGACATAGAATCTGCTGGTATAATTCAGACAATATGAGTCTACAATACTCTCGCCGCAATTTTCTCAAACTAACAGGATTGACTCTTTCAAGCCTGGCCGTTACCTCTGCCTTCAACTTTGCCGAATTACAAGACAGCGGACCGTTGATCCGCATCGCTGCGGATTCATCTCAAACGTTAAGTGTTTACAGTCGGCCCGATGAAGAAAGTACGATCAAATTTCAGCGTCAGCGCGATGAAATTTTGCCTGTTTACTACGAAGTGATCTCAGATAAGAAACCATTATACAATCCAAAATGGTACCGCGTATGGGGTGGATTCATCCACTGCTCTTCAGTGCAGCCTGTGGCCGTTAAGCTCAATCAAGTGCCATCCTACCTGCCGGAGGGGCTTACAGCCATTGAAATTACGGTACCATTTACGCAAAGCATGTTCCAACACACTCCCGGCGTATGGACTGATAGCTATCGCCTCTATTACGACACCGTCCATTGGGCCGTAGGTATTGCGGAAGGTCCAGACGGAGAAACCTGGTATCGCCTGCGAGACGAGATGTTGAAATACTCCGAAAACATGGATTACTACATCCCGGCCAAGCATGCCCGCATCGTCCCACCTTCAGAAATGTCGCCCCTCGCCACGGATGTGCCGCCTGACAAAAAATTTATCGAAGTCTCTCTTGAAAATCAGGAACTTACTGCATATGAAGACGGAAAAATTGTGCTTAATACCAAAATTTCTTCTGGTTTGAATTACACCCCGCCTGGCGAAACCACCTGGAAGACTCCGACCGGTTATTTTCATATTCAGTCGAAGATGCTTTCAAAACACATGGGAAATCCAGAACCTTATAATAATTACGCAGACGGCGCCTATGTGCTGCCCGGCGTCTCGTGGACTTCTTTCTTTGAAATGACCAACGGTGTGGCCTTTCACGGCACACATTGGCATCAGGATTTTGGTGTTCGCAAAAGCCACGGATGCATTAACATGGTGACGAGTGAAGCACGGTGGCTTTACCGTTGGGCAACCCCAGAAGCTGACCCTCAACTCATGGAAACCAATGGATACGGAACAAGGGTGCACGTTTTCTAATTTTTTCAGATTATGCTGTTTCGGATGGCGGATTCCCCACAAATTGTGAAAATACCTGGTTGCCGAACAACCTTCCGCGTCTGGTGAGTCGAAGGCGAGACTCTTCTTGCGGATGCTGCTCAATCAATTCATTTTTACGTAAATGCTCAATTTGCTTGTTAAAAGCACTTTCCATACTTAGACCGAACATGGCTTGAAAATCCAGTTTTGAAACACCTTCATCAGTAAGGCGAAAACCTACCATCATGAATTCCTGCATTAAATCCCATTTTGAAAGTATGGTAATTGGCTCACATGCAGTTCCAGTTGGAAAAGCCATTGGTATATTCTGTTTAATCTTTTGAATGTACTCCGTTATTCCCCCAACATTTTCAGAACGGATGCCGTCGACAAACCCGTGTGCACCGGCGCCAAAACCGAGATACGGCAAAAAGCGCCAGTACTGCAGATTATGCTGGCAGCGGTTGTCAACATCATTTTGTTTGGCCCAGTTGGAAATTTCATACTGTAGGTAACCAGTTTGATTCAACAGGTCCATGGCGGTTTCATACATATCCGCGGCCAGGTCATCATCAGGCGCTTGCAGCAATCCGCGTGCCACCCAATGGTGCATTGGCGTGCCTTCTTCAACAATCAGCGAATAGAGTGAGAAATGGTCAATGTTTTCAGCCAACGCCAGGTCAAGTGTTTGGTTCCAGCGCTCAAGACTCTGACCGGGGATGCCAAAGATCAAATCCAGGTTGATGTGTTCAAAACCCGCCTGCTTGCTGCACGCCACAGCGTTGATTACATCTTCATGCTGGTGTTGCCGATCCAGAATGTGCAGATCTTCTGGGTGCGCCGATTGCATGCCAAAACTGATGCGGTTGACGCCAGCCTCGCGGATGCCTTGTAAATACTCCCGGGTGACTGTCCCCGGGTTTGCCTCGATGGTTATTTCTGTTGTCGCGGATAAATCAAAGTTGGCTCTACAGGTTTCAAGGATTTTTTGATATTGTGAAACCGACACCAGCGAAGGTGTGCCGCCGCCAAAAAAGAGGGTTTTAACACATATTCGTTCACCTGCAGCTTCTGATACAATTTTCATCTCTTGACACACAGCTTCAACATATTGCGGTATAAAGGGTTTCATGCTCGCAAATGTGTTAAAATCACAATAACCGCATCTGCGATTGCAAAATGGAATGTGAAAATAGAGGCTGGTGGTATTCATTGATTTCTAGAATATCACACACTCATACCCTTGCAAAGGAAACCAGTGGTCTTTAGTGATGTTATAATTTCCCTTTTGACCCTCTTGAAAGAATAATATATGAGTCCTGAAACCAACACTTCATCGAATAAAGTTTGTCCTACCTGTGGCACCCGCCTGAGCGAAAATGCCAGCCGCTGTCTGGTATGTGGAAGAAATTTCACCACATCCACCAAAGCCGCTGCACCCAGCCCGGTGCAATCTCCAAAATTACCGGAACTTAAATTAAGCCTGCCAGCCGCGCTTGGCCTGGTGGTGCTGGTTCTGGGTCTTGGGGCTGCACTGATCTATGTAATTTTGAATAGCACAGGTAACATTGCCACACCCACCGTAACGCCAACCATTACGCTAACACCTACCAGCACTAACACTCCCGCACCAACCACTGAATCCACGCTGGCGCCGACCCCCACGAATCTACCGCCTGTTAGTTATGTTGTTAAGTTGGAAGATTCGTGCAGTAGAATCGCCTTAATATATGGTGTATCAGTTAATAGTATTATTCAGCTCAACAATTTGGATGCTGATTGTTTGACCCTCACCGAGGGACAAACAATTCTGGTGCCTGTGCCGACACCAACCAGTTCTCCTATGCCCACAGCCACATTAAGCGCACAAGAAGCCACTGAAAACGCCTGCGGCACCTTTCCATACACTGTGGTTGAAAATGACACTTTGATGGGCATTTCTTTGAATTACAACATCAGCGTGGATTCGATCAAGACCTTCAACAACATGACCAATGATGTGGTGTTTGTTGGAATGCGTTTATCGTTGCCGCTATGCGAAAGAAAACCCACCGCCGGTCCGACCCCGACCCCGACCCTGCCTCCGCCTTATTCCCAGCCAAGTCTTTTGCTTCCCGCGGATGGCACAGTCTACACCAACCTTAACGACACCATCACCCTGCAATGGGCATCCGTCGGCACCTTGCGCGAAAATGACCGCTATGCTATCACCGTTGAAGACGTCAGTTCTGGCGGTGAAAAGAAAATGACGCAATACGTCACCGAGACCAAGTTCATCGTCCCGGCCAGTATGCGTCCGCTCGATAACACCAACCACATCTTCAGATGGTCAGTGGTTGTCGTCAGACAAAACGGTTCGACCTCAGATGGCGAACCTATCTTTGTCAATTTCGGCACAGTCAGTCTTTACCGCGTCTTTGGCTGGTCAGGCACGGGCACTGGTTCCAATGCGTCACCCACATCAACACCATAAAATAATCACACCAGATTAAAAGGAAACTCCCGAGAATTCGGGAGTTTTTTGTATGTGGCATTTATTCTGACAAGAATCGCCCGGCTTCTATGGCAGCAGCAGCCCCCATGCCCGCTGAAGTGACAACTTGTTTGAAATCTGCATCCGCGGCTTCACCTGAGGCAAACACACCTGGCACACTGGTATGCATTTTGGAGTCCACTTTGATGAAATTGCGGTCATCCATTTCAAGCTGACCTTTATACAAGTCATTGTTAGGTGTATGCCCTATGAAAATAAAGATGCCGTCTGTTTCAAAAGTGGATTCTTCACCGGTTTTCACATTGCTGACCAACAGGGTTTCAACTTTTCCGCTACCTCTGATCTCTTTGACCACTGAATCCAGCATCAATTTAATCTTTGGGTTTTCGTGCATACGTTTTTGCAGTAGCGCACCAGCACGGAAGGCATCCCGTCTGTGGATGATGGTCACCTCAGTGGCATATCGTGTCAGAAACAACGCTTCTTCAAGTGCACTGTCTCCGCCGCCCACCACGGCCACTCTTTTTTCTTTGAAGAACCAACCATCGCAGGTGGCGCAATAAGAAACGCCTTTGCCTACCAAGGTATCTTCACCAGGAATATTCAATTTAACCGGGCTTGCGCCTGTGGCAATGATGACTGCTTCTGCCAGGATTTCTTTGGCATACGTATTGATCTTAAAAGGCCTTTTGCTGAAATCCACGCTAGTTACTGAATCGTATTCCATCCTTGCACCAAAGCGTTCGGCTTGTTTCTGAAAGAGGTCGCCCAATTCAGATCCGCCCACACCATCTGGAAAGCCCGGATAATTCTCAATGGTATGTGTCAGCGCAGCCTGGCCGCCAGGCTGCAATCCGGTCAGCACAAGTGGATTTAACTCAGCGCGAGCCGCATAAAGCGCAGCAGAATATCCAGCCGGGCCAGCACCAAGAACGACTACTTTTTCTATTGCTTCCATCTCTTACTCCTGTTTCTTCGCAATTTTGTCTGTGATGTTTATTGCTTTTTCAATTACATCAAATCCCTCAGCCAGTTCACCTTCAGTGATTATGAGCGGAGGGATCAATAATATGATGTTCCAATGCGTATAAAGATACACCCCATGATCAAGCAAATACTGTTTTATTGCAGTCATCTCAGGGCTGCTCATGCCGTAAGCCGCAGTCGGTTCACGTGTAGCTTTGTCCTTAACCAACTCAATTGCGCCAAATAATCCAATAGAGCGAACCTCACCCACAGACGGATGCCTCTCAACCAGTTCAGCCAGCATCTCAGCCATCACCAAACCAGTCTGCCTGGATTTTTCGACAAGATGATCTTGCAGCATGACCTGAATGTTGGCAATTGCAGCCGCCATGGATACCGGGTGAGCATTATAGGTCAAACCACCCTGAAAAACGCGGTCATTGAAGGTTGCAGCGATTTCGGGTTTCATCGCCACGGCCCCCAGCGGCGCGTAAGCAGAAGTCAACCCTTTCGCCATGGTCATAATGTCAGGTACTACCTTCCAATGATCCACAGCGAACCACTCGCCTGTGCGGCCAAAACCGCTCATAACTTCGTCGGCGATCATCACAATGTGATACTTGTCACACAACGCTCGTACGCCTTGCATGTAACTCGATGGCGGAACAAAAATGCCATTGGTACCAGTGACCGATTCCAGCATCACAGCAGCAATGGTGTCTGGTCCTTCATACTGGATGATCTCATCCAGATGATTCAGATAATCTTGTGCAAAATCCTCTTCACTGAGATTGGGGTTTGTGCGGTGAAAAGTGGACCGATAGCGATAAGGGTCTAAAAAGTGCACAACCCCAGGCATCACCGTGGGTTCCCAGGCCACCCTGCGTGGATCGCCCGTGACCGCAATGGCGCCGTAAGACGCGCCGTGATATGAGCGGTACCGGGCAAGAATCTTGTGCTTGCCAGTGTAAGCTCTGGCTAATTTTATGGCGTTCTCGTTGGCATCCGCGCCGCCTAAAGTATAGAGGAATTTGGTCAAACCGGGCGGGCAGATTTCGCTCAGCAGTTTGCCAAGAATGGCCCTGGGTTTGGTGGCCATCCCAGGCCCGGCGTATGGAAGTTCACGCACTTGATCCACCATGGCGTTGATCACGCGCTCATCACCGTGGCCGATATTAACACACATGGTCATTGAGTTTAGATCAAGATAACGTTTGTCTTGCACATCCCAAAAATAGACACCCTTGGCGCGTTTGATCGCAATGGGGTTTACCTTGGATTGTGCCGACCAGGTCCAAAAATTATGTTCCATCGAAAGCGGCAGAATTTCATCATCTGGAAGATCGATCATTTTGCCTCATAAAGGATTAAAATTTTTAACGCGAAAAATTATTCCTGTATCAAAATCACTCTGGCGGGAGCACCATCCGCACCGTGGAGTTTAAGCGGCAGGCAATAGAGAGTGTAGAACCCAGCTTGTACCTTCCGCAAATCAAGCCCTTCAATAATGATCATCTGAGCACCCAATAATTCGTCATGAGTGGGTTTGCTAATCTTATAGGGTGAAGCTGAAAGATAGTCAATGCCAACAAGGATCATGCCGCGTTTGACCAATTCCTCTGAGGCACTGAGGTCAATACCAACAAATCCGATTTGGAATTCGTCGGTATCCAAATCCCAATAATGCGAGTTGCTGGTCTTAAAAAGGATGCGTTTAGGCTCATCGGCAATCTTTAAACCGCCAAGTACTTCAGCATTAATCACTTTCACAGAGTCAGGCACTTCTACCACCTGGGCAGGTCCGATCAACACTTCCAGCGGCATTTCATCCACTTTGGAGCCATCAGCAATAAAGTGAAACGGAGCATCAACATGTGTGCCGGTATGGGCGCCGAGACTTAAAAAGGATACGTTGGCATGCGCACCTTCTTCAATCTTGGTCCGCCTGTTCAAAACAACGGGATTTTCACCAGGCCAAACAGCCATTCCTTCACGGATGGTTAAGCTAACATCAATTATCTTCATTTTTTCCTCATCTTACTAGCAGTAAATATCTCATCTAATAGCGCTTGACGATCTTGCTCGGTCATCGGCACCGGTCTGGACCAATCCATTAAGGTGGCCGTGAGCAGTTCAGTGTTGATATATTTACCATTGTATATGATATGGCGATCATAGAACTCGCGAATATTATGCGGTTCCATTTGATCAAACAGGAAATTCCCCAATCCGTAATGAATCAGGCTGTTGTTGACAAATTCCAATCCCATAGGCGAATGTGCTTGAGACCCCTGGATGATATCCGCGCCGGCATTGGCAGCATCCTTAAATATCTTTCGGTAAACCTCGTCATACATAAGCCTGTCAATTTCCCAAGCCTGGAAAGTGGTGATCACCACGTAACCCTCTGCTTTGAGTTCAGCGATCTTCTGATTCATCCATTCATATTCGCATTTAGCAGAGCCTGCCCGGGTATCGGTTGCCCAGGCAGTTTCAAACCCAACCGGATTGCAGCCAATAAATGCAATTTTGTTACCATTGACTTCTGTAACCGCTGGCTGTTTTGCTTCTTCTGCATTGATACCGCCGCCAAAACTTAACCAGCCTCGATCTTTATACATTTGTAATGTGGAGGCAAAGGGTTCCCAACCATAATCATTCATATGATTCCCTGTGGATTCGACCACATTGACACCGATGTTTTCAAGCACCTCGATCTGATCCGGCTTGGAACAAAACTGCAGGGTATAGGCATCTACATACTTGCAGCCTTCCATAAACGAAACTTCATTACTCACATGCCGCAGGTCAGCGCTTAAAAACCAGTCTTTTATCATTTCAACTGGATACTCATATCCGTTCAGTTCAATTTTTTTAAGAGTCACTCTGGCCAATGCAGTCGTGCCTGTCATTATCACTACGGTCATTTTTGATTCATCGCGGTTGGTTGCGGGTATAAGAGATTTTATCTGTTCAATTTCAGGTTCAAGCCGTTGTTCTGCATCTTGTGACCCTGAGAGAAAATAAGTTATTGTTAAGCCATAATTTTCAACATCCATCGGACGATCAAGCGGGCTGATGCCGTCCACTTTTAGAATTTTGAGCCGAGGTTCAATGTCTTCAAACGGAAGTATGGCCAGAGCGTCAGAAACAGACCACAATTCTGAAACAAGAGTCTGCGGGTCCATTACTTTGAAGGATGAATCAAATGGGAATCCCCAATAATGAGTGAGAAAAGTATTCGTGGCCTCAGTCACAAACAACTGTTGATATCCCGTCGAAGTTGGTATACCGCTGGACCATAACGATTGCAATTCAGTCAGTGCAATATTATCTAGCACAGTATCAAAAGGCGCTCCGACTGCGTAAATTCGTCTGAATTGCGCGAACGAATACACATTAGGCCGTCCGGGCAAATCCAGAATCAAATCGGCCGCATTCGCATCGCCAGTAACTTTTAGAGTGCCAACATCCTGGATCCATTCGTGAGGAACAGAAAAACCAAAATAGACGCCTTCAGGTTTGGGGTCTGGTTGGAAAGGTGTTGCGGTTGCAGTGATATCACCTGAAGCAAGAATCGGAGTTGCCTCAGTTTGAGCGGAGGAAATCACTTCCATTGAATGCACTTGCCCGTTATTTAATGTTGAACAAGAAGACAGGCAGAGTGTGAAAAATAAAACACCAAAAAAGCTAACAATTTTTTGCATAGACGAGATTCGTTCTTTCTTGTTGGTAGATATGCCAAATTATACGCTACCCTGACGACAACTTCCAAACTGACAATATTTGATAGTTCCTGATAGGGTTCACCGATATAATCCTATAAGATACTTAATTAAAAGGACACCTTATGCGAGAAGTCGCGGTCATTGGAATCGGGCAAGTTAAAGTAGAAGAGAATTGGGAAAAATCCCTACGCGAGTTAGCCGGGGATGCTGGCCTTTCTGCCCTGTTGGATTCAGGTTTGCAAACCGTGGATGCAGTCTATGTAGGCAACATGATGTCTGGTTCTGCCAACCATCAGCAGCATCTAGGTGCTTACATCGCTGACTGGATCGGCATGCGCCACGCAGAAGCCATACGCCTGGAAGCCGCCTGTAGTTCAGGTGCAGCCAGTTTTCGTACCGCTGTCATGGCAGTTGCCTCTGGTCAAGTGCAAACCGCTTTGGCCATCGGTGTTGAAAAAATGACAGACAGCCCCGGTGACGAAATCACTGCGCAACTGGCCACTGCCGCAGACGCCGATTGGGAAGCGGACCAGGGTTTATCGTTTGTAGCGCTGAATGCCTTAATCATGCGCCGCTACATGCATGAATTCGGCTGGGAAAAAGAAGCTTTTGCACCTTTTGCTGTCAATGCGCATGCAAATGCCGTGCATAACCCTTATGCACGATTTAATGAGCCCACCAGTATTGAAAAATATCTTAAAGCTGGCATGATTGCTGACCCCATTAATTTGATGGATGCCTCTGCTATAGGCGACGGCGCTGCAGCGGTCGTGGTTGTTCCGCTTGAGCTGGTTAAATCCGCTGGCAGGCGATTAATCCGCGTGATCGGGTCTGCTGCTGCTACTGACACCATTGCTATTGACCATCGCAAAGATCCGCTATGGCTCAAGGCAGCATACGAGTCATCAAAGCAAGCCTACTCACAGGCAGGCATCACCCCTGCGGTTATTGATCTCTTTGAATTACATGATGCCTTTTCGATCATGGCCACCCTTTCGCTTGAAGCTAACGGGTTTGCAGAACGCGGTAAAGGCCCACAATTAGCACTTGATGGAGAAATCACCCCTACGGGGAAAATTCCCATTGCCACCCGCGGCGGTCTCAAAGCCCGCGGACATCCCGTAGGAGCCACCGGCATGTACCAAATTGTGGAAGTAATTCAACAATTGCGCGGTGAAGCAGTCGGTTCGCAGGTGGAGGGCGCTCGCATCGGTATGGCTCAAAACATTGGCGGAAGCGGCTCCAATATCATCACACACATTTTACAAACGGTATAATTACCCAAAAAAATAACGTGAAAGTATTTTGGTAATTAATTGTGTCGATAACAACGCTTTCAATTGAGCTTCTTAATCAATATCGAGAAAAAACCTTTCGCACGACTGCTTCAACAAGGTTAAAAACCCCTCAACAAGCCGTGGATTTTGTCAATGAACGTGGTTTTATCTTTTTCTGGCCAGTTAAGGGTGTGAACATGCCGAGTCTTTGGTGCGGCGTGGCTGGCGATCGACCAGTCGCTGATGCGCACGATGATCCGGGTCACACCAGTTGGGGATGGAAAGACCAGATGCTGGATAAACGCGTTTGGTATTACGGACGCATTTTGCGCAAACGCAACACCATCATTTCACTGCAAACTGTTCCTTATTTTTATGCATTGTCTCCCAACTTTGGTGAGCCCGAGCTTGAGATTAGCGACCAGTATCATGCCGGTCAGATTCCACTTGAGGTCAAACTCATTTTTGAAGCCCTGCTTGAAAAAGGGCCACTCGATTCCATCGCATTAAGGCGTGAAGCCCGCTTAACCGGACCAAAAAGTAACTCACCATTTAATCGCGCGCTAGATATTCTTCAGCGGGATTTTAAAGTGATGCCCACCGCCATTGCCGAAGTGGGCACCTGGAAATATGCCTTTGTCTACGATTTAACGCACCGCTACCATCCTGAACTGCTTGAACAAAGCCGCTTCATCTCTGAGAATCAGGCACGAGACCACCTGGTTACCTGCTATTTCAAGTCAGTCGGCGCTGCCAGTGAAAAACAGGTGCAAACATTGTTTGGATGGACACAGCCAGAAGCTCAAAAATCAATTTACAGATTGATCGAAAAAGGGTTCTTGACCAACGACATCAAGATCACAGATGAACCAGTAAACATGGTTTGCTTAACTTCATTTTTGAGCAATTATTAGATACTTTTCAACCCCATTCTTGCAAAATCAAATCCAATTTACACGAAAAGTCAATTTTTTGTTCATTTCTGGCAATTACTGTCATAAATTGATTCCCACTTTTGCACGAAAGGATATAATTAATAAACTGGCAAAATGGGTTAATCGGGAGAGTATAAATGCGATTTCCAATTACCAAACGGGCACGTGCAAAATACCGGTTTCAAACCTCCCTTTTTGCTGCAGATGGGAAAGTCTTTCTGCCAGATGTCAAAACGCTGCACTCCTTTGTTTTTCATATTAATCAAACTATCAATTTACACGATCATCCTGGCAAAACATTGAAAGCCAGTGAAATACACGGCATGGGATTGTTGGACGAAATATTCCGGCATGTGTTTAACCTTTATCTGCAAGAAAATCCCACCATCATAAACCGACTTTTTTCTTCATTACAAGTTACTTTCGCACCATCCAACATGGATATCCTCCTCAACTTGTTTGTAAAACATTATCCCCCCCAGGATGTGTATGAGGAACGCCTAACAACCCAACAATACCTTGCCAGACAAGGTGTTACAGGTTCCAATCAAGAAAATGCTCTGATTGATCTCATCCTCTTATGGGTATCCACCCAAAACCAGGCGTTGATCCCCTTTGCCAGCCTGATATGGGAACCGGATGTATTGATTCACCCTTTGTTCAATCCAGTCTTGAAGTATATCGAATGGTCGTTTTCAGAATTACCGGGTTTTGGGCCAGAGAAACAGTCCTTGTTGGATATGCTCAAGTCACCCTCCGAAAAAGTGCCTGATTCCATTCCCGGCCAGTTGGAATACATACGTATTCATTGGGGATTTCTGCTGGGAGATTTGCTCAATTTCCAATTGTTAAACAATTTTGATCTAATAAAAGAAGAAGAAAAACCTGGTTTTACTGGTCCCGGACCAGCAGAAGTGCTGGTTTACGACTCAAAAACCATGTCATCATCGTTTTCTTCATCAGGATTTGATCGTGAGGCAAAGGCTTTTAGCCTAGACTGCGATTGGATGCCAGGTTTGGTTCTGATCGCCAAGAATATTTTTGTCTGGCTGGAACAACTCTCAAAAAAATATAACCTGTCCATCACCACCCTGGAACAAATACCCGATGACGAATTGATGAATTTGCAAGCCCACGGCATCAATGGATTATGGCTAATCGGTTTGTGGCAGCGCAGCCCAGCTTCGGCACGAATCAAACAACTCACCGGAAACCCGGAGGCTGTATCCTCTGCCTATTCGCTATACTCTTATCGCATTGCAGAAGAATTAGGCGGCGATGCCGCTTATGAAATTTTGAAACAGAAAGCCGAAAAATTCGGCATCCGCCTCGCATCAGATATGGTTCCCAATCACATGGGCATTGATTCTGAATGGGTGATCCAGCATCCAGAATGGTTCCTATCAGTTAATGAAAGTCCATTCCCTTCGTACAGCTTCAATGGAACAGATCTCTCTTCTGATGAAAATATACTAATTCAAATTGAAGATCATTATTATGACCGTTCTGATGCAGCTGTGGTGTTTCGTCGCACTGATAAACGCACAGGTGTAAGCAAATTTTTCTATCACGGTAACGATGGCACCGCCATGCCCTGGAATGACACTGCCCAATTAAATTACATCGATCCGGCTGTGCGTGAAATCGTCATTCAAACCATTATTGAGATTGCCCGAAAATTCCCGATCATCCGATTTGATGCAGCCATGACCCTGGCAAAAAAACATATCCAACGATTGTGGTATCCAGAGCCGGGTTCAGGTGGCGCCATCCCCTCACGATCAAATCATTCAATCACACAGTACAATTTTGACCAGGCTTTGCCCAAAGAGTTCTGGCGCGAAGTGGTCGAAAGGGTCGAAAAAGAAGTTCCAGGCACACTACTGCTCGCCGAAGCCTTTTGGCTCATGGAAGGTTATTTCGTCCGCACTCTCGGCATGCACCGCGTTTACAACAGTGCTTTCATGCACATGCTGCGCGATGAAGATAATGCCGGCTATCGCAAATTGATCAAAAACACGCTTGAGTTTGACCCTGAGATTTTAAAACGCTTTGTCAATTTCATGAATAACCCTGATGAACGCACTGCCATTGATCAATTTGGCAGCGGCGATAAGTATTTTGGTGTCTGCACCCTAATGGTCACCCTGCCGGGGCTGCCCATGTTTGGACACGGCCAAATTGAAGGGCTGACTGAAAAATATGGTATGGAATACCGCAAACCCAAAATAGATGAAACCGGTGTTTATGAGTTTGACAAACAACATTTCAACAAAATTAGTCCGCTGTTGCAAAACCGCGAGTTGTTTGCCAGCGCTGACCATTTCAGGTTGTTTGATTTTCAGCAGTCAGATGGAAACATCAACGAAAATGTTTATGCGTTTACGAATCAATACGGAAAGCATCGTGTTTTTGTCTTGTTTAATAACAGCTATCAAGAAACCGATGGCAAGGTCGTCAATTCCTTCCCTCATACAGACGCCGCTGACAGACACACAGGCAAGTATTCGCTAAATATCGCAGCAGCATTTGGGCTGTTTACTGAAAACCATCGCTATTTGTGTCTGCATGACCTCTCAACCGATTGTTATCAGATTCGCCTTTCTAACCAGATCGTGGAACATGGATTTGAAACACACTTGAACGGGTATGAATATCATGTTTTTACCAAGGTGCAATCTAGTGATCAATTAAATGATGAGACCTTAAGGCAACTGTATGAGATTTACGGTCAAAACCCGATTCCCAATTTACAACAAGCGCTTAATCAAATTTACGGAAAGCGAAGCGATCCCGTCAGAACAAATGCTGATCTTGTGGTTCGTGTAATAGAATGTGTGCAACAATCACGCAGCAGCGATAAACCTGACAATTTGCAGCATCTTGCAAATGCTGTCAATGCCTATTTGGAAAACGTAAAAGAAATTTCAAATATTCAAGGTGATTTATCGCAGTTACAAGCTGAGATTATGCAGATGTTAACCACGCTGCTCCAAATTCCCAAACTTGCCAAATCACTGAATGTACCCGGTACAAAAAATGTGTCAACGCACCTCAAAAAGATCAGTACTGACCTGAATGAAAATTATTCACGCATGTTATCGCTAACCGTCTGGGTTTTGGTCAGTCAATTCCATAAACACGTATCGACCTTAAGTTCGCCCTCTGATGGAATTGATTGGATAAATAGTTGGAATTTGGATCAATCGATAAAAATAGCCTTATCCACATCAGGAATTTCAGAAGATGCTGCCGAGCACAAGACCGCCTTCCTAAAGTTGGCTATCAAATATCAAGATTGGTTTATCGAAGGCGGTACCATGAATTTTTCACAAATTCTCAAAGGTTGGTTAATTACCCCTGATATTCGTGAATCACTTAAAGTCAATTATTATGAAGAAACTTTGTGGTACCACCAGGAATCTTTCATGGATTTGATGTGGTGGATGGAAATCATACCAATCATGAAGGCGTTTTCGGATCAAGAGTCAAATAGGGTAACTGCCGCTGAGACTGTGATTTCCTTAAAAGATATTTTTAAGAAAATTCAAACCCGCCATCAGAAATCTTACTGTAAAGTTGATTTGTTGTTAGCAAGCAAAGATGTAACTTAAGGGTTGGGTTTGTTTGAAACGGCGCATGGCGTCTTTATAGAAATCCAATGCAGAGAGATGATTCTGCAAACTTGTACTCTTTTCAAGCAACAAAGCAGCCTCAGGTGAAATATCAAAGCCGGTAGCTTGCCTGACCAGCCAAACTGCATGCGCCCCGTAAATCACGGCATTCCGTGGTTCAATTCTATCAAGATCGTTGAAAAACCATCCACACGATGTGAACATGCGCTGGCATTCCAGTTCGGCTTGAAACAATTTTTCGAGCTGTTCAAACTTACCATCCGGCAACACTGAACCTGCTATGTCTTGCAGCCAATCACTAAATTTCCGCTCCCCGCTGAAGACTTCGATATAACGGTCGCGGGCTTCCCAGACATTTTCAACAATTCCCTGGCATGAATCAATAAAGACCTTGTCCACTTCATCCGAGATGCGTTCCAAGGCCTCACGCAGCGGTTTCTTCCATTCACCGTTAGGGGTGCATGCACAATCACCTCTCCACCGCTGCACTCCGTGATGGCAGCTCCATGAAGTATTATCCCGAACCTTAACCACTGGAAACACTTTTTGCTGGGTCAATTGCAGCCCCGGATAAACGGTTTCAATATGCTGAGCCGAGATGGATCCATCCAATAAATAAGAGAGAAATTTATCCCGAAATATTTGATGATGACCATAAAGTTCACCATCGGTGGCGATCATCAGCCACTGGTTTTGACCACCAGCAGCGAATTCTGGCTTCACAAAATTACGTGCAAAAACATCTGCGTTTACAGTGGCCTGTGGATCAAAACTGACCCGCGCACTTAACCCGCTGTGATAGAAAAAAACTTTGATTGATTTGTGGCCTGGCAAGATCACCTGGTAAGCTTTACCCTGATTCACCTCTATGATATCAGCCTGCCAGGGCGCAAGAATCGTAAATTCAATTCCGTTTTCAACCAGAACTTCAAGTGTTTCTTGATCCACTGCTGTTTCAGGCAGCCACATTCCCTGTGGTTTATGCTTAAAGGTGCGCTCAAACTCATAAATTCCCCAACGGATTTGGGTTTGCTTATCACGTCTTTTTCCAAGGGGTAAAATGGTGTGGTGAAAAGGTTGGGCGATGGCATTACCGACCCCATAATGGTCTAAATTTTGTCGGTCTGAAGCGACAATCTGATCGAGCACCTTTGGATGGTATTGACGCAGCCATTTGGATAATGTCGGACCAATATTAAAACTTATCCTTGCAAAATTGCCCAGGGCAGCATTGGGCTTGTAGCAAGTCTCATAAATCCGTTCATTCCAGTTGGCATATGGATGTGCCCCCTGCTCAACGGGGATAATTCCAGTAAGTGGATCTTCGCGGGTGGGTTGATAAAAATGTGCATGAACGCATAATGAGTGTCTATTCGGCATACAGGAGGTTACTTCCTTTTTTGAATTTCTGCGTTGAGATAATCAAGGTGCTGGTGAAACCTGGCCGGCATGATTCCAAATTCGCGCGGAAGGCTGTCAAGATTCGCAGTCCGGTCTTCTGCCAAATGATCGAGCCAAAAAATCGAAACCGGAAAAGAGGGGAAAATCTGGTCAATCCATAATGTAATGGTATGGAGCGCTGCCGGCGAAACTGGAATGACGATACGCTTAATTCCAGTTTTGTTCATGATCAAACGCACAATATCGCGATATGGCAGGGGTTCCATTCCGCCAATGGAATAGATACGATTGACTGCTTTTGGATCCTCCATGATTAACAGTAAAACATTGATCAGGTCATCAATCCATAAAGGCTGAAGCAGAACATGCCCTTTAGCTGGCATCAAAAAAAATGGTGACATTTTTATCAATTTGGTTAAAGGAACGGTGAACTGATCGCCAGGGCCGTATATAGAACCAGTACGCACAATTGTATAGGGGATACCGCTGTTTATAATCCAGTGCTCGGCAATCGCCTTGGCTTTGAGCACCGGATAGGCAGAAGCACGTGCGGCACCATGATGACTCAGAAAATAAACTCGTTCAATTTTGGCTTCTTTAGCTGCTTTCATTAACGTGGATGTACCTTCCACATCAACGAGGTTGAGGTCACCTCTGCTGCCTTTACGTTCCGCACCAGCCAGGTGAAAAATTTGATTCACATCTTTGAGTGCTGCCCTGACACCGCGTTGATCTGACAGGCTGCTCACAGCTACTTCCACTGGAATTCCCTTGGGAAAATTTGGGGAGGTCGTGGACGGTTTTAACAGAATTCGCACCTTGTGGCCTGATTCAACCAGAGCCTTGATGAGATTTCTGCCAATAAAACCTGTTCCGCCTGTCACCAATATCATGAATGCCATTATAGCAGACGAATTAATCCTAAATTAACCAAAATGGCACAGTACTTGCTACATTGCATTTGAGTCAACTATATCAGTACCAGGTTGGATGCAATATGATGAACTCAAATACAAATTCTGAAAGCAATCGTCTTGGACTTCATTATTTCCAAGACTCTTTACACTATTCCGCCCAGGATTTATCAATTTGGCTGCCTGAATTAACCAGACTGAATGCCTCATGGGTTGTGTTGCTTTCTGATTCCAACCGTGCCATTCCTGAAAATTTCATCACCGGTCTGGTCGACGCTGGCGTTCAACCGATCGTGCACTTTAAGCTTCAACTTCCAGATTCACCTTCAGCTGCTGATCTGAAACCAATCCTGTCTGCCTATGCTCGCTGGGGTGTCAAACAAGTGGTTTTCTTTGACAAACCCAATGATTCTTCAAGCTGGTCAGCGGCTGGCTGGTCTCATCAAGACCTGGTGGAACGCTTTATTGATCGCTTTTTGCCCCTCGCGCTTGAAGCCCAACGCAATGGGTTAACCCCGGTCTTTCCTCCGCTGTTGCCAGGTGGCAGCTATTGGGATACTTCATTTTTCAAAACCTCTCTGCAATCATTGTCTCGTCGCGGACAGCAGCACTTGTTGAATACCATGGCAGCCGGTGTTTATGCCTATACGTATGGGCATGAACTATCCTGGGGCATGGGCGGACCCGAAAAATGGGTCCATTCCAGACCCTATATGACCCCGACTGGATCAGAAGATCAGCGTGGATTCAACAATTATGAATGGATTGGATCACTTGCCGCGGCTGCGGGAATTAATCATATGCCAATCATCCAGTTTGGCGCAGGCATCAAACAACCCGGTTCGTACTATTCACCAGAAGTTCATGCCGAAATGGTCGAAGCCATGCTGTCTTTGATAAACGATGTCGAAGAACTTGAAGCTGCACACGACATCATGGCCTGCAATTTTTGGCTGTTGGCAGCAGATGCAGATTCTGAAGAATACCCCCAAAGCTGGGTTAAATCTGAGGGTAACACCTTGCCAGTGGTTCGCGTGCTGGCCCCGGCCTCGAAAAAGACTGCTGCTCCTTTTCCATCCCCTGTTCAATCTGACCCTCAGCTCTCAAAAACATATGAGACCACAGATCCCACGGATTCATTTCCAATTGAACATTATCTGCTCTTGCCCATCTACGAATGGGGTTTGGCCGATTGGCATCTGGATGTCACCCGTCCCTTTATCCGCAAATATAAACCAACGGTTGGCTTTTCACTCGCAGAAGCTGCTCTAGCACGCAAAGTCACCATCATCGGCGGGGACAAAGATTTTGATGCCCAAGAGATCAGTAAACTGCGCGATCTGGGCTGCCTGGTAGATCAAATTACAGGTGATGGTACAAGTATTGCAACACAACTCTTGGAGAGGTGAAAACATGATAATCACTGAGTCAAAAACCCCAATGGAATACACTCCCATCGAAGCCAGAAAGCCTGTATTAAAAGTGGTTGGTCTGGGCGGCGGTGGTCAAAACGCAGTGGATCGTATGATAGAACTCGGCCTTTCTGGGGTTGAGTTTATTGCAGCGAATTCAGATGCCCAGGTGCTGAAATCCAGCCTGGCCTCTGTCAAGATTCAACTTGGTCCAAAGCTCACCCGCGGACTTGGCGCCGGAGGCAACCCGGAAGTAGGTGAAGCTGCGGCTGAAGAAAGTTATAAAGATCTTAATGAAGTTTTGGCTGGTGCTGATATGGTCTTTCTTACCGCAGGAATGGGCGGCGGCACAGGCACAGGAGCCATCAGTGTTGCAGCTCGCGCTGCAAAAAGTCTTGGCGCTGTGGTTGTGGCCGTGGTGAGCTTGCCTTTTTCATTTGAAATGGGAAAACGTCAAAAGAACGCTCGCGAAGGGTTAGCCAAATTACAGCCGTTTACAGACACGTTGATCACAGTTCCCAATGACCGCTTACTCTCTGCTGCCCCGCGCGACCTTCCGCTTGAGATGGCTTTCCGCATGGCGGATGATATTTTGCGACAGGGTATTCAAGGTATTTCTGAGTTGATAACACAACCTGGCTTGATTAACGTTGACTTCTCTCATATTCGCAACCTGATGAAAAATGGCGGCGGTTCGCTGCTGGCCATCGGTACTGGTGAGGGTGAAAACAAGGCCATTGATGCTTTGGAACATGCACTACACCATCCCATGCTTGAAACCATTAATTTATCAGATGTGGGCGGCATCATTGCAAACTTTACCGGCGGAACAAATCTGTCCTTCTCTGAAGTTACTGACGCACTTAGCTATCTGCAAGCCAGAACCGGCACCGGTGTGGAGATCATTCCGGGTGTAATTTGCGATGAGCTGATGGAAGACCGCGTCCAAGTTATTTTAGTGTTAACCGGCATCGGTGCGACTTCAATTGATACTCAGAAAGTTCAAAATGAACAACCAAAAGTTCATCCTGAACAATCAAAAATTCAGTCCATACCAATGGATCTCAACATGGGGGGTGAACCTATTCAGGTCAATGCGTTTGCTCCTACTCCCGTCCCCCAGGTGGATATGGTGATCAATCAACCCAATCTGGATGTTCCGGCATTTCTGCGGCGTCGGATGAATTAGGAGAAATTATGGATGCCAGTGCGAAAAATCACGTTTGCAGTTCTGTTTACAGCCAGTTCCCTGAAGTACGCGGTTCAAGTCCAACCATCACGACTTTGCCTGGCGACAAATTTCAATTGATCTTTCATGGAAAAGTAAAAACCGCTGATGGAAAATCAATGGATCGTACTGTTCGAGTTTCTGTTGCTGCAGACGGCAGAATTTTAAAAATGACGACTTCAAGGTAAGGTAAATTATGATCTCTCAACTCTCCAAGAAAATCGAACTCAAGTTTTGGGATACCGTCATTCCAATGTTGTCCAATTCAGCGTGGCTGAGAACTGCTGCAAAATCTCTATCAGACCTATACCATGATGAGCAAATCGTTCGACACATCGCCATTGGTGTGGTGATCGCCTTTGTGGGTTTTGCCAGTGGATTTTTACTTTTTTCACTCAGCACCTTTTTTTCATAGAACATCAACGGCGCGAAAGCGCCGTTTTCATTACCCTTGATTTCTTCATGATGGTAAAATAATTAAGCAATACTCATTAAATGGTCTGGACAAACCTAACTATGAAAAAGATCGTCATACCGGTCATAATAGTGGTTTTTGGAGTGTTTGCCTTTATTGGTTTTAAGGTTGCTTCAAATATGAAATCCACCAGACAATCTGCTGACATTCAAACCACAACGTCAGCCGAAATTCCACTCGTGACACAATCAAACTACATTTTTATCCATGTTAATGACCTAACACTTGAAAAACCTGAACTTGTTTCGGTGTGGGTTGGATTTATAAATCAATCTTCCCCTTCTCAATTCATGCTTCTGCCAATTTTTCCAACTTATAATGCTGAGGTTCATGACCGTATTATCCATAAATTTGGTTTGAATTCAGAAAATAAAGTTAATCAACGCTTTATGATTCAACTTCAGTCTTCTTTTGATTTCAAAATAGATGGTTACATACTCACAGACGACACGGGGGTAAGTTACTCAAATCAATGGCTCACCGGAACAGAGTCTTCGGTTACATCCATGGCAGCCGTAACAGATTCAGATAAACATGCCATCCTGTTGAACGGACAAAATTCGTGGCAGCAATTCTGCCAGCTTGTCAATACTGGCAGCGCTAACTCGTATTTTTCTGCCATCAATTGGACACTTTTACTGCCAGATCATTTCTCAACCGATCTTGATTTTGAAAGTCTCACCTTGCTTGCAGATCGAATCGTCCGTGCTGCTGGCCAGGTGCAATGCGAAGTGCTTTCAAACGAATAATTCCTCATTATTCCCGGGAGTAACCTCATGAAAGATCAATCACGACGTGAATTTTTGCGCAATTTAATGTTGGGTGCTACAACTTTGGCCGCACAACCTATATTGGCATCTTGCGGCGTTAAACCCGTACCAGAGACTCAGGTACCGACCGTAACATTGGCTGCTACTGAACTCGCCTCAACCGAGACTGCTACTGAAGCCGCGACAGAAACTCAAAACCAATATCCCTACCTTGTGGTGACTCGCGGAAGCGACGCTGAGCAAATGGTCAGACAGGGAATGCAAGCTCTTGGCGGTATGGAACGCTTCATGAAATCTGGTGCGGATGTGATCATCAAACCCAATATTTGCGTCGGATATTACTCATTTGAATACGCGGCAACCACCAATCCATGGGTTGTAGCTGCATTAGTGAAGATGTGCCTTGAATCTGGTGCAAAGCGCGTACGTGTGATGGATTACCCCTTTGGCGGCACAGGCGAACAATGCTACAAAATCAGTGGTATCGCCGATCTTGTCACCGCTGCTGGTGGCGAAATGGAAGTCATGTCGTCACTAAAATTCGTTGAGATGGATATTCCGGATGCTGTGCGGTTAAAAAGGGCTTCTATTTATCAAGATGTATTAACCACCGATTTATTAATAAATGTGCCCATCGCGAAAAATCACGGCATGGCCAAATTAACCCTGGGATTAAAGAATTTAATGGGCACCATGTTAAATCGAGAAAGCATTCATCCCTCATTTGAGAAAAACCTGGTGGACCTTGCCACTATTGTTCGACCCCAGCTTACTATCATTGACGGCATTCGAACCCTAATGGCAAACGGTCCTACTGGCGGCAACCTTGATGATGTGAAAATTCAAAACACATTAATTTTCTCTCATGATATCGTGGCGGCAGACAGCTATGCCACTCGTTTATTTGGTAAAACACCTGAATACCTTCCATATGTCATAAAAGCAGCCGAACGCGGATTGGGCAAAGCCGACTTAACCGGTTTGAACATTAAAGAGATATTCCTTGATGCCTAAAACGAACACCCGGCAAAAAAGGACAGATGGTTGGGTGATTGCCAGAAAAATTACACAAGCCATTGCATTTGTGATCCTTTTTATGGCAGTGGTTTTCAGCCGCCAAAATGGTTTGCCCGCGGATCTGGCGGATTTCACCATTCGCTTAAGCCCATTAGCGATGCTCTCACAATTGCTTAGCAGCAAGACTTTTTTGGCTGGTTCCACACTTTCGCTAATCCTCCTTGTTTCCAGTTTGTTTTTTGGCCGTGCCTGGTGCGGATGGTTGTGTCCATTGGGCACGATATTGGATCTCTTTAATTTTCCAAAAAGGAAAATCGCTAAACAACCCCCCGAGAGTCTCCGTAATTTGAAGTATGGCTTACTTATTGTCATATTGCTTTCTGCAATTTTTGGCAATTTAACCCTGCTTCTCTTCGATCCACTTACTATTTTCGTCCGTTCTACCACCCTCACCATCCTGCCCGCTTTGGACCGTATTATATATGCGATCGAAAAACTTCTCATCAAAATTCCTTTGCTCGCCGAACCCGTTTTCGCATTTGACGCCAGGCTTCGCCCAACCTTTTTGCCAAGCACCGCTCCTGCTTATCAATACGCGTTCCTTGTCGGATTATTTTTTGTCGCCATCATCCTCTTAAACCTGATCGCCGAACGATTCTGGTGCCGTTATCTCTGTCCGTTAGGAGCGTTGTTAGGGCTGCCTTCCAGACTGGCAATTTTTCAGAGACGCATCAAGGCATCATGTTCCACGTGTGGCTTGTGCGAAAATGACTGCCCTACTGATACTATCAACTCGCAAAACAATTATCAAAGCGATCCTGCTGAATGCACATTGTGTATGAACTGTCTTCGAAGCTGTCAAAAAGACTCGCTTTCCTTCTCACCAAAATGGCAACCCGCTCCTCATCAGGCATATGACCTGAATAGAAGGCAATTCCTCTCATCAGTAGGAATTTCCATCGCCTCTGTAGCGCTATTAAGTACAGACTGGATCAAACGAAAAGCGAAGAATTTTCTACTGCGCCCGCCTGGAGTTGTAAATGAGAATGAATTCCTGTCAACATGCATTCGCTGCGGGGTGTGCTTTAAAGTTTGCCCCACTCAGGCATTACAACCAGATTTCAGTGAATCCGGGCTTGAAGGGGCTTTTACGCCTATCCTGGTTCCACGCAATGGATTTTGCGATTTTGGCTGTAATGCCTGCGGCCAGAACTGTCCGGTGCAAGCTATTCCGCCTCTGTCTCTAGAGGATAAACGACAATCCAAAGTCGGGCATGCCTATATCGATCACAACCGCTGTCTGGCATGGTCAGATCACATTAACTGCATCGTCTGTGAAGAAATGTGTCCGATTCCACAAAAAGCCATTACTTTAGAAACAGGTCAATTTACTCTTTCTGATGGCAGCCTTATAGAAGTCTTGCTTCCGGTTGTGGATCGTGAACGCTGTATTGGCTGTGGCATTTGTGAGAACAAATGCCCGGTTCAGGGTGATTCTGCCATCCGAGTTTACACACTGTAATCTATTTACAACCCCTGGTTTATCGAAGTTACCGAATATTGACCACGACCGTGTTATAATCCGGGTCTATTTTTTACTATTTCCAGAAAGAGAGTTTACTTGAGCGCTAAAACCGAATTAAATAAAGTAGCCAAAGACCTTGTTGTCAGCATGGAATATGAATTAACCGTCGATGGTGAAGTCCTTGATGCCACTGAAGCCGGTGATCCTATTGATTTTATCCAGGGATACGAAAATATTATTGCAGGCCTCGAAAAAGCTGTTGAAGGTATGTCTATTGGCGATTCCAAAGAAGTATTAGTCAAAGCTGCCGAAGCCTATGGCGAGTATGATGCCGACGGATTCGTAGAAGTTCCAAAAGCCGAACTCCCTGAAGACATCCCAATGGAAGTCGGTATTGAGATTAGTGTCACCAATGATGACGGCGAAGAAATGACAGCCTTTATCGAAGAAGTCAGTGTTGACACAATTACTTTGAATTTCAACCACCCGCTAGCAGGAAAAGACTTGACCTTCAAAGTCAAAATTGTTGCCATCCGCGAAGCCACTGCCGAAGAACTTGAACACGGTCATGTTCATTTCGATGATTGTGAGTGCGGTGAAGATTGCACTTGCAGCAATGGCGAGTGCGACTGCGGTAACCACTAAGTTTGAAAGAAAAATCACCCTCACGGGTGATTTTTTTATTTATAGCTCAAGAATTTCCCCAGGTTTCATCCATTTCACTTTTTGAGTGGGATAGGATTCTTCCGCGTGTACGTTGAGGCGCTCGGGATTGAGACTGTTTATCTTAAACATATCATTGTGCATGGGGATAAGCACACCTGTGTTTATTTGTTGAGCCAGTTCAAGACTTTCTTCTGGATGCAGGTTGCCAATCATACCCATGGCTTCGCGTTCAGCGTCTCTGCCATTTACCGGTAGACAGCAAATATCGAAATGATCTGAAACCTTTTTTAGGTTTTCAACCAACCCTTCGTATAAAATCGTATCTCCTGCATGATAAAGCACTTTGTCATGGATTTCAATCACAAATCCCAGGTAAGTATATTCACCTGTTTCTTTATCTTGCTCTACTTCATAATGAGCAGATGGCAGAGCAGTAAAATGAAAATCAGCAAAGGATTCCCTTTGAAAAGCATGTGCCAGGCGAAGCTGATTTTCACCCACACCCACTGCCTTCAAATGGTCCAGCGAGGGCTGCGGACCTATGACCACACATTGCGGATTGTTAATCAAAATTGGCAGCAGCGTATCAGGATCAGTATGATCAGCATGGTCGTGAGTCACAAAAACCGCATCAATTCCGCGAACCAATTGAGGATCAATCGGCGCTGGAAATGACCGGTTAAATTTTTCTGCATCACCTATACCGCTGGTAACCACATAATTGCTCAAATAAGGATCAATCATGATGCAAATTGAATGGTCAATAAGTTGAAGGCCGGATTGTCCCAGGTACTTTAGTTCCATATTTTTCATCCTCAATCAGAGATATATTGTTACAAACCTTATACAAATTATACAAGTATTTGGAGGTAATTGTATAATATACATACATTAACTGATGAGTTATTAATGAGGATTGAGGGAAAAATGACTATTAAAATTGTTACTGACAGTACCTGTGATCTGCCTAGCGAAATCATTGAGAAATATGGCATCACCGTTATACCGGCTTATATTAACTTTACAGATGGCAGTTTTTTAGACGGTATCGAGATCAGCCGTAAAGAGTTTTACGAAAAACTACCAAATTATGAAACGCCTCCTACAACTTCAGCCCCTGCCATCGGCACATTTGCGCGCGCCTATAAGAAATTGATGGATGAAGGGGCTACCAAAATAATATCAATTCATATCTCATCCACGTTGAGTGGAATCTATAATGTGGCGGTGTTGTCTGCAGAAGCCATGGAAAACATCGTGGTCAAAACATTCGATCCGGGTAATCTCAGTCTCGGTACTGGTTTGATTGTTGAAGCTGCTGCAAAAATGGCGGAAGCAGGCAAAAGTCTTGAAGAAATTCTTTCAAAGTTAAAAGATTTGGCTCAACGGACGTATACCTTTGCTGCTTTGGATACACTAAAATTCTTGCAAAGAAGCGGACGTATTTCACGCTTAAAAGCGGGCTTTGGCAGTCTTTTGCAAATCAAACCGGTTTTGAAAATGAACGCAGGGCAAGTTGCCATGGAAGCCGCACGGACCAGCAATGGCGCTATTCGTCATTTACTTAACACATTGCAATCACTCGGCCCTATCGAATCCATCGCACTGGTGCACACAAACGCCGGTGAAAGAGCAGAACTATTACGGACCCAGGCGAAACAAATGTGCGCGCAGATAGCAGATGCTTATTCGATGGAGGTCACCCCCGTCATTGGTTCACATATTGGACCTGGTGCCGTCGGCTTCGTGGCAATAAAAGCTTCTTAAGCAAAGAAAAGAGACGTCATGAGCATGATCATGATTTTCTTAACCGCCGGTGCGGTCATTTTTGGATTGATGTTTACCTTATGGATTTTCAGTCTTCTAGTCAAAAACGCCAGCATTGTTGATATTTTTTGGGGATTCGGCTTTGTAATCTCAGCCTGGGTTTATTTTTTTCTGACACCTGATGGTTTCTTAGCAAGAAAGTTAATAATTGTTGGGCTTTCCACAATATGGGGACTGCGTTTAACTATTCACATATTGACCAGAAACTGGGGCAAACCAGAGGATTTTCGCTACCAGAAGTGGCGCGGTGAACATGGAAAGATTTGGTGGATTAGAAGCTTGTTTCAGGTGTTTATCCTGCAAGGTTTCTTAATGTGGCTTATCTCAGTGCCGTTATTAGCAGGCCAGTATTCAACCCTACCGGCAAAACTTACCCTGCTGGATTATGCAGGTGTTATTCTTTGGTTCATAGGCTTTTACTTTGAAACCGCTGGCGGTCAACTATTAAGAACCTTTAAAAGCAATCCAGCCAACAAGGGACGCATCCTCAATACCGGAGTCTGGCGTTTGACCCGTCATCCTAATTATTTGGTGATTCTGGCCAATGGTGGGGTTTCTACTTATTTGCCCTTGCAGCAAGCGGATGGTGGAGCATTTTCAGCCCAATCATCATGACCCTCTTCTTGATTAAAGTTTCAGGAGTAGCCTTGCTTGAAAAAACCTTGAAAGATACCAAACCAGGCTATAGCGAATACATCAAGACTACCAGCGCTTTTATCCCCTGGTTCCCCAGAAAATCCATACAAAGTGAGGTTAAATGAAACTGGCCAAAATTATTTCGTTCCTCGGCATTCTGGCAATGACCGGTGTGATTTCATGGGCATTCATCAATGGTGATTTTGCTTCAGAAGGAGCAAAATTATTAGCCATGCCCTGGGGGATTGTATCCATGGTGGATCTCTATGTGGGATTTATTCTCTTCTCAATGTGGATCGTCTATCGCGAAAAATCAGTACTTCCATCGATCATCTGGGTATTCTTGATGCTCACATTGGGATTTTTTACCGGCAGCCTTTACACCTTCATAGCATTGCAGAAAAGCGGAGGCAGTTGGCAGCAATTCTGGCATGGCAAGCGACTTAAAAACAAATAAATTCTGACAACGTCCGGCGCTTGCCGGACGTTTCGTTTTTTTGGCCGTGATATACTGATAGTCCAATTAATCAAGGAAACTGCATTGTTTTTACCGACCACTAAAGAGGAAATGACCGCACTGGGATGGCACGAACTGGATGTCATCTTGATCAGCGGCGATTCATATATAGACAGCCCATATTCCGGTGTCACAGTAATTGGCAAGGTACTGCAAAAAGCAGGCTTTCGCGTGGGCATCATTGCCCAACCGGATATCACATCCGATGTTGATATTTCTCGCCTGGGAGAACCCACCCTTTTCTGGGGTGTCACTGGCGGCACCGTTGATTCAATGGTTGCGAATTACACCGCGACGCTACGAAAACGACGTTCTGACGATTTCACGCCTGGTGGAGAAAATAACCGCCGGCCTGACAGGGCAGTGATTGCTTATACCAACCTAATCAAGCGTTTTTTCAAGAACTCCCGCCCTATCGTTCTGGGCGGAATTGAAGCCAGCCTGCGGCGCGTCACCCATTATGATTATTGGACCGACAAACTGCGCGCCCCGGTGCTTTTTGACTCCAAAGCGGATTATATACTCTACGGAATGGCAGAGACCAGCACGGTTGAACTTGCCAGGTCATTCAAAGAGAAGAAATCTCCATTATCCATCCGCGGATTGTGCTATTTGGCAAAGTCAGCACCAGAGGGTTACATTGCGCTGCCCTCTTATGAAGAATGTGTAACTGATCACAGCGCTTTTACTAAAATGTATCACCTTTTTTATCAAAATAACGATCCCATCTCTGCCAAAGGGTTAGCCCAACAAAAGGGAGATCGCTATTTTGTTCAGAACCCGCCTGCTTTGACCCTCACTCAGCCCCAGTTGGACAAAATTTATTCACTCACTTACGAACGTGACCAGCACCCTTATTATGAAAAACAGGGGTCTGTTAAAACGCTTGAAACCATCCGCTTCTCCATCTCAACCCACCGAGGTTGCTATGGCGAATGTAACTTTTGCGCCATCGCCGTCCACGAAGGCCGCACGGTTGCGTCTCGCAGTGAAGCCTCCATCCTGGCAGAGGCAGAAGCTTTCACCAAACACCCTAAATTTAAAGGCATCATCAATGATCTGGGTGGGCCAACTGCCAATATGTATGCCATAGAATGTTCCAAAAAATTACATAATGGTGCATGCTCTGATAAACGCTGCTTATTCCCCGATATTTGCCCCGTTTTGAAAATTGACCACAACCCACAAGTGGATTTATTGACCAAAGTTCGACAGATACCCGGTATCAAAAAAGTCTTTGTTGGTTCGGGCATCCGTTATGATATGGTGCTGGCAGACAAACAAAATGGATTAACCTACCTAAAAGAAATCGTTGCTCACCATACTTCAGGGCAGCTTAAAGTTGCACCTGAACATGCCGACCCTTATGTCTTAAAAATGATGGGTAAACCCACTGTCGGATCGCTGCTAAAATTTAAAAAGATGTTTGAAAAACTAACCTATGAAGCAGGCAAAGATCAATATCTCACCTATTATTTGATCGCAGCTTACCCAGGTAGTAGTGATCGAGAAATGAAGCAGCTCAAAGAATTTGTCACCACCAAACTCCATTTGACGCCTGAACAGGTTCAAGTCTTCACCCCAACCCCCTCCACTTATGCCAGCGTGATGTACTATACCGAAAAAGATCCTTTCACTGGTGAAACGATTTTTGTTGAAAAGAACACCGCCCGCAAAGTATCTCAAAAAGAATTGATAGCGAAACCTGCTGCGACCGGTACAAGTAAAACTGAATCTTTGAGAACCCCCAAACCCGAAAATGGCTACGCGAATAAATCCAGGCCTCAGAGGAGACCACGATGACTAATTCTGAAAAACTACACTTTTACGTTTCCTGCCCTCCTGGATTGGAACCCATGCTGGCCGCGGAATACAAACAACTCGGACTTGTTAGAGTAAAACTCAAAAAAGATGAAGATAACCAGGTTATTCACACTATTGGCGAAGACACCGGAGGCATGGAATTTGAAGGTCCGATTGAACATGTCTACAAGGCCAATCTGCACTTGCGCACAGCCAGCCGAGTCACTGTGCGACTTGGTGAGTTCAAAGCCATCACTTTTGCTGAATTGCGCAAGAAAGCATCCAAGTTTGAATGGGCGAAATATCTTGTCCCTGGTCAAAATGTCTCCATCCAGGTAACCTGCCATAAATCAAGACTTTACCATTCAGATGCAGTGGCTGAGCGGATTTTAGGGTCAATTGACGACCATTTCTCTGCTTCAGGCAAGAAAACAGTGCTATCCTCAGAAGGTCAGATCATTCTTGTAAGACTGGTCAACGATAACTGCACAATCAGCCTTGATTCATCTGGCGAACTGCTCTATAAACGAGGTTACCGTCAGGCTGTAGCCAAAGCTCCGCTGCGCGAAAACCTGGCTGCTGGTATGATCATGGCATCAGGCTGGGATGGTATGTCTCCGTTGATTGATCCCTTTTGTGGTTCAGGCACCATTCCAATTGAAGCAGCCATGATGGCGCAACATATTGCCCCTGGCATCAATCGTTCTTTCAGGTTTACCAATTGGCCGATTTATGCCAAAGCGTTATGGACCGATATTTTGGATCAGGCAAAGAAACAAATTCTGAAAGAATCTCCTCTTTTGTTTGGTTACGACCGCGATGCTGGTGCCATTGAAATGTCAAAATCCAATGCGGCCAGGGCTGGGCAAAAAGACCACATCCAATTTGTGTGCCAGGCGGTCTCGCTCCTTGAATCACCTGCTTCAACTGGTTGGATTGTCACCAATCCGCCCTACGGCATAAGAGTCAGCGAAAATAAAGACCTGCGCGATTTATATGCACGCTTTGGATCAATTCTCAAACAAAACTTTACGACCTGGCATACCTCTGTTCTATGCAATGACGATCAATTAATTGCCAATATGGCACTGCCAAAACCGGAAAGAACCATCCGTTTGGTTAACGGTGGCATCTCTGTCAAACAGTTAATTTACACTCCTCAAAAAGAGCAAAACGGATAATTATTTATTATATTCTTCAAATAATGTTTCTAGAGAAGAACGTGAATACAGATTCGACGATGCTGGCCATGCCTGAGTCTAAAACCGGGGACACAATTGAATTGTAAAGTGATGGTTAAGGGGCGATGAACAGCTTCTTGTCAATTCAAGAGAATTAGTACATGATCCTGTGTTTGATACTCATAGAAATGAATCGATTTGGGCAATTCCGGTTGATATTATATTTTTTTACTGAACAAAAAGACAAACAAGCATGTTATCATCTTGGTGTAAATAGTTACAAATCCAAACAAGTTATATTTGAAAGTTTTCAAAACACAATGAGAACTACAAGCAAGTACTGATTACTGATGAATAGAGCGCCATAGCCAATGACCCAACTCTATCGTGTATTAAATATCCTTGGTTTTGAAAACGAAGAATCGATAATTGCAGCCGAACTCGATAATGAGAATTTTCGGTTTTTATCAGTGTACGTCGACTCAATTGATGCCTTCATAAGATCGATAACGGAATTTAAACCTGATCTTGTGATTACTGATTTTCTTCATAAAAATTTTGATGGCATTACTGCCATTACCGAAACAAAAAAAACTTTTCCTGATACCCTCTTTTTTATCCTTACTGAGACAATTTCTGAATTTGAAGCGATTGAATGTATCAAAGCAGGTGTCTCTAATATTATTAATAAAGACCAGATTTCAAGCATTCTGATGATTGTTCAGGAAGCACAAAAATATCAGCAAGCGCGGCAAGAAAAAAGACTGGTTGAAGAGCAACTTGCTCGAGAGAGAGAAATCTTATCCATTTCGCTGGCAAGTATTGGAGAGGCAATTGTAACCATAAGCCTTTCTGGAGAAATTGTTTTATTTAATAATGCCGCTCAGCAAATCACCGAGTATTCCAAACTCGAAGCGGTCGGAAAACCCGCAAAAAAAATACTAAGAATTCTGGACGAGAAAACGAATCAGATTCTCGAAGATCCAATCTCACATCTATTAGAAATTGACAAAAATTTTGATATTAAAACAGTACATCATCGGCCGGTATTGCTCACCAAAACCAATAAAAAACTTTTGATATCCGGAAAAATCACACCAATTCGGGTTGACCAGCAAACCCATGCAGGCTATGTATTGGTTTTTGATGATGTTACTGAGAAAGAACGTCTTGCAGCACAATCCATGTTGTCATCAAAAATGGAATCCATCGGTCAATTAGCTGCCGGTATTGCACATGAGATCAATACACCTATTCAATATTTGGGGGACAATCTCCATTATGTTCAACACGCACTTGAAACCTACATTGAAGTTGACCAGAGACAAACCCAATTTCTTAAATCAATTGCATCCACTAACCAGAAAGCAAAAGAAGTATTAGATTTCAGAAACAGCCAACGAATAGATAATCTCAACAATGAGATCCCTGCAGCTATTGCAGAATCTTATGAAGGTCTTGACCGTGTTCGGAAAATAGTATTAGCGATTAGAGAGTTCTCACATCCCTCCCAAAAAGGGAAGGCTTATTCTGATATCAATAAAAGTGTTCAAACCACTGTCACCATCTCGCGAAATGAATGGAAATACTGCGCTGATTTGGAAACAGAATTAGACCCAAACCTGCCAATGGTATTATGCAGAATTGATGAACTCAATCAGGTCTTGTTAAATATGATCGTTAATGCCACCCATGCAATTCAAGAAAAACAAAAAGAAACCGATAAAGAAACAGGCAAGATACGCATTAAGACAAGTCTTGAAAGAGACAAAGTGTTAATAGCCATAACAGATACAGGCTGCGGAATACCAGATTCGATTGTTAACCGGATTTTCGATCCCTTTTTTACCACCAAAGATGTTGGCAAAGGAACCGGGCAAGGCCTTTCTTTAGCTTATAATATAATTGTTAATCACCATCACGGCGCTATTCATGTTTCAACTGAAGAAAATATTGGTACTACTTTTACAATAGAATTACCCATCGCGAATTCAGAAATTGAGGAAACCCGTGATTAATAAAAAAAGACAAATCATATTTGTTGACGACGATGTTTATGTTTTAAAAGGCTACCAACGCGCGCTTGAACCATTTGCTTATGCCTGGGACGTTTATTTTTGCACTACCGGACCCGAGGCACTCACCATTTTAGGTCGTCAGCCTATTGATGGAATAATTACAGATATGCGCATGCCCGGCATGACCGGGATTGATTTATTGGAACAGGTCATTCAACATTATCCATCAGTCATTCGCATGATCATGTCTGGCAGCATTGAAGAACCATCGGCTTATCGGGCAGCCAGCCTGGCACACCAATTAATGGCAAAACCTTGTGAAATTCAAACCATTTTTGGGGCTGTTGAAGAAACCTGCCATCTTCGAGATAAACTCTCTGACAAAAGACTTGTCAAAATTATCACCGGTTTAAAAAGTCTACCTAGTGTACCTACTTTATACGTCAGGCTAATAAAAGAGTTTGAACGCGAACAACCTACTCTGGCAAAAGTTGGCGAAATCATTAGCATGGATATTGCCATGACCGCCAAGATTCTGCAATTGGTCAACTCAGCATTCTTTAGCATCCCTTATAAAGTTTCGAACTTAAACCAGGCGCTCTCTATTCTGGGTCTAAACACAATTAAATCGCTCGTTTTGAGTGTAGGTGTATTTTCAGAATATCAAAACAGGTCCTTTAGCGCTTTTTCAATTGAAGAACTTTGGCAGCACAGCATCTTTGTGGGCAATCTTTCACGCGCGATCGCTGTATCTGCCAACCTCAGCCGCGCTGAACAAGACGAAGCCCAAATGGCAGGAATTTTGCACGATGTCGGCAAGTTGATCCAAACTGATATCCCCGGTTTTTATCGTCTTCTTTCTATGAACACCAAAATTCCTGAAATTCAAATGGAGTATCATTATCTAGGCACATCTCATGCAGAAATCGGTGCATACATGCTTAGCTTGTGGGGGTTGCCCAGCACTGTAATCAAAGCAGTTGCGTTTCATCACAAACCGATTGCTGAAACAGCTTTTAAAATGGATTCGATTTTTTGTGTTTATATTGCGAACCACTTGTATTACGATGAGAGACCAAACAATAAAAGCGATTTAACACTTCCGCCAATGGATATGCAATTATTGGAACAAATCAAGGCTTCCCATATGGTGGAGGAATGGCGTTATATGGCCCAACGCATTTTTGCCGGTGAAAAACCTGATTGAAGGCTGTATTCGCGAGGAGGGAAAATAATGAAAGAGGTTATCTTTCTTGTTGATGATGAACCCAATGTTCTATCTTCATTAACACGTGCACTGAATTCATCTGAATATTACGATATTGTCACAGCTAATGACGGGGTTGAGGCAATTGAACTTTTAAAAACAACCTCAAATGTAGCTCTGATAATTTCAGATTACCGTATGCCAAACCTGGATGGCATCTCATTCCTTTTGGAAGCCCAAGAAATTTGCCCTGACGCCACACGAATAATCCTGTCTGGCGTGGCAGATCTTGAAATGGCTACCAATGCCATTAACCTTGGACAAATATTTCGGCTGCTGCTTAAACCTTGCGCTCCCGATAACTTCATTGCCTCGGTGAAAGCAGGCATTCGCCAATACGAACTCGTGACCAGCGAACGTGATTTACTGCAAAACACATTAAAAGGCAGTATCAAGATTCTTACTGATCTGCTGGCAGCTATTAACCCCGAGTCTTTTTCTCAATCCACTCGCATAAGTGTCTTGACTCGTAAATTTTCCACTGAACTGGGATTAACCAACGCCTGGGAATTGGAACTGGCAGGTGTTCTTTGTCGTATTGGATGTGTAACCATTCCACCCGAAGTTTTGGAAGCCTGGATGAAAGGGCGAATTCTGGATGATAACCAACGGCAGATGGTTGATTCAGTGGGAAAAATTGGTCACCATCTTTTGCGAAACATCCCCCGCCTCGAAAAAATAGCTGAAGGCATTCTCCATCAGGCAACCCCGTTCCAACCGGTTGGACAGAAATCCACGAATACACCAAAAGGCACCGATATCCCCTTAATCGGACGAATTTTAAAAATCGTTATTGATTATGATCGATTTCTCACCATTGAACCAAAACCTAAAGCTGCGCTAAAAAGGTTAATGACTCAAGCGAATGAATATGATCCTGATCTGCTAAAATCTTTTAGTGATTTAATCGATACCGAAAATGATGGCAAACAAAATATAGGATCCAAGAAAGACTCTGCCCTCGCCGAGGTCTCAATTGATGATGTAAAAAACGGTATGGTCATCATGGGTAACGTATTTGATAAAAAAGGCCGCCTTTTGATCGGTAGCGGCACGCTGGTAACAGACATTATCAAACTGAGACTGGCAAATTACAACAACATTTACGGTCTTGATCAGACTCTTTTGGTAAGAAAAGTTGAGATGCCGCCACAAAATATCAATATTTAATCAAAATTATCTTAAAATATGCGTCAAGTGCTTGACATATTCTTTATTGGATTGTATAAACAAGTAATTAATTTTATTGAACTTCTATAAAGGAACATTTCGGACATTTTCGGAATAATACAGATGAACTTCATTACCTCCCTCGTCCTTATTAGCATTATTTTGGTTCTCGTCCTTATTGAGAGCCAAATTACGGTTGGATGGAAGAGGGAAGGTGTAAGAGCATAAAACACCAAGCAGCATGAAAAACCAAAACCACCCAATCGAATCGGGTGGTTTTTTTTTATTCTTTTCAAAATACGGAGGCTCCATCGTGCGCTCAGACAAGATCAAACTAGGATTCGAACGTTCTCCCCACCGAGCTTTGCTTAAAGCCACCGGTGTTACCGACGCAGATATGCACAAACCTTTCATAGCCATCGTTAATTCCTATGTGGATGTTGTCCCCGGACATGTTCATTTGCAGGCTTTTGGCAAAATTGTCAAAGATGCTGTCCGCGCTGCTGGAGGTGTACCTTTTGAATTCAACACCATCGCCGTGGATGACGGCATTGCCATGGGTCACCAGGGCATGAAATATTCACTGCCCTCTCGTGAACTGATCGCCGATTGTGTTGAAACCATGATCGAAGCGCACCAGTTCGACGGCATGGTGTGCATTCCAAACTGTGACAAAATTGTTCCGGGGATGTTAATGGCTGCGATGCGCGTCAACATCCCCGCAATTTTTGTTTCGGGAGGCCCCATGCCTGCAGGCCGCACACCAGATGGAGAAGCCGTGGATCTGATTTCAGTCTTCGAAGGGGTTGGTGCTTACCAATCCGGCAAAATCGATTTGAAGCGATTGAAGATGCTTGAAGACCTCGCCTGTCCTGCATGTGGATCGTGTTCAGGTATGTTCACTGCAAACAGCATGAACTGTCTGATGGAAGCTCTGGGTTTAGCCCTGCCTTACAATGGTTCGGCGCTAGCCCTTACCCCCGAACGCAACGCATTGGCACAAAAAGCTGCAACATTAATTCTGGACCTGGTTGAAAAGAACATTACCCCCCGCCAGATCGTCACCGCTGAAGCTTTCGATGATGCTTTTGCCCTGGATATGGCCATGGGCGGATCTTCAAACACTGTTTTGCATGCACTGGCCATTGCCAACGAAGGTGGTGTGGATTATTCGCTAGAACGCATCAGTCAAGTCGCTGATCGCATCCCATACTTGTGCAAAGTCAGCCCAGCCGGCAAATGGCACATGGAAGACGTTCACCGCGCGGGCGGTATCCCTGCCATCCTGGCTGAATTACATAACAACGCCAACTGTCTGCACACCGACCGCATCACTGTAACCGGTGAATCCTTCGGCAAGAGCTTTGCCAATGCAAAAATACTCGATCCCGAAGTTATCCACCCCTTTGACCAGGCTTACTCCGCTCGCGGTGGTTTGGCTGTTTTATTCGGCAACCTGGCCCCTAATGGATCAGTGGTCAAAACCGGTGGCGTGAGCGAGAACATGAAGAAATTCAGTGGTCCTGCCCGTATCTTTGACTCGCAAGATTCTGCCCTCGCCGGCATCATGGCAGGTGAAGTTAAGGCCGGTGAAGTAGTCGTCATCCGCTATGAAGGCCCTAAAGGCGGACCCGGCATGCAAGAAATGCTCTCTCCCACCAGCGCCCTGATGGGCATGGGGCTGGGTGACAAAGTTGCCCTGATCACCGATGGCCGCTTCTCTGGCGGCACCCGCGGCGCATGCATCGGTCATGTTTCTCCTGAAGCTGCGGCTCGCGGTCCCATTGCTGCAATACAGGCTGGTGATATTGTCGAACTGGATATCGAAGCCAGAACACTGAATGTCAAACTTGATGAAGCCACTATAAAAACCCGTCTGGCAGCGCTGCCTGAATTTGAAACCACAATTCAAAGTCGCTGGTTAAGACGTTATTCGAGCATGGTCACCAGCGCTGATACTGGTGCAGTGCTGCGCTATTAAGCCATTTATTAGGAATTATTTGGAGGAACGATGAACAAGACAGGTGCACAAATTTTTTGGGAATGTTTGGAACGTGAAGGTGTTGATGTAATCTTTGGATATCCCGGTGGGGCAACGCTGCCCATCTATGATGCGCTGGTTACCAGCAAGATTCATCATGTCCTCGTGCGCCATGAACAGGGCGCTTCGCATATGGCTGATGGATACGCACGGGCATCTGGCCGTGTTGGCGTTGCTTTGGCTACATCCGGCCCAGGCGCAACCAACCTGATCACAGGCATCGCCACCGCTTTGATGGATTCTTCCCCTGTGGTCTTCATCACCGGTCAAGTATCCAGCCCTTTGATCGGATACGATGCTTTTCAAGAGACGGATGTCACCGGCATCACCCTCCCCATCACCAAGCACAATTACCTGATCACTGATGCCAAAGACATCGCCCCTACTATCCGTGAAGCATTCTTCCTGGCAAAATCGGGCAGACCTGGTCCAGTCTTGATTGACATCACCAAAGATGCCCAACAAGCCACCATTGATTGGGAATATGACGATAAACCAGCACATCTGCCGGGTTATCGACCAGATTTCCGCCCTGCCAACACGGAATTCGAACGTGCGGTCGAGATGATTCACAATGCCAAAAAACCGCTGATCCTGGCCGGTCATGGCATTCTCATTAGCGGCGCTATGGAAGAAGTATTGGAATTTGCTGAACGCACCCAAACCCCTGTTGCCGATACGTTATTAGGTTTAGGCGCCTTCCCCGGCTCTCACTCACTCTCTTTAGGCATGATGGGAATGCACGGTGAAGCCTGGGTCAACAAAGCCATTCAAGAAGCGGATCTATTATTGGCTTTTGGCATGCGCTTTGACGACCGAGTAACTGGCAAGATCAGTCACTATGCTCCAAAAGCAAAGAAGATTCATATTGAGATTGATCCCTCTGAAATCAACAAAAACGTTCAGGTCGATATCGCACTGGTCGGCGATTTGAAAGAAACCCTGCAAAAATTATTGCCCTCCATCAAGACCGTTGATCACACTGAATGGTTGGAGGAAATCAACACGATGAAGGGCCATAGCGCCGTCAGAGATATCAAGAATTTACCCGATAATGGGCATTTATACGCCGCACATGTTATTAACGCCTTGTGGCAGGTCACCAAGGGTGAAGCCATCATCGTCTCTGATGTTGGTCAAAATCAAATGTGGACCGCTCAATACTATCGCCATGATCAACCCAACACCTCCATCACCTCAGGTGGCTTGGGCACCATGGGTTTTGGGCTGCCTGGCGGCATTGGTGCTAAATTTGCCATGCCCGACAAGGAAGTTTGGGTCATCGCTGGCGACGGCGGTATCCAAATGACACAGGCTGAACTCTCCACCATTGCTCAAGAAGGCATCAAAGTAAACATCGCTATTTTGAATAATGGCTACCTTGGCATGGTGCGGCAGTGGCAAGAGTTCTTCTATGACAAACGTTATTCCGCCACCCCTATGAAAGGCCCCGATTTCGTCAAGATCGCCGATGCTCATGATTTGACTGGCTTGCATGTCGACAGCCGCGACCAGGTGATTGATGCCATTGAAGCCGCTCGTAAGAACCCTGGAACAGTTCTGATTGATTTCAAGGTTGAAAAAGAAGATAGTGTTTACCCCATGGTACCCACTGGCGCAGCCATTGATGCCATGATTCGACGCCCATTGCCTGAGTCCGTGATTCAGGAATCCTAATTTTTATTGATTATCAAGATTTGGAGGAATCATGCGACATACATTTGTAGCTTTAGTAGAAGATAAAACGGGTGTTCTGAACAGAGTGGTCTCTGTTTTCAGACGTCGAACTTTCAACATTGAATCCCTGACAGTCGGGCGTACCCACCAGGAAGGCATTTCACGCATCACAATTGTGGTGGATAGCGACAAAACAGACGTCGTACGTATCATGCCTTATATGTACAAACTGATCAACGTTTTACAGGTCGAAGACCTCACCTATCAGCCTCATGTTAACCGTGATCTGGCTATGGTCAAAATCACGGCCACACCTGAAAACCGCGCTGCCATCATGCAATTGGCTGAAGTCTTCCGTGCCCGTGTGGTGGATGTGACCAACAATTCGTTGATTATTGAAATCACCGGTGATGAAGAAAAAATTGACGGTTTTGTGGATGTGCTTCGCCCATATGGCATCATCGAAATGGTGCGTACCGGCATTATCGCCATGGAACGCGGCACCTCGACCCTGATAAATAATATGGGTGAGAGTCAAAATTATGAACTTCCCATCGAATTCAAGATGGCTTAAGAAATTATCCTACATTACATAAACAAGGAGAAATAAAAATGGCAAAAATCAATTTTGGTGGTGTTATTGAAGATGTGGTTACCCGTGAAGAGTTCCCCCTTTCACGTGCGCAAGAAGTCTTGAAAAATGAAGTCGTGGCTGTTTTAGGTTATGGCGTACAAGGCCCAGCCCAGTCACTCAATATGCGCGACAACGGTATCAACGTCATCATTGGACAAAAAGAAAACCTGCCCGAATGGGATAAAGCAATCAAAGATGGTTGGGTTCCCGGAAAAACCCTCTTTTCACTCGAAGAAGCTACGAAACGCGGTACCATCATCCAATTTTTGGTCTCGGATGCTGCCCAGAAAATGATCTGGCCAATCGTCAAACCCTTCATCAATGAAGGTGATGCCATCTATTTCTCACACGGTTTCAGTATCGTTTATGCTGATCAAACCGGTGTAATCGCTCCCGAAAACGTGGATGTCATCCTGGTTGCCCCCAAGGGATCTGGCACCAGTGTCCGCCGCAACTTCCTGGATGGCTCAGGCATCAACAGCAGCATGGCTGTATTTCAAGATTTCACCGGTCGTGCCATGGAACGTACAATGGCTGTCGGCATTGCAGTAGGTTCCGGTTACTTATTCCCAACCACTTTTGAACAAGAAGTTTACAGTGATTTGACTGGTGAACGCGGAGTCTTGATGGGCGCACTTGCGGGCGTAATGGAAGCCCAGTACGACACTCTGCGCAAATACGGACATTCACCCAGTGAAGCCTTCAACGAGACCGTCGAAGAACTCACCCAAAGTCTCATTCGTCTGGTAGCCGAAAACGGTATGGATTGGATGTACGCCAACTGCTCGACTACTGCCCAACGCGGCGCTTTAGATTGGCGTCCTGAGTTCAAAAAAGCCACCTTGCCAGTCTTCGAAAAACTGTATAACAGCGTCAAAACCGGTGAAGAAACCCGCATCACCATTGAAGCTAATAGTAAACCTGACTACCAGGTTAAATTATCTGCAGAACTAAAAGAGATTCATGATTCAGAAATGTGGCAAACTGGCGCAACCGTTCGCTCGTTGCGCCCCGAAAACTGGGGTAAGGTCAAACATGAATAATCTGGTAAAGATTTTTGACACCACTTTGCGAGACGGAGAACAATCTCCCGGTGCCACGATGACGGCCTCTGAAAAGTTGGAAGTCGCGCGTACACTGGCTCGCATGGGCGTGGATGTCATTGAGGCGGGTTTTCCTGCTGCCTCGCCGGATGATCTGGAAGCTGTTAAACGCATCGCACTGGAGGTCGGAAGACCTTCAGGCGATGTCACAAAGGTTCCTGTCATTTGCGGGCTGGCTCGCACCACCCAAAACGACATCGACAAATGTTGGGAGGCGGTGCGTGAAGCCGCCCACCCTCGCATCCACACCTTTATTGCCACTTCAGATATTCACATGAAATATAAACTGAAGATGGAACGTTCCCAGGTTGAAGCAAAAGTCGCCGAAATGGTGACTTACGCACACAGCCTGTGCGACGATATCGAATTCAGCCCTGAAGACGCTGGCCGCAGCGATCCGGAATTCCTCTATCGCGTGCTTGAGATTGCCATCAAGGCTGGCGCCACCACACTTAACATCCCCGATACAGTCGGTTACACCATGCCTGACGAATTTGGAACTCTGATTGCCGGCATTAAAAAGAATACGCCTGGCATCGAGAATTGCGTCATCTCCGTCCATTGCCATAACGATTTAGGTTTGGCTACCGCCAACACTCTGGCTGGCATACGCAACGGTGCACGGCAGGCAGAAGTGACCATAAACGGCATCGGCGAACGTGCCGGCAATACTGCCCTTGAAGAAGTGGTCATGACCCTGCACACCCGCCACCAAATCTTGGGGCTGGATACAAACATCGACACCACTCAATTGGCACGAGCCAGCAAACTGGTCAGCAATTACACCGGCATGTCGGTGCAGCCTAACAAGGCCATCGTTGGCGCCAATGCATTTGCTCACGAAGCCGGCATTCATCAGGATGGCATGCTTAAAAACCACCTGACCTACGAAATCATGCTGCCCGAAACCGTCGGTGTGCTGCAAACCCGGCTTGTGCTGGGCAAACACTCCGGCCGCCATGCTCTCAAAGAACGATTGGCTACCCTTGGCTATTCTCTGGACGAAGCAGCACTCAATAAAGTCTTTGACCGCTTCAAGACCCTGGCCGATAAAAAGAAAACCATTACTGATGCAGATATTGAAGCGCTTGTCTCTGACGAGAGTTATCAGCATAAGGTCATCTTCGGTCTGGATGGACTAATGGTCTCTTGCGGCACCATGGGGCTGCCCACTGCCACCGTACGCCTGGTTGGACCTGACGGACAAACTCAGGTGCATGCCTCCATCGGCACCGGTCCTGTGGATGCGGCTTTCAAAGCCATTGACGCCATTGTCCACACCAGCAGCACGCTGGTGGAGTTCGTTATACACGCCATCACGGAAGGTATTGACGCACTCGGTGAAGTCACCGTGCGCATCGAAAGCTGCGATTTACCCGTCGTGCATGATGCACAAAACGAAACCGGCCAGCCGCGAACCTTTGGCGGTTACGGAGCGGATACAGACATCGTTGTCGCCAGCGCAAAAGCGTATCTATCCGCATTAAATAAAATGTTAGTTGCCAGTGGTCAATACGGTGCAGTGGAAACATCTGCCTTCCAGACCATCCGATAATTTTTTGAAGTATGGAGATATATTATGAAACCTGCACAGTATTCACAAATCCCTCAGACCGAGAAACCCATGGAAACCTTTCCCCAACCGCGTACAATTCCCGAAGCCTGGGATATGTCTAACATGTTCACTTCCGAAGAAGCCGGTTCAGACCTCAGCAGCACCTCTAACCTCACTGAAGAAACCGGAAGTGAAAAATGGGAAGCCCATTAACCCTGTTTCAGAAAGTCTGGAACGAACATTTAGTCACTCAACAGCCCGACGCGCCAGGTATCTTGTTTATTGACCTGCACCTGGTTCATGAAGTGACTTCTCCCCAGGCTTTCACCAGCCTTCGTGCACGTGGATTGGTCGTCCGCAGGCCAGACCGCACCATAGCTACTGTAGACCACGGCGTACCCACCCTGCCCTCCAAAGACGGCACCGTGGAAGGGCGTCTTGCATGGGCGGACGAATTGTGCCGCAAACAAATCGCACAGCTCGAAGAAAATGCCAAAACTTTCGGTATCCGTGCCTATGGCCCCTCCAGCACAAACAACGGCATCGTGCATGTCATTGCCCCTGAAATGGGTTTAACCCAACCGGGCATGACCATCGTCTGCGGTGACAGTCACACCTCTACCCACGGTGCTTTCGGCGCTCTGGCTTTCGGTATAGGCACCAGCGAAGTGGAGCACGTTTTAGCCACTCAATGTCTGCTGCAGCACCAACCTAAAACCATGGAAGTGCGCATCGAAGGCAAACTTGCAAAAGGGGTAACCGCCAAGGATATCATCCTCGCCCTGATCGCTAAAATTGGCGTGAGCGGCGGAATCGGTTACGTGCTCGAGTATTGTGGCTCTGCCATCCGTGCACTGAGCATGGAAGAGCGCATGACCATTTGCAACATGTCCATCGAAGCAGGTGCGCGCGCCGGTATGATCGCGCCGGATGAAGTGACTTATGACTATATCAAAGGCCGCGAATATGCCCCCAAAGGCGCTGAATGGGATAAAGCCCTCGCTTACTGGAAGACGCTTCCCACTGATGACGGCGCTGCTTATGATCACAGCGTTACACTGGATGCATCCAGTTTGGAACCGATGATTACTTTCGGCACCAATCCCGGCATGGGCATTCCCGTGAGCGGCAAAATCCCCACCGCGGCTGCCTTCACTGATGAAAGCCAGAAAGCCGGTCTCGAGAAATCCCTGGCTTACATGGGTTTGGATGCAGGCAGCTCCTTGTTGGGACATCCCATCAACGTGGTTTTCATTGGAAGCTGCACCAACGGACGCCTCTCTGACTTACAGGAAGCCGCCAGCATCATGCGCGGACGAAAAGTTGCTGACGGTGTACGTGCTTTGGTCGTACCTGGCTCACAGCAGGTTAAACGCCAGGCTGAAGCCGAAGGTCTCGATATAATTTTCAAAAATGCTGGCGCCGAATGGCGTGAAGCCGGCTGTAGTATGTGCATTGCCATGAATGGCGACCAGATCGCTCCCGGTGAATACGCGGTCAGCACCAGCAACCGCAATTTCGAAGGCCGTCAGGGCAAAGGTGGACGTACTTTGTTGGCTAGTCCATTGACTGCCGCCGCTGCTGCCGTTACCGGTTGTGTCACCGATGTTCGCACGATGTTAGAAAGCTGAAAGGGAATCATCATGGAACCCATAAAAACAATTACCTCCCGTGCCATATCCCTTCCCATGGATGACATTGATACCGATCAGATCATCCCCGCGCGCTTTCTTAAAGTGACCGACAAAGCTGGTCTGGCAGCCAACCTGTTTTCAGATTGGCGTTACAATGCGGATGGCTCGCCCAAGCCTGAGTTTTTGCTTAACCAATCTGCAGCGCAGGGTGCGCACATCCTTTTTACAGGCAATAACTTCGGCTGCGGATCCTCCCGCGAACATGCCCCCTGGGCTTTAACCGGTTTTGGTTTTAATGCTGTAGTGGCCTTATCTTTTGGTGATATTTTTCGCAATAATTCACTCAAAAACGGTTTACTTCCCATTCAGGTGGATGCAGCCACACATCAGAGGCTTAAAGACCTGCTGGATGAAGTTCCGCGCTCTGAATGGAACATTGATCTTGAAGCACAAACGCTCAATACACCTGACGGCGAAAGCGTCCATTTTGAAATTGATGCTTTTTCAAAGACTTGCCTGGTTCAAGGCAGTGACGAATTAGGATACCTGATTTCATTTGCTGACCAGGTCAAGGAATACGAAGTTTCACACCATAAAGGGGTGACAACATGATAGAAATATACGATACCACCTTGAGAGACGGTACGCAGCGCAAGGATATATCACTCTCTTGCAGCGATAAATTGCGTGTGGCACAACGTTTGGATGATCTGGGCGTGACCTTCATTGAAGGCGGTTGGCCCGGTTCGAACCCCAAGGATGTTGAGTTTTTCAGCCGTGCCGCCGAAATGACCTGGAAGCATGCCTTGATCGCAGCTTTTGGTTCCACCTGCCGTGCAAATGGCGGACCCGAAGATGACGCCAACATTAAAGCCCTGTTAGATGCCAACACTCCAGTCTGCACCATCTTTGGCAAAACCTGGACGCTGCATGTTACCGAAGTGCTGCGCACCACCCTGCCTGATAATCTGCGCATAATTGAACAAAGTGTGGCATACCTGCGCTCCAAAGGCAAACGGGTGATCTACGACGCCGAACATTTCTTTGACGGCTATAAAGATGATCCCGCTTATGCCCTCGAAACCCTCAATGCGGCCATCCGCGGCGGAGCAGAACGGGTCGTCATGTGTGATACCAACGGCGGCACTTTGCCTCACGAAATAAGTGCCATTGTCAAAACCATCCGTAAAGCAGTCGAGATTCCTCTCGGAATTCATGCCCACAACGATAGCGAGTGTGCTGTCGCCAACAGCCTCGCAGCTGTACAAGAAGGCTGCACCCATGTTCAGGGCACTATCAATGGGTATGGAGAACGCTGTGGTAACGCAAATCTATGTTCCGTAATGTCAAACCTCGAGTTAAAACTGGGATATCAATGCCTCGAAAAAGGCAAACTGACCGGACTTTATGACCTCTCTCATTTCGTAGCGGAGATGGCCAACCTTTCACCGGATGAATATCTTGCTTATGTTGGGCAGGCCGCTTTTGCTCACAAGGGCGGTGTGCATGTTTCTGCCATGCGACGTTCAGCCAAATCGTACCAGCACATTGATCCCGAACTAGTGGGCAACCACATGAGTGTGGTCGTTTCTGAGCTGTCAGGAAAGGCAAACATCCTCAGCAAAGCGGAAGAATACGGGCTCGAGGTGGATAACAACGAGCATGTCACCAGCACGCTCAACAATATCAAGGAATTGGAATCTCAAGGCTTTTCATTTGAAGCTGCTGAAGCCTCGGCTATGCTGCTGTTCAAACGCCAACGCCCTGATTACAAACCACCTTTTGAACTGGTTGACTTTTTCGTCAACGTCGAAAGACGTCATGGACGCAAAACCTTTGCCGAAGCCACTGTCAAGATCAAAGTGGGTGACGAAATCTACCACACGGCAGGCGAGGGTGTCGGCCCTGTCAACGCACTGGATATGGCCATGCGCAAGGCACTGGTTGGTATTTATCCTTATATCAATGAATTTCACTTGATGGACTACAAAGTCCGAATTCTCGACGGTTCGTTAGGCACTGAAGCCATCACCCGCGTCTTGATTGACACCCAAAACGGCTTCCACCGCTGGAGCACAGTAGGCGCCAGCCCCAATATCATTGAAGCCAGTTGGATGGCGCTTGCGGATTCCTTCGAATATGGCCTGATGACCTCAAACGGCAATATTGAAGAAAGCAAATAGACAAGGAACATTATGAAAGAATTCAAGATCACATTATTGCCCGGTGACGGCATCGGCCCTGAAGTTGTGGCGCAAGCTGTCAGGGTTCTGGATGAAATCTCACGCCGCTCAGGGGTTGTGTTTCATACTGAAGAACACCTGATTGGCGGCTGTTCGATAGATCAATATGGCACCGCCCTTACAGAAGAAACTCTGGCGGCCTGCCAAAAGTCTGATGCGGTGCTGTTAGGCGCAGTCGGCGGTCCCAAATGGGATAACCCCGATTCAAAAGTCCGCCCTGAACAAGGCTTGCTCGGGCTGCGTAAAGGGCTTGGCGTCTATGCCAATTTGCGCCCTGTCAAAGTGCATCCTGCTCTTGTAGCAGCCTCACCGCTAAAACCGGAAAAACTGGTCGGTGTGGATATGATCGTGGTGCGCGAACTGACCGGCGGCTTGTATTTTGGTCAGCCTAAAGGACGAGAAATCGTCGATGGCCATGAACGCGCTGTGGATACCCTTGTTTATACAGACGACGAGATTCGCCGCGTGGTACGCATGGCCTTCAAACTGGCCGAAAAACGCCGCAAGAAAGTTACTTCTGTGGATAAAGCCAACGTATTGGAATCTTCACGCTTATGGCGCAAGATCACCATCGAAGTAGCTGCGGAGTTCCCAGGTATTGCCCTGGAACATACGCTCGTAGATACTGCTGCCATGCGTCTGATCACTTCGCCTGCTTCTACGGATGTGATGGTCACCGAGAACATGTTCGGCGACATCCTCACCGATGAAGCCTCCGTACTGGCTGGCTCCATGGGCATGCTGCCTTCTGCATCACTTGGCGACGAAGGCGCAGGTCTCTACGAACCGATCCACGGCTCCGCTCCGGATATTGCCGGTCAGGGCATTGCCAATCCAATCGGCACCATCCTCAGTGCTGCCTTGATGCTGCGTTATTCACTGAATATGGAAAAGGAAGCCGAATTGATTGAAAAAGCTGTTGAAAAAACCATCAGTGACGGTGCTCGCTCCGCGGATCTCGGCGGCAGCCTGACCACCACTCAAATGGCTGACCTGATCATTAAAAACATGAACTAACCAATACCATGCGGCACCCTTGAGTGCCCATGCATCACAAAAGAACTTTGGAGAGAACACAATGGGTAATGAAAGCAAGTACATTTGGATGGATGGGGAATTGATCGAATTTGAAAAGGCCACTGTGCCTTTTTTGACCAGCGCCCTTCACTACGGCTCGGCTGTTTTTGAAGGCATCCGCTGCTACAAAACGGATAAAGGGCCGGCTGTTTTTCGTCTCAAAGAACACATGGAACGTTTGATTAATTCTGCACTCATACTGGGTTTCAAAACCCTGCCCTACACCGCTGAAGAATTAGGCGAAGCGGTAAAGAAGACCATTGCAGCCAATGAATTTGAAGATTGCTACATCCGCCCGCTGATCTACAGCGGCGGCCCTGTGCTCAGTCTCAACCTCGACGTCACCCAGGCTAAAGTGGGTATTGCCGTCTGGGATATGGGCGCATACCTGGGTAAGGATGCACTTGAAAATGGCATTCGCGCACACGTATCGTCTTTCACCCGTCACCACCCCAACGTCTCCATGACCAAAGCCAAAGTCTCTGGCAACTATGCCAACAGCCTGCTGGCCAAGACCGAATCCATCCGCCTCGGATTCGACGAAGCCATTCTGCTTGATCCCCAGGGGTATGTGGCAGAGTGTTCAGGTGAAAACCTCTTCATCGTGCGCGGCAACACCATCTACACTACTCACACTGCCGCCATTTTGGAAGGTATCACTCGCGATTCACTGCTGACCATCTGCAGCGACCTCGGACTAACCCTCAAGGAACAGCCCATCTCACGCGACCAGCTTTATATCGCAGATGAATTGTTCGTCTGCGGCACCGCAGCCGAGTGCATCGCCATCCGCGAAGTGGATTTCAGAGTCATCGGCAGTGGTAAAGCCGGCCCCATCACGCGGAAAATCCAGGCAGCCTTCCACGAAACGTTGCGCGGCAAAGGCAAACACTCCCCCGAATGGTGTGCTTACGTCAATTAAATTTTTAAGGAAATTTTTATTTTTTGCTGGTTGACAAATGCAACTAAAATGGCTATGATACTTAGGATTACACAGGAAAAATAATGAACAAGTCATCTTCTAACTTTTATTTTAGCTACGTCTATTTTTATGGCTTTGGGAATCCAAAGACCTCTGACGCCGCTTAAGTAATATTGGAAGGAAAAGAAGTAAAAACAAAGAGCGAGGTCAAAGGCCTCGTTCTTTTTTTATTTTTGAAAGGGAGTTACCCGCAATGATGATTATTATGAGTACCGAAGCAACAGAAACCGAAATTGATGAAGTCCTGGCAAAAATAGACACCCTGGGGTTTACCCCACACACATCCCGCGGCGCTGAACGCACCGTCATCGGTGTGGTTGGTAATAATCCCATCAATGCACGCGACACCTTCATAGTCATGGATGGTGTGGACCGCATTGTGCCCATATCTCGGCCCTACAAATTGGCGTCGCGTGAGTTCATCGCTGAGAATTCCACCTTCCCGCTGGACGGCGTGCAGATGGGCGGTGACGGCGTGGTGCTGATCGCTGGCCCCTGTGCGGTTGAAGATCGCAACCAGTTGCTTGAAACCGCCCTGGCCTGCCAGGAAGCTGGCGCACATGCCCTGCGCGGCGGTGCTTTCAAACCTCGCACCTCTCCCTATGCCTTCCAGGGATTGGGCGAAAAAGCACTCGAAATGATGGCAGAAGTTCGAGAGATAACAGGCATGCCGGTGGTCACCGAAGCCATGTCGCCTGAACAGGTGCCTCTGATCGCCAAATATGCAGATGTGATTCAAATCGGTGCGCGCAACATGCAAAATTATAGCCTCCTCCATGCAGCCGGTGAAAGTCAGGTACCCGTGCTGCTCAAACGCGGCATGTCTGCCACCATCGAAGAATTGCTGATGGCAGCGGAGTACATCCTCTCTCACGGTAACCGCAAGGTCATTCTCTGCGAACGCGGCATCCGCACTTATGAAACCTCCACGCGCAACACCACCGACATCAACGCCATTCCAGTGCTCAAAAGCCTGACCCACTTGCCCGTTATCCTCGATCCCAGCCATAGTACAGGTCAATGGCAATACGTCACCGCCGTAGCACGAGCCGGGGTTGCTGCTGGCGCAGATGGCTTGATCATCGAAGTACATCCCAATCCCGAAAAAGCCATGTCGGATGGCGGACAATCTCTAAAGCCCGAAAAATTCGCAACCCTGGTACGCCAGATTCGCGGCATTGCCGAAGCTGTCGGCCGTTATGTTCCCCCCAGCAAGGTACCTCAGAAACCCCAGGGGCAGGCTTAAGATGGCGATTCGTGGAATTCGCGGCGCGACTACCTGCCAGGCGGATGAATCATCCATCCTTTCTGCCACTGGTGAATTGCTTTCAGCTATCCTGAAAGCCAACCCATCCCTGCAAACCAGCGACATCGCCAGCGCATGGTTTACCGTTACCGGCGACTTGCAGATGGTGCATCCCGCCAAAGCCGCGCGCGAAATGGGTTGGAAGGATGTTCCGCTGATGTGCGCCAGCGAGATTGATGTGCCCGGCAGCCTCGCGCAGTGTGTGCGTGTGTTGATCCACTGGAACACAGACCTGCCGCAAACTGCCGTCAAACATATCTACCTGCATGATGCAGCCAGACTGCGCCCGGATATCAGCCATGCAGACTGATCAATCCGCTCACGACAGCGAACCATCCTGGGTACCAAAATCACTCTCAACGGCCAAAGTCGCCATCTGGGGCATCGGCTTGATGGGCGGCTCGCTGGCCATGGCCTTGCGGGGAAAGACCGCCTCACTATTTGGCATTGACCCTGACGAACAGGTTTGCCGTCAGGCAAATGAAATGCAGCTTTTTGACCGCGTCAGCACCCGTCCGACAGAGCTGCTGCCCGAAGCCAATTTCATCATTCTGTGTGCTCCGTTAGGTTTGATCCCGACGTTGCTAAGGCAAATTCCGCTTGACCATCCCGGACACGCAGTGGTCATGGATATCGGTTCAACCAAAAACAACATTCTGCCCATCATGGAAGAACTGCCCGAACGCTTCATCCCCATCGGCGGACACCCCATGAGCGGCAAAGAAGTCAGCTCGCTTTCAAACGCGGATGCTGATCTCTATCGGGGCGGCAGTTTTGCTTTGCTGGCGCTTAATCGCACGACACCAACAGCCTTAAAGCTTGCTTTGCAATTGGTCGAGGCCGTTGGTGCACATCCGGTCTGGCTCGACCCGTTGGAACATGACCGCTGGGCATCAGCCATCAGCGCCCTGCCCTACCTGGTCGCCAACTGCCTTTCTGGCGTAACACCGCTTGAAGCAGCCCCATTGGTCGGCCCTGGGTACAAAAGCACCACCCGTCTGGCAGCAGAAAATATAGACATGATGCATTACATTCTCGGCAACAATCGCGAAAATGTGATCGCGGATTTGAAGAATTTTCATGCCCGGCTGGAATTAATTGAACATGCCCTTGAAAAAGACGATTTTGAGGCGCTTACCAAACTCTTTGAAGAAGGCGCTGCCCGTCGTACCGCTATTATGGACTCATTTCAAAAAGGAGGGAAATCATGAACCTGATTTCTAAATCTGCCAATCCGCTCATCGGTTCGGTATCTGCCGAACTGCCTGGTGACAAATCCATCTCGCATCGGGCTGCACTATTCGCCGCTTTCGCGGATGGCACCAGCCGAATCGAACATTTTCAAGTATCCGGCGTTACGCGTCCCATGCTGCAAGCTCTGACCTCTTTCGGCATTCAATGGTCACTGGATGGCGAAACCCTGACCGTCGAAGGCCGCGGCATCAGCGCCTGGAAAAACCCTACCTTCCCCATTGACTGCGGTAATTCAGCCACCACGCTGCGTTTGTTGGCCGGTGCCATCGCCGGTGCCGGCGTCACCGCCACCCTGGATGGCAGCTACGGCCTGCGCCGACGCCCCATGGACCGAATCGTTGAACCGCTACGCAAAATGGGTGCGGTCATCAAAACAACTCCCGGCGGCATTGCCCCGCTGACCATTCAAGAACGGTCAGAAGGTCAAAAGTTAAAACCGCTAACCTATGATCTACCAGTTGCCAGTGCACAGGTGAAATCGTGTCTGTTATTAGCTGCCTTAGGTGCGGAGGGTACCACCCTGCTCAACGAACCAGGCCCTTCTCGCGACCACACCGAACGCATGCTTTCAAGCATGGGGGTGACGGTTAATTCTTATGAAGTCGAAGCGCATAACACCCTGCGCTACATGGTGGAACTCACCCCACCCAATCCGCTTAAGCTATTACCCCTGAATATGTCTCTGCCCGCAGATCCCTCGGCAGCAGCCTTTCTGATCGTGGCTGCCTTGATCATCCCCGGTTCGTCGCTGACGCTCAAAGGCGTGTGTCTCAACCCCACCCGCACCGGTCTGCTGGATGGCCTGCAAGCCATGGGCGCGGATATCAGCTTTTCGAATCAACATGAGGCCGGCGGAGAACTGGTTGGCGACCTTCAAGTGAATGCCTCTGAACTGCAAGGCACTGAAGTTAGCGGCCCTCTGGTGGTGCGTATGATTGATGAATTCCCCATATTTGCAATTGCTGCTGCTGTGTCCAATGGCACGACCACCGTTCATGATGCCAAAGAACTGAGACTCAAAGAATCTGACCGCATTGCCATGCTGGCCACTGAATTACGACTTCTCGGAGTCGAAATTGAAGAACACTCAGACGGCTTCACTATCCACGGTGGAAAGCTGCAAGGCGGCACCGTTGAATCCCACGGCGATCACCGGCTGGCCATGTCTCTGGCAGTAGCTGGATTGGCTGCCGAATCGCCGGTCACCGTCCGCAATGCGGAATGCACCGCTGAATCTTTCCCTGCTTTTGCGGAAATACTGCAAAAATTAGGCGCTTCAATATCGACTGAAGGCTAAAAGCCATGCCAGAAAACTATTCTCTCGGACTCATCGGGTATCCAATTGGACACAGTGTGTCACCTGTGCTTCACCTAACTGCGCTTGCCGAAGCTGGTTTGAAGGGTAAGTATGACCTCTTTCAGGTTTCTCCCCTGCCTGATGGACAAGAGGAACTTGAGGCACTCATCAACCTTTTACGCTCAGGTGAATTGCACGGATTGAACGTTACCATTCCACACAAGCAGTCGGTTTTCTCGCTGGTGGATGAACTGACCCCCTCCGCGGCTGCCATTGGTGCGGTAAACACCCTCTATATGAAATCTGGTCAGCTCGTCGGAGACAACACCGATGCCCCCGGATTCTGGGGGGACCTCTCTCACCTGCCGATCCAAAACGCAAAATCAGCGCTGGTTTTAGGTGCTGGCGGGGCAGCCAGGGCGGTCATTTATGCCCTGCTCACCCGCGGATGGACAACCCGCGTCACAGACTTGCGCCAGGAACAAGTCGATAGTCTCTATACGCATTTTTCTGCCCAGGACCTTGATGCATCCAAACTGGAAGTGGTCCCCTTTACCCCACAATCTATTGAACAAGCGGGGCTAGAGTCTGACCTGATGGTTAATGCCACTCCCATGGGCATGCATCCCAATATCGAAAGTTGCGCCTGGCCAGAAGCTATTGCCCTTCCGACGCATGCTTGTATTTATGACGTGGTGTACAATCCAATGGAAACAAGATTTTTATTACGCGCCGCCGCTGCCGGTTTACCCTGTCGCAACGGATTGGGTATGCTGGTCGAACAAGCTGCGCTGGCCTTTGAACGCTGGACGGGATTTTCCCCCTCTCGTTCACTCATGTTGGAAGCCGTAAGACCCTAATTTTTGCAAGGAGCAAGTCATGACATTACGATTTCTAACCGCAGGTGAATCTCATGGACCAGCCCTGACGGTGATTCTTGAAGGTCTACCTGCCGGTTTGCCGGTCACTGAAGACCTGATCAATAACGAATTGGAACGCCGCCAAATGGGTTTTGGCGCTGGCGGACGCATGAAAATTGAACACGACCGCGCGCAGCTCCTTTCAGGCGTCATGGACGGTCTGACTACAGGTGCACCTGTCGCGCTGCTAATTGAAAACTCAGACCACTCGCGTTGGAAAGGCAAAGCCATCAATGCTTTCACCACGCCGAGGCCGGGTCATGCTGACCTTACCGGCGCAGTCAAATACGGATTCGACGACCTGCGACCAGCGCTCGAACGCGCCTCTGCACGCGAAACCGCCGCCCGCGTCGCCATGGGGGCACTGTGCAAGGCATTGCTATCAGAATTTGATATCCAGGTGGGCGGATATGTGCGCGCGATTGCAGAAATTACGGCTGATCTCGAAAACATTCCGCTCGAAAAACGGGCCGCTTTGGCCGAGTCTAACGACGTGCGCTGCCCGGAAGAATCCGCGGCTGAAGCCATGCGCCTGCGCATCCGCCAGGGGATGGATGACCGCGACACCCTGGGCGGCATTGTTGAAGTGGCTGCATTCGGATTGCCGGTAGGGCTGGGGTCTTACGTCCAATGGGATAAACGCCTGGATGGCCGCCTGGCTGCCGCCATGTTAAGCATTCCTGCCATTAAGGGCGTTGAAATTGGTTCTGCCTTTGAAAATGCGGCCCTGCCGGGTACACAAGTTCATGATGCCATCTTGCTAATAAACGGCGAGATCGTGCGCAAGACCAATCACGCCGGCGGTGTGGAAGGCGGTATCTCCAACGGCCAGCCCCTGCTGCTGCGCCTGGCCATGAAACCGATTGCCACCACCCTCTCTCCGCAGCGTACGGTGGATTTAGCCACCGGTCAGGAAACCGATACCGTCTACGAACGATCCGATTTCTGCCCTGTGCCGCGCGCTGTGCCCGTGGCTGAAGCCATGCTGGCTTTCGTGCTGGCGGATGCACTGCTTGAAAAATTGGGCGGTGATTCGCTTTCAGAGCTAAAACCTCGTTTCACGCATTTGCGAAAAGCTAATCTCAAAGATTTACCCATGACAGGCGGTCAGACCGTATTCTGGCCTGAACAGGAGCCCTCATGAGCATCTGCCTGTACGGCCCATCAGGCACTGGTAAAACCACCGTTGGCCGATTGCTTGCTCAACGGCTCAACAAAACCTGGTTTGACCTGGATGCCGAAATTGAAAAAGAAGCAGGGCAATCCATCGAAACCATGTTTCGTATTTTGGGCGAAGCGGTTTTTCGCGAACTCGAAAGCGCCACTCTGGATCACCTGCTCAAAGCGGATCCATCCTCAGTGATTTCTCTGGGCGGCGGCGCACTGCTCGATAACAAGAACCGGTTGTTGACCGAAAGCTACGGCCAAGTCGTCTTGCTCTCAGCCAGCATTGATACGCTCGTTTCACGTCTTTCCGCCGATAACTATGTACGCCCATTGGTAATGGATGATCCCCGCCAACGCCTGACAGACCTGCTCGCCCACCGCCATGAGCATTATGCTTCTTTTGGTAAAGCGATGATTACAGACAACCTCAACCCGGAGGAGATCGTACGCGAAATTCAAATCCGTATTGGCCAGTTTCAAGTGCAGGGCATGGACGAAGCCTACGATATTGTGGTGCAGCCGGGTATTTTAAATCAACTCGGCAAATCCCTGGTCGAACACGGCATCCACGGCCCAGCCGCGCTGGTGTGCGACCAAAATGTCAATCCGCTTTATGCTGGCCGCACCCTCAAATCACTCAATGCAGCCGGTATTGAAGCCGTGAAAATTGTCATTCCTGCCGGTGAAGAACACAAGACCATCCAGACGGTTGCTGCCATTTGGGAAGGCTTACTTTCTGCCGGCGTTGAACGAGGCAGCGTGGTCATCGCCCTGGGCGGAGGCGTCACCGGCGACCTGACCGGCTTTGCTGCGGCCACCTATTTGCGCGGTGTGCCCTGGGTGAATGTGCCCACCAGTCTGCTCGCCATGGTTGATTCAAGCCTGGGCGGCAAGACCGGCGCGGATTTACCGCAGGGCAAGAACCTGATCGGTGCTTTTCATGCCCCGCTCTTGGTGTTGTCAGACCCCGAAGTCTTGAGCACCCTGCCCCCTGCCGAAATACTCAGCGGAATGGCCGAAACTATCAAACACGGCGTCATTGCCGACCTTACTCTCTACAATCAATGTGCCGCTGGTTGGCCGCAAAACATCAACGACATCACCGAACTGATCAGCCGTGCCATTGCGGTTAAGGTCGAGATCATCACCGCCGACCCCTATGAAAGAGGTCTGCGCCAGTCGCTCAATCTTGGCCACACCATTGGCCATGGGGTTGAGAAAGCCTCAAACTATCGGCTCTCTCACGGCGAATGTGTGGCCATTGGCATGATTGCTGAAGCCCGCCTGGCTGAATCCATCAATCTCGCCGAACCCGGTTTAGCAGAAAAACTGGCTGCGGATTTCACTAAAATGGGTCTGCCGGTCAGAATCCCGGCTGACCTGAACCGCCAGGAAATTATTGCCGCTACCTTGTTGGATAAAAAACGCACCGCCAAACAAATCCATTTCGCCCTGCCAGAACGGATCGGCAAGGTGCAAACCGGCCTGGTCGTTGAAGACTGGGAAAACCGCATTATTTGGTAAGGAGGAATAATTATGAAATCCATTTTAATTCTCAACGGTCCCAACCTGAACTTTCTTGGCAAGCGCGACCCCGCACATTATGGCACCCAGACGCTTGATGAGATTAATCAACATCTGTCTGATCTTTCAAAGCCGCTCGATGTAGAATTGCACTTTGTGCAATCCAACCACGAAGGGGAACTCATTGACACCCTACAGGATGCGATCAAATGGGCTAATGGTGTGATTTTTAATCCAGGCGCTTACAGTCACACCTCCATCGCACTGCGCGACGCCATTGCTTCGATTGGATTGCCCGTGATCGAGGTACACCTCTCTAATATTTATGCGCGTGAAGACTTCCGCCGCACTTCAGTGATCTCGCCGGTTTGCGCCGGTACCATCACCGGCCTGGGCTGGCGCTCTTATACTTCCGCCTTAACGGCATTGAAAGGAATCCTCGATGACCAATCTTAATTCCACTACTTCTCTCAACGTCGCTTTTCAGGGCGAACCCGGCGCCTATTCTGAAGCCGCTCTTTTCGAATATTTTGGCAGCAAGGCCGTTGCGGTAGGCAAAGCCCGTTTTGAAGATGTCTTTGACGCCGTTGATAGCGGTGCCTGCCAACTTGGCTTCATCCCCATCGAAAATTCGCTGGCCGGCAGCATTCACCGCAATTATGATCTGCTCAGAGAACACAGCCTTCATATCATCGGCGAAACCACCCTGCGTGTGCGCCACTGCCTGATCGCCGCCCCCGGTGCCACCATGGATAAGATTACCAAGGTCATCAGTCATCCCCAAGCACTTGACCAATGCCGTGGCTTTCTCGATCGCTGGGAAGGCGGCGTTAAAGTGGAGCAAGTCTACGACACCGCCGGCGCAGTCAAACAGTTGGCTGAAACCCGCAACCAGACCACGGCCGCCATTGCCAGCCGCCGCGCCGCTGAGCTTTACGGTATGTCCATTTTGATGGAAGGTATTGAAGACGACGAGGCTAATTTCACCCGCTTTCTGGTGCTCTCCCCTGAACCTGTTGACCCCGGCAAAGACGCCAAAACTTCTATTTTGGTGTGTCTGAAAAACCTGCCCGGTTCGCTCTTCAAGGCCTTAAGCGTCTTCGCGCTGCGCGACATTGACCTCTCGAAGCTGGAATCCCGTCCGCTAATCGGCCAACCTGGTGAGTACCAGTTCTACGTGGATTTCGCCGGTTCGACCAAGGACCAAAAGGTCATCCGCGCACTGAATCATCTTGAAGAATACGCCACCCTTTTAAGAGTGTTGGGGTCTTACCCGAGAAATTCTTTTTAGATTTGTTAACTTTTTAGTAATCCTGGTTTAAAAGCTGTACCATTTTTCAGTCGCACGTATAATACATTTATCCGTGACGTGTTAGCGTTTTCGGGTGAGTCTGGTTGTTATCAGAATACATTTTTCGCAAGGATGATTTCCATGAGCATGTATGACAATTACCAATCCCCGTTCAGTTGGCGTTACGGGTCAAAGGAAATGCGCGAGGTGTGGAGCGAGGTCAACAAACGCAAGACCTGGCGCCGTTTGTGGGTGTCGCTGGCTCGCGCCCAATCCGCGTTTGGATTGGTCACCCCTGAACAGGTGACCGAACTGGATCAGCATGCCTCAGAAATTGATATGGAAACCGCACTTGATATCGAATCGGAGATTCATCACGACCTGATGGCGGAACTGAAAACGTATGCAGCCCAGTGCCCGACTGCCGGCGGAGTGATCCACATGGGCGCCACTTCGATGGATATTGAAGACAACACTGATGTGCTGCGTATGCGCAGTGCGCTGGAGCTGGTGCTTGCCAAACTCGAAACGCTGCTGCTCTCTCTCGCCGCCCGCATGGAAGAGACCGCCGATCTGCCCATCATGGCTTTCACCCACCTGCAGCCCGCCGAACCTTCCACCCTGGGTTACAGACTATCGGTCTACGCTCAAGACCTGCTGGATGATTGGCAATCACTGCAAGAAGTTAAAACCAGCCTGTGGGGTAAAGGTTTTAAAGGTGCCGTTGGCACATCCGCAGCATATTTTGATCTGCTGGGCGCTGAAAACTACCCTGCATTTGAAAAAGCCCTCAGCGATGATCTGAAACTGCCTTTTTATCCCATTAGCACGCAGACCTGTTCACGCAAGCAGGATTTCACCGTGCTTAGCGCCTTAGCCAGTTTAGGCGCCGCGCTGCACAAATTCGCTTTTGACCTGCGCGTGCTGCAATCTCCATCCATCGGCGAGATCAGCGAATTTTTCGCCGCCAAACAGGTGGGCTCTTCGGCCATGCCGTTCAAGCGCAACCCGATCAACGCCGAAAAGATTGATTCGCTGGCGCGCCAGCTTTCTGTGTATCCGCAGGTGGCCTGGCAGAACGCCGCCACCAACCTGCTCGAACGCACCCTGGATGACAGCGCCAATCGCCGCACCATTCTGCCGGAATCCTTCCTCATTTGCGATGAATTGCTCCATGTGATGAACAAGCTGGTTAAGAATATGACTATCAACCATGAAGCCATCCAGCGCAACCTAGAAATTTATGCCCCCTTTGCCTGCACAGAGCGTGTGATGATGGCGCTTAGTAAAAAAGGCGCGGATCGTCAGGAGACCCACGAACACCTGCGCAATCACGCCATGACCGCCTGGCAGGCAATCCAACACGGCGAAAAAAATCCCCTCACCGGGTTGCTCAAAAAAGATGATTTCATCTTGCAGCACCTGACTGCGGATGAAGTGGACGCGCTTTCTGAAGTTTCTGCCTATACCGGCATAGCCCCCACCGCCAGTCGTGAACTGGCAAAGCGCATCAAAAACCTCATCAATTCATAGTGTCTGGTTCATTTTAGCGTTAGTAGAAAATCCGGAGTGCTCCCCTATTGTGGTGACCTTAAGAATATGATTAATTTAAGGTGTATTGTCTAGACAAATGAGCTAAAGAACACTAAAATCGAACCATTAATAAACATTATGAGGTTATCCTTCTATGAAAGTAAACGGCTCGGCAGCAGTTTATCGTTTCGTCGTTAAACCCAACACTGCCAACGACCCTCGCTCCCTCGGCTACCTTGCTGATGCCCACTCGCTCTCACTCAACCAAATCACCCAAATTCGATGTCACGACCTCTACTTCGTGCGAGGAGGTCTGGACGAACCAGAAGCCGAAAAACTGGCGGCGCAGCTCCTGCACGACCCGGTAACCCAGGTAATAGAAATAGACCTTCTTGAGATCCCCCTGACAGATCACAACCCAAACCAGAAAGAACACCCCGCCACACGCACCATTGAGGTGGCGCTTCGTCCTGGTGTAACAGACCCCGTGGCGGAACAAATAGTCCGCGCCGCCCACCTGCTCGGCATATCTTCACTTGAATCCGCCTGCACCGGCTTGCGATTCATCATTAACGGTGATGGATTAACTGACGACTTATTACACCTTGCCGCTAAACGGTTGCTCTCCAATTCAGTCATCCAGACTTACGCGCTTGGTGAGATCACCCCGTCTTTTTCAACAGCAGCGCAAAGTCATGACCTGGTTGAGTCCATCTTGCTGCGCGGATTGGATGACACCGGTCTGCTGGCTGTTTCCTCCTCGCGCCGGGCAGCCCTCAACCTGGCCGAGATGCATGCCATTCAGGATTACTGCGAACGCGAAAACCGCGACCTGACCGACATAGAATTTGAAATGCTCGCCCAAACCTGGAGCGAACACTGTGTTCATAAAACCTTTAAATCCCAGGTCAGCGTCAAACGCGATAAATCCGATTCACGCAGCTTTCCTACTCAATACAGCCATCTCTTCAACCAGACCATCCGCGCCGCCACCAAACAGGTCAACGCGGATTGGGTGTTATCAGCATTCACCGAAAACGCCGGCATTGTTGAATTTGACGGCATTCACGAACTCAGTTTTAAGGTCGAGACTCACAACCATCCTTCCGCCATTGAACCCTTTGGCGGCGCTAACACGGGCATTGGCGGCGTGATCCGCGACGTGATCGGCGTGTCTGCCAAACCCATCGCCTCCACGGATATTTTATGCTTCGGTCCTGCTGACCTGCCCCTCTCCGAGGTGCCCGAAGGCGTGCTGCATCCGCGGCGCATCGCATCTGGCGTGGTGGCCGGTATTCAGGATTACGGCAACAAGATGGGTATCCCCACCGTCAACGGCGCCATCTGGTACGATCCCGGTTATGTCGCTAATCCGCTGGTGTTTTGCGGCAGCGTCGGTCTTGCGCCTAAAGGCAGCAATCCGCACGCCACGACCCCCGGAGATCACATCATCGTCCTCGGCGGACGCACTGGCCGCGACGGCTTGCGCGGTGCCACTTTCTCTTCCATGACCATGGACGCCCAGACAGGTGAGGTCTCGGGTGCATCCGTCCAGATCGGCGCACCTGTGGTTGAAAAAGGTCTCGTGGATGTACTCATGCTCGCCCGTGATAGCGAACTATACAACTCAATCACCGATTGCGGTGCCGGCGGACTTTCTTCAGCAGTGGGTGAAATGGCCTCCGAATGCGGTGGCGATGTTCAGCTCAAGAAAGTGCTGCTCAAGTATCCCGGCCTGGCTCCGTGGGAAATTTGGCTTTCAGAAGCCCAGGAACGCATGGTCATCGCTGTTCCCAAGAAAAATCTCGAGGCTTTGTCAGCCTTATGTATTCAGTATGAAGTCGAAATGACCGACATTGGCAACTTCACCGGTACCGGCCGCATGCGTGTCTTTCACGGCGCCACCCTTGTGCTTGACCTGGATAACGAGTTCTTGCATCACGGCATCCCTCAACGCCATTATTCCGCCAGGATCAACAAACCACGGTTCGAAACCGGTCAGACCATCAGCATTGACGATCAAACCAACAGTGACTTTCAAAATACATTACTCAAACTGTTATCACATCCCAATATTGCCTCAAAAGAACGCACCATCCGTGATTACGATCACGAAGTTCAGGGCGGCACGGTAGTTAAGCCCTTGTGCGGTTTGCGCCACGATGGCCCCTCGGATGGCAGTGTGATCAAACCGCTGGCCAGCATGACCAACCACGCCTTTGTGCTTTCAAACGGATTGAACCCTGAGTACGGCAAAATTGATCCTTATCAGATGACCTGGCTGACGATTGACGAAGCCTTTCGCAACGCGGTGGCCTGTGGTGCGGATCCCTCGCGCATCGCCATACTGGATAACTTCTGCTGGGGTGACCCCACCCGGCCTGAGATTATGGGCGACCTGGTGCAATCCGCCCAGGCATGTCTTGAAGCCGCTGTACATTACGAAGCGCCCTTCATCTCTGGTAAAGATTCTTTTAACAATGAATACCTTGGCTCGGATGGCAAACTCCACGCCATTCCGCCCACCCTGCTCATTTCGGCTCTGGGAGTGATGCCAGATTGGCAGCAGTCACTGACCATGGATTTCAAGCACGACGGCAGCCTGATCTACCTGATCGGCGATTTTGCCCCTGCCTTTGGCGGCAGCCATTTCAATTTGGTACATCCAACCCAAGCTATTGATGAAGGCCTTCCCGTTTGCAGCAAAGCAAATCCTCGTTTTTACCTGGCTTTTTACAAAGCTGTTCAAGAAAAACTGGTGGCAGCCTGCCACGACCTCAGTGAAGGCGGGCTGGCGGTTGCTGCTGCCGAAATGTGCTTGGCAGGACGCCTCGGTGCGCAACTACATCTGCGCAATAACGAAGTACCCATTCGCGCATTATTCGGTGAGACATCCGGCTGCTTTTTAGTGGAAGTCACCGCCGAGTCTCAGTTTGAATTTGAAGACCTGATGTCAAACTACGCCATCCGGTTAATTGGAAAAGTCGAAAATCATCAGAACTTGCAAATAAATCACGCCAAGTATCCCATTTTGAATGTTCCTATTGCTGACATGTTGAGCGCCTGGAAAGACCGCAAGATAGCAGGAGGTCTGGCATGAAACCAAACGCCTTGATCCTCTTTACACCCGGCACCAATCGCGATGGAGACGTCGCCCAAGCTTTAACCCTTGCCGGGGCTGATTCACAGATTACGCCGCTCACGACCTTGCGCAAAGATAAAACGGACTGGTCGGCTTTTCAAATGCTCGTTCTACCTGGTGGTTTTTCTTATGCAGATGCTCTCGGTGCCGGCAAGCTGTTCGCCCTTGACCTTTCGCATTATTTCCTCGATCAGGTTCAAGCCTTTGTGGCTGCTGGCAAACCTGTCATCGGCATTTGCAACGGTTTTCAGGTGCTGGTCAAGGCGGGTATACTCCCGGGCAACAAGGCTCTGACCGAAACCCGCACTGCCACGCTGACACATAACCAGGGCAATCATTTTGAATGCCGCTGGGTAAGTTTAAAACCTGTTTCGCAAAACTGTCTGTGGACCAAAGGTCTCTCAGACATCATTGATTGCCCTGTCGCTCATGGTGAAGGAAACTTCCAGGTTAGCGAAAGTGTTGTTGCAAAAAACCTTTCAGTCAATGACCAGCTAGCCCTTGTTTACGTCCACCCTGACGGCAAACCAGCCAGCGGCTTGTATCCGGTCAACCCCAATGGCTCTGTGATGGATATTGCCGGCATTTGCAATCCACAGGGCAACGTCTTGGGCTTGATGCCTCACCCTGAAGATCACGTTTTTCCCTTCCAATCCCCTGATCGCATTCACCGTCCTGATGCTACAGGGCTGCCGCTTTTTTTAAACGGCGTTCGATACGCCTCAGAAAGTTAATAGGAGATCAAAAGAATGTTGACCACCAAAGAAATCCTTCCCATCATACCGCTGGCATATGCATCCAGCGACCTGCCTATCACCAACCGCACGGAAGGCAAAGTGCGTGATTGGTACGATTTGCCAGACAACAAACGCTTGCTGGTCACCACGGATAGACTGTCTGCCTTTGACCGCAATCTGGCGGTGGTGCCTTACAAAGGCCAGGTGCTCAACCAGCTTTCTGCATGGTGGTTTGAAAAAACCGCTGACTTGATACCCAATCACATTCTCTCCATCCCCGATCCCAACGCTGCTGTTGTTGCCAAAGTTCAGCCTTTTATGGTGGAGGTGATCGTGCGCGGATACATCACCGGCGTCACCGAAACAGCACTCTGGCGCCGCTACGAACTAGGCGAACGCGAGATTTACGGCTACACCTTTAACGACGGATTACAAAAGAATCAGCAGCTCCCCACCCCCATCATCACGCCCACCACCAAGGGCGGTGAAACCGGTCACGACGAACGCCTGACCTGTGCCGAGGTCGTGCAGCACGGGTATCTTGACGCCAAAAGCTGGGACCAGATCCAAACGGCAGCCCTCCAAATCTTCAAACGCGGACAGCAAATAGCGTTGACTGCCGGTATGATCCTGGTGGATACCAAATATGAGTTCGGTTTGGCTGATGACGGGCGCATCATGTTGATTGACGAAGTTCATACCCCAGATTCTTCACGCTTCTGGAAGGCCGATTCATACACAGAGCGCTTTGCCTCAGGCGAAGAGCCCGAAAATTTCGACAAGGAATTCATCCGCCGCCATTACGCCGCCCTCGGCTACCGCGGAGAAGGCGAACCGCCTGTCGTGGATGCCAGCCTCTGGGTGCAAGCTTCTCAGCGTTACATTCAGATTTACGAACTGCTCACCGGCCTCACTTTCGATCCCGCAGAATATCCTGTCAATCCGCGTCTTATATCTAATCTGAAACAATCCGGAGTTTTATCATGAAACCGTTATTAGTCATTTTAATGGGTTCCAAAGCTGATTTGGTTCACGCCCAAAAAATCGCAGATGCCGCCCAGCCTTTCGGTTTTGAAGTCGAAATCCGCATCGGTTCCGCGCATAAAACTGCATTACATGTTTTTGATCTACTCCGTACCTACGAAGCGGATCCCCGAGCCAAGGTCTATGTCACCATCGCCGGGCGCAGCAACGCGCTTTCAGGTTTCACCGACGGCTGCGTCAGCGCTCCGGTGATTGCCTGCCCACCGTCTTCAGAGGCTTTTGGCGGCGCAGATATTTTTTCGTCTTTACGCATGCCTTCGGGTATCGCCCCTGCCCTGGTACTGGAGCCCGCCAACGCAGCGCTGCTGGCGGCAAAAATGATCGGAATCACAGATATGGTCATGCGTGAGCGGGTTAAAGTTTTTCAAGAAGCCAACCAACAAACCCTTTTGGCGGATGATCAAGAAATTCAAGCGTCAAAATAATCAAGGTGTAACCAATTTACGGAAGCAGGCAGTATGGATTTAAAAAAGGATTCTCCTAAAGAAGAATGCGGCGTTCTTGGAATTTTTGCCCCAGGCGAGGATGTAGCGCGGATGGCCTTTTTTGGTCTTTTCGCCCTTCAGCACCGCGGACAGGAAGCCGCCGGTCTCGCCGTTTCTGATGGTCAGGTGATCCGTCTGCAAAAAGACGTCGGGCTGGTTTCGCAGGTTTTTGATCCACAAACCATCTCCAAAATGGAAGGCAACTACGCCATTGGCCATACCCGCTATTCCACCACTGGCTCTCCTTCTGCCCGCAACGCTCAACCTTTCATGATTGATACTCAATACGGCACCATCTCTCTGGCACACAACGGCAACCTGCTCAACGCCGCGGAACTGCGAACACAGTTAATGCAGCAAGGCGTCGGTATGTCTTCCACCTCTGATACTGAAGTGATGATCATGACACTTGCCTGTTCCAAAGGTGACACCTGGTTTGACCGCATTCGCGACGCCATTCAGCATTGGGTGGGCGCTTATTCATTGGTGCTGCTGACACGTGATCAGGTCTTCGCAGTCCGCGATCCGTGGGGTTTCAGACCACTCAGCGTAGGTATGCTGCCAAACGGCGGCGGCCACGTTGCCGCCTCTGAATTTGGCGCCCTGCATACGCTTGGCTGTATTGCCTGCCGTGAAGTACTCCCTGGTGAAATTGTATCTCTCAGTGATAAAGCACTTACCGTCTACCAAGCTCTCAAACCCCAATCCGAAACAGCCCTCTGCACTTTTGAACATATTTATTTTTCACGACCCGACAACACCTGGGGTGGAAGAAACATCCACCAGGTGCGCCAGCAGTTAGGCTCCAACCTGGCCAAAGAGTGGCCGGTGGATGCCGATGTCGTTATCCCCATTCCCGACTCTTCCATCCCGGCTGCCATCGGCTATGCCAATGAATCAGGCATCCCTTATAACGACGGCTTTATCAAGAATCGTTACATCGGACGCACCTTCATCGAACCCACGGATTCCTTGCGTAAACAGGGCGTTGCTTTAAAGTACAACGTCATCATGGAAAACGTATTGAACAAACGTGTGGTCATGGTCGATGATTCCATCGTCCGAGGTAACACCACCGGTCCGCTGATTCAATTACTTAAGCAGGCCGGCGCCAAAGAAGTGCATGTGCGCATCACCTGCCCGCCAATTATGCATCCCTGCTACATGGGTGTGGATATGGGCACGCGGGAGGAGTTAATCGCCGCCAATAACACCATTCCGGAAATTTGCAAGTTAGTCGGCGCGGATTCGCTCGCCTACCTTTCACTCGAAAAAATGATGGCTGCTATCGGCACTGATAAGGGTTACTGCAACGCATGCTTCACCGGCAAGTATCCGCTGTCGGTGCCTGTCGGCATTAACAAAAACGGCTTTGAAATGCCTATCGAAACCCAACAAGGAGCCGCCAAGCTATGAAAGTTTTACTCATCGGATCAGGCGGGCGTGAACACGCCATCGCCTGGAAACTTAATCAATCACCCTTGCTGACTCAGCTCTACATCGCACCGGGTAATGTGGGTATGAAAGATTCGGGAACGCTTGTTCCCCTCAGTGTTACTGACACCTTGGGTATTCTGGCGTTTTCTCAAAAACAAAGGATTGACCTGGTAGTTGTTGGCCCCGAAGCAGCCCTGGCTGCCGGCGTTTGTGATCTTTTGCTTGGTCAAGGCATCTCCGTGTTTGGACCTTTACAAGCCGCTGCTCAATTGGAAACCTCCAAACGCTTTTCCAAGGAATTTATGCGCCGCCACCAGCTTCCCACGGCGCGCTTCGAAACGTTTACTGATTACAATAATGCCTGTGAATACCTTCATAAGGTTCCATATCCGGTAGTCATTAAAGCCTCCGGCCTGGCAGCCGGTAAAGGTGTCATCCTGCCCAATACGATTGAAGAGGGTCTGGATGCATTACACGTCATGATGGTGGATTCCCACTTTGGAGTTGCCGGTGATGAGGTCATCATTGAAGAACGACTTCAAGGCGAAGAGGTTTCGTTAATCGCATTCTGTGACGGCAAACATGTTTCCGTCATGCCCCCCGCTCAGGATCACAAGCGTTTGTTGGACGGCGACAAAGGACCCAACACCGGCGGCATGGGTGCTTACGCCCCCGCCCCCTGCATTTCGGCACAAGACATACAAAACATCACAAATACCATCCTTCAACCCACACTGGATGGTCTCGCTAAAGAGGGGATGCCCTTTATCGGCGTGCTTTATGTCGGTTTGATGCTCACCGAAGACGGACCGCGCATCCTTGAATTTAATGCCCGTTTTGGCGACCCTGAAACCCAGGCTATCTTGCCATTGCTTGAAAGCGATTTATTGGAAATTTTCGCAGCCTGCACTCAAGGAAAACTGAATGAAGTTGCCATACGCTGGCGCGAAGGGGCCGCCGTTTGTGTGGTGTTGGCTTCAGCCGGCTACCCTGAAAGAACACTCACGGGTTACCCCATCAGCGGAATGGACTTGCCGATAGAAGACGGCGTGGTCTTCCATGCTGGTACGAAACAAGACGGCACACAATTGGTCAACATCGGCGGACGTGTGCTCGGCGTCACCTGTTGGGATTCTTCACTGAGAACTGCCATCGAACGCGTTTATCGCGCGGTGACCAATATTTCATTTAACGGCATGCATTATCGCAAAGACATTGCTCAAAAAGGGCTCAAACCATTGAATAACGCTACCTATCAAAGCGCAGGTGTCAATATAGAAGCCGGCAATCGCGCCGTATCGCTAATGAAAGAAGCCGTACATTCCACCTACAACGACCGCGTGCTGGCTGGTCTCGGGTCTTTTGGCGGATTGTTTGATATTTCAAATTTAGGCGAATCGCCGGTATTGGTAGCCTCCACAGATGGCGTCGGCACCAAGGTTGAACTGGCTAGCCGCTTGAACCGTCTGGGTGGTGTTGGCGAAGACATTGTCAACCACTGTATCAACGACATCCTCGTGCAAGGCGCGCGTCCTCTCTTCTTTCTGGATTATTACGCCACGGCCAAACTCAAACCCGAACTGGCAGCCGAAATTGTCTCAGGCATGGCCTCAGCATGCCGTGATGCCGGTTGTGCTTTATTAGGCGGCGAAACGGCTGAAATGCCCGGCGTCTACCATGAGCATGCCTTTGACGTGGCTGGCACCATCGTGGGTGTGGTTGAACGCAGCAAGATTCTGCCGCTCAAAACTGCTATGCAGGCAGGAGACCTCTTGATCGGGTTCGCCTCCAATGGCCCTCATACCAACGGCTATTCACTTATTCGCAAGATTTGTGAAAACCAGGATCTCAATATCTGGAAGACTGAATTGAAATCCAGTTTGGCAGATGCATTGCTCACACCACACCGATCATATCTACGCGTCGTCGAACCAGCGTTGCATTTGATTAAGGGTTTGGCGCACATTACTGGCGGCGGCTTTATTGAAAACATACCCCGTGCCCTGCCAGAAGAATTGCAGCCCGTGATTGATCTTTCCTCATGGCCAATTCCACCGCTTTTCCAATGGCTGCAAGCCCAGGGCGGCATTGATCTGGATGAAATGTTCCATGTCTTTAATATGGGCATTGGCATGGTGGCGATTATTGAACCCAATGATCTGACAGCCCTGCGCAACCTGGTCCCCGAGACGGTTTGGGTAATCGGCCAGCTTCAGTCCGGTCCACGTGCTGAGGTGTTGCTGCAATGAAAAAAGCCGCTCTCGTGGTCATGATCTCGGGCAATGGCAGCAATCTGCAGGCAATCATTGATGCCGTTCAAGCTGGCAGCCTGGCCGCCGAGATCAAGGCTGTGGTTTCAAACACCAGAGAGGCATACGGATTAGAACGCGCCAGGTTGGCGGGCATTCATACCCTTATCAAACCAAAACGCAAAGAACAAGATCGCGCACAATACGACGCCGAATTAGCTGAAATTGTTAAAGCTTTTCAACCCGATTTCATCATCCTTGCAGGTTGGATGCGTATTTTGACCATGTCATTTATTAGTGCCTTTCCCAACCGCATCATTAACTTACACCCAGCCTTACCGGGCACTTTTCCGGGTGTGAATGCCATTGAGCGTGCCTGGCAATCCTATCAAAATAATGAAATTAAACACACTGGCATCATGGTGCACCTTGTGCCTGACGAAGGCGTTGATTTGGGACCAGTCCTCGCCCAAAAGATTGTTGAAATCAATCCTCAAGATACACTTGAAGACCTTGAAAAACGGGTTCACCTTTGTGAACATGAACTACTCGTCGAAACCATTCATAAAAAAATACTTGATTTGGAGGAATTTCATGCCTAAAGCACTTATGTCTGTATACGATAAAACCGGTCTGGTCGAGTTTGCAAAAGGGTTGATCAGACTAGGTTGGGAAATACTGGCCTCTGGCGGCACTGCCAAACTGCTTCAGAAAAACAATCTGTCAGTCACCGAAGTTGCCGAGTATACAGGTTCCCCCGAGATTTTAGGCGGTCGCGTCAAGACGCTTCACCCTGCCATCCATGGCGGCATATTGGCACGCAACACTCAGGAAGATTTTGATCAACTCAAATCAATGGGCTGGGCGCCAATCGACCTGGTTGTAGTTAACCTCTATCCTTTTGAATCCACTATTGCCCAGCCCAACGTCGCCCTCGCGGATGCAATTGAGCAAATCGACATTGGTGGTGTTGCCTTGATTCGCGCTGCGGCCAAAAATAATGACCGCGTCACCCTGGCTTGCGACCCTGAAGATTATCCCTCGATCCTTAAAACCTTAACCGACGGCGAACTGGATCAGATTCTGCGCAACAAGCTCGCCTTAAAAGGCTTTCGACTTACTTCACACTATGACCAGGCGATTGCTAATTACCTTGAAAGCAGTGAAGTAGAAACCCTCACGTTACATCCGATTCAATCCCTGCGCTATGGCGAAAATCCGCACCAATCTGCTGTCTTGTTGGGTTACCGTCATAATGACACTCCTCTCGGCGGACAGGTGCTGCAAGGCAAAGAACTCTCATACAACAACCTGCTGGATCTGGATGCTGCCTGGCGTGCCGTGGTAAGTTTCAAGAAGAACAGCATTGTGATTGTCAAACACCTTTCTCCCTGCGGTATGGCTTCGGCGGATGATCAGCTTACGGCTTATCAGGCGGCACTTGCCAGCGATCCTGTCTCTGCTTTCGGAGGCATCATCGCTGCCAATCGCACACTTGAAAAGAACACAGCAGAAGCCATTAGCGACCTATTTGTGGAATGCATAATTGCACCAGGTTTCGACCCAGAAGCGCTGCCCGTGCTTGCTAAAAAGAAGAACCTGCGCTTAATCGTTATGCCCAACCTTGAAGTTGAACCCAAAGTCGAGTACCGATCCATCACGCGCGGCATCCTGCGCCAAGATGTTGATTTTGGCGATAAAACGCAAGCCGATTGGAAAGTCGTTACCAAAATTCAACCGACTGAGGCTCAAATGAGCGCTATGAAATTTGCCTGGACAGCTTGCCAGCACGTTAAATCTAACTCTATCGTCTTTGCCCAAGGTGAAACTACCGTGGGTATTGGCGGAGGACAGCCAAATCGCGTAGATTGCGTTAGAATAGCAAAGCAGCGTGCCGGCGAAAAATCAGAAGGTGCCGTGATGGCATCCGATGCTTTCTTCCCCTTTGCTGATTCCGCAGAAGAAGCCGCCCGATTTGGCATCAAGGCCATCGTGCAGCCGGGCGGTTCCATCCGCGATCAGGAATCCATAGATTTCTGCAACAGCAAGGGCATTTGCATGGTATTCACCGGCTATCGCCACTTCCGACATTAGAGGAGATAAAATGAACCAGGTTTTATTTGAGCAGAACGATGCGTTAACTTTTGATGATGTTTTAATTGAACCGGGTTACAGCGAGGTTTTACCCTCTGAAGTGGATGTACACGCCAAATTAACCCGCGACATCCGTCTCAATATCCCTCTGCTCTCGGCCGCCATGGATACCGTGACCGATTCACGCCTGGCGATTGCACTGGCTCGTGAAGGTGGCATTGGCATTGTTCACCGCAACCTGTCTCCAGAAGCTCAGGCGCGTGAGGTAGAGATTGTTAAACGCTCAGAATCAGGCATGATCTCTGACCCCATCACCCTGCCTCCAACTGCAACGCTTGCAGAGGCTGAAGAGATCATGGCACGCTTTCACATCAGCGGTCTTCCTGTTGTGGACCCCCAAACAAAAAAGTTGGTGGGCATCCTCACCAACCGTGATACCCGCTTTACTGAACCTGAAGATATGGGCAAACTGGTTTCCGAGTTTATGACCTCCTCCAAGTTGATCACGGCCAAACTCGGCACCACACTTGAACAAGCTAAAGAAATTCTCAAGACGCACCGCATTGAAAAATTACCTCTCGTTGATGACAGCGGATATCTCAAAGGCCTCATCACGGTCAAGGACATTCAGAAGAAACTTCAATATCCGCAAGCTGCAAAAGATAGCCGCGGACGCCTATTGGTAGGCGCGGCCGTCGGTGTCGGCGGGGATGTGGATGACCGGATCAGCCGTCTGATCGATATGGATGTGGATGTGGTAGTCATTGACACCGCCCACGGTCACACGGCTGGTGTGATCAATACCATCCGCCGAATTAAATCTATGTACCCTGATTTACCGATCATCGCGGGTAATGTCGTCACAGAAGAAGGCGCAACTGCTTTAATCGAAGCTGGTGTGGATGCCATCAAAGTTGGCGTGGGTGCAGGTTCCATTTGCACCACACGTGTCATCTCGGGCACGGGTATGCCGCAGTTAACGGCTATATATCGATGTGCCAAGGTCGCCAGACCGAAAGGCATTCCGGTGATTGCAGATGGCGGCATCAAATACAGCGGCGACATCGTCAAAGCCATTGTCGCCGGCGCAGATACCGTTATGCTTGGCAGTCTTCTCGCCGGTCTAAAAGAGTCTCCTGGTGAAGACATACTTTACGAAGGACGTCAATACAAAACATACCGCGGCATGGGCTCTATGGGAGCTTTGCAGGGATACGGCAAAGACCGTTACGGTACAAACCAGGGTGGCCCGGGCAAACTGGTTCCTGAGGGTGTTGAGGGTATGATTCCGCTCAAGGGGTCACTGGATGATTATGTTTATCAACTCATTGGCGGTTTGCGTTCAGGAATGGGCTACGCCGGAGCTGGACATTTGGAAGAACTACGTAGCAAGACCCGTTTTATTCGCATTACAGGTGCAGGCTTGATCGAAAGCCATCCACACGATATCACTATAACGCGTGAAGCGCCTAATTATCAAAAAGGAAATTGATTCACCAGACCCGGCTAAAAACCGGGTCTTTTTTAGTTATTTTGTAACTTTTTTGCTCTTCTTCCATCTAATTAAGCAAACAAACTGAATTGGAGAAGAAAAAAATGAATGCACCCCTGCATGTTACCGATCAAGAATTTGAAAAAGTAGTTTTACAGTCTACATTACCCGTGGTGGTTGATTTTTGGGCACCTTGGTGCGGACCTTGCAAAATGGTGGGACCGATTTTGGATAAAATAGCAACGGAACAAGATGGCAAGTTGGTTATTGCCAAAGTCAATACGGATGAAAACCCGCAATGGGCGCAGCATTTCGGCGTTCAAGGCATCCCCACCATGCTGTTTGTGGCAAATGGGAAAGTAGTTCATACCCAGGTTGGCGCTTTGCCCGAACCCGTGCTAAAAGACATCCTTACACAGTTTATGGATATTGTTGCAAATCCCAACTAAATAGTTTAGAATGTTGGTGCAGTGAGATCTTTTCAATAAAGGGGATCTATGAAAACAAATGAATCAGGGTTGGATCGCATCATAAGAGTCGCGATTGGCGTGACGCTTATAACCCTGTACGCATCAGGTTCAACTACCAGCTGGTTGGGATATTGGTTTTTATTACTTGGCGGCATTTTGACAATCACTGGAGCTGTCGGTTATTCCCCACTGTATGCGTTGATCAAATTTCTAACAAAAAAGAAACTGTAAACCACAAGAAAACAAAAATGACTTCACATTGGTGAGGTCATTTTTTATATCCAAACAAATATAAATATTATTTGGAGGTATCTGCTTTAATCAAAAAATCTTTTAGTTCTAGCTTGGCAAACAATCTTTCCTTAACTTCGCCTGGTAATTCCACATCGTCAGAACAATGCTCATAAAGTTCCACCGTTTTGCGCAGTGTATTAACCACCACCCGGCAATTATCGCAAGTTTTCATATGTTCTTCAATTTGTGCGCATATTTCAGCATGAAGACTTCCGTCAATGTACTCAGACAGATCTCCTAACATGGCGCTGCATTTTTCGGTATGCACATGTTTACTCATTTGGATTTCTCCTTTTCGACTTTTTCAGCATAATAACCTGCTAATTCCTGGCGGAGTCGAAGTCTTGCCCTTAATAATCTGGTTTTTACATTATTTTCGGTGATCTGCATAACATCAACAGTCTCCTGGATGGACAAACCTTCTAAATCACGTAAAACAAACACAGTTTTTAATGTCTCTGGCAGCCTTTGAATCGCTTGGTCCATGAATTGACGCGATTCCGATGTCAACAATTCTTTTTCAGGCAAGCAACAGAAATCTACAATCTCCATTCCACTGCTTTCTTCATCCGAATCAAAAGGCATATTATCATCCACCGACACCATGGGTGTCTTGCGTTTGCGAATCATCATCAGTGCCTCGTTGACTGCGATGCGGTGCAGCCAGGTCGATATGCTTGAACGGCCCTCAAAGGTTGGCAGTGCTTTTAACGCTTTCATGTATGTTTCTTGAAGCACATCTTCAGCATCCTGCTCGTCGCCAAGGATTTGTCGGGCAGTGCGGTAAATTTGGGTTGAAGTGTCTTCAACCAATTTGGCAAAGGCCTGACGATCTCCAGATTGCAATGCCACTAAAAAACCCGAGTCTTCTTTTTCACTCACTTTGATGATTTCCCTTCCAAAAGGTTACCAAAAAATCAAAATTGGTAACCTGTTTTATTTTCATTTCAATGATTGTATCGTTATTCCCAAAAATCACAAATGAAAAACAATAGTTCCTTTAATCATAATTCATACAATTTGTTCATACTGCCTTCATCAGTTCTTCACAACTTTCTTCTAAACTAATAATCGATCAATAAATATAAAGAAATAAAGGAGTAATAAATGAAAAAAGCATTAGTATTATCGATCGTTCTCGTTGCCGCAGTCTTTACCCTTGGGTCTGTTAACAAGGTATATGCATCATCAGAGTCACCCACAACCACTGCTGTTGCCGGGAATTTCGGTTTCGGTGGTCAAGGAGGAATGACTGGCGGAACCCAGGCTGGATTGCTGCATGATGAGATGGTATCCGTGGTTGCCGAGGAACTAGGCATCACCGTGGAAGATTTGAATGCTCGTCTTGCGGATGGCGAAAACCTTTATTCTGTGGCCATTGCTGAAGGTTTAACCAATGACGACGCCAAGGCACTTTTGTTGGATGCACGCAGTCAGGCCATCGACCTTGCCGTCGCCAATGGTGACCTCACCCAAGCACAGGCTGACTGGATGAAAACTCGCTCCAGAGCAATGGGCTCAAACAACACAACTGGAACACGTGGTATGATGGGCGGCTCCCGTGGCGCAAATGGAAACGGCACTGGCACTTGCATCGGTGTTTACACCAACAATTAGTTGTCTTAACTGATAGATAGCGAAGGCACCATCCCGTGGTGCCTTCGCTTCATTCTTGTTTCAGCGGACAAATTTTTCAAAAAATAGATGTTATTATTCTTCATTTCCAATATAATAAAATTATGAATGACTCAAACCACAAAATCCTCGTAGTAGACGATGAACCTCAAATTCTAAAAGTCTTGCAGGCTTACCTCGAAAAAGAAGGCTATCATGTTGTATCAGCCATGGATGGTAGACAGGCGCTTGAAGTTTTCTCACGTGAAGAACCTACTTTTGTAATTCTCGATCTGAATCTTCCCCATTTAGATGGGCTTGAAGTCTGCCGTGAAATTCGCCGCATTTCAACCGTCCCCATCTTGATGCTGACCGCCCGTGTGGAAGAAGTGGATAAATTGATTGGTCTGGAATTAGGGGCGGATGATTACGTCGTTAAACCCTTTAGCCCGCGTGAAGTGGTCGCCAGGGTAAAAACTATTTTGAAACGTGTCAATGCGGGTGACAATAAAGGCGAGATCATCCACGCCGGCAATCTGACCATTGACCTCGGACAGCACACCGTTAATCTCGATGGGCGGTCCATTGAGCTCACACCGACAGAATTTCAAATTCTGGTAACGCTTGCCAACAACCCAAAGCGCGTTTTTTCAAGACTGCAAATCATGGAGCATGCCCAGGGAGACGCTTTCGAAGGTTACGAACGTACCATTGATGCTCACATTAAAAATTTGCGTATTAAAATTGAACCTGATCCAAAAAAACCGGTTTACATTCAGACGGTTTTTGGTTTGGGTTACAAGTTTGAACTGGTCGATTAATAATGAAAAATAGCTGGCTTTATAAATTGATTGGTGCCTTCCTGGTGATTATTGCAATTGGCGGATTGGTGACATCTGTCTTGACCTCACGTGCAACGCTGAGAGCATTTAATCTTTTCACTACCCGCAGCGGACAAATTTGGGCACACCGTCTTGCCCCAGACCTGGCGGAATACTATGCGCTTAATAACAGTTGGCTGGGAATTGACCTTTTTCTGCACGAATCATCAATGACCCAGCAGCACCAAACCATGATGGGCCAAGGCAACGGCAAAGGCAATCCACAGGACCAATCATCTGACAACTCAATGATGGGGTCGCTTGGTCAACGCTTGATCCTGGCAGACGCCCAGAAAATAGTGGTTTATGACTCGTTGGATGAATTCACAGGAAATCAGCTCTCACAATTAGAGCTAATAAAAGGGATTCCGGTTGCTGTTAACAAAATAATGGTAGGCACACTTTTAGTCACTCCTGGCAGTCAAGCAGCCACAACCACACTTGCCAATGAATTTCAAGCCTCAGTGCGACGTGCCATCATCAGTTCCACTATCATAGCCGGGATTACGGCACTCGCCCTGGGTGCCTTGTTGTTTTTTCAAATCACTGCTCCAATGCGTAAACTGCGCAAAGCTGCTGCGGCCATTGCAGAAGGAGACCTGACGCAAAGAGTCGAAATCCACGGCGAGGATGAATTTGCCCAGCTTGGTGAGACTTTTAATCAAATGGCTGCCAATCTTTCACGCGCTGAACTTCATCGTCAACATTTGATGGCAGATGTAGCACATGAACTGCGTACGCCCCTCTCCGCCATCCAGGGCACCGTAGAAGGTATGCAGGATGGCGTCTTGCCATGTGACGCTGATCAGTTGAATGCGCTGCTTGCTGAGACTACACTTCTCAATCGCTTGATTGAAGATTTACGCCTGCTCTCACTCGCAGAAAATAACCAGCTTAAACTTGTGCGCCAACCGGTTGAAATAAACAGTTTGATTGAGAAAATTTTAGAACGCATCCAAACCCAAACCCAAGCGCATGCAAATGAAATTGAATTCACTCAACATCTACAAAACGGATTAACGACCCTGCAAGTAGACCCCGACCGCATTACGCAAATTTTGAACAATCTGATCAATAATGCACTGAGATATACTCCAAGAAATGGCACCATCGAACTTTCGACCACTCAGCACAGTTCTACTACGCCAATAATAATCTCGGTGACTGATTCAGGCACAGGTATTTCGGCTGAGGATCTTCCTCATGTGTTTGACCGCTTTTATCGCGCAGATAAATCCCGTTCACGCGCCAGCGGTGGTTCTGGCCTGGGCCTGGCTATCGTCAAGGAATTGGTTGAAGCTCATGGAGGCACAATCAAGGTTGAAAGTCCAGTCTTTGAAAATGAATCTCATGAAGAGCTTGGAACCCGTTTCATCTTGAAATTTCCATCGGTATAAATGAAATTGATAGAAAATAATAAACCGCTTGATTGAACTACCTTCAAGCGGTTTTTATTGATGATTACATGCTACACAGCGGGTTGTTCTGCTTCAAGTATTGCCTGATCGGATGACAAGAAAATATCCTGCATAATATTAAATAGATTTCAATTATTAACCATTCCCTTTTATGGAAATTTATACATTTTTAGAGCGCGTTCTTCAGCTTCCTCATCCTTTTCTTGTTTCGCATCACTCCAAAAGTTTTTCTTTCCCTTTTCTTGCTTTGGCTTTTCTTCAATCTTTGGTTCTTCCGCTTTTGAATTAATAACAGACTGACTGACCACGCTTTCGCCTTGCGGAATCGCGTCAGTGATTTGAGGTGCAAACTCATTCATCAACATTCTCACGGTTCCCAATGTCGCATTGGATGAAACTACCACCACCCAGTAGTAATGCCCTTCACCCAGGAATCGAGAGATGATGTAAGTCGTGTCTGTGGTCACGAGATTATCATCAACCTTGCCAATATCGATCTTGGTGCTGATCTTTACCGCCAGTTTCATCACTTCTGCGAATCGCGCTGAGATATCAGCCGCATCGAAATTTGGATTTAACGAACCGCCGCCAATGGATAGACCATCCATACCAACAACATCGGTTGAGATAAAATCGCTGCCCAGTTCGTTGCGAAACTGGAAAATAACCTGTTCAAGTTTATTCATGACTATCTCCATTTTCTAAGCGCAAAGCTCGGATCAGTGAGGCATCGCTTTCGCTAAACGATCGGTATAAAGTTTGCTCATCAATCGCATGTTTCCAAGGTTGCCAGATTTTCTTTCAGCTGAAATGCCCAAAAAGTATTGTTTACCAGGCAAAAAGCGCATCAAAATATAGGCTTTCTCAGTAGTGGTCAGGTTATCTTCCAGGTTTCCAGCTCCTAATTTATCGGTGGAACCACTTACCAATTTAAGCAGCATTGCCATTTGGGCACTGGCTAGTTCAGGATCAAGGTCACCAATAAATTTTGAGGCAAGGTTTATGCCATCAATGCCTACCAGAAAACTACCCCTGAAACCGGTTACTTCACCAGCGAGCTCGGCCAAAATTTCTTCGAATTTCTGTGCCATTTTAATCTCCTTCGATTCTGGTTCATGGTCAATCTTAACTAAAGTCTGGTTCAATTCGTTTTCGTCCAACCTGCGGGCGCCTTCGAGTAATAAACTTGGCCAACTTCGTTGGATTGTAATTTCAGATGATTTGATGTCGTTATCCAGGCTGAAATCACCTTCACTCCATCCTAAAACTTGATAAATAACCTCTTCACCCTTTTGGCCACCAGAAACCGCATGGACGATTTGCCCGCCAGAGAAAAAAATCTCAGCAGTTTGATTCTCATGCTTGATCTGCAAACGGGCGATTTTTTGATCCACACAATTAAGTTGGATCAAATCAGCCGCGGCCAAACCAGTCAAATTTCCAGTCATACCCATAATTTTTATACCTGTATTAGTTCCAAATATTGCGAATTTCAGATAATGCACGGTTTGTGATGCGCCTGTAACTCTGATCACGATCTGAAACAATGATTGCCAAAATCAAACGATTAGAATCAATGTTGAAAGGACGGCAAATTAAATGCTGTCCATCTACATAACTGAAAGAAATTTCATCAATTTCATCCATACCTAATTGTTTGCTCACTTGCACTGCTGTTTTCTGCAAAAATGCGACCACCGCAGATTGTTTCTCAGGGTCTGCCCCGTTTGAAAAAGCGGAGGCAATCGGCAAACCTTCCTTGTCTGTTAAAACAGACATTGGAAAATTCGCTTCCTGGTTCATTTGATTTAATATTCCCAAAAGGATATCCGCTCCAGATTTTGTCTCGTTAACCATTATTGATCCTTTACCTATTGCAGTTCTTTTTGCACCTGGAAAATCACATCATTAACGATGCTCTTAAGGGTGTTGAAAACCCCTTCTCCATTGAAAGCCACTGCTTCAAATTCAGGATACGCCCCGACACCCAGGCTTTGATGCAAACTTTGTATAGAAACCGCGTCTGCCAGGTCACGTTTGTTGTACTGAACCACCAGCGGAATTTTGCCGATTGGATGGTTCATTTCGTTTAATGCATTCCCCATATCCAACCAGGATTCAAGATTATCGTTAATCCGCGCTGCCGATGAATCTGCTACGAATACAACACCATCCGCGCCACGCAGCACCAGTTTTCGGCTGGCCTTGTAATACTCCTGCCCCGGTACTGTATATAATTGGATACACGGAGCCATGCCGCAAATCTTGCCAAGTTCAAATTGCATAAAATCAAAAAACAAAGTGCGGTCTTCATTAGTTTTTAACGAAACCAGGTTGCTTCGATTGCTGGGATCAATCCGTTTGTGTATTTGCTCAATGTTGGTCGTCTTACCGCTCATTGCTGGCCCGTAATACACAATTTTTAATCTCAATTGGCGTAATTGCCAGTTGATATTCATGCTGCCTATTCCTTCCAAACTTGATCAAGTGCATTGTTAATCAGTTCATGCAAGTTCTCATTATCAGACTCAAAGAATTTGTCATCCTGATTATTTTGAATCTTTGAGAGCGCCTCTTTGATTTGTGCTGAAGACTCTCTCACCAGGTAACAAACCCATCCAAGCGGCACAGTGGCTGGGACGATATACAGCAGGATCAAATTGCGATTGACATCAAAGACAATCGTGTTCATTTTCGAACCCTGGCGAATGACCATCTGGTTTTCTTGATAAAGATTAGAAATTCGAGCAATTTCAGCACTGGCGGCCAGGTCGCTGGCAGTTAATGCGCCTAATGCAACCAAATCAATGCTTCCCCGTTCTCCATGAAAAGAAATGACCTGCCCGCTTGTGTCAATAAGCAGTATGAGTCTTGCTTGAGATTTTTCAAGTTGACTCGATAGAATATTGTCAATCAGCTCTTCTTGCGACGGAATTATAGACATCCCACCTGTTAAACGCATTGGATTCTTCATCTTTTTTGTGCCTCAACCTGGTTGATAGAAACAACAAACTAAAACTCGAAAACAAAATTACTTTTTTTCAATAGCGAGACTAACTCTTTGTAAATGAAAGATTAAATCTTTAAATAAGTATACGATGAGAAGCATAACCAATACATTACAATCTTGCAAAGACTGGATCGAATTACAATGGACTAAATTAATGATGTCCGCATTCAGGTATTTTGGCAGAGTATTTGCAACGATAAGAGGTAGTTAGCAAATAGCAATGGTAAACTTACAATAATAATTAGATAACAGAGGTAACATGTCGCCAAACACTGCCACAGCCATCGCCCACCCCAACATAGCTTTCATCAAATATTGGGGCAATCGAGATCAAACACTTCGCTTACCAGAAAATGGTTCAATATCAGTAAACCTTGAAGAATTGACAACGCGCACCCGTGTTACTTTCGATCAAGCTTTCACTACTGATATTTTTGACTTAAACGGATTGAGGCAATCCGGACAGGCTTTGCAGCGCGTGACAACTCACTTGAATGTCATCCGCGGAATTCGCGGAATCGCCACCCGCGCACATGTGATGAGTGAGAACAATTTTCCAATTGGCGCTGGCATCGCATCATCGGCTTCAGCCTTCGCTGCCCTCACCGTGGCAGCCGTACATGCCATGGGGCTTGAAATGAGCGAAAAAGACCTTTCTCGTCTCGCCCGCCGTGGATCGGGTTCTGCCTGCCGATCAATCCCCACTGGTTATACAGAGTGGTACCGCGGGAATTCAGACATGGATTCATTTGCCGTCAGCATTGGCAAACCAAACCACTGGGATCTGGTGGATTGCATTGCCGTGGTCGCTGCTGGTCACAAGAAAACTGGCTCGAGTGAAGGCCACAAATTAGCCTCTTCCAGCCCATTTCAGGCCGTCCGCATTGCAGATTCTGACCGCCGTATTGACCGCTGTCGTGATGCCTTGCTTGCTCGAGATTTTGAAGTCTTTGCCGAAATAATCGAGGAAGACAGCAATATGATGCATGCTGTGATGATGACTTCACATCCCGCTCTGTTTTATTGGGAGCCAGCAACCATCGAGATTATGAAAGCCGTTCAATCCTGGCGCAAAACAGGTATTCCCGCAGCATATACCATTGATGCGGGGCCGAATGTGCACATTTTATGTGAATCAAATGCACTCGAAAACATCAAACATCGGCTAGCCTCCATCCAGGGGATAAAAGAGGTGCTCATCGCACATCCTGGCAGCGGCGCAAAAATCGTATAACTTTTATTATCTCGTTAATGAATTTCAAATAAATCGGTCGGTGAAAACCATCTCTAAACCGGATATAATATTGGACGTAAACCGATATGGTTTTGGAGACTGAATGACAACTATTTGGAGCACTGCATTAAGCTTACTTGAATTTATACTCGCATTTGGCGCGTTGGTTTTCGTGCATGAACTCGGACATTTCATCGCAGCCCGATCCAACAAAATTGAAGTGGAAGAGTTTGGTTTTGGTTATCCCCCGAAAATCTTTAAACTATTCCGTGCCGGCGGCACAGATTTCACCATCAACTGGATCCCCTTTGGCGGATTCTGCCGCATGAAGGGCGGTGAAACAGGAGACATCACGGAAGTAGGAAGCTTTGCAGCAGCAAATCCGTGGCGCCGGCTGGCTACCTTGTTAGGCGGCCCAATCACCAACCTGGTATTAGGCATGTTGTTGATCGCCTTTCTCTTCACCCGGGTGGGCGCTCCTGACCTGACCAAAGTCACAATTACTAACATCGCACCTAATTCACCCGCCGCAGAAGAGTTAATGGTTGGAGATATCATTTCACAACTTAACGGTCAACCAGTAGACAGCATAGACAGGTTAACCCAACTGGTGAAACCAAATCTCGGCAGCGAAATAACCTTATCCATTTTGCGTGACGAAAAACCCATTGATATAAAAATCACACCCCGCCAAAAATCGCCTGAAGGTGAAGGGGCGATGGGAGTTGCGATTTCCAACCCGGTCAACAAGATAACCTACCTACAGGCAATTCCTATGGCGTTTGTTTCAACCATGGATCAAGGTTACCAATTGCTTATGCTTCCCGTCCGGCTTATCAGCGGACAGATCGCCGCCTCTGACGCCAGAATGGTTAGCGTTAAAGGAATTTACGACATCTTCTCACAAGTTCAAACCATTGATGAACAAGCAACCGCTGTTGATCCCAGTGTCAAGGGGCTCACGATCTTGAATTTTTTGGCTATGATTTCTATTGCGCTGGGGTTCACCAACCTGCTGCCCATCCCCGCACTGGATGGCGGTCATATCCTTTTCTTGATCCCCGAAATCCTTTTCAAAAAGCGTGTCAAACCCGAACTGGAAGGCCGCGTTCATTTTATCGGATACGTTATTCTCATGGGGCTCATGGTGGTTATGGTCATTAACGACATTATCAATCCAATCATTCTCAAATAGGAACGAATACATGGAAGAAGCGCTCGAAAGAATTAAGTTTTCAGAAGTAGCGGCGGCACTAAAAGATACTGATCATCCCTTCCCTCCACGGTTACTGAGAGGATTTTCTGACCTGTTCCCTCGGGATATAAAAGAATTTATCCCCATCTGGCAAGATACAAGCATTACCCGGAAAATTTCGCTGCTTGAAGACCTTGAAGAGCTTACCGAAAAAGACACCCTGGTTTGTTTTGACGAAGTTGCCAAAGCGGTGATTAACGATCTCGATCCGAGAGTGCGCGTACTCTCCATTCGCCTGTTATGGGAGAGTGAAGACTCCAAACTAGTGCCCATACTCATAGAACTGATGCTTGAGGATGTGGACGAAGGTGTTAGATCCACAGCTGCTTCACTGCTTGGTCATTTCGTCTATCTCGGTGAACTGGAAGAAATTTCAGATACAGTTACAATTTCAGCGGTAAAAAACCTTTTGGATGTTGTGCTGAGCGAGGAAGTTTCACAGGTGCGCATGCGTGCCCTTGAATCATTGGGTTATTCGAGCCACCCCAAGGTTCCGGCTTTGATCAAAGCAGCTTACGACTCAAAAGAAAACTTATGGGTGGCTTGTGCCCTGTGCGCCATGGGGCGTTCGGCAGATGACCAATGGTCTGAATTCGTGCAGGCGAAGCTGGATTCCAACGATTCTGACATCCAATTTGAAGCCGCTCGTGCTGCCGGTGAACTTGAAATTCCCACTGCCCTCGATCAGCTTTTCACCATGGTTGAAGAAGAAGATTTCGATAGCGAAATCCGTCTGGCAGCCATCTGGTCGCTGTCACAAATCGGCGGCCGCGAAGTAAAAGACAAACTTCAGGAACTGCTGAGAGATTCAGACAGTGAAGAAGAAATAGAATGGCTTGAAAAAGCCCTTGAAAACCTTGAAATCAGCAGTTCATCCGATGGGTTGAATTTCTTAAACTTCAGTCCTAAGGGGAATCTGGATGACGAGGATGAAGATGAAGATCTGGATGATCTCGACGAAATGGACGAGGACGATGGATTTGGTGATGTCGACTTCGACAGCCTGGATGAAGACGACGATGATGACGATGAAGAAGATGAATAATCCGGACCTCTGATTATGCATCGGTTGATACGATTCCTCCTGTGTTCACTGTTGCTGCTGCCTGTCAGCAGTGCCAGGGCGCAAGATCAGGAACTCGTCACAGATGTGCAGTTGGATTATCAATTCGGGTCCGCTATTACCCTCACGGCAAAAATAACCGATGTTTCTCAGTATTCTTCAATCCTGCTAATTCTTCAGCCAGACGGCCAATCATCAAGACTAGTTGAAATTATCCCTGCTGTGGATGGCAGTGTGGCAATAGATTACAACCTGAACCTTGATCCGCTGAGACCATTTGGCCGGGTTTATTACTGGTTTGAATTGACCAGTCAGGACAGGGTAAGCCAGACCACTCCTTCTTATTGGTTCGACTATCTCGATAACCGCTATCAATGGGTGTCATCAGAAAGCGAACTCTTTCACATTCACTGGGTGGATGGCGCAGATGCCTTTGGTCAGAAAGCACAACAGATAGCTTCTGAAGGTTTGAAAGCAGCAACAGGTTTTCTACCTGTAACCCCAGACTTCCCGATAAAAATATATATTTATCCCAATTTGGAAGCGTTACAGCAAGCACTTGTTCTCTCCGGCCAACCCTGGACTGCCGGTCACGCTTCTCCCGATATCGGTGTGCTGCTCGTTTCAAACAATAGCCAATCGGCTGAATTGATCGAGATGGAGCGCCAAATTCCTCACGAACTGATGCATGTACTTGAATACAAACTAGCCGGGTCATCATATTCTGCCATCCCGGCCTGGTTGAATGAAGGTCTCGCCACTTCTGTGGAACTCTATCCCGACCCCGACCTACAGCGTGTTTTGAACGAAGCGCACAAAGATGGAACCCTGCTCTCGATTTCATCCTTGTGTAATGGCTTTCCAAAGGACGCCAAAACAGCCCAACTTGCCTACGCGCAATCTTCTTCTTTTGTCAATTACCTCAACGGACGCTTCGGTTCACAAATTTTCACCAAATTGATTGAAAACGCCGCCTCCGGGCAAACCTGTGCAAATGCGGTCAATGCATCAGTTGATGTGTCGCTCGACCAGCTCGAAAAAGACTGGATCGCTGCCACTTTTACGCTTTCCACTCCGGTCAATTACGGAATTATTGCGGTGGTCATTTCATCAGGCGTACTTTTAGCCATCATGCTGATCATTCTGCTGCGAATGCGTCACAGTGAAGAAAGAAAACACCATGCCTGAGAATGAAACTGCCCAGCTGGTTCAAATCCACATTCGCGTGGATGGGCATGTGCAGGGCGTTGGATTTCGCTACTTCGTCTATGATTTCGCCCAATCCAGAGCGCTTACCGGCTGGGTGCGCAACCGCCATAACGGCGAGGTTGAAATATTGGCCGAAGGCAGCCGTTTAAACATCGAAGACCTTCTCACCCACGTCCGCCGCGGACCGAGCCGCTCCATGGTCACCGACGTCAAATTCAATTGGTCTGAAGCATCCCAACTCTACGACAAATTCTCGCTGCTACCCACTGATTAGTTGCGAAAACCTTTACTGGGTTTTAAGTATCCCCATCAAGGTGTACTTACAAACACTGAAGGGAAAATTCTCGAACTCAAGTACAAAAGAATTAATTAGCAATGATTATTTGTTTTTATGCGCCAGCCGTGCACCGAGGAAAGTACAAATGACGCCGCCGGCAAGCGTAAAGACACCCATGAAGGTAAAGGCATCAGACCAAAGTTTCTCTGGAAACAATCGGATCAAAGTGTCATCGAAGTAAAAGAGCCAGGTGTTACCAGTGAAAAAGAGGCGGTGAAAAGTGGTAAAAATGGCGTCGAAATTGATAACTGTTCCTATTAGGACTAATCCGATCAAGCCCAGCGTCAGCCAGCCGCCCTGCGAGATAGATTTCCAGAATTGAGGAATCCAGCCAAGCCGCCACGCAAGAACCCATGCAAGGACCAAAAAGCCAGCCATAGGCAGCATGATCTTGATCATCAACTGCACCAGGTTTTTGACATCCAGCATGTGGCTCAATTCGCGCTCATTATAAATGGGGTCGCCGTCTTCAAATTTCAAGTCAGCCAAAAATTCAAGACCAGCACTATTGGTGAGGTAATCCAAAGACAATTTACCCCAATGCAGGCGATCTGCCTTGGAAAAACCAAATTCGTCAGCGGGAAAGTTGGGCAGGTTGTATTCGTAATCGAGAAAAAACGGATTGAGCAGGATGCGGATGGAGGTCATCATCAATAACAAAGGGACGATGATGGAAATCAGAACCGAAAATATGCGGATATTGGTCTTCATTCAAGTGTCTCCACTTCTCCTGAAAAAATAAATTGCATGATCAACGAATTGGTGATGCCTTCAATTGGGGCGAGATCATCGGTAAAAACCATCCCGATGTTGGGTGTGTCTTGCAGCCCGGCGTATGTGGTTGCCATGACCCCTAATATGAATTGGTTGGTTAGCGGATCCTCATTCAATATAACGTAATTATCTAAAAAGTTTTGCAGATTGGTTTCCGTGTTGGTGGCAAAAAGGATCGAGTTGAAGGAATCAGAAAGGTCCGTGACGTACAAGGTGGGGAAAACAGTGTGAATGGTGGAGTAGAGTGAGTCGATCAAACGGCGGTCATCGGTGCTGCGGCCAATGTTAATCACCATGACGCCATCCTCTTTCAAATGGTCCTTAAGGATGAGAAAGAACTCCTGGGTGGTCATGTGCCAGGGGATGTAGGGAGGACGGTAGGCATCGACGCTGATGATGTCGTATTTTTTGGTGCTATTCTTTATGGCCCAGCGTCCGTCCTGGATGATGACATTCAGGTTGGGGTCATTCATGTCGAAATATTTGCGGCCTACTTCGACAATTTTGGGGTCAATTTCGATGCCATCAATCACAGCATTGGGGAAGACAAGCGCTGCATCGCGTACGGTCGTGCCGGCAGCCAGACCGATGATGGCGATGTCGGTGATCTGATCAGGTGCCACGGGGGCGGAATTAAAAAAGGGAGCGGCGACAACCTGCTCCCAAGGACCATTGAAAAAAAGCTGATCGGCTTTATATATCGAATGCACTCCCTGACCTTCGTTCAAGCGCAGCATGGTGAATTCATCTTTCTCAATCACCTGAATATAGTTGTAGCTGGATTCCGTTTCGTAGACCAGGCCCGTGGTGTTCTTATCCGTGCCGGGCACGCCCCAGATGAACAAAGCGACGATGACCAAAGGCATCCACACGTAACGAAGCAATTTGCGCCATCCGCTGGAAATGAAAAGACCGATGAAAGCAAAGAGCATCAGCAATGAGGCAAGTACCAAAAAGGTGCGATAGGTGCCAATCGTGGGGATGAGCAGCAAGGTCGGCACAAAGGTGCCGGTAAATGACCCCAGTGTGGAGATGGCGTAGATGCGTCCAGAGATTTTGCCGACTTGCTGCGTGTCGGTGATGGCTAAACGGATTGCAAAAGGCGAAGCCATGCCGATCAGGGTGACAGGAATGACGAAGAGCACCATGACCACCACAAATGAACCGACTAAAGCACCCAGTTGAAGTTCGTCAAAAGCATTGCTGGCTAATCTTAATATTGGGCGTGATGCCAGTGGAATTAAACCGACTGCCAGTGCTGCCCAGGAAAGGATTATAAAAAGGGTTTCGTGTTTGGGGGATCTATCTGCCCATGCGCCGCCAATGAAGTAGCCGGCGGTCAGGTAGATGAGAATGAGTCCGACGATGCTGACCCACACCAGGTTGCTGGTGCCGAAATAATTACCCAACAGGCGCGAGGCGGCAAATTCAACGGCCAAAGAAACCAGGCCGGATACGAAAACAATCACATAAAGGTATTTACGCATTGAGCAATTATACCGTAATCAGGTTTTCACAATGTGCTGGGTTGTATAATCAAATGGAATATGGAGGCAATACATGAAACTGATCAGCGTTAATAATATGAAAGCGCTTGAATCCGCAGCGAACGAGGGCGGATACAGCTACGAAAAAATGATGCTCAAAGCCGGCCAGAACATGGCGCAAGTTGTGCATGATAGGTTTTTCAAAAAAGGCATCGCACGTGTGATGGGCTTGGTAGGCGGGGGCAACAACGGCGGAGATACGATCATCGCTCTGACAGCGCTGCAAAAACTGGGCTGGACTTGTTCCGCGTTTATGCTGAAAGAAGATCCACAGTGGCAGACCTTGATTATTGAATTACATGCCAACGGCGGCAAGGTGGTGGATAGGGATCGGTTTGAAGAAGAGCTTTCTCATACCCAACTGGTGCTGGATGGGGTGATGGGCACAGGGTTTAAAATGCCCATGCGCGAGCCTTTTGTTGATTTCATGAAGAAGTTCAACAAACTAAGCGACGGTAAGCTAATCGTAGCCGTGGACTGCCCCTCAGGAGTAGATTGCATCACTGGAGAAGCCTGCACAGAAACCCTGCACGCAGACCTGACCGTCTGCATGGAAGCAGTCAAGGAAGGCATGTTGAAGTTCCCGGCTTATGAATACTGCGGAGAGATTGTGACTGTTGACTTGGGCATCCCGGCAAAAACACTCAAAGCGTTTGATTCTGGAGATGTGGTCATAGATGAAGAAATGGTAAAAGCCCTGCTGCCCAAACGTGACAACAGCGGCCACAAGGGGTCTTTTGGTCATTTGATGGTGTGCGGCGGATGCATAAACTACCCAGGTGCACCAATGTTCGCAGCACAAAGTGCTTATCGCACAGGCGCCGGCTTGGTGGAATGCGCCATCCCGGAACGCGTCTACGCAGCAGCGGTGGCTAATAACCTGGAGAGTATATTCACCATTCTGGAAGATCAAGACGGTGTGATTGCAGAAAATGCAGCCACGATATTAATACCAAAATTAAAGCAGGTGAATTGCTTGCTGATAGGTATTGGTATCGGACGGGAAGAGACCACCCAACGCTTCATTAAACGATTGTTATTTGATATGAACAACAAGAATAAATCAGCCGGAGCCGGCTTTGTTCCTGGAACCGCAAAGGTCAAGAACAAGGACATTGAAAAGTATCCGCGTATGGTGATTGATGCGGATGCCTTGCGTCTTCTGGCTGATATTGATTTATGGTATGAAAAACTGCAAGCAGAGGCGGTGCTGACGCCGCACCCGGGAGAAATGTCTGCGTTGACAGGAATGTCGATTGAAGAGATTCAGATGGATCGGCTTGAAATTGCACGGCGTTTTTCCAAACAATGGGGGCAGGTGGTGGTGCTAAAAGGTGCGCTAACCGTTGTTGCCTCCGCAGAGGGGAAGGTTGCAATACTGCCGTTTGCCAATTCCGCGCTGGCCAAGGCAGGCAGCGGCGATGTGCTGGCCGGGATAATTGCCGGTTTGATGACGCAGAGCGTCAATCCGTTTGATGCGGCAGTGGCCGGGGTTTGGCTGCATGCCCGTGCGGCTGAGGCGGTAGTTAAGACCCAAGGCACGGCATTCAGTCTACTGGCTGGCGATCTGATTGACGCCATCCCAAGTGCTTTATCAGAATTAATGTAAAGAAAAAGATCCCTAAAAGGGATCTTTTCATCGTAAATTTTATTTATTCAGCAGCAGATTTTGTGGGCTTGACGGATTCTTTGACAGATTCAAGAACAACCTGTCCTTTATGAGCGAGTTCTTGCTCTTTAGCTTTGGCTTGTTTAATCAAGTCTTGAGCTTTGCTGACAGCATCGTTTGCTGCAAGGCTGGCTTTTTTATAGGTTTCATCAAGTGTTTCCATCGTTTTGTCTTTTAATTCAATGGTTTTATCTTTGATGACTGTGCGGGTTTCTTCACCGGATGCGGGTGCATAAAGCAATGCAACAACCGCGCCGGCGAGTCCGCCGACCAAAAATCCAACGAGAAAAGAGCCAAAATTATCTTTATCAGACATATTATTCTCCTTTGTAAAAATAATACTTCTCCAATTACTTTTTGAATTTAAATAAATCAAAAAGTTGTTTCATACCAGCCAGGTATCCGTTTAATTTGATCACTGGCTCAACAAGGTTAGAACTCAGAAACTCAGTGGTGCCTTTGAGGGTATCCACTGTTTCTTTTGTTGATTTGAGTATGGGTTTAACTTCGTTTTGCAGCAGGTTGATCAGGGTTGAGACTTGCACCACCAGCACAACCAATGCCACACCTATTATGATGGATTCAAACGCCATAAAGATGATGAATATATCGCGGATGCGGGATGTGGTGGAAATGTCAGCTTTGGAAAGAAAGAAAATGGCTGTGACGATCAAACCGACAATGATGGCGGCTATTAAGATGACAATCCATAACCGTGATGGAGACGGGGAAGTTTCTTCAACTACCGGCGAATCTTCTGGAGATTCCAACAGAGGTGTGCTCATGTTTTCCATATTTAAAATTATAACATAATGAAAAAAGAAAGTTGTCAAATGTCAAGAGTATCTAACAGAACTCTTATGTAATGCACATAAAATGCGAATAATTTGTATCTTTTGGCGGCCTGTGTTAAACTTAACGGTTGCCATGATAAAGATAATCTTGCTTAAACTGCTGCTACCAATAGTGATCCTCTTCCCATCTGTGAATCAAATCACGCCAGGGTTGTATGTGATAAATCCCACAGACGGACAAATTGTGGCTGGTATTGTTGAAGTCAAGGGTTCCGTACCGGATGACGATTTTGATTATGCCGAAGTCTCTTATGCATTTAGCAGTGAAACAACCTCTAACTGGTTTCTAATCGCAAGGCTCGATCAAACCGTTCATGACGAGACCCTTGCTTTGTGGGATACGACCACCATCACTGACGGAATCTTTCGATTGAAGGTCAGTGTTTACCGCGAGAACGGTTCGGTTAGTGAAATAATAGTTGAGGATATTCGTGTGGGCAATTACACCCATTATGACGGTCCGGCTGTTACGGCAAATGCTGCGGTGGTTGATGAACCATTCTCTGAGGGTGAGATACCTTTGACGGATGTGACGATTGAATCAACCGCTGTGATGAAACCACTACCCACTGACTTGCCAAAAAACCCTGCTGCAATTGGTGAAGGCGATTTTAAGCTAAGCTTCATTAGCGGATTGACGCTTGTGGTATTGGTTTTGCTTGTTTTAGGAGTGTACGTGCTCTTTAGAAGAGTAGCAAGAAAGTAAAAATTTTTTACCTCACCCTTGACTGGGAACGGTTTATCTTAGAGGATGCATGACCTTTTTATTTCAGAAAAAAACAGACACTCTCGATGCTGTTGCACCTTACCTCATTGTGGGCCTTGGCAACCCCGGAAGAGAATATCGCGAAACCAAGCACAACATTGGGTTTATGGTGATTGACCGGTTGGGTGAGCTGATTGACTGCAAGCTGATCAAGGTTCAGAGCAAAGCAATCATCGGCATAGGCAAGATCAGCGATCAAAAAGTAATCCTGGCCAAGCCGCAGACCTTCATGAACCTTTCAGGCCAGGCAGTGACAGGCTTGCTGCATTTCTACAAGATTGAACCCTCAAGGTTGATCGTGGCTCATGATGATGTTGATCTTCCTTTCGGGCAAATCAGGATGCGTCCAGGTGGCGGATCGGCTGGACAAAAGGGGATTGGCTCGATCATCGAGAAACTCGGCAGCCCGGATTTTGCCCGTATTCGCATGGGAGTGGGACGCCCACCCGGTCAGAGAGAAGCTGCAGATTATGTGCTGAAAGGCTTTAGTAAGACGGATATGGAATTTTTGCCCGAATTTATCAACCGCGGCGCAGAAGGCGTGAAGAGCTTCGTCATTGACGGAATTGATAACGCCATGAACAAATACAATCCCAAACTATAGGGGCAGGCATGTTGGATAGACTGCGGAGCCAATCCGTTTATGTAAAAACGCTTGAAGCCGTGATGGCGGGTAAAGCCCAGCAAGGGTTGGGGCTCTCACGTCCTGCACGGTTGCCTGTTCTGTCTTCATTGTCTCTCGACCTGAATGTGCCCATCTTGCTCTTAACTGATAAGGTGGATCGCGCGCTTATGATGTTCGACGAACTGGCTTTCTGGCTGCCTGATAATCCACGTTTTCACTTTCCTGAACCCAACCCTATGTTTTATGAACAGGCCGCCTGGGGAGCCATGACGCGGCGCGACCGTTTATCCGCGCTTGGCGCTTTGGCGCAATATCATCTGCCTGGTAGTCACAAACCTGAAAAAGCCGCAGTGATCGTGGCTTCATTAAGGGCCGTGATGACGCGTACCCTGCCGCGGCGGGATTTCATCATTTCCAGCAAGACTATCCGTGTGAACCAGCAAGTCAACCCACTGGAGTTGAAACGCAGTTGGGTAGAAATCGGCTACGAAGCGGTGGATACCGTCCTGGACCACGGACAATTCTCGCAGCGCGGTGGTATTCTGGATGTCTGGACGCCCTCCGAAGCTTTTCCGGCCCGGTTGGAATTCTTCGGCGATGAGATCGACACACTCAGGCAGTTTGATCCGACCACCCAGCGCACCGTCCGTGGCATTGAGCAACTAACCATCACCCCGGCACGAGAGTATTTAATCAATAAAATGCCCGAAGGGTATGAACGCGGCGACCTCTCTGACGAGTTTCTAATTCCGGTAATGCATCCGGCGCCATCCACGATTCTGGATTATCTGCCCAAAAACGGACTTGTGGTGATTGACAACCTGGCGAACATCCAGAGCTTCGATGAAGAAATTGAAGAACAGGCGCTAAAAATGCGCAAAGAAAGCATCTCAGAAGGCACGCTTGATGAAGCTTTTCCGATCCCTTATGTGACCTGGTCAGAACTGATTGACAACATCCAGAACCGGCGCTGGGTTGAGCTTGGACGTGCGCTGGATGAAGAAGAGGTCACCATTGGCAGCATCTTCCAACCGGGTGAGAGATTTGGCGGCCAACTCAAACCGTTTATAGATCACCTAAACGATACATGCACCAAGGGCGACCAAACAATAATTGTCACCCGCCAGCTTTCACGCCTGCAAGAAATTTGGGGCGAGAAACGCCTGGATTGTCCCGGAAATCCCCCCATATTTAAAGAAGCCACCCTGACCGAGGGTTGGGATATGACGCTTGAAGACGGCACCACGCTGCACCTGATCACCGACAGCGAAATTTTTGGCTGGGTGAGACCGATACCGCGCGCCAGAGTGAAAGTTACGCATTTGGCGCCTGAATCCACCTTCGCGGACCTAAAAACCGGCGATTGGGTGGTGCATGTAGATTACGGCATTGGCCGCTTTGCCGGTCTGGTTCGGCGCACGCTTGAAGGTACCGAACGTGAGTTTCTGCTGGTGGAGTACGAAGGCGGCGATCAGCTTTATGTGCCCATCCACCAGGCGGATCGCTTAAGCCGTTATGTGGGTCCTGGGGGGGAACCTCCACGGCCATCAAGGCTGGGTAGTACGGAATGGGGACAGACCAAGCAGACCGTGCGTGAAGAAGTGGTCAAGGTGGCTCAGGAATTGTTGGAGTTATATGCCAAACGCCTGACCTCCATTGGTTATGCCTTTAACCCCGATCATCCCTGGCAGCGTGAACTTGAGGCCAGCTTCCCGTTTGTTGAAACACCTGACCAACTACAGGCGATTAACGAAGTCAAAGCGGACATGATGACAGCACGCCCCATGGACAGGCTATTATGCGGCGATGTGGGCTATGGCAAGACCGAAGTCGCGCTGCGCGCGGCATTTAAAGCCGTCATGGATGGCAAGCAGGTGGCCATTTTGGTGCCGACCACCGTGCTGGCGCAGCAGCATTATGAAACATTCAGGCAGCGTTTATCGGCTTTTCCGGTGGCGGTGGAGATGCTTTCGCGTTTTAGAAGCCCAAAACAGCAAGATGAGATCGTGCTCAAACTGGCGCTGGGTGAGATGGATATCGTCATTGGCACCCACCGTTTGCTGACTTCGGATGTGACCTTTAAAGATTTGGGGCTGGTGATCATCGACGAAGAGCAGCGCTTCGGTGTGACTCACAAAGAGCATTTTAAGAAACTGCGCACCGAAGTGGATGTGTTAACACTGACAGCTACACCCATCCCGCGCACATTATATATGGCGCTGACCGGAGCACGTGATATATCGATCATCAATACACCCCCGGCGGAACGTCTCCCGATCATCACCCACATCGGACCCTACTCTCCGCGCATCGTGCGCCAGGCCATCGTCCGCGAAATGGACAGAGGTGGACAAGTCTTCTTTGTGCACAACCGCGTCACGACCATCCACGCCATGCAGGCACATTTACGCAACCTGGTGCCTGAAGCGCGTATTGGTATCGGCCACGGACAACTCAAGGAAGATGAACTCTCGAAAGTGATGCACAGGTTCACACATAACGAAATTGATGTGCTGCTTTGCACTTCCATTATTGAATCAGGGCTCGATATCCCCAACGCCAATACCTTGATCGTCGATCGCGGCGATACCTTCGGCCTGGCGCAGCTCTACCAACTGCGCGGAAGGGTCGGCAGGGGCACGCAGCGGGCTTATGCCTACTTCTTCAGACACCGCAAGAAGCCGCCCACCATTGAAGGCCAGGAGCGGCTTGAGACGATTGCCGAAAACACCCAATTGGGGGCTGGATATTCCATCGCCATGCGCGACCTTGAAATGCGCGGGGCCGGCGAAATGCTCGGCATGCGTCAATCAGGGTATATTGCCAATGTCGGTTTCCACCTTTATACGCGCATGCTCTCGGACGCAGTGCACGAGCTGCGCAAGACCATGCCCAACACCAAAGACGTGGAGAAATTATTCGGTATCACCGGCGCATATATCCCCGTGAGCGTGGATCTGCCGCTGGCCGTCGGTCTGCCCGCGGAGTACGTGCAAGACCAAGCGCTGCGCTTGCAGCTATATAGACGCATGGCATCCATTACGCTGGAATCCGAGTTGGACGAACTGTCTGAAGAGTTTGTGGATCGCTTTGGCGCTCTGGTAGAACCGGTGCAGAACCTGCTGTACCAGATCCGCGTCAAGCTAATGGGCGAAAAGGCTGGCTTGAACGCCATCACCATTGAGGGCGAACAGCTTGTACTGCGCTTTCCGGCGCTGCCAGAAGGGGTGCCAACCCGCGACCTGAATACACCTGATGTGCGCCTGCGAGCCGGCAAGAATGCCTATTGGATGAAGGTGGATGTATCCGATGATGCGTGGCGGGATGATCTGATTGAGGTATTAGGGAAGATAGCGAAATAGGTTATTTTCATGATTGGGGTTTGCCGCGCCCTGGCGGCGATATTTATTTCGAAATGAATAATAGTATCGCCAGGGCTCGCAACGGAGAACAAATGTGCTATAATTGGGTATTGACACTTCTTATACGGTAATCAGGATTTACTATGGATTTCAAACTTCAAGCTCCTTTCATTCCCACTGGCGATCAGCCAGAAGCCATCAAGCAATTGGTGGAAGGCGTAACCAAGGGTTATCGCGACCAAGTGCTGTTGGGTGCCACGGGTACCGGCAAGACTTTCACAATGGCCAATATCATTCAGCAAACGCAAATGCCGGCGCTGATTATGGCGCACAACAAGACCCTGGCTGCGCAACTTTACGCCGAGTTCAAAGAATTCTTCCCCGAAAATGCGGTGGAATATTTCGTGTCTTATTACGATTACTATCAGCCAGAGGCTTACGTTCCGCGGCACGATTTGTTTATCGAAAAAGAGACGGATATCAACGAAGAAATAGACCGTATGCGCCTGGCTGCGACCATGTCCTTAATGTCCCGCAAGGATGTGATCATTGTGGCCTCGGTGTCTTGCATCTACGGTTTGGGCAACCCAGAAAACTACGGCAATGTGGTGGTTAACCTGGATGTTGGCGGACTCTACCGGCGTAATGCGTTGCTCAGGCAGTTGATCGAGAGCCAGTATCAGCGCAACGACATGGAGCTCAAACCGGGAGCGTTCAGGGTAAGAGGCGATACGATTGAAATCTTCCCGGCTTATGAAGAGAAGAAAGCTTTCCGCCTCAGTTTCTTTGGGGACGAGGTTGAAAAGATCGTTGAATACAGTCCATTGACCGGCGAGGTTTATGCAGAACCGCAGCACATTGAGATTTATCCTGCCAAGCATTATATTGCCAATGAAACGCGATTGAAACAGGCGATTGAGGATATTGAAACCGAACTGGGCGATCAGATGAAATACTTCAATTCAAATCAACGCCTGCTTGAAGCTCAGCGCATTGAACAGCGCTGCCGCTACGACCTGGAGATGTTGAAAGAAGTCGGTTATTGCTCAGGCATCGAAAACTATTCCCGTCATCTGGATCAACGTCCGGCAGGCTCCGCGCCGTGGACGCTGATGGACTACCTGCCATCCGACTATCTGCTGTTTTTGGATGAGTCGCACATGACCGTACCGCAAATTAGAGGCATGTATAACGGAGACCAGGCACGCAAAAGTACGCTGGTAGAATACGGTTTCAGACTGCCCAGCGCCATGGATAATCGTCCGTTAACCTTTGATGAATTTGAAAACAAAATGGGTTACACCATTTACACCTCGGCGACACCGGCCGATTTTGAAATGAAGCGCGCCAACCAGGTGGTTGAGCAGATTATACGTCCAACCGGATTGGTAGATCCGCAGATTGAGGTCAGACCGACTAAAGGCCAGGTGGATGACCTGTACGCAGAGATAAAATTGCGCACTGAAAAGGGCGAGCGCGTGTTGGTGACTACGCTGACAAAACGAATGTCTGAAGATCTGGCTGATTATCTGCTGGAGTTGGGCGTCAAAGTGAGCTACCTGCATTCAGAAGTTGAGACTTTGGAACGGGTGGGCATTTTACGCGACCTGCGCATGGGGGTGTTCGATGTGCTGGTGGGCATCAACCTGCTGCGTGAAGGGTTGGACCTGCCCGAAGTTTCGATGGTGGCGATTTTGGATGCCGACAAGCAGGGTTTTCTGCGCTCCGCGACGGCGCTGATTCAAACGGTAGGTCGGGCTGCACGTAACGTGAATGGTAAAGTCATTATGTACGCGGATAAAATGACGGATGCCATGACGTTCGCAATAGGCGAAACTGACCGCCGCCGTGCGAAACAGGTTGCATATAACACCGCCCACCATATTGAACCCTTCACAATTATTAAGGCGGTGCATGACATTACCGAGCGGCTCTCTGCGGATAGCCCGATGGTGGCCGAGAATAGAGGTCAATACAAAGCAGGCAAAACAACCTCGGGGATGCCTGTGAAAGAAATTAAACGGGTGATTGCTGAACTGGAGTCGCAGATGAAGCAATCCGCGAAGGATTTGGCATTCGAACAAGCTGCTGCTTTCAGAGATCAGATCATAGATATGCGCCGGCTGCTGGCAGAAGAATCCGATCTGCCGCCGTGGAAGAAAGCCAAGCTGCTGGCCGGTGAAGTGGATTAGTTTTGAGAAAAAAAGCGATTAGTACACCTTGCCAGGGCTACTAAAACCATTTCAAGTATTCTTATTTCAATAATTTTTCAATATGAATCCCGGTAAAAAATCCGCGGAAGTCAGTGAGACTCCCGCGGATTCATATCAACTATTTCGCCTTGCCCTGATTGGCGACTGCTTCAGCCTTGCGTTTGGCTTCTTCAGGATCACCAAGGTAGTAATGCTTGATGGGTTTCAAGTCGGCATCCAGTTCATATACAAACGGCACACCGGTGGGGATGTTCAACTCCACGATCTCGTCCTCGGGGATGTTGTCAAGATATTTCACCAAGGCACGCAAACTGTTGCCATGTGCGGCGATGATAATCTTCTTGCCTGATTTGATAGCCGGAGCAACGGTTTCATGCCAGAACGGCAGAAAGCGAGCCACTGTGTCTTTGAGACATTCAGTTAGCGGAAGCTCATCCTTGGCCAGGTCAGCATAGCGGCGGTCCTTGCCCGGAAAGCGTTCATCATCTGCGGTCAACGCTGGTGGCTGAATATCATAACTTCGACGCCAAATATGAACCTGCTCATCGCCGTATTTCTTGGCAGTTTCGGCTTTGTTCAACCCCTGCAGTGCGCCATAATGACGTTCATTTAAACGCCAGGTTTTGACCACTGGTATCCATAATAGGTCCATTTGTTCCAGCGCCAGATTTAATGTGCGAATGGCACGTTTGAGCACTGAGGTATAAGCCAGGTCAAATTCAAAACCGGCTTCTTTCATCAACTTGCCGCCCGCAGCCGCCTCGGCCACTCCTTTTTCCGACAGATCAACATCCGTCCATCCGGTAAAGCGATTTTCCTTGTTCCAATCGCTCTCACCATGTCGCAACAATACAATTTTATACATGAGCACTCCTTGTGATCCTTGGCTTAATAATGTAGCGCAAGAATTATCTTGCGCTACATTTAGTTCGTAAAAAGCAAAACCAACTACCTTACTGCGACAGGGTTCTCTGCATCCTGGGTGGTATCAAAGAAATGGCAGTTATCCATATTGAAGAGTAATTGGGCATTATCACCATAACTGTATTTTGAACGCGGATCAACACGAGCCACGAATTGGCCGCCGTTGGCGAGGGTCAGGTAAATCAAAATTTCATTACCCATCAACTCGGTAACCTCAATCTTGGCGTCAACTTTTTCGCCGTGGATGTTGTTCGGTGCATAGTCAGGGTTGTGGATGTCATCTGGACGGATGCCCATAATGACTTCTTTACCAACCAGTTTTGACAATGCTTCTGCTTTAGTATTTGGAATCTTGATCTTGACTTCGCCGTTAGTGACGTAGAGGTTGTCGACTTCTTTGGTCAATTTGACATTGAAGAAATTCATGGCGGGGGTACCAATGAAACCAGCAACAAACAGGTTATTGGGTTTGTCGTAAAGATTCTGGGGGGTGTCAAGCTGCTGCAGTATCCCTTTGTTCATGACGGCAATACGGGTAGCCATGGTCATAGCTTCGGTCTGATCGTGAGTCACGTAGACGAAGGTGGTTCCAAGGTTGTGGTGCAACTTGGTGATTTCGGCGCGTGTCTGAACGCGCAACTTGGCATCCAGGTTGGAAAGAGGTTCATCCAGAAGGAACACTTTTGGCTCGCGCACGATGGCTCGACCAAGGGCAACACGTTGTCGTTGGCCACCTGATAATTCACGTGGTTTGCGTTTTAGAAGCGCTTCAATGCCTAGAATCTTGGCGGAATTCTCGACCCGCTTCTGAATCTCGGCTTTAGGCAGACGGCGTAATTTCAAACCAAAGGCCATGTTGTCAAAAACACTCATATGAGGATACAAAGCATAAGATTGGAAAACCATGGCGATATCGCGGTCTTTCGGAGCGACATCATTGACCACTCGATCACCAATCATAACCTTGCCGCCGGTGACTTCTTCGAGCCCAGCCAGACAGCGCAGTGCAGTGGTTTTTCCACAGCCAGAGGGGCCAACGAGCACCAAAAACTCTTTGTCCTCAATTTCGATGTTCAAATCCTGAATTGCTGTGAAATCGCCAAACCTCTTGTTGACATGTTCAAATGTTACACTTGCCATTGTGTTACCTCCTTCCGGAACGAATATAGTGACTCAATTATATGACGCTCTTCTAAAAAAGCAAGAAAAATCGAGTCATATCTTTGAAATCCTTCCGATTTAATGATAGAATATTTGTACCAAATAAGGATGGGAATATGCCCGAATTACCAGAAATCACTTCACGCGCCATTGAAATGAACAAAGAATTGACCGGTAAGACCATCCAGGCCTTTGAAGTTTTGCAGCCCAAATGCCTGAATGTCACACCGGATGAACTCAATCAATTCCTCAATCATTCTGTCATTGAATCCGTCACACACCACGGCAAATGGATCATGGCACACACCACACAAGGTTGGCTTCTGATTAATCTGGGTATGGGCGGCGAGATTCTGCTGGTCAATCGAAAACAGATGCCCGCCAAATACAAGTTGGTAATCGATTTCACAGACCAATCCTGTCTTGCAATCAATTTCTGGTGGTTCGGATACGTCCATTTCTGCGCACTGGATGGGCTCTCCAATCACCCTATGATCGCCAAACTCGGACCAAACGTGCTTGATCTGAGCGAAGAAGATTTCACCAACCTAATCAAGAACCAAAAAGGCAAGGTGAAAGCTTTCCTGTTGGACCAAAGCCGTTTGGCGGGCATTGGCAATGCTTATGTTCACGACATCCTTTTTATGGCAAAGCTGCACCCCAACCGGTTGATTGCCAATCTCTCAACAGCCGAGATAAGCGCTCTTTTCAAAGGCATCCAGGACGGTTTACGTCCCAGTTTGGCCAAAGGCGGCGCGTTTTATGAGATGAACCTCTATGGTGAGAAAGGCGGTTTCCAGATGGAAGATATCATCATCGGCTATCGTGAGAACACCCCTTGTCCGCAGTGTGGAGCTCCGATCCAGAAAATCAAAACGGGATCAACCAGTTCCTTCATCTGTTCAACCTGCCAGCCTGAAAGCTGACCCCTCTTTATTTTTGTTCTGCAATTATTCTTTGTGGTTGAGATTCGATCGTTTATCGAACTCGCCAGTTCGTGTCCGCTTTATCAAGGATATTCCATTGAACACAACACAAATTGACTTACAAAAATCCATCGCGAAAAATCGATTGCTGGGTATCTGGCGCTTAATGCAGGGTTACCGTTTGAAATATTCGGCAGCTGTGCTCAGTCTGGGTGTTTCAGCGCTTGCCAAAACATTGACTTTTCTATTATTGCGCTACTTTATTGACAGTTATTTTGTTTCCGAGGTGCGCACCTATTCCTTGCCGATTCTGGCGCTTGGCTTTCTGGTATTAGCCTTCGCAGAAGGTGGTTTCACCTTCCTGAGTGGGATGCTTTCTTCGCATAGTGCTGAAAGCATCATTCGGCGACTCAGAGATTTCCTCTACGACCACATTCAACATCTCACCTTTACATATCATTCCAAGATGAAGACAGGCGAGTTGATTGAGCGCTCCACATCAGATGTGGATGCTCTGAAAAGGTTCTTCGCCGATCAGGCCATAGGTGTTGGCCGCATCTTCTTATTGTTTCTTATCAATTTCATCGCCCTCCTCAACTTAAACGTCAAACTTGCCTTAATCTCGGTGATTGTGGTGCCTTTGGTGCTGTTTGTCTCAATCGTCCTGTTCAAGAAGGTATCAACAGCGTACGAATCTTACCAGGAACAGGAAGCAGTACTTTCAACTACCCTGCAAGAAAACCTGGCCGGGGTGCGTGTGGTGAAAGCCTTTTCTCGGCAGGATTACGAAATGACCAAGTTCGAGAAGGATAATTGGGAAAAATTTGTCAGAGGCAAGAAACTGCTCATCATGCACTCCTTATTCTGGCCGCTTTCAGATATTTTGTGCGGTGCTCAGCTTCTGGTCGGATATATGGTTGGTGCAATCATGGCGATCAATGGCGAGATCACAGTGGGCACCTATCTGGCTTATTCGGGCATGGTTATCTACATTATCTATCCGCTGCGCAACCTTGGCAGGGTCATCGTGCAAACCTCAACTGGTCTGGTTTCTTACAGCCGCGTCATGGACATCATCAAAGAAAACCGCGAACCCCTGGATGAAGGCGATCATCTGCCCTCAAAAAATGTAACTGGCAGCATCGAATTTGAGAATGTGAAATTCGAGTACGAACCAGATGATCACACCCTTGAAGAGATATCTTTCTCAGTCAAACCAGGTCAGGCAATTGCTCTACTCGGTTCCACAGGTTCTGGTAAATCGACGCTAGTCAATCTGCTGCCACGATTTTTTGAATACACAGGCGGCCGTATTATGCTCGACGGTGTGGATCTCAACCGCTATCCGCGAAAGTATCTGCGCCAGCAAATGGGCATCGTCGAACAAGAACCTTTCCTATTTTCACGCTCCATTCGCGAGAACATCACCTACGGCGTTGGACGCGAAGTGACAGACGCTGAAGTAGAATCCGCTGCTCGAGCCGCTGCCATCCATGATGTCATCCTGTCTTTCAAAGACGGATACAAGACATTGGTGGGTGAAAGAGGTGTTACCCTCTCAGGTGGACAAAAACAGCGCGTGACCATTGCCCGCACCATCCTCAAGAATCCGCGCATCCTGATCCTTGACGATTCCACCTCCTCGGTGGACACCGAGACCGAGTCTGAAATTAGAGAGGCTTTGAACAATTTAATGCAGGATCGTACCACCTTTATCATCGCGCACCGCATCCAGAGCATCACTGAAGCTGATCTGATCCTCGTAATGGATAAGGGGCGCATCATTCAGCGTGGCAAGCATGCTGACCTCGTCAAAGAAGAGGGCATCTACCAGCAGATTTTCAATATTCAAACTCGCATTGAGGTCGAATTGGAAAAGGAGCTTTCCAATGTCGGATAGCTATTACGAAGAAGAAGAATTTCAGTCAAAATTTAATCAAAAAACTTTCAGCCGTATTCTGGGTCTTACCCGACCTCATCTCAGATGGGTCATAGGCTTTCTTGTGACCATAGCCTTGGTCGCTGGCATGGACGCGGTTTCAACCTGGATCGGCAAGAGTATCATTGATGACGGAATCGTCAAAAAGAACATCGCAGCCTTAACCAATCTCATCGTCGCTTATGGAGCTCTGGTGCTAGTGCAGGCTGGCAGCGTGTTTCTTTTCATCTACCTTGCAGGCATCCTGGGTGAACGTATCCGCTACGACCTGCGCAAAAAAATGTTCAACCATCTTCAGGCTCTCTCTCTCAACTATTACAGCAAGACTCCCGTCGGTTGGATCATGGCGCGAGTCACTTCCGATACTGAACGTGTCGCAGACCTGGTGACCTGGGGTTTCGTAGATTCAACCTGGGGTGTGATGAGCATCCTCACCTCCATGGTCTTCATGTTTGTGATCAACTGGAAGCTGGCCCTGATCGTTCTGGCCATGCTGCCCATACTGCTCTACATAGCAATCCAGTTCCGAAAACGCATCCTTGGCGAGTATCGCAGCGTGCGTAAACTAAATTCCAAAATTGTCGGTGCCTATAATGAGAATATCACCGGTGTGCGTGTCATTAAAGCTCTCGGTCGTGAGAAAGAGAATCTGGATGAGTTCAAGGTGCTCACCGGCAGCATGTACAGATCATCCTTCAGGGCTGCCTGGTTAAGCGCACTCTTTTTGCCTACGGTACAGATCGTATCGGCACTGGCTGTTGGCGCTGTGGTCTGGTTTGGCGGTTCACAAGCTGAAACCGGAAATATGACCATCGGCGGCATCCAGGCTTTTGTCTCCTACATTACCTTCATGATGTGGCCTATACAGGATATCGCCCGCGTTTTCGCCGATATGCAGCAAGCCATCGCCTCCGCGGAACGTATGTTCTCGCTCATTGATTCCAAACCACAGATTGAGAACCGGCCACAAGCCATTGATCCCGGCACCATCAGTGGAGATATCATCTTTGATCACGTCACCTTCCGCTACGAAGAGGGGGAAGACCCTGTGCTGACGGATCTTAACTTGCATGTCAAACGGGGCGAGACCATTGCACTGGTCGGCCCTACCGGTGGCGGTAAGTCAACCATAGTCAACCTATTGTGCCGCTTTTATGAGCCCAACGAAGGCCGCATTTACATCGGCGGAAGGGATTACACCAGTCTTTCACTTCAGGCCATCCAATCGCGTATCGGTGTGGTTCTGCAAACCCCTCACCTCTTCTCAGGCAGCATTCGTGAAAATCTGCGCTACGGACGCCTCGACGCCTCGGATACCGAGGTGGAAGAATCTACAAAAGTGGTCGGCGCTTACGACTTTATCATGCGTTTTGATAAAGGATTTGAGACAGAAGTCGGAGAAGGTGGCAACCTGCTCTCAGTCGGTCAAAAGCAGTTGATCAGTCTGGCTCGCGCCGTCCTCGCCAAACCCGAGGTCTTCGTTATGGATGAAGCTACCAGTTCTGTAGACACCATGACCGAAGTGCTCATTCAAAAAGGGATGGAAACCCTGCTCAACAATTGCACCAGTTTTGTGATTGCCCACCGTCTTTCGACGATCAAGAAAGCCAATCGCATTCTGGTGATTGAAGGCGGTCGTATCGCCGAGATCGGCAGCCACTCAGATCTGCTTAAACTTCGCGGTAAATATTATCAGCTTTACACCAACCAGTTCCGTCACCAAATGGAAACGGAACTAAACATCTTCAAGGAACCGGCTCCAGAGTCGCCATCTCCTTTAGCAAAGTAAGAAAACGGCGTCCAATTGAATTGGGCGCCGTTATTTTTTAACCAGACTCGCTTATTGTTCTGTGGATCTTAATTCTCTCAAAACGCCTGTGGCAGTGAATAAAGTCCGTTCGCAGATATTGGTCACACGATCTGCCATGCGTTCGAGGTTATGCGCCGTCCAGATCAGCCAGTTGGTCTTTTGCATTGTGGTGGGGTCCTCGATGATTATTTTCATTAAGTCTGTGTAAATCTCTTCATAATACTTATCCACCACATCATCTTCGTCGGGGATATTCTTGGCTTCTTCGACATCTTCATTAACAAAAGCTGTCAGTGAACGGTGAAGCATTTCTACTGCTTTATCAGCCATCGGCGGAATTTTGACATAGGGCTTTAGCAGCGTTTCATCTCCCATGCGGATATTAATAGTGGCAATCCCTTTTGCGTAGTCGCCAATGCGTTCAAGTTCGCCGGCAATCTCAAGAATCGAGGCCAACAGACGCAGATCATGTGCCAGCGGCTGCTGCGTGGCAATCGAAATCAGCACACGCTCTTCGATGGCAAAGCGGATTTGGTTCACCTTGTCATCGGTTTCCTTTATTTTTTCGGAACCTTCTATATCCCTTTTCATCAAAGCCGAGACAGCATTGAGAATTTGTTGTTCAACAATGCTGCTTAAGGTGAGCAATTCATCCTTAAGTTCTTGTATCTCAGTTTCAAAGTTAGTTCTGACACTCATACTATTACTCTCCTTTTAATTCTGTGGAAAACAGGTCATTTTTAACAGTACTAGTTATCGACTTTAGAAATTTGCGATAACCGCCAAAACCTACAAAGCTGCTATTGTTATAAGATAAGTTGAATTACAACTCACTATTTGTTCATATGATTATAATCTGAACTCATTAGATAGAGTAAAAATCTTTTCTATAATGACAAATTACCAGTCCAAAATAGACAATTTATGACTCTGATATAATCAAAATTGAAATTATCTATTCCAATATTTTTGTTTTTATCGATTATTTTTGATGAAAAATATTCTTAATAAACTAGACTTCCTTTGGGTATTTCTCTTTTACAGTGCAGGCTCGGTTCTCATGACCTGGCCACTCTGCCTTCACTTAAAGACCTCAGTGATTGGCGGTATGGGAGACAATATTTACTTTGTCTGGTTAATCCGCTGGTATCAGAAAGTTTTCTTCGAAGGCCAGGGTCACCCCTTCTTCAATCCCATGATGAATTACCCTCAGGGATGGAATCTGTCTACCACCGAGACAGCCCTGGCGACCGCGCTGCCAGGCGTGCCATTCAGTTGGTTGTTCGGACCCATCGCTGGCTACAACATCGCCATGCTGATCACCTTTGTGCTGGCCGGGTTCTTCATGTACCTTTGGATGCGTGACCTGACCAAATCTAAATCCGCCGCCTTGTTGGCCGGGATGATTTTCGCTTTCTCACCTTATCATATTGCTCATTTCATCACAGGCCATCTCAATTTATCTGGCATCCATTGGTTTCCGCTGTTCTTTTGGGGATTGACCAAATTGCTCAACCCGGAGCGCAAACTGAATTGGAAGTTCGTGTTGCTGACCGGGCTTTCACTCGGAGCAATCGCTTTCACCTCCATGTATTACCTTTACATGACCGTGATCTTCACCCTGCTATTTGTTCTTATTTATCTCAGTTTTTCACGTTTCAAGCCACTGCGCAACAAGTATTTTTGGTTTAACCTGGTGCTTGCCGCCGCTATCAGCCTGCCATTTTTGTATTATTCTCTGCGGCCATTTGTCAACCTCTCCACCGCGGGCATCCTATCAAGCCGCTCCTTGGAATACGCCTCTATGTACTCCGCCAGCCCCACTGACTTCTTTTTGCCCGCCACGGACCACTTCTTGCTTGGACGCTTTTTCAGCCAGGGGTTTGACCGTTCGCTATGGGGTGAAGGCTCACTTTATATCGGGTTTACAGCCCTCGTGCTCGCGGTCATCGCCATCATTAAACGCAAACAATCACCCCAAAAAACCTTGGTACTTACTGCATCAATCATCATCCTGATCTCCTTCATCCTCGGTCTGGGCATTAATCTGCATTGGAATAATCAAAGCGTCATCTGGCAGATACCCAATTTCTTGCAGCCACTCTTTCAGAAGTCTGAAACACTGATCTACCTGCCCGCGGCATGGATGTTTAACAACCTGCCCTTCTTTGACAAGATGCGCACCATTATGCGCTTTGGATTCTACGTCTTGCTCTTTATCCCCGTCCTTGCGGGTTTCGGCTTTCAGCAGGCTGCGGCCAGGTTCACCCTAAACCGCAGAATCTTGATCACAGGCGTTGTTTTACTGCTGGTTCTTTTCGAGATCTATCCCGGCAGTTATAGCAACTCTTTATACGAACCTCAGCCCCGGCAAGTGGATGTGTGGCTTGCCGACCAACCGAATGATGGCGCTGTGGTGCAAATGCCCTTTGGCGAGAATTCCAGCCAGGCCCAGGTTTATTACACGCTTTTCCATCAAAAACCTATTCTTGGCGGAGACTTTAACGCCAACCAGCCCATCCAATTTCTGGAAATTCAACCCATTCTCGAACAGTTCCCAGACGAGCATTCGGTGAAACTGTTGAAAGAACTTGGCGTTTATTACATCGTTATAAATTCCAGCGCCTACCTCGACTTCGAGCAGTTCAAAATGCAGGTTTCTTCGCTTGGGTTGGTGCAAATGACCGATCAAGAGGGTCAAATTGTGTATACTTTTTCTGAACAATGAAGATCTCAGGTAAACCAATGACCGGTTTTGTGCAAAAACATCAGAAGGCGATTTTTCTGAGCCTGCTCGCCCTTATTTCGGCAGGTGCAGGCTGGTATATCGCGGATTGCACCCAATACGCACCCTGGGGGTTTAGCGACTCCGCCGCATACCTCTCCGCAGCCCGCAATTTCGCTGCCGGCAACGGATTGGGCATCTTCAATCCCGATGGCAGTTATGCTTCCCTGTTGATTTTTGCGCCGTTTTATTCTTTATTTCTCAGCCTATTTGCCTTGTTCAATGCTGACTTGATTGTCACCGTGCGCACCATGGATATTATCTTTTTTGCACTCCTTGTCGCCGCCAGTGGCTGGCTTTTTTACTTAATCACACGATCCTTCTGGGGGTCGTTGTGCTTTGCCATCATGATCACCACCACGCCGGTACTGGGCACCCTCTTTACCAGCATCTTGTCAGAGCCTTTGGCCATCGTCCTGGGCATCCCCGGATTTTTGCTGCTGATCTATGCGCTTAAGCAGAACTCCACAAAATGGCTGGTCGTGTCAGCCGTTCTGGCTGCGCTGGCCCTGCTCACGCGCTACGCCTTTGCGGCCTTCCCGGCTGCAGGCGTGGTATGCGTGCTGCTGCTCTCAAACCAGCGCCGTGCTAAACGCATCAGCGATACGCTGAAATATGGCATCATCAGCTTCACGCCCATGCTGGTCTGGATCGCCCTGCAGTTGTTTTCTAAAAACAGTGTCGGCGCGAGAACTTATTCCATGGATTTCTCGATTACAGAGAAATCCTCCCAATTCATCACACAAGTGTTTGCCGTGCTCAAATATTGGCTGCCCTACCGCACGGATATGATCCCCGGCGTGCCAGCGGATGTTTTTCGCCCCATCTTGCTGCTGCTGTTCGCTGCGATCATCGTGCTGGGGCTTTTCTTCGGCATCAAGAAGTATTTCTCACCTGAGCGCTACATTACTGGATTGTTAAACATCGGCTTCGTGATTTTGATCCTCCTCTATCTGTTGGTGCTCTTCGTTACCTATATGGTCTCCGCTGAAACCATCTCCATTGACGACCGTATGTTGTCACCGATTATCCCCATTTTTTATGCCTTGATCCTTTCGTGTGCATTATCCATCGGTCAGGCCATCCACCCACGGATAACTTTTCCGTTTATCGCTGTAATAGTCGCGCTTTTCTTTGTGGTCTATAACTACCAACCCTTCAAGGCTTACCCGATCGTGGTCGGCAATATCCCCAACGGATACACTTCGCCGGTCTGGATGGAAAACCCGATCCTCAGCGGTGAAATCGCCCTGCCGCAAGACCGCCCCCTCATCACCAATGCACCGGATATTTTGTTGTTTTACACCAACCGCAGCGCATACACACTTTCAGTGGATTCAGCATCTACCCTAACCATTGGCGGAAAAACCAGCCTGGATGATCTGCTTCACCAACAGTGTGCAGTGCTGGTGCTCTTTGACACAGGCGACACGCAGCGCTTTGAACAACTACCCAACGCCCCCACCGCCGCGGATGTGGCTACTCTGCAGAGTCAGTTGGATTCGCTGTATTCCAGTTCACATGGCGCGATTCTCGCCGATAATAATTGCAGCGGTTAGTCAAACATGGCTTCTCCAGGCGCTTGACAGACAACCCTAACTCACTAAAATGAAGGGAGCTCATGGGAGGAATATGAAACGTTTTGCCATCATCCTTGTCGTCATGTTATTCACACTGGCCTGTGCTCCTCTTGAGATTGCCAAATCCACACTGGTTGTATTAACCTCATCAACCCTTGCGCCGTCAACTTCGCCGCTGCCGACTGCAACCGTCACACTCGCATCCACGGCCAAGCCCGATGCGCTCAAGCAAGCCATCCTCTACGCGGAGGATTTCTCGGAGGACTCAGGCAGTTGGACGCCCGCCAATGACAACCAGAGCCGTTTTTACATCTCAAAAGGTGAATATTTCGTTCAGATCGTGAAGAGCGATTACAGTTTTTACAATTTATCCTCTGCTGCTTATAGTGATTTTGTGCTTTCAGTGGATCTGCGTCACATCATCGGCGACGATGAGACCACCGGCAGCATGGTCATCTGGCGCTATGTGGATAATGATAATTTCTATGCCCTCACCGTAATGGATGACGGCAGCTATTACATCCACCGATTTTTAAGGGGCGTCTATGGCATGCTCAAACTGCCCACCACCTCATCCTGGCTCAACACCACCGGCAAACCCAATAACATCACTCTGGTAGCCAACGGAGATTCCAACGTGCTCTATTTTAATGGGCACTATGAAGCGAGCTTTCAAGATTCCTCCATCACCACAGGTTACTTCGGTATAGGCGCTCAGCCAGCACTCGACAGCGAAGTGGAAGTGGCCTTCGACAATCTCTACATCTATCAATATGACCCCGGCAACGGATTTACCCCTGCCAACCCCGTGATTACCGCCACCCCCGAATACCAGACCCTCTCGTGGCTAGAACTCACCCGATTCCTTTCGGATGATCACACCAACTGGGGTGAATATCACCTCGAAGACTACAACTGCATGGATTTCGCCATTGACCTGGTTGCCAATGCGCGCTCGGCCAACATCAGCGCTAAAATCGTTACCGTCCAGTTCGTGGGCCAGCCGACTGGCCACGCCTTTGTGGCCTTTGAAACTTCAGACCACGGGACTGTTTTCGTTGAACCACAGGGCGACAACACCTACTCTAACGTTCATATTGGCAATAACCTGTGCGATGATTGGGGAGAATCCGAGTGCATGGGCACGATTGAATCGATTGAGTATTTCGGCGAATGCGACCATGCTCAGAATTGTACGGTGATTCCGTGAATCGTGAGTAGTGAATCGTGAATTGTGAACAGTGATTCGTGATTCGTCACCGCTCGCTGCTTCGCAGCTCGGGTGCGCACAAACCGCGGATTCGTGAAGCGTGAATCAGTAATCAGTAATCAGTAATCAGTAATCAGTAATCAGTAATTAGCGAAAACCCTGATCTGTTAGATTCGTTTTTGTATTACAGAAAAATTGGAAACAAATAAAACGAATGTATAATGGCCGGAAATTGCTCCTCAAGGACGAAAAAACAGCTTTGCAATAATTTTGTGATCATTTATTGATAACCTTTCGGTTGGAAACGAATGTTTCGATTTTATGTACGAATCGTGTTATTGTCGTCTATTGAAAATATTCGTTTGTAAACCTCTCTCGCAAAAACATGCTCGCCCTCAAAAACGAGGGTCATGAGAGGCGCACACCTGCCCGGGCTACTCGTGCCAGGGAAGATCTCGAAAACAATTAAAAACAATTCCACTTAAACGACTCATAGCTGTATGAAAAGAACAAAGAAGTATTGATGGAGAATCAGTTGTAAAAGAACAATCACCGATAAATCATAATTGGAATGTAACTACTCACGAAATCGGAAGTAAGGGTTTGGTGGGAGAGTCCATTAAGTTAAGAATGGCTTGAAAAGCATGAATACCTGCCAATTCTGCAGTATCAATCAAAGAAGCTAGATCAGCAAAAGCTTTCACTCCCCAATC
>CAKMKJ010000024.1 GCA_927443345.1 uncultured Anaerolineaceae bacterium | reverse complement strand
TTTCAAGTTATAACTACTCTGCATTGCGAGATCGATTACAACAAAAGGGAATAACCGTATCAGTACCTACTATCATCAAGAGAGCAAAAGAAGAAGATTGCTACCAACCTTAAGAAAACAGTCAGTCCACTATTGAGCTTTATATTGTCCACTTTTCAAGTTTAAATAACAGTTTACTTAAATTTCCTTGACAAACTTTTCTGGCAGTGTCATAATATTAGTATATTTGTTCTATTATTAGGGGCGCGTGAAATTGGTTTCAATTTTTTGGAGATAAGATGACTCGCCTGCTCTACCTGCCAGATGACGTTACGGTCATCCAACTTGAAGTCGATATGCCCGCCGCCCAACTGTGTGCAGCGGTCAATGCCGGCATTCGTCCGCTGGCGGTGCTGCGCAGTGCGCCGCCAGACAGACTAACCGCCAGCGAAATGGGCGGTACGGTGGTGGTGGCACCCGCAGCACAAAGGGCCACACCCCCCAAACGAACTCACACCCCAGCATCTCTCTCGCGCCGTCAGAAACAGGTGCACGAACTCTCCATCCGCGGATTGTCGAGCGGAGAAATTGCTTTATTGCTGAACCTTTCAAGGCGTACGGTGAACTATCATCTCAACCAGGTCAAAAACCGCATGCACCTGGGCGAGATCCCCCAGGCAGCGTTGTTCCCTATGTCATTTTCAAGCACGGAAGATTAAGCTGTTTTCTGCCAGACCTGGTAAAGCCCCAGGTTGCCGGTTTTGCCGTCTGAGTCAAACTGCTCGAGAATGGTATAACCTGTTGACGCCGCCAATTCTTTCAATTCAGACTCAGTAAACAAATGTACATAGCGCAAGCCCGGTTCGTCGGTTTGCCCGGCAGTGTAGTGGCGCCAATCCAACAAAAAATCACCCGGTTCCACTTCATCCGCGGAGAGACCTGCGATAGACCAGGGCTGCACACGCGCTGCCAACTTGGGATTGCGATCAAACTGCCATTCAGAATGGATAAACACACCGCCTGGTTTGAGCAAGTTGTAAATTTGTGAAAGCAACCGCCTGCGTTTTTCTGCACCCGGCAGGTGGTGAAAGACGGCAAAAGCCAGAATGCCATCAAAAGTATTTGACTGCAAGCCATCTGACCAGTTTGGATGCATTAAATTGGCTGACCGATAAGCCAATTCAAACCCGTCATGGGCAGGCAGAGCTTCAACACCTTGACGCGCTTCAGCCAGCAGAGGCTCGCTGAAATCCAAACCAAGGTACGACCCCTGCAATCCGCTTTGCGCCAGGCGCTGACCCAAAACACCGCTGCCGCAGCCAATATCCAGCCAGTCGCCAGGTTTAATCCACTCATCCACGATGCGCTGAACACCGGGTTGGATGCGATGACGCGTCTCGGCAAACGCAGCACCGAAACTCTGGTAAAATTTGTCGTTAATGTCTAATAATTTTTTACTTACTGATTCATCCATATTCCCAATTATACCGATCAATGCATAATCAGGAGTACATCGAAAACTGGCACAAAGCCAGGCAGTACACCCCTGAAGACCTGCAAATGGCGAAGGTTGTGTTGGAGGAAATGCGCGAAGGGCGCAAGCTTGATCGTGCTCTACGTTCACACCCACTGCAAAACGGTCGTTTGCTCGCCAAGCATGTTCTGGTGGCTGCCTATCGCGAATTGGTAGCCAGCGGCGCATGGAAGGAAGATGCAGAATTCCTCAGTCGCATCCGCATGAAACCCGTACGGACGCTCTCAGGGGTCACTACAGTCACTGTGCTGACCAAGGAGTATCCATGCCCAGGCAAATGCATCTTCTGCCCAACAGAAAACTACATGCCCAAAAGTTACCTGGCCGACGAACCGGGTGCAGCGCGAGCCTTCCAGAATAAATTTGACCCCTACAACCAGGTGCAATCACGCATCAAGGAATACCAAACCGTGGGGCACCCCAACGACAAGATTGAGCTGCTGATCCTCGGCGGCACCTGGAGCTCTTATAAACGCAACTACCAGGAGTGGTTCGTGCGGCGCTGTTTTAACGCTATGAATATGGATGCACTCAATTCCAGTGAAGAAATCCAGCAGCCAGAACAACCTGATGAACATCGCTCTTTAGAATTTATTGATTTGTCGCTGCTCAAAATAGTGCATGAAAACAACGAAACCGCTAACCACCGCAACGTGGGTCTGGTGATTGAAACCCGACCGAATGAGATAAACACAGATGAACTAAAATGGCTGCGCCATCTGGGTGTCACAAAGGTGCAGATGGGCGCGCAAAGCCTGGATGACCGCGTGCTGGCCATGAATCTACGCGGACACACCGCCGCTGACACACTGAAAGCCACCTCCCTGTTGAGGGCTGCAGGGTTCAAGATCGTGCTGCATTGGATGCCCAACCTGCATGGGGCAACGCTGGAATCTGACCGGCGCGATTTTGAAAAACTATGGCAAGATGGCTATGCGCCAGACGAACTTAAAATTTATCCCACCCAACTGCTTGAATCTGCCGAACTCTATCATTATTGGCAGCGCGGAGAATACCACCCGTATACCCAGGAAGAATTGATTCAACTGATTGCGGATATTAAACCAAGCATTCCGGAGTATTGCCGCGTCAATCGCATCATTCGCGATATTCCGTCTACGCATGTGGTAGAAGGCAACAAGCGCACCAGCCTGAGGCAAGACGTTAGCGCCGAACTCAAAAAACGCGGGCAGGTCTGCCATTGCATCCGCTGCCGTGAAGTAAAAACCCAACAGGTGGATGTTGCAACCCTGACCCTCAAAGACCTGGTTTACACCCCTTCTGAAGCCGAAGAACATTTCATCTCTTTCAACACACCAGAAGATAAACTGGCGGGTTATCTGCGGCTTTCGCTGCCTACGTCTGAATCTCCGCAATTGGGATGGTCTGATTTGAATGGTGCAGCTTTGATCCGTGAAGTGCACGTCTATGGTCAGTCATTGGCAGTAGGGGCAGAAAAAACAGGTGCAGCACAGCACATTGGCCTGGGTACAGCCCTGCTGCTCGAAGCGGAAAGAATTGCACGCTCAAAAGGTTTCTCGAAAATGGCAGTCATCGCAGCTATCGGAACCCGGCTTTATTATGAAGGCCGCGGATTCAATCGCGGAGAAATTTACATGATCAAAGATTTGTAATACTTGACAGTCAAGAATTTTTAATTATCAATAAAAGCTGAGTCAGAGTACCCCAACACACAATACTGATCTCCCTTGGCAAAAACAGCCAGGTTCTTACCGTGAGCTTTACCGTAATACAAGGCTCGATCAGCGATTTTTATACAATCATCCCAGTGAGCTTCACGCTCACACACCACACCGCCAATAGACAGGGTAATTTGAATATCATGTCCTTGATATGGCACACTGCTATGAGCAATCAAATCCCTCACTTTTTCTGCGGCAATTTGAACACCCTCAAAATCCGTTTCTGGCAGCAAGATCAAGAATTCTTCTCCGCCCCACCTGGCGATTAAATCCTGTGATCTCAGTGTGGCAGAGAGCAGCCCTGCAAGTTCGATTAATACCAGATCTCCTGCCGCATGACCGTAGGTATCATTCACCCGCTTGAAATCATCTACATCCGCCATAATCAAACCAAAAGGTTTGACAGAGCGTTTTGAGCGTGTATATTCCATTTGAATAAACTGGCTCATGGTTCTGCGGTTTAATAGATTGGTTAAGGAATCCCGGCTGGCATAATAGGCAAGTTTGTTGTTGACTTCAATCAAACGCACAGAAACCTTGTTTTTATTGCGGATTTCTATTAAAGAGATCCCGGCAAGCACCACAAAAGTAACTATGACATTGATGCTATTCATGACCTGCATCTGGAAGAGGGTAAACCGCAAAATTGGAACGAGAAGAAAACTTAAAACAAGCGTTGAGGTGAATATTAGCCCAAAACCAATACTCAAAACCAATAAGTGACCCTTTCTAATCGATGGATTGTAAAGGATTATAGGAATGAGTATCAAAAGTAAAATGTAGATTCCACTGCGCCAGCCAATCGCTGTGTTGCCAATGAGACAATTTAGACTGGTCAAATAAATCAATCCATAAAAACCAGCCGTGTCATGACGTGTTCGGTACACTAAATAGAGAACAAAAAGAACAATGATCGTAGAAATTACATAAATAATAAGATCCATTCTGGCGCGCATAAACATCAAAACAAGAACCATGAGCGTAGATATTGCAGCCAAAGCCAATAATAGCAATTGCATCAACCGAGAGTAGTTTTGTTTTTGAAAATCTATTTCTCTCTGATCAGGAACTGCTTCTTCTATTTCGACCATAAACTTCCTTATGATTATTAGTAACTAATTACCTGTCTGAATAATTCCCACCCTGTTTTTACCGGCTTGTTTGCCAGCATAAAGTGCCTGATCTGCCTTGCGGATGCAACTTCCAACACCATTACCTGGTTCGCATGCGCTGACACCTAGCGTAATGGTTACCGGAATTTCTAATTCTCGATAAAGGAAGGGTGTTTCAACAATTCTTGTGCGAATCTTTTCAGCCACGATCACACCGCCCTCAACATCTGTTTCGGGCAGCATGATCAAAAACTCATCGCCACCCCACCTGGCGACTTCATCCTGTTTGCGCAAGGTAAAACTGATAGCTTCGGCCAAGTTGACTAAAACAGTGTCTCCGCCAGAATGGCCGTATTCATCATTGATGTGTTTAAAATTATCGACATCCACCATGATCAAGGTGAAAGGTTTACTACCTCTCTCCATGCGGTTTTTTTCTTGTTCGATGCGGCTCAATATAATGCGTCGATTGACCAGGTTTGTGACCGGGTCTGTGGTCGCCAAACCGGCCAATTTTTTATTAGCCTGGATTAAAGCTTTCTCAGCATCCGCAGCGGAAGTTTCAAAATAATGACCCGTGATTGCCAGAACTACCACGGTGATTGCCAGATTGATTGCTGACAGCGTTCTCAGTATTTTCTCATCCAGCGCCCAAAAAGAAGCATTTTGCCATGAAAGGATGAATAAGCCAATAATCACAGCCAGAATAGCGAAAGCAAGCGTAACTTTTACAATCTGACCCCAATAAGAATTATGAAAAATTATTGGAATGATAATCAAGGCCATCAAGAAAAACCCTGAAGACCAACCTAACAACCAGGTCGTCAACAAAGCAAAAACTGTCGAGTTTATTGCACCGATGAGAAATGCGATCTGATAAAAGCCCTGCCGGTTGATGACAAGAATACCGACCCACAATAGGGCACAAACACCACAAACCAGCACCATCTGCCAAACCGAAAGCGCGGCAAACAAAACGGCATATAAGAATATACAAATCAAACTGATCAGGGAGAAATTTTTCATAACGACCGAAAAGCGATAGTTTTTCGTTCGAGGCAAATCCATCTTTTCAAGCAACAATTGCGACTTATCCATTAGGCCTTTGAAAAGTTAGATAATCCACCCCAGACTTCAATAACATGCTGAAGCCATTTTTTTCGGATCTGTAGTCTGCAAACAAAGAAAAAGGTGGAAAAAATATTACAATTACTCGAATTATTATATACATTAACTTTACCAAAAGCAAGTTCCCCCGGTAATCTTGTTCTCAATTAGTAATAATCTGATTAATAACCCAACGCCCATCTACGATTTCAAGGCTAAATTGGACCTCGCTGCTCGTGTTTTGAAAAGCGATATTGGTCAGGATTTCACTCTTTTCAGACTCAGCACTGGTGTCGCCCTTGACGATAATAAAACCGGATATTTCACCAGAGGCAGGTAGCAATTTTGACGCTGATGCGGCATCAAGATTGCTCACCAATGTAGGAGAGAGGTATTGAACCGCATAAACTGGATCGGAAGGATAGACAATCAAAAAAGCACGGATGACTTCTTCAGGTGTTGAGGGGTAATGATTGGCAATCATTGTCGATGTAGCGGTTTGAATTTCGGGAGCGTTGGTCACCACACTCTCCTGTGGGGTGTTGTTTTGCTGACAGGCGGTCAGCGCAACCAACCCCAACAGGAGAATTAAGGTATTAATGAAATTGCGTTGATAAGAGTTTTTCAAGATGACTAATTGTTCCAGAACCAGTTATAGGCGTAATAATATCCAGTTTCGAGGCGGATGGCTAACTGGGCGCTCCCAGCAATTGCAGCGGGGATGGGATAAGTGGCGGTAAAACTACCTCCATTACCTGAATTAAAGGTGGTAATGGTTGTTCCACCGATTCCCATGGTGCCAAATGCTCCCATTCGCACGGTGAAGGTCTGTCCGGGTGGGAAGTTTACAGCAGAGATGGTCACGCTCTGATCTTTTACGACTGATGAGATCGAGAAGGTAGGGATGCCAACATAACCTGCAACAGGCCCAGTTGTGGTTGGACCAGCCGTAGGCGTGGCTGAAGGAGTCACTGTGGGGCCGCCAGGTGTGGCAGTTGGAGCCGGTGTGACAGTCATGGTGGGTGTGGTTGCACTGGTTCCGAAAGATGCATTGTTGTTGAACCAGTCATAGCTGTAGTAGCCAAGGGGACTGTCGAGACGAATTGAGAGTTTCTCGCGGCCAGCCAAGGCAGCCGGGATGTTAAATATCTGGGCAACTGAACCGCCGGTCCCTGAGTTCAATGTGCCGACAACAGTTCCGCCGATACCAAGGGTGCCATATTCGCCAATGCGAACGGTGAAGGTTTGACCAGCCGGGTAATCCTTGGTCACGACAGATACACTGACGCCCTGCTGCACACCAACAATGTTAATAGTAGGGATGACACCCTTATATGTTGAAGTCGGTTTGGGGGTGGGGCTGGGGCCTGGGGTATTGGTTGGACCAGGTGTTTTTGTTGGGCCGGCTGTTGCAACAGCAGCCGATGCGTCATTGACAAAGAAGTCATATGCATAATAACCTTGCGGGCTATCAAAACGGATGGCGATTTTTGAAGCACCAGCCAATGAAGCTGGAATATTATAAGTCGCGGTAAATGAAGTGCTGGAGGAAGGTTCTTTGGTACCGACAACCGTTCCACCTACCCCAAGGGTTCCGAAAGGTCCCATGCGCACTGTGAAAGTCATGTCAGTAGGGAAATTAGTTCCTGAGATAGTAACGCTAACATCTTTGATAACAGAAACAATGGATGTGTTTGGGTTACCTGCAGCAGCGCCAGGGGTAAAGCCTGCCAGGAGCATGACCAAAACCATAAATACTATCACGAGTGTTCTGATCGCTTTTTTTTGAAAAATAAAATTCTTAAAGTTTGTAAGTGCCATTTTTCCACTCCTGTTCGTCTTTTAAAAGACCATTACTAAATACTAGTGAAATTCTAGTATAGCGCGAAATTCATAATTATGCGCAATAACTTAGTTTTCAATCCAGAAAGGTTAAGGATGGGTGATACGCGCTGCCATCCACTGGGCAAAGTCATCTGTTGAATCAGATTTACTTGAAACCTTCAAGAAGAAGATGACACTCTGCCCATCCAATGCTGAAAGATCAACATCAACCGGGATGAAGGTGTTATCAGAAACCTTATCCCATGATCCTAATGACGTTACAGTATTCGTGCCATTTATCCTGTATAGAAGCTCAAAGGTAACGGAACATTTAGGTTTATTTACCGTGCATAATAGAGTGGCTTTGAAGTGATCACCAGAATGAACCAGAAATTGAGGGAATTGTCCCTGGATAAATCCATCTCCACCAATGGCTGGGATGGTAATTAATGCGCCTTCATCATCCATGACACCATTTTCAAGAATTGGTGCGAAATTACGTGTGACGGTGCCGTTTTTATAATCATATCCAGCGGTAGGACATGTAATAAACGACGCATTGGTGCGCCACTGCCCGTCACAATAATTCGCCACAAAGTCGTAGACCGTGTTAGGATCGCGGTTGGGTGGGATGCTGGTTACTTTAATTTTCACAGATAAAGCAGTGCCTGGTGCTGTTCCGACGCCAAATGTGCTGGAATTTGGTCCTGTAATCATCCAGTTGGAAGTAAAATCTCCGGTAGTGCTGGGCGAGATCATGTTGACTGTAAGGTCAACAGTATCTCCGGGTTTTACTGTATTTGTAAAAGGCACTGAAGCAGGGGCGCTGAATGCGTTGCCGCTTTGGAAACCAAGTGAATATGCAGTAGTCCAGTTGCATGAGCCAGTGTTCTTAATCCGCCAGGTTTTAATAAAGCTTTGGCCAGCATAAACAGTTGAGTTGTCAGGCATGGTCACATCAGCCACAAAAGCTGCCTGGTTGCATGGGATTGGATTGGGTGTGTTTGTTTTTGTAACGGTAGGCGTTACTGGCGTAGAAGTATAAAGAGGTGTAAACGTCGCGGTCGGTACTAAAGTAAAAGTTGATGTAGGGGTGGAAGTAACTGTAGGCGTCACTGTTATGGTGGGCGTCTCGGTAATGGTAGGTGTTGCGGTATACAAGGCAATCTTTGTGGCTTCAGCAATGAGTGTACCAACAGCAATTTGTGTCAGTCGTGTTGAAACCGTTGCCCACATGATTGTCGCCACTTGTTCAGGTTTGACTTCTTCAGTCGATGTCATCGAAACATTGCAGGCGGTCAGCAAGAGACTTGACACCAACACTAGAGTAAATAGTTTTGATAATGCTGCCTTCATGAAAAACTCCTCATTGTCCATTCTTAGACGAAAATATCTATAAAAATGTTCCTGTCAAATAAGGTAAAATGCATCATCTATTTTAAAGGATTTATAACACTATTATGACAGATTTAATCAAGAGTATCAGCGATTTCCAGGGAGAATTGTTTGCCCTGGGTGCAGCCTTTTTATGGGCACTTTCTTCCATTCTATTTAAAACACTTGGAAAAACCATCCGTCCGCTTGAATTAAATCTGATCAAAGGCATTTCAGGTTTCATTCTTTTTGCGATTACCAGTTTGGTGATCGGCGAAGTCTTTACAACGATCCCACCGGCGGCAGTTTTTGCCCTGGCGGTCAGCGGGGCTGTGGGCATTGGCTTTGGCGACACCATGTTCTTTGAAGCCATCAACCGATTGGGAGCCAGGCGCGCTCTCTTGATTACCATTCTTGCACCGCCCATGACGGTCATCTTTGCCTGGATCTTTTTACGTGAATCATTGAGCCTGGCTGTCTGGATCGGAATTTTGATCACCATTTTGGGCGTGGCCTGGGTAATCACCGAAAAGAACAATAACGAGCAAGTAGAAAATAAATTTACCTGGTTGGGTGTTTTCTTTGGTTTTTTGGCAGCCCTCACTCAGGCGGGCGGAGCTGTACTGTCGCGTTGGGCATTAACAGAAAGTTCAGTCAGCGCGTTACAAAGTGCATTGATTCGGTTGTTGGCGGGTACGGCGGTTCTTTTGCTCTGGATCTTGATCCGTCGTGAGAAGGTTGGCCTTTGGTTGAAACCAGTACCCAAAAAACAAATTTGGGGTGTTCTGGCTGCTGTGATCCTTTTTGGCACATACATCGCCATCTGGTTGCAGCAGCTTGCTTTTAAGTTTACAAATGTGGGTATTGCACAAACACTTCTGGCTACCAGCCCCCTCTTCATATTGCCGGTATCTGCCCTGCAAAAAGAAAAACTCAGTCTGCGTTCAGTGCTTGGCGTTTTGATTTCAATTGCTGGTGTTGCCTTGATCTTTTTGGCCGGTTAATCCACTTTTATTTCACCAGTGAAAAAACGCTATCCACACCATCCACAGTGAGGATGAGTTTATTTTCTTCAACCCGATATACAATGGTTTGATCAGGGATGGTGCCATCTGTACTGGCTTTGACCAGGATGGTATTTGGCTCTTGTGTCGTAAAAGGCAAAGAGATGGATGTCTTGTCGTTGCTCATGACCACATTACCATCATCCTTAAACTGCATGGTAATGCCTGAATCAGGTTCCTGCCAGGTGCCGATCAAAGGATCGTCTTCGCTGCAGGCTGTCAGAATAACGAAACAAAACAGCACCAGCAGGGTTCTAGTTAAAGTAGATTTTATTACAGTCATTTTTATTCCTCACACTTCACAACAAGTTTACTCATTCATGGCAAAGATGACAAGCCTTGAAAAAGCCGTAAACAAGTCGAGAAAATATGACCAAATTCCTATTTATTTAGGTTGGCAAATTGATATACTTTATAATTAATATCCCATTAGGAGTGGATCAATGAAAAAAGTCGCTATCGTAACCGATTCAACTGCATATCTCCCACAAGAGTATGTAGACAGTCTGCCCATCAATGTTATTCCTTTAACTGTTAATTGGGATGGAAAAACATATCGTGATGGCATCGATATAAAACCGAATGAGTTTTACACACGACTTTCAAAAAGTTCCACCATGCCGACCACGAGCCAGGCCACTGTAAAAGATTTTAGTGATATCTATGAAAAACTAGTGGCTGAAGATTACGACATCCTAACCCTGCCAATTAGCTCGGGCATTTCAGGCACCATAAATTCTGCTTATCAAGCCCAAAAAATGTTCCCTAAGGCATCTATCGAAATTATTGATACAAAATTGGTATCGATGGCGCTTGGATTTCAGGTTTTAGCTGCTGCACGTGCAGCCAAAGACGGTGCAAGCCTTCAAGAAGTAAAAGCAATAGCCACAAAGGCCTATGATCATATTGGTGTTTATTTTGTGGTTGACACCTTGAAATACCTGCACGCCGGCGGACGTATCGGCGGGGCAAAACGCTGGGTTGGAACTGCACTTAAGATTAAACCCGTGCTTGAAATTCGCGACGGCAAAATTGAAGCGGTTAAGAGTGTTTACACCTTTAGTAAAGCGCTGGATGAAATGATCAGACTTGTCGAGCAGGATGTGAATGGCCGCACTCCCGTTCGCATTTCGGTTTTCCACGCGCTGGCTGATGAAGCCGCACAAACACTGCTTGATCGAACGGTCAAACACTTCAACGCTGAAGAAGGCATTTTGAGTTATGTCAGCCCTGTGGTCGGCAGCCATGTTGGCCCTGGCACCATCAGCATTGCCTACATGGCTGGAATGTAACAAAAAAAGATTTCATGAGAGGTTTTGGATGACTCCAAAACCTCTTTATTTTTAATCAGCGTATAATTATTACACGTATTTTTACAGAGGAGAGACACTATGCCAGAAGGCACCTTTCATTTTCCGCGCGGATTTTTATGGGGTTCAGCTACCGCCGCTCATCAAGTAGAAGGCAACAACACCAACAACAACTGGTACCGTTGGGAAATGACCCCCGGCAAGATCCACAAAAATGAAAGATCCGGCCTGGCCTGCGATTGGTGGGGCGGACGCTGGAAAGAAGATTTATCCCGCGCCAAAGAAAGCGGTCAAAATGCCCACCGCCTTTCAATCGAGTGGAGCCGCATCCAACCCACTGAGGATAGTTGGGATGAGGGTGCGCTTCAAAAATATGTAGAAATTGCGCGGTGGATGGTCAATCATGAGATGACCCCCATGGTGACCCTGCATCACTTCAGCGACCCGCTTTGGCTGGTGGATCAGGAGGGTTGGGAAAACCCTAGCACTCCCGTCCATTTTGCACGCTTTTGCCGCAAAACTGTGGATGCACTCAAAGACTATGTGAATTTATGGATCACCATCAATGAACCCAATGTTTATGTGATGTGTGGCTGGCTCTTGGGGGTATTTCCACCAGGCAAGAATAACCTTGGATTGGCCGCCAAGGTATATGAGAACCTGGTTAGGGGGCACGCCGCCGCTTATAAGATCATTCATGAGCTGCAGCCCAACGCGCAGGTAGGCGTAGCCATCAATTACCGCAGTCTGAAACCTGCCCACAGTTGGAGCCCATTAGACAGACTGCCTGCTTCGATTCAAAATCAAATTTTCAATAACGCCTTCCTTGAATGTCTGAAAAATGGTGAATTAGACATGGTACTGAAAAAGGTAAAAATTCCTGAAGCAGCCAACACTCAGGATTTCATCGGTTTGAATTACTATTCTCGTGATATCGTGCATTTTGACATTACCAAACCAGGAAATATGTTCGGTAGGCTGGAATATCCAAAAGATGCTGATTTGAGCAGCACTGGCTTTATCGCTAACATTCCTGAAGGAATGTGGGATGGCTTAAAGTGGGCGCACCGTTTTGACCTGCCCATCATCATCACCGAAAACGGGGTTGAAGATAAAGACGACACCTTGCGTTCGCGCTATACCATTGAACATCTGCACCAGGTCTGGAAGGCCGCCAATTACAATTGGCGTATCAAGGGCTACTTCCACTGGTCGTTGGTAGATAATTTTGAATGGGAACGCGGCTGGAGCCAGCGCTTTGGTCTGTGGGGTCTTGATTTGAAGACTCAAGAACGCATCCGCCGCAAAAGTGTGGATCTTTATGAGGATATTTGCAAAGAAAACGGCATCTCAAGCCAGATGGTAGAAAAATACGCGCCAGAAATATTCGACAAGCTGTTTCCTTCATGATAGAAAAACACTAGAGGCCTTAATCGGCCTCTAGTGTTCAAACTAAGAATTTTTTCAGATTTTCCGTTACCGCTCACGCTTACAATGTTTCTTACATTGCTTTCTGGTATAATTTTTTAACAATCCCCTTGCTGCTCAATAGAATTCAAAATATTCCAGGCAAGGATGAAAATTGTTGCCAAACATCAACTTTTGACATTGTGAGTAAATATGACCAAAATTATTAGAGAATATCCAAATTCCTTCAACCTGCCTAAACGCATTGAAGGGCTGGCCAGATTGGCACATAACTTGTGGTGGGCATGGAATCCGGATGGACAAAGGATTTACAGCCATATTGATCCGCTGTTGTGGAACGCTGTCAATCATAATCCGATTGCCTTTTTACGCCGGGTAGACCGCACTCGCATCAACGCTGCACTCAATCAACCCACATTCCTAACAAGGTATGACAAGGTCATTGCAGATCTGGATGCCTACGTGGCACGTAAAGATACCTGGTTTACCACCCAGTACCCCAAACAAAAAGACAAACATATTGCATATTTCTCTTTTGAATTTGGTCTTCATGAATCTCTACCGGTGTATGCCGGTGGTCTGGGTATCTTATCTGGAGATCATCTCAAAGAGGCCTCAGATCTTGGTCTGCCTTTAACGGCTGTTGGTTTTGTGTATAACCAGGGTTATTTCGTTCAGCATCTCACCGAAGACGGCTGGCAAGAAACCCGCAGCGCCTTGATCGATTACAACGAACTACCCCTGATTTCATTATTGGATGAAAACAGGCAGCCATTAACCATACATGTGGATCTTCCTGGTCGGGATGTCACTGCCCGCATCTGGGAGTTGGAAGTAGGGCGCGTCCATCTCTATATGCTGGACACCAACCTGGAGCAAAATAGCCCGGCTGACCGACAATTGACTGAAAGACTTTACAATAGTGATCCTGAAATCAGAATATCACAAGAGATTTTATTAGGCATTGGCGGCGTACGCGTGCTGCAACTGCTTGGAATTAACCCGGATGTCTGGCATATGAACGAAGGCCACTCAGCCTTCCTATCAGTAGAAAGACTACGCGGCTTGGTTAAAAGCGGAATGTCTATGGATGATGCCATTGCCAAAGTTAGAATTAGTGATGTTTTCACCACCCATACCCCCGTCCCGGCCGGCAATGACCAATTTCCGCTATGGTTGATTGACAAGTATTTCGCCCAAATCTGGACTGAACTAGGCATGACCCGTGACCAATTTATTGACCTCGGCCGCCAGGCACAGCCTTGGGGAGAAACCTTTGTGATGCCCGTGCTGGCGCTCAAGCTTTCAGAACGCGCAAATGCTGTTTCTGAATTACATGGTCAGGTTTCAAGAAAAATGTGGAGCTTCCTTTGGCCGAATGAAAAAGTGGAAAACGTGCCCATCGGCTACGTGACCAACGGCGTTCACACTGGAACCTGGTTGGCCCGGCGCATGGGATTGCTCTTCTCAAAATATCTTGGCAGCGATTGGGTAGATCGTCTCGATGACCCCGCGATGTGGGAAAACGTGGTTAACATCCCCGATCAGGAATTGTGGGAAGTACGCCGTCATTTAAAAAACAAACTGGTCAATTTCGCCAACGAACGCACCCGCATGCAATGGCGCAATGGCACGCTGACTGCATCACAAGTAGTGGCTGGCGGCGTTTTTCTCGAACCCTATTCACTAACCATCGGTTTTGCCAGAAGGTTTGCTACTTATAAACGCGCTAATTTGATGTTCCGTGATTTTGATCGTTTGATGAAGTTAATCAACCATCCGCATATGCCCGTGCAAATAATCTTCGCAGGCAAGGCGCACCCCGCTGATGAACCCGGAAAACTGATCATCCAGCAAGTTTACCGCGCGGTCAAAGAATCCCGCTCGGGTGGACGACTGATCTTTTTAGAAGATTATGATATCAACCTGGCACGCTATCTTGTGCAGGGTGTAGATGTGTGGATGAATACGCCGCGCCGGCCCAATGAAGCCTCAGGCACCTCGGGTATGAAAGCAGCGCTTAACGGCGGACTCAATTTCTCGATCTTGGATGGCTGGTGGCGTGAAGGTTTTAACAACAGCAATGGCTGGTCAATAGGCTCAGATAATGAGTACACCAATCCTGAAGAACAAGACGCGGCTGACGCCCAGAGTGTTTATGAAACACTTGAAAACCAGATCATTCCTTTATACTATGAGCGCAATGCCGAAAGCATTCCCGCTGAATGGCTGAAGATGGTCAAAGAAAACATGCGTACGCTAACACCGCAATTCAGTCTGAGAAGAATGTTAAAAGAATATGTCACCGATTATTATTTACCTTCCATTGAAGGTAAAAAACGTAATCAGTAAAAAGTTGAGGTTCGATGGAATATTTTAGTGATCCACACGCCTGGTTATTTGCCTTACTGATCTTTGTGTTGCGTGTCGGTGATATGGCTCTTGATACGATTCGCGTGCTGTTTGTGGTGCGTGGAAAGAGATTGTTGGTTTGGATCCTTGGTCTTTTCCAGTCGCTGATCTTTGTGGTCGCCATCAGCTCAGTGCTCTCACAGTTGGATAACATTCTAAATGTCATCGGATATGCCACTGGCTTTGCCACTGGCAATTTGATTGGCATGGTAATTGAAAACAGACTGGCCATTGGTCATGTGCTGGTTACCGTCATCAGCTCCAACCGCGGAACTTTTATAGCTGAAAGATTGCGCGCCAGCGGATATGCAGTAACTGAAATCGCCGGTCGAGGCATGAACGGCACAGTGTTTGTGCTGCATGCCAGTGTACTTAGAAAAGATGTCAGCCAGGTTGAAACAATCGTGCTTGAATCTGATCCGCATGCTTTCGTAACGGCTGAAGACGTCAGACCTGTCAGACGCGGTTTTTGGCGAGCATAAGTCACTTATATATAAACAAGAACAATCCCGCCAGTTGAAAACGGGATTGTTTTTGTTTATATGGTAGTGTCATTAATTATCCAGTTTAAAAGTATTGATCTTTGGTTTCACGATAATTCAATAAACCGGTGAAGTTGATAAAGAGTTCATCCAGAATCTCGCGCTTGCGCTCAGTAAGATAATGCGCAACAATGGCCCGGTCTTTATTGCCCATGGTGATATTCAAACCCAGACGCAGTAGATTATTGCCAATTTGTCTGCACTGCACAACATGACCAGTGATTTTGCATGCAGATTTACAATTAGGAAGTGTCAACAAGATTTGTTGTTTTGAATCAAGCAATTTATCGGGGTCTTCAACATTCTTCTTGTCAAACAAGATACAAATACCGGTAGTTGAAATATCAAACAAATTTGCTTTGATTGTCTGTTTACCATTTACAACAGACACAAAAATGGGCAGCCGGGGTTGTACCCGGTCTGATTGACGGTCAATCCAGGTTTGATCCATTAATCGAAATTCATTTAAGATAAGCTTGCCTGAATAAACCAATAAGTCGCTCAATCGGCAAGAAAGCGCCTGATTGGAGCGGTTCAGTTTGATAAACAAGGGGTAATTAAAGTTACCCGTGCAGAAATGACTAATATTTGAACTTTGCGCTTCTACTTGATCTGAAGAACAATCGCACACCACCACACTTTCTCTCAGCATCAGCCCTTTTATTGGAATCTCAACATCCACAACCCGTTCTTTTTGGATGATGGATGTGAGTTCGTCTGAGGCTCTATCAAGTGCGATCGTTGTAACACAATCGCTGGTAAACATTTTATCCTCCTTGCCTAAATTCCTTTCAACTTATAAGCGTTGTCTAGACCAATCAACTTCGATCTTTGGGATTTAATTATAACTATGCTTTTTCATCCTACATTAAAATTTCTGACTTCGCATAATTTTGCACTAGAGTTGAAATTTCGTGTGCTTTTTCTACAATAAATGGTCGTATCGGAAACAAAAACACAAAATCTGGGTACCAGATTTTGTGTTTTTGATAATTACGAACAAATATTTTTAGTCTTGGTCGCGTTCGCGCAAATGCGGAAAGAGCAGTACTTCGCGGATGGTGCGGCGATCGGTCAATAGCATGCACAAACGATCAATACCCATACCAAAACCGCCTTGAGGCGGCATGCCATAAGACATGGCGCGCAGATAATCTTCATCCATCGGGTGGCGTTCTTCGTCTTCAGCTTTATATTCACGGCCCATCTCAAGGAAGCGGGCTTCTTGTTCTAGAGGATCGTTCAATTCAGTGAAGGCATTGCACAATTCCATGCCGCCAACAAAACCTTCGAAGCGCTCTACAGTTGATGGGTCACCTGGTCGGTTTTTAGCCAGTGGCGAAATGTCACGCGGATAGTCATAAAGGAAGGTGGGCTGAATAAAGGTGGGTTCAAGATATTCGCCCAACAAAAAGTCAATCAACTTGCCGCGAGCTTCGCCAGGTTTAAATTTCATCCCTTTTTGCTGCATGATTTCTGCCAGGGTTTCTGCGGTGGGATATTGGTTGATGTCAATGCCGCAAGCGTCTATCAACCCCTGGCGCAGGTCAACACGCTTCCATGGAGGATTAAAATCAATTTCGTGCCCATCATAGATCACCTTGCGAGTGCCCAAGACCTGGTCACAAACATGCGCAATAAATTGTTCAGTAAGCTCCATTACCTGTAAATAATCGGCATAAGCCCAGTAGAATTCCAATTGGGTGAATTCAGGGTTGTGTTTGTAAGAGACACCCTCATTGCGAAAGTCTCGTCCAATTTCGTAAACGCGGTCCAATCCACCGACAACAAGTCGTTTGAGATAAAGTTCAAACGAAATACGCAAAAAGAGGTCTTGTTTTAATTGATTATGGTGCGTAACGAAGGGTTTTGCTGCTGCACCACCATAGATGGGTTGCAAAATGGGCGTTTCGACTTCAATAAAATCATGATCGTCGAAGAAATTGCGGATGGCTTTTACGATACTGGCGCGTGTGCGGAAAACTTTGCGTACCTCTTCATTGACTGCCAGGTCAGCATATCGCTGCCGAAATCGGGTTTCAGGGTCTGCCAGAGTGGCGTGTCTGACAAGCACGCCATCCACAAGTTCATCTTTGGCAGCTGGCAAGGGCGTGATGGCTTTCGCCAGCATTTTGAATTCTAAAACCTGCAAACTGATCTCGCCGGTGCGAGTGCGAACAACATCTCCGCTGGCCTGGATGTAATCACCGAGATCAAAGTAATCTTTAAATTGAGCCAGGGCTGCTTCACCCAGTTCATTAATTCTAAAAAAAAGTTGAATACGTCCGCTGCGGTCTTCAATGTGCGCAAAGGCCAGTTTCCCCATGATGCGAGAAGCGCGCAAACGTCCGCCAAGGATCACGCCAGACACAGCGGTTTTTCCGTCTGCTTCGGCTTTTTCAAAGCTGGCAATCGCTTCACCGATGGATTGGTTTACTTCAGTGCGGGTTGGAAACGGTTCAAGCCCATTAGCTCGCATCTCGGCGATTTTGTCAAAGCGGATTTTTTCAAGATCAGATAATTCCATATCATCCTTCTTTCAGTAAAAAGCCTGCCCCGATTGCAGAGGGGAGCAGGCTTTCAGATTTTCGTATAGTGCGTCTTACCGGCACTCACGGTCAAGCGATCCCCGACCTATGGATTAGCTTACCTTGAGAATCTTAACATTAAAAGGACCAGCAGGCGCATCAACTTGCACTTTATCACCTTCCTCATGGTTCATAATGGCTTTTCCGAGAGGAGATTCATTTGAAATTTTGCCGTTAGCAGGATCAGCTTCAGCCGCGCCAACCACAGTATAGTCTTCTTTTTCTTTGCTGCCTTCTTCTTGTATGGTCACGCGCGAACCAACCTGAACACAGCCAGGTTGAATGGCGTTATCGTCAATAACTCGCGCAGTTGCCAGCAAGATTTCTAATTCTTTGATCCGACCTTCTACAAAGGCTTGTTCGTTTTTCGCTGCCTCAAGTTCAGCATTGTCAAGCAGTTCACCGCCTTCGATCGCTTCATGCAGACGAACGGCTATTTGTTCTCGCTTGTCAGAGCGCAAGAAATCCAACTCTTCTTGCAATTTGTCGAACCCTTCTCGAGTTAAAAATGAGGTAGGCATTGTGTTATTTTCCTTATATGAAAAAAAGTGATCAGTGTTTCCCCGACCAATAAATAAAAACCACTCCTCGGGGAGCGATTTAAATTAAGTTGAGAGTGAAAACAGGTTCTCTCTCAATAGTTTGATTACTATAACATAAAAAAAATGCGATTGCAAGTACCTGATATGGAAAAATAATAGGAGGTTAAGCATTTTCATCATTTATTAATCTGCAATCAATAAAACTATTGGTACAATGAGGTGTGCTTTTGAGGAATTCCAAAAGAGACTCAATTCAGAATTTAGAGGATGGCGCATGGATCAAGCTCCAAGGTTTCCCTATGATTTCATAGATCAAATAATCGTTTCTGAAGAAGAGATTAAAACCAGAGTTGTTGAGCTGGGGAATCAAATCGGTACTGATTACAAAGACTCAAAAAATCTGCTGCTATTGGGATTGCTGCGCGGCAGTGTGGTTTTTATGACCGACCTTATGCGCAATGTGCACCTTCCGATGACTTTGGATTTTATGTCTGTTTCTTCATACAACGGATCTTCATCAAGCGGATTTGTCAGGATCGACTCAGACCACAAGACCAACATCGAAGGCTGGGATGTTATTCTTGTTGATGACATTGTTGACTCTGGATATACCATTTCAACGGTTAAGAAATTGCTGCTGGATCGCAAACCCAACAGTTTAAAAGTTTGCGCCTTGTTGGATAAAGAAGAAAGCCACAAGGTAGGGTTAGAGATTGATTATTACGGATTCAAGATCCCTGATTATTTTGTGGTGGGGTACGGCTTGGATATTGATGAAAAAGGCCGCAATTTGCCCTACATCGCTTCAGTTGATCTAAAAAGATACCAGAAATAGGAGTATAACCATGCCGATCAGTGTGGCTGTTGGAATGCAATGGGGAGATGAAGGCAAGGGTCGTGCGGTTGACCTGCTTTCAGAGAATGTTGAGATTGTAGCCCGCTTTAATGGCGGCGATAACGCCGGTCATACGGTTACTGTTGGTGACAAAATTTTCAAACTCCACGTCATTCCCTCAGGCATCATTCATGCTCACACCATCGGTGTATTAGGCAACGGTCTGGTACTTTATCCAGGTACGTTGCTGCAAGAAATCAAAACGCTGCAAGAAGCAGGCATTGAGATCTCACCAAAGCGGCTGTGGATTTCGGATGCCGCTCACCTGATCACCCCTGCCCATCGATTGTTGGATCAAGCCCAGGAAGCTGCACTCGGAAAATCCTCCATCGGCACCACCGGCCGCGGCATCGGCCCAGCTTATATGGATAAATCTTCGAGGCGGGGCTTGCGCACCGGTGAGTTACTGCAGTCTGAAGAATTCAAGAAAAAAGTCAGGCAGCATTTTATAGATGCCAATGAGATGCTAACCGTTTACTACCATCAACCTGCCATTGACATTCAAACCATGACCGAAGAGTTCACGGCACTTGCCAGCCAGCTTGCAGCCTATATCAAACCCGTTGGCACGCTCGTCAGAGCCGCTTTGAAATCAGGTAAGAATATTTTAGCAGAAGCAGCCCAGGGCACTCTGCTTGATCTTGACCAGGGAACCTACCCCTTTGTTACCAGTTCATGCACCACCTCTGCCGGCATTTTTAGCGGCCTGGGAATCGGCATTCAACCTGTGGAGCGTGTGATCGGTATCACGAAGGCATTTCAAACCCGTGTGGGTTCCGGTCCCTTCCCTACCGAGTTGTTTGACGCCACCGCCACTTTTCTGCGCGGCAGCGGCTCAAACCCGTGGGATGAATTTGGAACCACCACTGGCCGTCCACGTCGCGTGGGGTGGATAGATCTGGTTTTGCTCAAATACGCCATTGAAGTAAACGGCGTGACAGAATTATTTCTGACCAAGATGGATATTCTTTCAGGGTTGGAAACGATCAAGTATTGCTCAGCCTATCAGAAAGACGGCAAAACCATCTGTGAGTTAGATTTCAGCGGCAGTGCAACCGAAATGGAACGCTGTCTGCCGGTTTATCAATCCACACCAGGTTGGAAAGACGATCTACGATTGATCCGCAAGTGGAGCGACCTGCCGAATGTAGTGCTCGACTATATCAAAATTATTGAAGATTTCTGTGGCGTGCCTGTCACCCAGGTTTCTGTGGGTTCAGAAAGAAACGCGGTAATCAAGCGTTAAGCAAAACTGCTAACAAGATTTAAACAACTAAACCCCTCTTCGAGGGGTTTATAATTTCCTGCTTTTTGATCAGAGAATTACATTTTTGCGACTTGGGTTTTTTCTTCTGTGGTGAGCACTTTCACCAAATCAAGCAAAATGACCAATCGTTTATCAATTTTGGCGACACCCACAATGAATTCAGAATTTACGTTACTAATCATCGGGGGCGGAGGTTCAATCACACTGTCATCAATGGTTAAAACTTCTGATACAGCAGAGACGATCATACCAATCTTAAGCGCACCAACATTTGCAACCACGATACGTGTTTCGTTTGTTTGTTCCTGTCCGGTAATGCCAAATCGCTTGTGAAGGTCTATCACGGGCAAAACACTGCCTCGATGGTTTGTAATTCCTTCCATATATGAAGGCGCTTGTGGAATTTTTGTTATTTCCTGAAGCTTAACAATACCTTCTACTGAAGCAATATCAATACCAAAATTTTCGCTGCCGAGCTCAAAAATGACTAATTGTTTTTCCATATTCGTCTCCTGTATGTGTATTATTTATACTCAATATTCACTAACTCTCACGTAAAACGAATATAAATTTATACTCAATATTTAATAAAGATAATAAAACCCTCATTTTTTGAGGGTTTTATTATTTGCTAACTTACCAATAATGGGTACCAATAATCGGGGTAGACTACTTTAACTGCTAGCCGCATTAGCAGTTTGAATCTTTTCTTCTACAGTCAAAACCTTTGCTAAATCCAATAAAATTACCAGCCGTTTATCGATCTTGGCCACTCCAGTAATGAATTCCGAGTTGATATTACTCACCATCGGAGGAGGAGGTTCAATAACACTATCGTCAATGGTCAACACCTCGGATACAGCCGAAACCACCATGCCCACTTTGACCCCATCCAAATTGGCAACCATGATGCGGGTTTCATTTGTCCGTTCTTGTGAAGGCATTCCAAATCTCACATGCAAGTCAATTACAGGAAGTACACTCCCGCGTAAATTGGTGATACCTTCCAAATATGCTGGCGATTGAGGAATCTTGGTAATATCCAGCATTTTGTTGATTCCTTCGACTGAAGCAATATCGATACCAAAGTATTCAGCACCAAGTTCAAAGATCACCAGTTGTTTTTCCATATCAATCTCCTTATTTTTGTTGTCTCCCGCTTGACTAAACTACCTTTTTCAGCTGTTCAAGACTGTTGGCTACATTTGTTGAAACAACATGCAGTTGATCTAAAATTCCCTGTGATTTTAAATTACCCTGATTTGTGAATGCATTTACAAATTCAACTAGTAAATGATGGAACTTTTCGTGTTGCGCTTCAATGGCCAAAAATTCATGGTTGTCACCAAATTCCTGCTTGCCAATTCCGTAATACCATCGACCCAGCGAACAAGTCGTGTGAGTGGGAATATCTTGTAATCGAATCGTGCCGCTTCCATTTTGCATGGCTTCCATTTTGGTGACCCAATTGGTATGCGCTTGTTTGAACGTGTCAATTTCAACAAGGATGTCTTCTCTGGATGCCTCTTTGAGCTTAAAAACGCTGCACACTTCTGTAAGGAATTGCGCCATCTCGGCCAGAGATTGAGCTGATGCGGTCACTTCTTCAACCTGGGCACTCATTTCTTCTGTGCTGGCGCTGACTTCTTCAATGGCAGCACTATTCTCTTCACTGACACTGGCAATACTTTCAATAGCCTGAGAGACCTCGCTGGAGTTAGCAGCCATCTGTTCCGTAGAGGCTGTATTTTCTTCAACAATGGCAGAAACAGAATCCACCGCTGAGATCAACTCTTCTGATGCCGATTTCATTCTATTACTCGCCTCACCAGCCATGACAGCCTGTCTGTTCACTGCTTCAGCTGCAGTAAGAATCTCATTCAATGCTTCGCCCGCCTGACTGGCGGTAACCACACCCAATTCAACTTCCTTTGAGCCCTCTTCCATGGCCTTTACGGCTTCGTTGACAGTGGTTAATATTCCGCCGATCAAACTGCCAATCTCTTTAGTCGCGAGGGATGATCTCTCGGCAAGTTTTCGTACTTCATCAGCCACAACTGCAAAACCCTTGCCATGTTCACCAGCTCGTGCGGCTTCAATGGCTGCATTTAGGGCCAACAAATTGGTTTGTGAAGCGATATCTTCGATGGTTTCAACAATCTTGCCGATTTCTTCAGAGCGCCTTCCCATCTCTTCTACTTTATCAGCGGATGCGCCAACTTTAGACTTAATATTTTGCATGCCGCTTAAGGTTTGCTCAACCGTTATGGTGCCTTTTCTGGCGGCTTCAGCAGCAGTTGCAGAATCTGTGGTTACCGCAGCGGCGTTGCCTGCAACTTGTTGAATGGCCGCATTAATTTGTTCGGTTGCATTTGATACTTTGAGCACCGAGCTGCTCTGCTCCTGTGCGCCTTTGGCGACACCTTCGATGGCCATTGACATTTGTTCCACAGATGAAGCGGTTTTAGTGACCGCGCCAGCTTGATCAGCAGTGCCTTTGGCAACCTGCTGCACAGTCAGAGCAATTTGCGTTGTTGCCTGGCCGGCTTGAGTAGCAGCCACAGCCAATTGGGCTGAAGCGGCTCCCAGGCTGGTGATATTCTCTTTAATCTTGTTAACCGTATCTAACAAAGTCTCTGTCATCTTTTTAAACGAGATGCCCAACTCATCTTTTTCAGACAACGGAGTAACTTTGATCGAAAGGTCGTTATTCGCAATCGTATCAGCTACCTTTGCCCCCGCTTGCATATATCCGATTACTTCGTCAAAAGATTTGGCAATATCGCCTACTTCATCTTTGCGACTGGTTAATGCCAGTTTCGTTTTTTGATCAAGATCACGCACCAGGTCGCCTTGCGAAACACGAGTTGCAATACCCACCAAAATACCAATTGGCTTACTCAGTGAGTTGGTAACAATAACTCCTAATAGAACTGCAAAAATAAGAGCTATCACTCCAATAATGATGGAAAGCTGAATTGTTTCTTGACTGGTTGTATCATAGTCAACATCGCCTTGAATGTTTTCTTCCATGAGCGAATGTACAATATTTTCTAGTGGTTCATTCATTTCGGTTATTAAAGCGTCGATTTCAGCATCATATTGCTTGGTTTCAGCAGTTATGCTTTGGGCTGCAACCAATGCAGGCAACATTTTGTCTTCAAACAACACAACGATTTTGGAGTATGCGGTCTCAGCATCATTTGCCCAGGCAGTTTCTTCAGGAGTGTCAACTGCATTTTTTAATGCTTCAAGGTCATTTTGAGCTGATTCTTTTACTGCATCCCAATCTGCATGTACAGCGTCGAAATTGAGATTAATTTGTGCATCGGCAATGACCTGGTACATCGCCAATGACGCAATTTCAGTGTTTTCAGCAATTGAAAGATCTGAAGCACGTTTGGCTCCGGCATCTTGCATTTCACCTAAAGACACCAATTCAAAATAGTTGTAAACAACAATACCCACAAGAAACAAAGCTACAATTAGAAAACTTCCAATTAATTTAACGCCGATTTTTAGATTGTTTAATGCGTTCATGTTTCCTCCTAAAACAAATGCTCAAATCTTATTTTTAAATGTTAGTTTGATTTAAGTTGCACATTTCTTAATAGGTGTTTTAACATTTCAATGTTGATTTCATCGTAAATCAACTCACAACTTGAATAATGGGTGAAGTGCGCACTGGGTCCGTTTCGAGAAACCAATAGAACAATATAATGAATGGCATGATTCATTATCAGGTTGCTTATGCTCTTATCAATACATTTTTCAGGATCACGGTAATCAATAAATACCACTGCGGGATTTGCAGGATTGGCGATTTTTTCAACATCGCCACACAGCTCAACCATTTTGATGGATGACGGCGGCACGATTGATTCAAGCATCGAAATCAGATTATCGCGCCGACGGCTTTCTGGACTGACAATCACAATTTCCATATTTCCACCATTTTGAATTATGAAAAACCGGAGCGTTTTTCACATATTCAGCATAAAGGAGTTTGGATTGATTTTCTCCTCTATAGATTGGATACTTTGCTAGCAATAATGACTAATTATTTGGGATAATTGTTACTACTTAATAGTATTTAATAATGGCAAAGTAAAGTAAAACGTTGCTCCCTGGTTCACTTTTGCATCCGCCCAAATCTTGCCGTTATGTTTATTGATAATTTGCTTGACTGTTGCCAAGCCAACACCATCATCATGCACAAAAAGTACAAGGGACATTTCTGCTTATTTTTTTTCAGAAATATCTAGTGTATAGGCGACAAAATATTGTATCTTTCCTTCATTATTGTGAATCGCCGAAATTGATGATAATCCCCAAACTACTTGACCGTCTTTTCTCACATACCTTTTTTCTACACTAACCACTTTTGATTTACCAGAAATTAGCTGTGAATTAACAACTTCACTAATCCCCCTATCTACATCAAATGTAATATCGTCAAAGCTTTGCTTTACTAATTCTTCATTTGAATACCCAAGGATGCTACAAAGTGTATTATTTACCTTGATAAATTTACCATCCAGGCCAACCATGCTAATGCCGACGTTGGAACTTTCAAACATCGTTCGGAATAACTCTTCACTTTCACGAAGCGTTTCCTCTTCGCGTTTATGATTTGATATATCCGAAGATATGATTTGAATTCCAAGAACTTTGCCAGAGGAACTCAAAATCCGGGTAAATGTACTTAAAAACCATTTTTGCTCACCCGGCAACTCTACTTTGTCTTCATACTCCTGATTAATTTCTGAGTAAACCGCTTTTTGAATCCTGTCCATATATATATCTGCTTCAGCTTTAGGAAATAAGTCATGGATTGATTTTTCGGAAAAATCTTCCGGGTTTCCATCCATATGTTGCGCTGCCTTATTATTGTATGAAATTACCACGCCGTCAGGTGAATAATAGCCAATTCCAACTCCAGCAGATTCATGTAATTTTTTAAATTTCTCTTCGCTTTCACGAAGTGCTTCTTCAGCTTTTTTTTGTTCAGTAATATCTTGAACGGTTCCGATCATGCGGATCGGTTTACCATTTGTATCTAACTCTATCTTGCCTTCAGCATGAATAGTGTGGATTGAACCATCTTTGAGTACCACCCGATAATCGAGAGAAGGCGAGTTGCCCGACGATAGATTGTCTGCCATGCTTTTTGTAAAAACATCCAGATCATCAGGGTGAATTATCTTCAATAGTGAATCAGGTTTGCCATCGTAGGTGTTAGGATCAAGACCATATATTCGATACATCTCGTTTGACAAAATAAATTTATTTACAACCATATCCCATTCCCAACTTCCAAGTTGTGCTATATGTTGGGCTTGTTCAAGGGTCGTTTTTTCTGCTTGTATGGCTTTTTCCAACTTTTTGCGTTCAGAAATGTCACTCACACTACCGATAAGCGCTATGGGGGCTCCATCGGCATCTCGCATTACAGTGTATCTATCTTCCACCCACACGTAATGTCCGTTTTTGTGCTTGAAACGATAATCTAATGTGATCGCGGATCCATTTTTTTTGGTTAAGGATTCACTATTTATTCGGTATACTTCTGCGAAATCATCTGGATGGACCAAGGTTTTAAGGGTATCAAGGGAGAAATCATTCATTTCGTCAGGCGTATACCCAATAATTTGGGCAATGACAGGACTAATATAATCATAAGCACTGGTAAGAAGATTTCTTTTGTATGATGCTACTTGCGAGTTTTCTAAAACTTCTTTGAATCGATTTTCGCTTTCATTCAGAGCATGACTTGTTCTTTTTTGCTCTTGCCGTAATTTCACCTCTTCTAGAGCCCGTTCAATGGCTGGAAGAATAAGCGGCATTTCTTTCTTCTGGATGTAATCATACGCTCCACTCTTCATCAAAGTAACGGCTAAATTGATGTCAATTTCACCTGACAAAATAATAAAAGGGATGTCAGGACGCACTTCTTTTGCCAGCGCTAAAGATTCAGTCGAATTGAAATTAGGCATTGAATGGTCAGATGTGATAACATCCCAATTCTTTTTCCTTTTCAGAGCCGTGCGCATTGCTCCAGGCGTATCGACCACCTCACAAGCTACTTTATATCCACCCTTTTCCAAAACACGGTGCAATAATAAAATATCGCTTTCATGATCTTCAACCATTAATATATGCAAAGGTTTATTCATTATTCTTCCTTACTATTCTAAGGTGAATTTGTGATGCAAAAAACTATTAAATAGATTCTTGGGTTTCGCAATTAAATAATTTTAATTGATTTTTTTCTTCATTAGTTAAGACCATACAAAGATCAACCAGGGTAACCAATTGCTCATTGATTTTTGTTACCCCAAAAACATATTCTGAGTTCTTGTTTTTCATTTTCTTTGTGGGCGATGCGATTGATTTTTCATCTACGTAAACAACATCGGTTACAGCAGACACAATCATGCCGACTTTAATTCCATTAAGATTCACAACCATAACTCGTGAATCTTCAGTCCGTTTTTGCCCATTAATTCCAAACCACCGATGGAGATCTACAATAGGCATTGTGCACCCAATATGATTAAATTGACCCTCAATGAAACGAGGAGATTTTGGTTTTTTGAGGGTTTCTGGAATTAGCCCAATTCTTATTACCGAAGAAACTTCAACTCCAAAATTTCTGGTTCCTAGATCGAACAAGACAAGTTGTTTTTCCATAAGAAGCTCCTGGTGGATTTATTAGCCAAGAAAAATTTTATAAACCGTTAAATTTATTTCGATGCACTAAACACATCTTTCTTCTTCAATCCAACCTAAGCGAAACTAAACAACAAAACTGGTTTTAAAGATCTTTTTGTTTATTCGCACTTTGAAATAATCCAAAATAGAATCCTTACTTAAAAAACCTTCCGATTGGAAGGTTTTTTAAGTCTAGTCTACCAATAAACCATACCAATAAAATTGGCAGAATCAAAATTGTTATTTGCTTTCGACTACTTTGGCAACCTGCAGCTTTTCTTCTACGGAGAGTACTTTTGCCAAATCAAGCAGGATCACCAGCCGCTTGTCGATCTTAGCCACACCCACGATAAACTCAGAATTAATATTACTCACCATTGGTGGCGGCGGTTCAATGACGCTGTCTTCAATGGTAAGAACCTCAGACACAGCAGAAACGATCATGCCAATTTTTACGCCATCAACATTGGCTACCATAATACGCGTCTCGTTGGTCCGCTCCTGCAATACCATTCCGAAGCGTTTTTGCAGATCAATCACTGGCAGCACGCTGCCGCGCAAATTGGTGATACCCTCCATATACATTGGCGCTTGCGGTATCTTAGTGATTTCTTGTAGTTTAACAATTCCTTCCACTGTGGCGATTTCAATGCCAAAGTTTTCAGCACCCAACTCAAAGATGACTAATTGTTTTTCCATGTCTTTCTCCTAAAAAGGTTCAAGGCAGGCGTTCTATTTCACCTGCCTTGAAACCAATGAATCATGCTGTCAATTTGAATTGAGCCACGACTTCTTGCAAAGTCTTCGCCATATCTGCCAGAGAAGAAGCTGAAGCAGTCACTTCTTCTACTTGAGCACTCATCTCTTCAGTGCTTGCGCTCACCTGCTCTATGGCAGCACTGTTCTCCTCACTTACACTCGCGATACTTTCAATGGCTTGTGTTACTTCGGTCGAATTAGCTGCCATCTCTTCTGTTGACGCTGTATTCTCTTCCACAATCGCGGATACAGAGTCTACTGCAGACACCAGATCTTCTGACGCTATTTTCATTCTGCCGCTTGCTTCAGAAGCTAGTGTCGCTTGCTTGTTAACCGCTTCGGCTGCTGTCAGAATTTCTGAGAGTGCCGTACCTGCTTGATTCGCGGTAGCCACACCCAATTCCACTTCCTTCGATCCTTCTTCCATGGCTTTCACAGCTTCACTGACCGTCGATAAAATTCCACTGATCAGGCCGCCAATCTCTTTAGTCGCAAGGGATGATCTCTCTGCCAGCTTTCTAACTTCATCTGCTACCACTGCGAAGCCCTTGCCGTGCTCTCCTGCTCTTGCAGCCTCAATGGCCGCGTTCAACGCCAACAGGTTCGTCTGTGAGGCTATATCTTCAATGGTCTCAACGATCTTGCCGATTTCTTCAGAACGCCTGCCCATTTCTTGCACTTTTTCTGCCGAAACACCTACTTTAGCCTTGATACTTTGCATACCGCTCAGGGTTTCTTCAACTGTCTTTGTTCCCTTGCGGGCGGCTTCGGCAGCGGCTGCAGAATCACTCATGACTGCTGCTGCGTTGCCTGAAACTTGCTGAATGGCAGTATTGATCATATCTGTGGCATTTGACACTTTACTGACCGATGCGCTTTGTTCCTGTGCACCCTTGGCAACACCTTCAATCGCCTGAGACATCTGCTCTACTGATGATGCAGTTTTAGTCACTGCGGCAGCTTGCTCAGCAGTTCCTTTTGCCACCTGCTGTACTGTGGCGGCAATCTGGCTTGTTGCCTGACCTGCTTGATTGGCGGCTGTGGCTAATTGTCCAGAGGCTGCGCTCAAATCTATTGCGCTTTGTCCGATCTGGCCAACGGATTCTCTAAGGCTATCAATCATTTTTGCAAATGCATTGGCAAGTTCATCTTTCTCGCTCTTGGGGGTTACCGTAACGGTCAAGTCATTATTAGAGATTGTAGTAGCGGCATCACCCATACCCTGCATATAAAGGATCACCTGGTCGAAGGATTTAGCGATGTCACCCACTTCATCTTTCCGTACAGTTAGTGCATCTTTTACCTTTTGATCCAAATCACGAACGAGATCACCTACTGAAACAGAAGTGGCGATTTTCACCAATTGATTTAATGGGTTTGCAATTGAAGTACTGATTATTATTCCAAGGCCAATTGCCAAAAGTAAACCGACCACAATAATGATGATCATGGTGGTGGTGGCGCTGTTTGCCGTTTCAGTATTCTCGTTGGCTATTTGATGAGCCTGATCCACTTTCATTGTCATCATGGCGTCCAGGTTATCTTGAATCGCTCTCGCGCTTGCAAAAGCATCGCCATTTAATATAACTAGTGCTTGTTCTTTATCTCCTGCTTTCACCAAATTGATCATTTGATCCATATAGGGATAAAAAGCATGATACCCTTCACTATACAAAGCAAATAAATCTCGCATGGCATCGGTTTCAATTAGGGCTTCATATTCAGCGCTCACAGTCTCCATGGTTGTGCGAAGTTCAGCGATTGTTTCAAATTTCTTGGTTGCGGTCGCTAAATCTTCAGCAAGGATTGCGTCGCGAATGTTGACCCGCATTCGTTGAAAAGAAATACCCACTTCTTCCAGTTGTGAAATAGGAACAGTAAAGTTCTCGTAAAGCCGGGTGTCGGCGGCATCTATCTGCCGAATGAAAATAATCCCCAATATGCCTACGACACCAGCAATAAGAGCCACAATTACAAATGCTCCGATCAATTTGACACTGGTTTTCAAGTTATTTAATGCTTTCATGTTCCCTCCAAAATAGTTTTTTTTGACTCAATTGAATATTTAGAAGCAAGTTCTTCAATATATCGACATTGATTTCATCGTAGATCAATTCGGTGCTTGAGAAATGTGTGAAATGGGAGTTCGGACCATTATGTGAAACCAGCAAAACGATATAGTGAACTGCCTGGTTCATAATGAGTTGGCTGATGGATTTGTCATTAATCCTTTCTGGCTCGCGATAATCAACAAACACGATCGCTGGATCTGCAGGATTGGCAATCTTGACAACGTCATTGCAGACCTCAACCATTTTGATGGATTCAGGAAAGGCGATGGATTCAAGCATTGAGAGCAGGTTATCGCGCCGTCTGCTTTCCGGGCTGACAATCACTATTTCCATTTTTCCACCTGACTAATATCAATACAATTCAAGTCAATAATCACAAATAAATCATAAAGAATTTAAAGACGATTGTCCCCTTATTTATTGGGATATATGTCCAACAAAAAAGACCACATTTTGCGGTCTTTTTATCAACTTAATAGTATTTGTGGTTTTTAAAGGTTCAATCCAGTTTTACCAACCCTTCACGAAGCGCATACAAAGTGGCCTGGGTGCGATTATCGACTTCCAGTTTATCCAATATTCCAGTCACATAGGTTCGCACCGTCCACACACTTAGGAACAACTGATCCGCAATATCCTGGTTAGACATTCCATTGGCGATCAGCTTAAGAATCTCTGTTTCGCGCTCTGTAAGCGTTGTGCATTTTGAAACTGGTTTTGAAGGCTTATTCAATTCTTTAACCATGATATTGGTGATGCGCGATGGAAAAGCTGTCTCACCGCGATTAACTTTTTTTATAGCTTCTTCAATTTCAAAAGGCGAAGTGTCTTTCAACAGGTAACCGGCTGCACCGGCCTTAATGGATGCAATCACTTTTGATTCTTCAAGTGAACTGGTAATGATAATAATTTTTGCATCAGGCATTTTCTGTTTAATGCTTTTGGCTGCTTCAATTCCATCCATATTTGGCATGACTAAATCAAGCAAGATGACATCAGGTCTTGTGTTAATTGCGTTTTCAACAGCCTCAAGACCATCTTCTGCCTCTGCAACGACTTCAAAATCATCTGTTGGTGCAAAGAAAGCTTTTAAGCCCTCTCTCACCATTTTATGATCATCTGCCAGTAACAATCTAATTTTTTTCATACCATTCCCTCTTTTTCATTTTTTTAACAAAAACTTGATTTCAATTTTGGTTCCTTCCCCCATGGATGAATAAATCTCGTATGTACCATTTATTCGTTCAGCACGCTCACGCATGGTGGCCAGACCAACGCCGCCGTTATGCAATCCCTCTTCAACCAAAAAGCCAATCCCGTTATCTTGGATAGTAAACAACACATCCCTATTATCCAATTTCATTTCAACACTAATTTTTGTTGCTTGAGCATATTTTAACGAATTATTGAGTGCTTCAATTGCTATACGGTATAAGTTTTCTTCAAAAACTTCAGGTAGTCCACCTATACTTTCAAAGTTAATTTCTGCTTCGATATTTGAGCGTCTTTCAACTGCATCAAGCCGATTTTGCAAGGACCCTAATAATCCGTTTTGCTTAAGTTCAGGTGATCTTAACTCAAAGACTAACAAGCGCATTTCTTTTAGTGCGTGTTGGGTTAAATCGCCAATCTGGGTAAGATACTGATCAACTTCAGAATATTTCTTGAGCCCAAAAAATCGTCGAGCTCCCGCGGAGTATAAACTCGCACTATAAAGTGACTGTGTCACCGAGTCATGAAGTTCGCGGGCAAGCCTTGAACGTTCTTCAAGGACAGCCACTCTTTCTGCCCGTTTGTAAAAGCGGGAATTTTCGACCACCAGGGCTAAATGGTCTGCGATAAAAGATAGCAAAGTCATTTCTTCGAGAATGATTTGATCTCCATTTTTATGAATGACCAATAAAACACCAACCACCCGGTCTTGAGCCCTCATGGGTAACGCTATCAATGAGCTGTCTGACGATGCGTAATTTTTATTAGCTTTACTGTCAAAATAGTTAATATTTGGAACCAATAATGATTTTTTTGTATTAACCACTTTATCAAGGATTTTTTCTATTGCGGATTGTGAAAGGAAGTTATCAGAAAGATCCTCATCTAATTGGCAAGAAACAGTGTTTAGCTTTGAAGTAACCTCATCAACAAGAAAAACTGCGCCGTTGCTGGTATGAACTGCTTCAATGGTTAATTTGAGAGCCTGACAAAGTGCATGGTTTATATCCAATGTTGCACTTGCAGAAGAAGTAACTTTATAAATACTTTCAAGTTCAAGCTCACGCAATTTCACCATGGCTTCGAGATCGTGGGTGGCGGCCATACGATTAAATGCATTACCAGCCATTTCAGCAATGGTATTTACCAGAATCCGCTGTTCACTGGTAAACACTTGAGGAGAATAAAAATCCATATAGAATAGACCCATGATTTTTTCTTTATTAATAATAGGATATGAAATCATGGAAACCGGACGTGGCCCATTGCCATAAAGCCAAGATGGAATTTCATGAAAGGCATGAGGGTGAATCTTTTCATGAAAGCCAACCCGCTGTTCCTTAAGGATTTTTTGTAATTGTTTACCGATTATAGTTTTTTCGTTAATTTGCTCGAATTTTTGTCCAGTCATTATGAGGTCAGTTACCAGAAAATCACCTTGCAAATATGCGATGGCTGCATGATCAGCCTTTAATATCTTCGACATCTCCTCAAGCACTATCTGAACCAATTCTTGACGAGAATTAGCCTGCCGCATTCTGGATGAAATAAAAGTAATGGTTTCAAGTTGTTGTGCGCGATTTTGACTTTCAATAATTTTTACGCGTAAATTCAATTCTATCAATTTACGATCAGTAATATCATGCACAACCCCTGAAGTTCGAATTACAGCGCCGCTTTGATCAACTTCAGACTCACCTGATCGGATTAGAATATAACGAATTGATTTATCAGGTCGAACAATGCGGCATTCAATTTCGCTTACAGGAAGATTCTTATTTAGTTTTTGAGCATATTGATGAATCATTTCTTTATCATCCGGGTGAATAGAATTCTCCCAGACGTAGTGATAATTGACACTAACTTTGAGAGGGTCTACTGCAAAAATCCGATACATTTCATCTGACCATGTTTCTTGATTTGTGATCAGATCATTGACCCAATGACCAATATGGGCCACTTGCTGCGAATTTTTTAGGTTGCGCTCACTCTCAAGCAGCGCTTCATGAGATTCATTTTGCGATTGCCTAATATTTGCTTCTAACAGTTCACGTTCAACCACTGCTGGCAATTTTGAGAGATTGTCTTTCATCACATAATCGCGAGCGCCAGATTTCATTATGGCTACAGCGGTTTCTTCACCAATCGCCCCCGACACAACAATGAATGGAATATCCTTGCCAGAATCTTGAAGTATTTCTAATGCGCCAATGGCACTAAACTGTGGGAGTTGAAAATCCGCGATAATAATTTGCCAGGAGGCGTTTAATGCCTCAATTAATTCTGATTCGGTTTCGATGCGCACCATTTCAACCGCATATCCAGCCCTTTCGAGATGACGCAAAATCAAACCGGCATCTAATTCAGAATCCTCAATGATAAGTACGCGTAAAGGTATCATAAAAAAATTATACGGGTGGGATTTCATTTATAGACAACCAATAGTTGCCCAAACCCTGAATGACTAATGAGAATTGATGAAAATCGACTGGCTTGCGAATGTAGCTATTAGCCCCAAGATCGTAAGCTTGTTTCATATCTTTCTCTTCAGTGGATGAGGTCAAAAATACCACAGGCAGGTTGTGTGTAAATACATTACCCCTGATTGCTTTTAGAACCTCAAATCCATCTATTTTCGGAAGATTGACATCCATCAAAACCAGTGCAGGCAAGTCTCTGCCACCATTTTGTTGCACGTTACCCAAGAGTATATCCAGGGCTTGCTGGCCATCTTCAGCAACAATCAATTTAGCCTGAATTTTCGCTCTTTCAAATGCCCTGATGGTCAAATCAACATCACTGGCGTTATCTTCAACCAAAAGGATGGTTTTTAAACTCATTTACCCTCCCATAAAGTGAAAAAGAAGGTGGCGCCTTCATTCACCCTTGCGTCAGCCCAAACCCGGCCGTTATGTCTGTTAATAATCCGTTGAACTGTGGCCAGCCCAACCCCCGTGCCCGGGAAATCAGTTTGTTTATGCATGCGTTGAAATGCTCCGAACAGGTTTTTTGCATAATTCATGTCGAAGCCAGCCCCGTTGTCCTTTATGAAATAAATTGGTCTTTCATCAATCATTTTTCTTCCAAATTCTATTTCTGGTGAAGCAACCTTGCTGGTAAATTTAACCGCGTTTTCCAAAAGATTATTGAATACGATCTGAAGTAAATCAGCATCGCCAATATCAAAGAGATCTTGTTCAATTTTGATATTAAACTGTTTTTGGGTGTTTTGTTCTGTATAACGCGAGACAACGGTCTTCGCCATTTCAGAAAGATCTATGGATGTTTGCCTGGATTCCATCCGCGTAACGCGTGAAAGCAAGAGCAATCCATCAATCAATTGCCCCATGCGCTGGATTTCAGAACGCACGCGATCAACATACTTGCGTCCATTCTCATCAAGTTTATCGGCATAATCTTCTTGCAGCGCAAGGCTCCACCCATCAATGCCCCTAAGCGGAGCCCTCAGGTCGTGAGAGACTGAATATGAAAAAGCTTCCAATTCTTTGTTGGCAGCCACGAGCTGAGCCGTTCTCTCTTCTACCCGTTTTTCAAGTTCAGCATTAAGCTGTCGAATTTTTTCTTGTGCCTCTTTTTGATCTTCGATCACACTCAACAAACTCAAGCGAGAACGATTTGCCTCATCAAGTAATTTCTCCAGCTCTTTTTGGATACGCTGATTGTCATTTTCTATTTTCTTTCGATCTGTAACATCTTTAGCCATAGAAACAACCAGTTTTCGACCATCGTTCAACTTGCCCAAGTAGGATGAACTGAAATCCCAAATCAATTTTTGCCCGCTCCTGGTTGTAATTTCAAATTCTCCCTCATTGATTGTTTTCTCCATTTCAAAAACGTTTCTGATTTTGGCACGGACAGAATCAGATTTTTCACCATAAGCTTTTTTAACCCACAAATCAATGGTTGGAATTTCTTCATGAGTATAACCAGTTAATTCCTCCCACGAGCGGCTGATGACCAAGATTTCACCATTGTCTGCTTCCAACATGATGGGAAGGGGAGAGTTCAATATGCTAAGCCTAAAACGATTCTCGCTCTCTTGCAGGTCTTTCATGATTTGATTGCGAAGCGTAATATCATTTAAAATACAATGGGTTTGTTTGAATTTTCCTTTTTGATCATAGCCAATTTTTCCATCAAAAGAAACTTCAACAATATGGCCGTCTTTATGAAGCATTTTAAATTGATTGTGGACTTCGCCTGCTTCTTTGAATTTTGGAAACCGTTCTCTAAATGCAGCTACCATTTCAGGCACCAAAAAATCACCAAACCAATGACCGATGACATTTTCTCGTTGATATCCCAAAATATCAAGCCAGGTCTGGTTAACTTCAATAAATTTGCCATCAATGTCTAAAGATTGATAACCTACTGGAGAATTTTCAAAAAGCTTGCGATATCTTTCTTCGGTAATTTTTAAGTCATCTATCGCTTGATTACGTTCTGCAATATCTTGTTGAGATTTTTGATATAGTTTGGCATTGTTTGAAGCCACTGCAATCTGAGAGACAAGCAGCTCAGCCAGGCGCAGATCACTTTCAGTGTATGCGTTATATTCACTGGATTGGATTTGCACCACACCCTGCACGTGATTATTTAACAAAATTGGAATGACCAGCGCCGATTTTGTATAAGGCGTGTCATCTTCAATAACTTCATCTGGAACTGGTTTTCCTTCATCGTTGATATAGTAATTTGTATTTGTGTTTTTCAATGCTGCAGGATAATCGCTAATATTTTGGGCAATTCCTGATCGAATCACCGGGCTTTGAATGCCCTTTCCTTCAGGTTCCAAAGGGATTTGCGGAAATTCAGACACATCAAGGAAAATTCCTTCATTTACTGCGAATAAAGCTGTGTTCATTTCTGTTTCGTGATTAAATTCGGATATATATAGATTCTCGCATTTCATGATGCGTTTAATCTGAAGATAAAAGGTTTTGTAAATTTCTAGCAAATCAAGTGATTGACTTAATTTTTTTCCCGCCTCAAAAACGATGCTCAGCTCCAGATTTTGTTGGTCTTTTTGCTGCTCAAGAATTTTTCGTTCAGTAATATCCTGGCCGACTGCCTGATAAAGAACCGGGTCGCCATTATCATCGAAAAATGCCCGGTTAATCCATAGATGCCATCTGACCTCTCCATTTTGGGCAATGAATTTTTGGTCATGGGTTTCAACTGGATTTTGAAGAGATAACTGGTTGATATTATTTTTTATCAATTCACGATCGTCAGGTAGTAAAAAATCAAAAAACACCTTGCCAATCAGCTCTTCAGGTTTTTGGTGCACTAGATCTGCCAACATTTTATCAACATATGTAATTGTGCCATCGGGCAAAAAAGTGGAAACAAAAAGGGGTAAATCTTTTGAAAGATTCTGGTATTTATTTTCGATAGCTGATTCCCGGCTTCTGGCTTCATTCTCTCTTAGTCTCTTTAAACCGCTTTCAGAAATAACTTCAATCAACCCTTTGATAAAGAAAAGGTAATCATTAAGTTGTTTTTTTGACCAGACGGGCACTTTCTTGACCGCTTCAATGTAGGCTGATTCATCAAACCCAAATTCCTTAGCCTGCTGCCTAAAGACCTCAAGATTTGGTTTTTTTAGAAAGAATTGCCCGGTGAAGTAATTGCCATAGTGGATGCCGTCAATGATGATGGGGGTGGCATTGTCAATCAACCCACGCGGACATTCATAGCTCACCGCGGGGTTGGCCTCGGATAAATGTTCCAGAATATAAAGGTCGCTTTTTTTGCAGTCAATTTCACACTGCTGATTCACACGATGGAATTTGGTGCAAACATCCTGCCACGCAGTAGCAGTTAGCACATTGCCATCCAGATCGATAATTGCAGCAGGAAACGAATAGATTTCGTTTAACCTGTCCTGCAACTCTTGAAATTGTTGTAAATCAATCAGGTCTTGTAATTTATATTTCATACGAATTATCCATAAAAAGAACGTGTTTATTGAAAGGGTTATTCAAGATGCAGTTCATTGATTAGTATCGGCATTATCTGCCACACTTGGATAACGGATGGAAGATCCTTGTTCTGACAACAACTTATTCACCTCAATTTTCAACTCACGAATTCTGTCTTCACGGCCAAGGGTGACATTATGCCAGCGTTGAAGTTCGTTCATCTGTTCAGCCAATTGCATTTCTTTTTGTTTACGATCTGAAATATCTGAAATAATGACCGCAAACTGGTTGGGTTGGGGTGAATAAGCCACAACGCCGTAATATTTGCCCAATTCGCTGTGTAAATCTTCAAATTCAATGGGCTCACCGGTTAGTGCCACGCGGCCATATTTTTCTATCCAGGATTTCTCTGTACCTGGCAAGACCTCTAAAACTCTTTTACCGATGAGATCGGCTGCCTTTAATCCCGTCAATCGTTCAAAACTTTCATTAATATCCAGGAAACGATAATCTACTGGCTTTCCGTTTTCATCCAAAATGATTTCATGAACTGCCAAACCCTGATGCATTTGAGAGATCAATAAGCGGTTCTTTTGTTCGCTTTTTAGAATCTCCTCTTCCAGGTGTTTGCGCTCGGTAATGTCCTGAACGGTCCCTTTTAATAGGGAGGGACGTCCATCTTCACCAAGAACCAGTTCTCCCGCTTCAGCCCAGACTGTACGAATGGAACCATCAGGCCAAATAATGCGATATTCCACAGGAATTGGTTTGCTGTTTTTAATTACTGACTCAGTAGATTCGTTTACTTTTGGCAAATCATCTGGATGGATAGCTCTGGAAATGACATCCTGAAGGCGCCCGGAGAAGGAATCTTTTTCGATTGCAAAAATTCTAAACATCTCGTCAGACCAATCCAGTTGGTCAGTTTTGATATTCCAGACCCAACTGCCAATGCGGGCATATTTTTGGGCATTTTTCAAATTCAATTCTGATTCTTTAACTTTTTCTTCTGCCAACTTTTCTTCTGTGATATCTTGAACATAAGCAACCACGTACTTAAGATCGCCCTTTGCATCGTGCACACTTGCATTGGATATTCTGACCCAAACAACCTTTCCTGATTTGTGAATATAACGTTTTTCAAATATGTCCTGATTTGTTTCATTGGTTTGCATTTTTCTGTGAACAGATAAACCGATAGCTCTATCTTCAGGGTGTGTTATGTCATTAAAAGTAAGCTGCAAAAGTTCACTACGCGAAAAACCAACAATTCTGCAATATTCGTCATTAACATTGAGGAACATGCCGTTGTCATCAACCTGGCAAGCACCAATATTGGCATTTTCAAAGGATGCTTTAAAATATTCGTCACTTTCTCGCTTTGATTCTTCAGCTTGTTTGCGTTCTGTGATGTCATTGATAATAGTAAGTATGCATTTATTTCCATTAACAACCAGTTGTTCTGCGTTTAGAATTCCCCACATCAATGATCCATTTTTGGCATGAAAAGTCATTTCACAATCAATCACTCGTCCTTTTTCGTTGATTTCATTTATGATTTTTTTCCTTTCCCCTTTTTCAAAAAATCCTATTTCTTCTGCTGTATGACCAATGACTTCATCCCTGGTGAAACCGGTTGCTCTAAGTGCCTCTTCATTAACATCCAAATACTTGGCCGTATCAAAATCCGTGATCGAAATCCAGACTGGTGCTTCATGAAAAATCTTGGCAAATTTCTCTTCGCTTTCTTTGAGCTTGCTTTCAGCCAGGAGCCTCTCAGTAAGATCACGTGTAATTGACAAGATGCATGGCTCGCCTTCAATCTCAATCACTCTTGCAGACATTAGGCAATTTTTAATAACTCCCGTTTTTGTACGAAATTGAGCTTCGAGGTTATTGACAATGCCGTTTTCGCGCAATCCTAATACTAATTTTTTCCGATCTTCTGGATTTACCCAAACATTTATTTCAAGCGAAGTTTTCCCAATTACATCGTCACGTGTATAACCGGTTAATTGAGTATATCCTTCGTTAATTTCGATATATAACCCATCTGTAAGTCGATTAATATTGATTGAGTCTGGAGAAGTTTTGAAAGCGGTTGAGAATTTTGCTTCAGATAAACGCAGTTCATTTTCAATTTTTCGTTTTTCACTTACATCCTGGAGGTTCACCACCCGATATTTCACTTCACCTTTTTCGTCTTTTACAGCAGTCACATCCATCACCGCTGGAAAAGTATGTCCATCTTTATGAATGTGGAGGCACTCCCAAACGTGGTGCCCTTTTTGGTGCGCTAATTGTATATTTTCAGCAATATCTGCCCGACATTCCGGTGCAAACAAATCAGGTATCTTTAGGCCTGTTAATTCATCTGGTTCATAACCATGCATTCTTGCATAGGAAGGATTAAAAAGTTCAATAGATTTCCCATCTGCACTTCCGATGGCAATGCCCCATTCGGCATGCTCAAAAATTTGACCCCATTTTTCAAGCTCTATTTCTTTGGCCTTGCGATCTGTAATATCCCGGTTGCTTTCGCGGCGACCGATGAATTCGCCGTTATCACCATACACTGGTGAGCACCAATGGCTAATCCAGTGAATATTTCCATGTATATCAAGCAATCGAAAATCAACATGACAGATTTCTTTATTATTTTGAATACTATAGTGCTCTTCAAGAATCGATTTATCTTCAGGAATGACAATGTTGACAAGGAAATTTGGATTGTTTAAAAATTCTACAGCTTTATAGCCAGAAATTCGTTCACAGGAAGGTGAAACATAACTATAATTTCCATTTGGCAAACGCCAGGCCTCCCAATCATAGGTAAAGTCGGCGACTGTGCGATATTTTTCTTCACTTATCCGCAGTTCTTCGGTATGCTTTTGGATTTCGTGCTGCATATATTCAAAAGTTGAAATTAATGTAGCAATCTCGGTATAAAGTGTGGGATAAGCGGTTTTTGGGGTTTCTGCAAAATTCCCCTGTGAAATTGCCAATGCGATCCTGTCCAACTCGCTAATTGGATTAATCACCTGATTAATGATCACTTCGCGTTCACGGCGTACAATCACCCAATAAAGCAGACCAATTAGCAACAAGCCAATTATGGCAGGATAAACAATCACGCCATAAACTGACAGAATTGAAGTTTCGGTAATCGCCCACCAACCGGTCTGTGAGATTTCTGCAATCTCAGAAATATGCAATTTTCCATGTTCTCTAATTAATCGCACTTCTATTCCATCTTGGTAGTGTGAAAAAGAATCCACATAACCAATTTTTTGCTGCTGCTCAACCATCTCATAACTCGGATGAAACAAGAATACGCCAGATGAATCTGTTATATAAAAATCAATCTCTTGACTCAAACTCATGACCGCAAGGTTTTCTTCCAAACCGTTTAAATTAAACTCTCCAATTACCATTCCTTCATCATTTAAAATCGGATAGCTGATGTAGACAGTAGGCTTGCCAGTGCGTTGAGAGATAAATGGTTTTGAATAGGGAATTCCTTCAATCCCATTTATAAAACCTGGATGTCCGGTCATATCCATGCCAATTTTAAATTGACTGCTTTTGGGAGCTATGGCAGCTAATTGACCATTTGCATTGATGACATAGAGAGAATCAAAAAACGCGTTCGATTCCTGGATTACTTCAAGATTTACCTGGTTTGGTGAATTTGTCGCCAAAGCTTGCACTGCATTAGCTGCGTTGATAAAGTATTGGCCAGCACTGTTCGCTAATAACAGTGTAGATTGCTGTTGGCTTTTAATTTGATTTTTTCCACTGAAAAAGGATGCCAGTATGATGATCAGGGTTACCGTAATTGAAACCAACAACCACTGATATTTTAATAATCTTGAAATAACTTTCTTTAATGGCACCGGTGATGAAGTTGCCTTTAGCTTCATTGAGCAATCTCCAACTTCTTAATGGTCACAAATGTTCTATTTATAACTTTTTGAATTGCCAAATTTCTCACAGCATCACCATAAGCATCCAATTTAACTGGTCCGTTTAAACCGATGTAATCTTGAACACTGATCAATTCTTCGCCCAAGTTCTCTGCACTGCCATTGGTCTTTTGCAAAGCAATGGCAAGCATGTGCATGGTTTCATAACCTTCCATGGCAGAGAAGATTGGATGATTACCAAAAACTTGTTCATATTTTTGTTTAAATTCATCCAGTTCAGGGTTTTGGTCGTTTACGTCAAAACCAGCAATGGTTTCCATCCCCTCAAGGGTTTTGCCGCCAGTCTCAAAAAGAGTTTCACTTTGAGCCCAAGACGAGGTAAATAATGCAGGTGCCCAATCTTGCAAAAATATGGTTTGTGCAATTAAAGCTGTATCATAGGGTGATGCAATAATGAGAACAGCATCAGCCAAAGAATTTTTCATCTTTGCAACTGATTGAGAAAAATCAGCGTCTTGCGATGAAGAAAATTTTTCTACATGAGTGATGATTCCACCTGATTTTCGATAAGTATCGGTAAATGAATTTGCTAATGGTTCAGAATAGGAATTGTTGTCTTCATCGTAGATGATAGCGATGGTATTAATATTTCTGTCTTCAATGATATAAGTTGCCAACCCGCTTCCCAATGCGTCAGTCGAAGAGACTGTACGATAAAACAAATCTTCGATCCCCGTCATAAGCGATGTGGATGCAGTTGCACTAAATAACAAAACACCGCGTTCGTGAGCCACCTCATAACCAGCCAATGTTTGGGCACTGGTAAAATGGCCAATAATTGCGACCACACCTTTATCAATTAACTTGTTTTGTGCGTCTTTTGCCCCTTGCGGAGTACCCAAATCATCCTCAACCAATAACTCCAGATTCCGGCCATTAATTCCCCCAGAGGCGTTGATCTCGTCAACTGCCAATTGCACACCATTGCGCAGTTGAATACCCAAGTCTGCTTGTTTACCTGTTAGTTGAGCTGCTAATCCAATATGTATTGGGGGTTTTTTCATGCAACTTGAAAGGCAAACCAATAAAACCATTAAGCAAACAATTGCCAAGTGGAATTTCTGAGTCATTTTTGCCATAATCCCTCAACCCAATAAACCAATAAAAATTCAGATTAACAGTTAATGTGTAATATTACTTAATACTATATAACAATATATCAAAAAGAGGCAAATTATGGTTAATAGAGTTGATGTGAGCGCTTTGAAATCTACGGTAAAAATCTGTATCTACATCTAAGTTTTAACACAATTGCACTAATAACTGAATAAAGATGGCCTTAAATTCAAGAATGTACTTATCGCGTAAAATTGAATTTGTAATAAATGATAAAATTGGACAATTCGTGCAAAATAAAGGCAGGTGACAGAATGGTGGAATTAGATAAAGTTTCATACAAGGGCTGGCCAAATTGCGTAAAAATAAGCAATGAACTTATAGAACTAATAGTTCTCTCTGATGTCGGCCCCAGGATTATCCACCTGGCATTCAAAGGCGGAGAAAATCTGCTCTATGAAAATGAAGAAGATGCAGGCCAAACCGGTGGAAACAAATGGCGCACATACGGCGGACACCGCCTCTGGCATGCGCCAGAAGACATCGTACGCACTTATGTACCTGATAACTTTCCAGTTCAAGTGAAACTTTTAAAAGACGGCGCCAGGTTCTCAGCCCCCATTGAAGCCAACGGCATTCAAAAGATTGTTGAGGTTCATCTTTCAGAATCTGAAGCCAGGGTAAAAGTCAACCACACGATGATCAATCACAGCGTATGGCCTATTCCATTAGCCATGTGGGCGCTGACAGTGATGAAAGCCGGCGGCAAGGTGATCGTTCCTCATCCTCCCAAATTCAGTCACGACGATAATTTACTTCCAACGCACACCCTAACCTTATGGGGATTTACCAAGATGGATGATCCCCGCTGGATTTGGGGCGACAAGTATTATTCGCTCAAACAAGACAGTTCATTGGATTACTGCCAGAAAATTGGTTCAACCAATACCTATGGTTGGGCTGCCTACCAACTTGGCGATCAAGTTTTCATTAAGCGATTCGGCTATAACCCGTCACTGACCTATCCGGATATGAATTGTAATTTTGAAACCTACACTGATCAGAACATGCTCGAAGTTGAAACACTCGGCCCAATGGTAGAGATACAACCAGGCAAGAAAACTGAACACATTGAAGAATGGTCTCTGCACAAAGATATTAAACCCGCTGTGACCGATGCAGAAATCGATCAAAATATTCTGCCCCTGGTCTAGTGAGAAATCTTAATTACAGATAACAAATAGGATGATGCCCTGGCAGTTCGGGGCATCATTTATAATATAGACACTAACCCCTTACTTTGGAGGTAGCCATGTTCACAGACGCACGCAGTAAAAAAGTTATCTTGGTATCACACTGCATCTTAAACCAAAATGCCAAAATTGACCGCTGCGCTTCCTACCCTGGCGCCATGCGTGAAGTGACTCAAGCATTGTTAGATGCCGGTGTGGGGATTATCCAAATACCCTGCCCGGAACTGCTTTTTCTTGGTCTGGATCGGAGAGTAGAGAAAGACAAAGAAACCATGGTTGAATCAGAAGACGACCGTGTTGGCGTATTGATGAACAAAACTGTACCCAAAGTGCTTTGTGGAAAAATCTCATACGATCTTATTTATCAGATCAAACAATATCAACTTAACGGATTTACCGTGGTTGGCATGCTGGGAATCAATGGGTCACCGACCTGCGGTGTTGAAACCACCTGGGAAAACGGAAAAGAAACGGACGGCAGTGGAATCTTCATCAAGATATTTAAAGAAGAATGCGCCGACCAGGGCGTCAAGATCCCCATCCGCGGGATCAAGGCGCAAGATCCCCAGGCAGCCCTGGACACATTGAAAGAATTGTTAAACTCGTGAACACGATGAATGCCCGTTATGTACATACAAACTTGATCGCCAAAGACTGGCGTAAGCTGGCTGATTTTTATCAAAAGTTGTTTGGCTGCACACCTGTGCCGCCTGAACGTGACCTTTCGGGTTCAAATATGGATGCTGGAACCGGTATTAAAGGCATGCACGTTCACGGAATGCACCTGCGTTTGCCAGGATACGGCGAAGATGGACCTACACTTGAAATATTCAGCTACGATCCACCAGCAGAGAAACCAAGTCCGGTTGTCAACCATCCGGGTTTTGGGCATCTCGCGTTTAGTGTGGATAATGTAGAAAGCGCACAACAATCCGTATTGGAAGCAGGCGGCAAGGCGGTAGGCGAAATTGTCACCGTGCAAATCGCCACCGGCGCCAAAGTAACCTGGTGCTATGTCACCGACCCCGAAGGGAATATAATTGAGTTGCAATCGTGGAAGGCATAAAAAACGAACCCGGTTTTTTGAACTGCCCCCTTTAAACAAGACAGAAAAAGAAAGACCCTAGTGAGTTAGATGGACAGACACCTAAGTTGA
>CAKMKJ010000023.1 GCA_927443345.1 uncultured Anaerolineaceae bacterium | reverse complement strand
TGATCGCAAGATGGTTTATTCGTTTACAATGCCATCCTCAAAATTCCGTGGAGTCCACTTTTGATCGTTAATTCGCTTTCTTACCAGAGTGTCCACTTTTCATCTTTAAACGTGTCCACTTTTGAACTTTTGGTAACAGATCGAAAACAAGATCGAAAACAAGATCGAAAACAAGACCCCCGCGGTTTTATGGTATAAAAATAACCCTGACAAGGTTTCAAACCTTGTCAGGGTTGACTTTTAATGGGTTGATTCGATTTAGTTCTTTTTTTTCTTCTCCAACCAGCTTTCATATTCACCCACCAGTGTCTTCCACTCCACCAATTCGAGCGTCTGCGCTCGCCGGGTGGGATCAATGCCCGCGGACTTCAACAACACTTCAGCCTCGGGGGCAGTGCAGTGCAGCCCGGCAGACATGGTGTTGCGCAGCATCTTTCGTTTCTGCGAAAAGCCGATCTTGGCCAGGGTGAAGAACATATCCAGTTGTTTGCCGCTGATCAAGGGTTGTTCGTAGATCTCTACCTTCAAAGTGGCTGAATCCACTTTGGGTGGCGGAAAGAACGCTGAAGCCGGAATGCTGACCCCGATTTTGGGTGTGCCAAATACCTGCACACTCAAAGCCAACAGCGAAAGGTCGCCAGCCTGGGCGCAGATGCGTTCAGCAACTTCCTGCTGCATGGTGAGCACAATGCGTGTGGGTTTTACTGCGCTGGTCAGCAGATGGCGGATGATGGCTGAGGTGATGAAATAAGGGATGTTGGCCACAACCATAAAAGGCTTATCGCCCATCAGATCAACAGGGTTTAGTTCCAGAATGTCGCCTTCAATGATTTGCACATTGTTAAATGGTGCCATGACATCTTCAAGAATCGGCACCAAATGATGGTCAATCTCAACCGCCACCACGCGGCCGGCACCTTTGGCCAGCATGCGCGTCAGGCTGCCCAGGCCGGCGCCAATCTCTAATACGGTATCCTCTTTGCTCAGCCCGGCATAATCCACGATCTTGCGCAGGGCTTTATGATCGACTAGAAAATTCTGTCCCAACCCCTTATGCGGATCAAGGTGGTGGCGGCGCATGATGGCTCTTACATCAAAAGTGGGCAGTGGCAGGTCTATGGCAGCTCCAAATTAGTTCCTTCAGCAAATGGCCCCAACAAATAAACGGTGAGGTTGAAAAATGTTTTTTGACCCGCGGCGGCAAATTCGGCATCCGTATATCCAAGGTCAATCCAGTGATGGGTGCCAGGATACGAACCAGTATCTTGAACAATACCAATGCCATAACCTGGAACACAAATTTTGGTGTTTTTTAAGATTGGCCACCAGGTTAAATCAACCGCCAGAACACCTTTTTTAACTGTGGTCCCTAAGGCTGTTTTTGGGTAGCAAGTACCAGTGCCTGAATTGCATGGCGAATACGAGGTGGCTGTCACCGTGACTGCCTTGTAATAATTTACCGGTACATCGCAGGCTTCAATGGTTGAAACCACCAGCTTGGAGCCAGCCACAACCACGGCGTTAATGGGGTCTTTTAGCACGACAGTTTCTTCGGTCTCTCGAGACACTTCAATTCCGTCTTCGTAGCGCACGCGCACGGTTGCAACCTGCAGACCGTTTTCACCTGCTGTAATCGTCTGGGTTTGACCTGATTCAAGCGTATTATCGGTTTGTGTCGTTGTCGTAAACGGGATGGATTGTTGTTCACGCAGTACTTCTTCTCTCACACGCACCACGAAAATGCGGCCATCTTCGGGTAAGGGGTCTGCTTCTGCGGGCTTGCTATAATCAAGATCTTGCAGCGTAATGCCCACCTTGGCCAAAACTTCACCAACAGTTGGCGCGGTCGCATAAATCGTCATATCTCTGCCGTCCGCGGTAATGACCAGTTCTCTGGCCTTGGTGACAACCAATGGTGAAAGTGGATCCACACCGCTGGTGAAAGATTGACTGAGTGCATCCCCTCCGCGGATTTTAATGCCCTTTTCCCACAAAGCGCTTCCAACACTGAAAGCCGCGGTGTAAAAACTGGATTCGACGCCATCCATATTCACATTAAGACTGACAGCAGGCGTGTATTGCAATACGAACGATCCGGTGATGTTCAGGGGGCGATCCATGGGCACCACCAGCCCGTTGAGGCGGATAACATCTCCAGCGCTCGGAAGGATGCCGGCAGTGACCAGAATCTCGGCAGGTGTGGTCGCGGCAGTATCCACGGCAGTAAGGGTTTTCGTATGGTCGTTCCACACCTGTATGGGGTGTGAAAGGCGCACAATAATTTCAGTAACCTTTGAGAGTGAACTAGAAGCGGGGGGAGACACCTGATCCAGAGGGGTCAGGATCACCCCAACAGACCGCAGCGCGCCGCGCACTGTCAGCGCGTGCGTCGTTACCTGGCTGGATTCTCCGTCTACAATGACGGTGAGTTGTCTTCCCATCAAGAGATATCCGGCGATGATGCCAATCAGGGACAGACAGATGAGAATGATTAATTTCGTTTTACGTGTCACACATTGATTTTAACCCATTTAAAGCAGTGAATCGTGAATAGTGAATAGTAAAACCTTGTTAATACGAAAGACACAAAAATGTAAAGCTATTCATTTAATGAAAATAGTACCTTTTGTGTATTTCGATGTTTCGTGTTTTTATTTTTCCGGGATGAATATTACTTAACCAATTTTAAAATTTAAGATACGAGTTTAGTTTAAATTAAATTGCTATGGCACCCTTCTCTCGATGTCGGGAGAAGTGGCGGGATTGAAGGTAAAGAAAAAACTCTAGTGTTTTGAGGTTTTTCGGTATTTACTCAGAGGGGTTTTAAAAATTTTGCATGTCTGTTAAAATTTAAAGACAATGAGCCAAGGGGATTTAGAACAACTTAGCAAGCAAGAATTTATAGAGAAAATGCTTCGACAGCATCAGCAAATATCGGAACTAATGGATGCATTTATGAAATTGAAAGATGATCAGGAAGCATAAAAAAGAAGAAGTTCAATAAAAACCAGAAACCGCCTGTTTCATCAAAGATTTCATCATAACCCCTTCAAAAAATCAGAAGAGTTATGAACCCAAAGGAAAATCCAGGCACCGACATGAATATCCAAAGAGCCACGCGAAACATTAACGCGGACAAGTGGCAAAGCCATACAAAGTGATTAAACTAAGCTATCGGGTAATAATGCTTTTATTACCATTCAATCTCATTTTGGCTCACCTTCTTTGCCTATCCCCATACTTGGTGACTAGATACGTTTTTCGTGTGGTTCGTATGTTCTAAAATGGCTTCGTTGGTAAAGAGATTTTCTTTGCGAGAAAAAGAATTTTTTAATAAGTCACTGTGACCCCCTCACAAAATGCGGACCTCACCTGTCACTATCTTCACATGCAAATTGCATCCAATCAAACTAAACTGTAACAAGTAAAAGTTAACAGATAGAGGTGCAGCATGCCAGAACAAAGCAAGTTTCGCAGTATCGTCGGAGAGATTCTCTCCCAACTCTTAAATGTGCCGGTGCTTTCCGGTTTATTGATCACTTTTCTCTATTTCAGATTGCCCGCCGGTGAACCCAACGCGCTCACGGGTCTGATCTGGGCGCTGGTGTTTGTCAGTCTCATCCCGTTGAGCAGCCTGTTCTTCTATATTCCGGTGCACAACGAAGAGACCAAAAACACCGTCCACAGGCAGCGGGTGGCCAGTTTCATCATGATGATGGTCAGTTATCCAGTCGGGTGGCTGGTGCTGGCGCAGATCAACGCGCCGCGGATTTTCACGGCGATTGCAGCGACCTATACTTTTGTGACCTTGGGGCTGATTGTGTTCAACCTGCTGCTGCGCTACAAGGCCAGCGGCCATGCCGCCGGTGTCAGCGGACCGGTAGCCTCGATGATCTTCCTCTACGGCATAATCGCCGCACCGCTGCTGCTGCTTCTTCCGTTGGTCACCTGGGCGCGCCTGGCGGCCAAGGGGCACAACTTCTGGCAGACGGTGGTGGGTGCCGCGCTCTCTGGTGTGATTTCGATCAGTGTGCTGTGGGTGTACGGCTTTACACCCTTTACCGGCTTGATTCACTAGCCGCAGCTAATCACCTTTTTGCAGCGTAACCTGCATGGTAGCGCCTGCCTCGTGCAACTGGTGTGAGCTGGCGCCCTGACTGATGCCCAGCATAACGGCCCGCGGATCGGTGACGATGGTGCCGCAGAGCAGATCCACGCCCTTGTCGAAAAGCACCGGTGAAAGCGGCGTACTGGGGCCAACGAGCATCACACGTGTGCCGGGTTTGCACAGCGCCAGCAGCCCTTCTAAAGTATGATTGATCAGCGTGGTGGCGGTGATGGCAACCACATCCGCTTTGGGGATGTACTCCGGTGCCAATTCTGCAGGGATGTCACCTTCGCGGGGGTCAAGCTCCAACACCCACAGGTTGTTCAGGTCGGGTTTCAGTCTTTCAACGAATGGGAAGTGACCCACCAGCGCCACGTTTTTGTGTAAGGCATGTTCACGCAGATAAACTTCGGCGTTCAGTTCTGTGCAACTGGCGGGGTCAATCGGCACCAGCGCATTGATCGCGGCTAGCCCGATGGAGACCTCGGTGTAACTGTCAGATTCGGCCAGATTGACCAATTCTGCGGTACTCATCTCAAGCAGCCGGCCCGCGTTTGCCACGGAGGGGTTGCAGCGGTGCATGAAAGCGGGGTTGGCCAGCGTGGCCGCCAATCCGCAAGACAGTCCGAGCTCGGTTTCAGCCAGCACCGCCGTGCGCGAGTAGCCCACATGAATGTCGATAATTTTGCCGGGCAGCAGAGATGAATAAATATCAGAAGACAGCGTCATCAGGGTTTCTCCTTGGAGGGTAATCAGCTTGAATTATACGCCATGCATTAATAATAGCTTGCTTAAAACATCAGCCGCACCTGACTTCGAGAAAAGGTACGGCTGACATAACGCATCCAGTCGGCCTCGTGATGAGACCGTTAAGCCTTAATCAATATCGCCTTTGAAGAGAGGCAGGATGTTGCTCTCGAAGGCAGCGTTATCCATGCCGTAGAGGTCTTTGTAAAAAGCTTTGGCTTCGGTGGTGGCATCATAATCGGGGAAGAGGTCAGGGTGCAGCTTGGCAGCCACCCAACCCAGACCGAGCGCCCAGCGGGTATCCGGCTGGTCCCAACTGTAGACATCGGTGGCGAAAGCGATAAGTTTGTTGTTCTTGACCGCGTCCAGCAGCATCCACTGGGGATCGGTTTTCATTTGGTCCACCACGTCATTGACTGGCACGAAGTAAGAAACGACGAAGACCACCTCAGGGTTCCAGGCGGCGATTTGCTCAAGGTTGACCGTGGTCCATCCGCTGCCGGGGTTGGCGTCTTCCCACACAGGGGTGCCGCCGCCTGTCTGGATCAGATAAGTTTGCATCCAGCCCATCGGCGGCACGTTGAAGGCGGTGGTGCCGTCTTTGTCAGAGTAATAAAGCAGCAGGGTGCGAGGTTTCTGTTCGTCGGTCAAGCCGGAGAGGGCTGAAGTGACGGCATCCACTTTACCCTGATACCAGGCAGCCAGTTCTTCAGCTTTGGCAGGGTTCTGGAAGAGCTGACCCAGTGTGGCGAGGTCGCGCTGATATTGCTCCGCGGTTTCGAAATCCAGGTACAGCACCGGGATGCCCAATGTTTCAATCGGGGCTCCCAGGCTTTCGGCGCTCATGGATTTCATGATCACCAGGTCGGGTTGCTCGGCAGCGATCTGTTCAGCGCCGGCGCTGTTATCCAGCATGGTTTTGGTATCGTAATTAGCGTCGATCAAAGGGATGAAGTTGCCTGTACCCTGATTGGTTGCGCCTAAAGCCACGATGTTGCTGCCGGCTTCAGGGAAGAGGTAAATGGCATCCGCGACCATAAAGAGGGCTCTGCCGACCAGAACGATGCGTTCAGGCGTTTTTTCAAAGGTAACGGTGCGATTGAGGGCATCCGTAACAGAGAAACTGGTCGTAGGTGCTTCAGTAGGGGCAGCAGTTGGGTCCGCTGTCTCGACGGGGGGTGCTGCGGTGGGTTCCATGGTTACGACCGGGGTCTGCTGGGCGCAGGCACTGATAGCCAACACGGTGATGAGCAAGGCGACGATCAGGATTCTTTTGCTATTCATGAAGTTCTCCTTAAGGGTAAGTTACAACTCAATAGCTGACTATTCAATAATTGAGTAAATAAATCATAACACTTCTGATTACAAAAAGCAACTGGTTTCGTTATGGACTGAAGGAGATAATGGGATAATTGGTTACCCACTTTGGCTATTTCTTGAACAAAAAATTCTTGAAATATGGTATCAATAGTAGTATCATTGATCTATGACAAAGATAGTTGATGTTATCGATGCGATGGAGCGTAATGCTAAAGGAATCAGTTTTAATGATTTATGTAAAGTATGCGACCATTTTTTCGGGAAACCAAGACAGACAGCAAGCAGCCATAGAGTCTATAAAACGCCCTGGCGTGGAGATCCGCGTATAAACATTCAAAATGATAAAGGTATGGCTAAAAATTATCAGGTGACTCAAGTCTTATTGGCAATTAAGCGGTTGAAGGAGCTAGAAAATGATGAAAAATGATTACTTTACCTATCGTGTGACATGGTCTGTTGAAGATAATGAATATGTGGGGTTATGTTCTGAATTCCCAGGTTTGAGCTGGTTGGCCTCAAACCAGAATGCCGCCTTAACCGGGATAAGACAGGTTGTGTCTGATGTGGTTGAAGATATGCGAACAAATGGTGAAGATATACCTGAACCCCTTGCCACAAAAAATTACAGCGGACGATTTATAGTGCGGATTCCGCCAGAATTGCACAAAGAGTTGGTTTTTGAGGCTCAGGAAGCAGGTATTAGTCTGAATCGGCTTGCAAGCGATAAATTAGGCAGAATTCATTAAGTAGACATAAGAGCAATAAATATCGACCAGGTTTACTCTTAGAAACCCGGTATCTGGGAGAACCAAGTTTTGAAGATCAATTGAGTTCGGGATCAAGCGACCAGGCTGAAATGGTCTCGCCAGCGGGGATGTGAGTGACTTCGCCGGGGACAATCAGCAGTGCGTTGGCCTGGACGAGTGAGAAGAGATTGCCTGAGCCTTGATGTCCGGTCAGGCGGGCGTGATAGACGCCCTCTTCTTTGCGGATGACGCCGCGAAAGTAACTCTCGCGGCCGTCGGGTGAATGGAGGGGTTCATCCAACACAGCCTGGATGATATGCTGCGTGAAGGGCGGTAATCCGTGCAGCTTGCGGATGATGGGTAGCACGAAAACCCGGGCGCCGATGTAAGCTGAAACCGGGTTGCCGGGCAGACCAACAAAGGGGATGCTCTTGTAATTTCCAAAGGCCACAGGTTTGCCGGGACGCATGTTGACCCGCCAAAACGAGAGACTGCCGTTGGCTTCAATTACCTCGCGTACATAGTCAAAAGCACCGACACTGACACCGGCAGAACCAACGATCAGATCGGGCGGGTTTTGCAGCACCTGATCGAGGGTGTTTTTGACACTCTCAGGGTTATCCAGGGCGATGCCGAGGTGGATGACCTCCGCGCCAGCGTTTTCAAGCAGGCCGCTTAGCACATAGGTGTTGGCATCATAAATCATACCGGGCGACATGGGTTGGCCGGGTAATAAGAGCTCGTCGCCTGAGGAGAAGAGGGCGACACGGGCTTTTTGGGTGACCTGCACCTCACGAATGCCGAGGGAGATTAATAGTCCGATATCCTGGGGCAGCAGGTGCCTGCCTTTTTCGAGCACGACTTGCCCCAATTGCACATCCTCTCCGGCGAGCCGGATGTTGTCACCGGCTTTGGCTGGTTTGAAGAAACCGACTGTGCCTTGCATGGGGGCAGTCTGCGGATTCTTGAATTGGTCAGTGGCTTCAATGGGGATGACTGCATCCGCGCCGTCGGGCACAGGAGCGCCAGTCAGAATGCGTGCAGCCGTTCCCTTTGCCAAAACACCTTGTTGAGCAAACCCGGCAGGGATATCCAGGCTCACCGGAAGGGTTACAGGAGTGGACGGTGAAGCATTGCTCACTTCATCACTGCGTACGGCGTAACCATCCATGGAGGAGTTATTGAAGGGGGGTAGTGCGAGGGGTGAAATGATGTCTTCGGTTAAAACGCGGTGAATGGCTAATTCAACCTTGCAGGGTTCAGAACCCCTGGCGTTGATTACTGCCAGAATTCTCTCTTGAGCTTCGCGAATGGGAAGTAAGTCAGTCATTTATTACCTTTCTGAGCCGACGTTTCAAGACTAAAGGACTGATTTTTTGCTTATTTCACCCTGACGTTCCCGGCCGTGGTGTACGGCGACGATCTCGGCCAGCACAGAAAGGGCAATCTCTTCAGGTTGTACGGCGCCGATATCGAGACCAATTGGCGCATGCAGGCGTTTAAGCTGTTCTTCACTGACGCCTAGTTCACGAAGGGCATCCAGGCGTTTGCCCACGTTGCGTTTGGTGCCAAGCACACCCACATAGGCAGCCTGGCTTTTTAGTGCTGAAGCCAGAGCGGGGTTATCCAACTTGTCGTCGTGGCTGACCACCGCGATGAAAGTGCCTTGGTCGGGATTCATCTTATCGATGGCATCAGAAGGCCATTCCAGGATCAATTCGTCCGCATCGGGGAAGCGTTCACGGTTGTTATACGGCTTGCGCGGATCCACCACCAGCGTGCGAAAACCTAACGCCTTGGCCAGGCCTACCATGGGAATGGCGATATGCACAGCACCGACGATGATCAATCGCGAGGGAGGGATATAAACATCAATAAAGGCCTCAACCTCTTCGGTTAATTTTACGGTCTTGGGGTCGCGCGTGTTGAGCTGTTGTAAGGCAGCATTTTGACCGGATTTTTCAAGCTCAGGGCTGTAGAGGCTGCCCTGTGTGTGCCCATCAGGCCACACAAGCAGTTTGGCGCCGATGTCTTCACCGTTTAGCAGTGTCACTACTGCGAACAATTGGTTTTCATCCAGATTCTGCTGGATTGCTGTATATTGTTGCTGCCAGGCTGAACTTTGCAGAGATTCGATAAAAACATCCAAAGAACTGCCGCAGCTTAAACCGATCTCCCATGGCGTTTGGTCGCTGGCGACGCCGTATCGAACAATTTTTGATATCCCACTCGTTAATACTTCTTGCGCTTCTTCATAAACTGCACCTTCGATGCAGCCGCCGGTCACCGAACCGGTGATCTGCTGATCAGCGGTGACTGCCATCTTTGATCCGATGGGGCGCATGGGGGAGCCGTTCGCTTTAACGATGGTGGCTACGGCTACAGCCTTATTTTGACTCTTCCATTTCTGAATATCTTCTGCAATCTCTCGCATTCAATTACCTCTTTCTGGAATACTAGTACCATCAAGGGTTTTATTTTACATCAACTTGTCAAGCATTTCCTGTTTGTCAGACAACTATTGTCTTGAAACCAATTCCCGGTATAATTGAGGTGTAATTTGTTTGATGTTTACAATTAGAACCCTAAAAACCCCGGAAATCCAATTCAATTAATCAGGAGAACTGAATCTCATGTCAGACTCAAAATCCGAACTAAAGGTCACGATCAATCAAGAAATCAAGACGTTGATGGTGGGGCAGGATGAAAGTCTGTTGGATGCGCTCAGACAGGCATCTTACTTTAGCGTTAAATCTGGCTGTGATACCAATTCTTGTGGTGTGTGTACTGTTTTGGTAAACGGCAAACCAACCAAGAGTTGTCATATCAAAGCTCTGGATGTCAAAGGTGCGGAAATTACCACTGTGGAAGGGCTGAGCAAGGATGGCGAGATGCATCCCATCCAGCGTGCGTTTCTTGAAACCGGCGCAATCCAATGCGGATTCTGCACTCCAGCGCAAATCTTAACCGTCAAATCTTTTCTCGACCGCAACCCTGACCCCAACGAAGATGAGATCCGCAAAGCGATAAACAATGTCATTTGCCGTTGTACCGGTTATGTCCGCGGAGTGGCCGCCGTGAAACGGGCTGCAGCGTATCTGCGCGGTGAGACCCCTGAACCTTATGTGCATCTCGAAGGTGTGCTGCCTAAAGATGGTACCCGGATTGACCTGCCTGAAGCTTTTTACCGCCGCGAAGCAGAACATCTTCCGCTGCCACCGTTGGTGTTAACGCCAGCCGAAATGCCGCTCAAAGCAGTGGTCGGCCAGGCTGAGACTAAAGTGGACGGCAAAAAACTGGCACAGGGCAAACCTGTCTTTACCAGCGACATCCACATGGATGGCATGCTTTACGGAGCCTTGTTGACCAGTCCGCATGCCAATGCAAACATCCGCGATATTGACGCCAGCAAAGCACGCGCCTTGCCGGGTGTACACGCGGTTCTGACTTACAAAGACATTCCCCGCATCAAGTATGCCACCGGCGGGCAGAGCTATCCGCAGCCGCTGCCATACGACCAGGTCAGCCTGGATAATGTGGTCAGGCACGTGGGTGACCGGGTCGCTGTGGTGGCTGCCGAAACGCTTGAAATAGCTGAAAAGGCTTTGAGGCTGATTGAGGTCGATTATGAAGTGCTACCGGCGATCATTGACCCTGAAGAAGCCTTAAAACCGGGTGCGCCGATGGTGCATGCCGAGAATGACACCGAAGGCATTTTTGACGCCAAACGCAACGTGGTCTGCCACATTGAAGCAGATTACGGCAACATAGAAAAAGGCTTCAGTGAAGCGGATCACATATTTGAAGGTGAGTATCACACTCCCAAACAACAGCATGTGCACCTTGAACCACACGCGTGCATCTCTTACCTGGATGAAGACGATCGCCTGGTGCTGCGCACCAGTACGCAGGTGCCTTTCCATGTGCGCCGTATGGTCGCACCTTTGATCGGGATGCCGGTCAAGAAGATTCGCGTGATTAAGCCGCGCATCGGTGGTGGTTTCGGCAACAAACAAGAAATGATTCTCGAAGATTTATGTGCTCACCTGACGCTCAAAACGCAGCGACCGGTGCAAATGGTCTACACCCGCACTCAGGAATTTATCAGTTCCCGCAGCCGTCACGCCATGGTGATCCGCTATAAGATCGGCATCAAGGGCGACCGCGTTAGTGCAGCCGAGTTGAACCTGATTGGTGATACCGGCGCTTACGGCTGCCATGCTCTGACCGTCAACATGGTCGGCGGATTCAAAGGACTGACCCTCTATAACCCTGATAACATCCGTTTCAACTGCGATGTGGTCTACACCAACACACCCCCCGCAGGCGCTTTCCGTGGATACGGGGCGATGCAATGCGAATATGCTATTGAAGTGTTAATGGAAGAGATCGCTGAAAAACTCGGTCTGGATGTGGTGGAATTCAAGCGCAAAAACTGGATCAAAGTGGGCGACGCCATGAACCTCTCCAAGAAATTGGGTGAGGGACGAGAAGGTGTTGAGCAAACCCTGACCACCAGCGCCATAGCCGAATGCGTGGATATTGGCGCGAAGGCCACCGATTTTAGAGCCAAACGCGAGAAGTACAAGAACCAGAGCGGACCGATTCGCAAGGGCATCGGCTTTGCCATCTCGATGCACGGCAGCGGAATCGCCGACCTGGATATGGCCGCCGCCACGCTCAAAATGAACGATGACGGTTCGTTCAACTTATTGATCGGTGCAACCGATTTGGGCACCGGTTCAGACACCATCCTCGGACAGATCGCCGCTGAAGAGTTGGGCATTCCGTTGGATGACATTATTGTTTACTCTTCTGATACCGATTTCACACCGTTTGATAAGGGTGCATATGCCAGCAGCACCACCTACATCAGCGGATACGCTGTGCTTAAAGCAGCCAAACTGATCAAAGAACAACTGCAAGAACAAGCTGCCTTGATGCTTGAACTGCCCAAAGGCACTCAATTTACAGTCAAAGAGCGCAAGGTTACTGCCGCAGACGGCAGAAGTGTCACTTTTAATGATATTGGGTTGAGCAGCCTGCACATGCAGAATCAGCACCAGATCATTGCCTCTGCCTCTCATACCAGCCCGATGAGCCCACCGCCGACTTCGGCGCAGTTTGCCGAGATTGAGGTCAACATTGAGACCGGCGAGATCAAGGTCGAACGTCTGCTGATGCTGGTGGATTGCGGACGAGTGATCAATCCGATCACGGCAGCCGGACAGGTCGAAGGCGGTATGGCGCAAGGCTTGGGCTTTGCCTTAACCGAAGAGATGTTGTTTGACGAACAAGGCCAGCCGCTCAATCCGAGCATGGTTAAATATCGTGTGCCGAAAGCTGCTGAAATGCCGATCATGGATGTGATCTTCGTTCAGACCGACGAACCCAGCGGACCTTATGGTGCCAAATCCGTATCGGAGATTGCGATTGACGGTGTCGCTCCGGCTGTGGCCAACGCGCTGCATAATGCCACGGGCGTATGGATCCGAGAATTGCCGCTGACCCCAGAAAGAGTGTTGAAGGGGTTGAAGAAGTAAATATTCGTAGGGACACGGCACGCCGTGTCCTTACTTTTTAAAACTTTGGGGGTCTGGTTACAATACTGAAATCGAGGCTCCGGAAAGGGCGATCTCGGGGGTGAACACGCGGGAGTTCAAACCAGCGGCCTTGTAAGCATCGGTAACGGCTTGCCCGACTTTGGCTCGATCAGCATTGCTGTGCAAAACAATTAAGAGACTTGGACCAGCGCCAGACAGGGCCACGGCTGCAGCGCCGTTTTTCATAGCGGCAGCAATGGCTTCTTCAGCGCCTGGAATAACAGGGATGCGGTAAGGCTGATGCAGTTTATCCTGCATGGCTGAAGCGAGCAGGTCGAGATCCCCTCTGCCCATTGCGTAGGTGAGCAGGCCAAGGCGGCCAAGATTGAATATGGCGTCTTGACGGGGCAGTTCAGTCGGCAGGGCGGCGCGGGCCATTTCAGTGGGAAAGTGATATTGCGGCACCACAATCATGAGAGAGAGTGAAGCCACTTCCAGTTTGCGGCCAATGACTTTCTGGTCGCTCAAGATTGCGGCGACCAATCCGCCCAACAGGCACGGTCCAACATTATCAGGATGCCCTTCTAATTGTGCGGCGCAATCCAGTTGATCAAAAGTATTTTGTGGAATATCCAATACTACAGAAGCCGCCAATATGCCAGAAACGATGGCTGCTGAGCTTGACCCCAGGCCTGACCCGACAGGGATGCGGTTGCGGCAGTGCATTTGAATGCCATCGGGCAGGGTTTTATGGTGCCTGTGGGCATATATCTGCATGGCTTTGTAAATGGTATTGGTTTGATCTACGGGGATAGTGCCAGCCCCTTCACCTTCAATGGTTATGTTCAAAGAATCGCCAGTGGCTTCCACTTCGATGTCGTTCCACAGATCAAGCGCCAATCCGAGGCAGTCAAAACCGGGGCCGAGATTTGCAGTGGTGGCAGGCACACGAATGAGATGGCGCATCTTATTTCTCTCTGGCTAAATAATCTTCAAGCGCACTCATTTCTGAGGGTAGAATATGAGGTTTGGGCATGTCTTTGGTGATGATATCAGGGTCTTTCATGCCATGACCCGTACAAACTGCGGTAACCACTTTACCCTTGAGGTCTATGGTACCGCGTTCCAGTTCGTGCGCCAGACCGGCGACCCCGGCAGCCGAGGCAGGTTCGACCCACACACCGTTGGCGGCTAGCAGTTTTTGCATTTTGAGAATCGCATCGTCGCTGACCGCGATGATGCGTCCGTCTGATTCTTCAGCAGCTTCAAGCGCTTGTTCTGCGCGCGCAGGTTTGCCGATGCGGATGGCGGTGGCGATCGTCTCGGGGTGTTCCACAGGGTGGCCGAGCACCAGCGGCGCGGAGCCTTCAGCTTGCACACCCAGTACCTGGGGCAGGGTAGTTTTGATGCGTTCGTGAAGTTGCTTGAATCCCATCCAGTAGGCCGAGATGTTGCCAGCGTTGCCGACGGGCAGCGCAAGCCAATCGGGAGCCTTGCCAAGTACATCGCAAATCTCAAAAGCGGCGGTCTTTTGCCCTTCGAGTCGGTATGGGTTGAGTGAGTTGACCAGGGCTATGGGGTGGCGCTCAGAAATAGCTACCACCAGGTTGAGGGCGTCGTCAAACGAACCGTCAATTTGGATGACTTCAGCCCCATAAGCGACAGCACCGGCCAGTTTACCGGTAGCGACCTTGCCGGCGGGGATGATGACGATGCAGCGCATACCAGCACGTGAGGCATAAGCAGCGGCGGAGGCGGCAGTGTTACCCGTGGATGCGCAGATTACAGCTTTGGCGCCGCGTCCGTATGCTTCGCTGATGGCTACGGTCATGCCGCGGTCCTTGAAGGAACCAGTGGGGTTCATTCCCTCGAACTTGACCAAGAGTTCAAAGCCGCCGCCAAGCGTTTCAGCCAGTTTAGGCATGGGGATGAGCGGCGTGTTGCCTTCCAGCAGGGTGACGGTGCGGGTGTGGGCGGGGATATCTAAAAATGGACGGTAGGTTTCAAGAACGCCTGCGTATGATGTCATTGCAATCCTCTGTTACTTCACATAACCGAGTTTGACCAGCAGTTCGGCGTTATAGACCGAGCCGCCGGCTGCACCGCGGATGGTATTGTGGGATAAGGTTACCATTTTGTAGTCGTAAATGGAGTCGGGGCGTACGCGGCCGATCACGGTGGACATGCCTTTTCCGGTCATACGATCCAGGCGAGGCTGAGGGCGATCGGGTTCGTCACGTAATACGATCACAGGTTTAGGGGCTGACGGCAAGTCGCGGCTGATTTCGGGCGCCTGGTAAGAGCGCAGGGCATCCATGACTTGTTCGAGGCTGGCTTTTTGGCCCAGTTCAACCGAAAAGACTACTGTGTGTCCATCCACCACGGAAACACGATTGGTGTGTGCTGAAACGGCGAAATCTGCATTGACGATTGCATCGCCTTCTACACGACCGAGCATCTTGCGCGGTTCAATCTCGACTTTTTCTTCTTCACCCTTGATGTAAGGAACGATATTATCAATGATATCGAGAGAGGGAACACCCGGGTAACCGGCGCCGGAGAGTGCCTGCATGGAGACAGCAAACACTTTATTGATGCCAAAGGCGTCGTAAAGGGGTTTCAAGGCCACGGTCAGGCCGGTGCTGGTACAGTTGGAGTTGGTGACAATACCGCCAGACCATCCGCGCAGCCGGCGCTGTATGGGGATGATGTGCGCTTGCTCTGGGTTGACCTCAGGAAAGAGAATGGAGACATCCGGCTCCATGCGATAAGTGGAGGCGTTGGAACAAACCATGCTGCCGGCGCGCGCAAAGGCGGGTTCAACGTCTTTGGCGGCATCCGCGGGCAGGGCAGAAAAAACTAGCGGCTCTGCTGCGGAACCAGGGTCAGTGGGTTTGACAATCATGTTGCGCGCCCACTCAGGCATATCATTTGAGATGATCCAATGGCAGGCTTGTGAGAAGGGCAAACCGACGCTGCGATCAGAAGCGGTGAGTGCCACCACCTCAAACATGGGGTGTCCATCCAGCAACTGGATGAAACGCTGGCCGACGCTGCCCGTGGCAGCCAGTACGGCGACTGGAATTCGATCAGACATAATTATCCTCTGTTTCGCTGATGAGCTGACTAAGCGGCGGCATCAGAATGATTGATTAATTTGTGCAACACCTTGAGTGCGTGTTGCAGGTCCGCGGTGTTGACCATCACAGAGATCGCTACTTCGGAGGAGCCCTGAGCGATGGCGACGATGTTGACTTTATTGTCACCAAGAGCAGTGCAGACACGACCGGCGACCCCTGGTGTGGAGCGCATACCCTCACCGACAACGGTGACGATGCCAACTTCATCGGTAGACCATACACGATCGATGTCTCGGCTTTCAATTTCACGAGCGAATGACTTTGAAAGCATGGAGATGACCTGGTCGGCTTTTTCGCTTGGAACAGCGAAACAGATGCTCTGTTCGGAGGATGCCTGTGTGATCAGGGGCACGCTCGTGCCCAATTTGGCGACGGTTTCAAAGGTTTTGGCAGCCACACCCGGAACGCCCAACATACCGCGTCCTTCAAGCGTGATCAGTTTGAGTCCGCGCACGGTGGTGATGGCTTTGATCACGTCGTGTTGAGCATTTAGCTCAGCCACAAGGCGTGTGCCGGGGTGTTCGGGTTGGAAGGTATTACACACGCGCAAGCCGATGCCGGCTTCGATCACTGGTCTGATGGTTTTGGGATGCAGTACTGTGGCTCCGTAATAAGCCAGTTCGGCGATCTCGCGGAAGGAACACACGGGCACCGTGGCAGCATCTGGCACCAGGCGGGGATCAGCAGTCATCACGCCGTTAACGTCGGTGTAAATCCACACGTCGTCAGCGGGCAAAGCCGCGCCGATGATGGCGGCTGAGTAGTCGCTGCCGCCGCGTCCGAGGGTGGTGATGGTGCCCGATTCACTGGCCGCCATAAAACCGGTGATCACCGGCACCTTTCCAGCTTCGAGGATCGGGTTGAGCACCTTGCAGGTATTCTTCTTGGTATGCGCGAAATCGGGATGCGCGTCGCCGAAATGCTCGTCCGTGACGATCAGGCGGGTGGCTTCGATGGCCGTGGCAGGCACGCCGGCAGATTGAATCGCGGCTGCCAGCAGGTGGATGCACATGCGTTCACCTGCCGAGGCGATCGTATCCATCACGCGCGGAGTGGATTCACCCAACACGGCGATGGCTTTACAAAGGTTAACCACTTGGCTGATTACTTCATTGATCGCCTGAATGGTTTGTTGAAAAAGGACGGGTTCGTGGATCAAGGCGTTGGCGATTTCATCGTGTTTTTGGACTAATTCGAGAGCGAACTTTTCCAGCGCTTTGGGGTTGGATATGGTTTCAGAGGAAGCCATTTTGAGGAGCGTATCAGTGACACCGCTTAAGGCAGAAGTGATCACGACCACGTTTTTCCACTGCGCTTTTTCGTTTTTGACGATGGACACAACCTGGCGCATGGCATCAGGTGTGCCAACGCTAGTGCCGCCGAATTTCATCACTAAAGTATTTTTTTGAATGTTTGTGGTCTGTGTTTTCACTAATATGCCTCCACACGCTCCAGTATTGTAAACTCTTTTGGGGAGCGATGTTTATCTCAATACTATTTAATTAATCTTTGTTTTTGGGTTTAACCGTTTGAGTGATACGAAGACCCAGCGGATTAATGAAATAATTATACATCAGTGTATTTGAAAAATTATCAAGTTTTCTAAAGAATTAATTAATAACCTTAAAATATCTTCAAAGGTCTTGACTTTGGTCTATCAAAGTTGTAATATTCTCAACTAATAAGGTGAAATTTATATGTTGAATCGATTGGAAGTAACTAGAATGATGGTCATGTGCATGATGTGCCGAAGCGAGGAGCTTTAACACACTCTATGGCATGCCTGTTTCCAGGCGGTCTGATAAAAAAAGTGTAAAGCTCCCAGCAAGTAATAAAAGGAGCTGACCCAAGAAAATGAAAGTCCGGGAAAATGCTCCCGGGCTTTTTTTTGTTTTGAAAATTGAATAGTGAATCGCTCTTATCCAGAGAGGCAGAGGGACCGGCCCTGTGAAGCCTCGACAACCTGTTCAAATGAACAAGGTGCCACTTCCGGCAGAAATGTTCTGGAAGATGAGAGGAGATCAAGTTTTTGAACTACGACCTCTTCTTATCTCGTTAGAAGAGGTCGTTTTTATTAAACTTAAAGGAAACCAAAATGCCAATCAAAATACCTGATCAATTACCCGCTTACGAGACGCTGCAAAACGAGAATATTTTTGTAATGAATGAAGGCCGCGCCTCTCACCAGGATATTCGTCCGCTGAAGATAGCGCTGCTCAACCTGATGCCCACCAAAATCACCACCGAAACACAATTATTACGGCTGCTGGGCAACACGCCTTTGCAGGTGGAAGTTACCTTGCTGCGCACCGGAACTCATCAAAGCAAGAACACGCCTGAAGAACATCTGCTCAACTTTTACCAGACCTTTGACCAGGTTAGCGACCAGTTGTTTGACGGCATGATCATCACCGGCGCTCCGGTGGAGCAACTGCCTTTTGAAGAAGTGGATTACTGGCAAGAATTAGCGGGCATTATGGACTGGGCAGTAACGCATGTGTTTGCCCGTTTGTATATCTGCTGGGGGGCGCAAGCCGGTCTTTATCATCAATTTGGCGTTCCGAAACATCCGCTTGGGGCCAAGCAATTTGGTGTTTTTAAGCATCACGTGGTCGAGAAGAATGTCAAGCTGCTGCGCGGATTTGATGACGTTTTTTACGCTCCTCATTCACGCCACACCGAAATCCGCCGCACAGATGTTGAAAAGGTTCCCGGGTTGCAAGTAATTGCGGAATCTGATGAAGCAGGGGTTTACATCGTGGCGCATCCAGAAAGCCGGCAGGTTTTTATTACTGGTCACTCTGAATACGATCCATTCACTTTGAAAGCTGAGTACGACCGCGATGTCAAGGCAGGCCTGCCCATCGCGATCCCGGTGAATTATTTCGCCGATGATGATCCCAGCAAGGCGCCGGTTGTACGCTGGCGCGGTCATTCACATCTGCTGTTTGCCAACTGGATCAACTATTACGTCTATCAGGAAACACCTTACGATTTGTCGCAATTCAAACAGTTTTCATCGAATGGGTTGTGAAAAGGAGAAAAATGGATAAATCAGACATGCGAAGCGTCATTCATGCCGTTTTCAGGATCTTAATAAAATAATCTAGGCCTAAAAGGATAAACATCATGGTACTCAAAAAAACTGATCGCAAATTTGGATTTAATACTCGTCAACTGCATGCCGGACAAGCGCCAGACCCGACCACAAACTCTCGTGCGGTGCCCATCTATCAAACCACGGCTTATCAATTTAACAGCAGCGAACATGCTGCAAACTTGTTTGCTTTGAAAGAATTCGGCAATATATATACCCGCATCATGAACCCCACCAATGATGTTTTTGAACAACGACTCGCCGATCTTGAAGGCGGGGTAGGTGCATTGGCTGTGGCTTCAGGGCATGCGGCCCAGTTTCAGGCGATCTTTACTCTGGTTGGCGCCGGAGACCACATTGTCTCGGCATCAACTCTTTATGGCGGCACCTACAATCAATTTGTCTATTCCTTCCCGCGGTTGGGCATTGAGGTCACGTTGGTAGACCCCTCCGACCCTGAGAACTTCCGTAAAGCCATCCGCCCCAATACCAAGATTCTGTATGGTGAATCATTGGGCAACCCGGGGATCAACGTTTTTCCGATTGAAGAAGTGGCAGCAATTGGCAAGAAGTACGGTATTCCGTTAATGATTGACAACACTTTCGCCACTCCATACCTTTTTAGACCGTTTGAGTGGGGCGCAAACATTGTGGTGCATTCAGCCACCAAATTTATTGGCGGCCACGGTACCTCCATCGGCGGCGTGATCGTGGATGGCGGCAACTTCGAGTGGAAGGGTAATTCGCGCTTTCCGAATTTCAACACCCCTGATGACAGCTATCATGGGCTGGTTTATGCTGATCTGGCCGCGGCTGGAATTCCGCCTTACATTATCAAGGCTCGTGTGCAAATATTGCGTGATTTTGGTGCATGTCTCTCGCCTTTCAACTCCTTCCTCTTTTTGCAGGGGCTTGAAACTCTCAGCCTGCGACTTGACAGGCATGTTTCCAATGCACAAAAAGTGGCCGAATTCCTTGAAAAACACCCCAAAGTGGATTGGGTTTCTTACCCCGGGTTGAAGAGCAGCAAATATTATGAAGCGGCCCAAAAGTATTTCCCCAAGGGACCAGGCGCTATCCTCGGTTTTGGTGTCAAGGGTGGGGCAGAAGCGGGCAAGAAGTTCATTGAAAGTCTGAAACTCTTCAGCCACCTGGCCAATGTGGGTGATGCAAAGAGTCTGGCGATCCATCCCGCCACCACCACCCACGCCCAACTGAATGAGGAGCAGCAGCGCTCCGCCGGCGTCAGCCCGGAGTTCATCCGCTTGAGTATCGGTTTGGAAGATATTGAAGATATTTTGTGGGATCTTGATCAGGCTTTGCAGACTGCTTAAGAAGCATAAGTCATTCCAACACTGCACCCCTGAGGGCAAGGTTCCGAATTCAGAAAAGGAATTCGGAACCAAGATCAAGAAAGGGACTAATAGACCCTAAAAAACGGGAGTCTTGCTTTTGAAGAGTCCCGTTTTTTGATATAGGTGCTTTCTCATTCTGAACTGAAGAGGATATAATCCATTCTTCTGGTGTCATTATTGTTTTTGAGGATTTGAAGTTATGGCGTTAATCAGTTTACAAAATGTCAGCCTGGGATTCGGTGGCCCCCTGCTGCTCGAAGAAGTCAACTTGCAGATTGAATCCGGCGAATGGATCGGTCTGCTGGGTCGCAATGGCATGGGCAAATCCACACTAATGAAGCTGATTAATGGGGACATTCTGCCGAAATCAGGGGAAGTGGCGCGGCAACAGAATGTGCGCACCGCGTACATGCCGCAGGAAGTTCCGCTGGGAATGAGCGGCATTGTGCATGCGATTGTCACGTCTGGATTCGACACTAAAGAAAAAAGTACGGATGAACATTGGCAGCGACAGCTTCAAGTGGACCAGGTGATCTCACGCATGGGCTTGGAAGCAAACGCCAGTTTTGACACACTTTCTGCCGGTTTGAAACGCCGCGTGCTGCTGGCGCGCGGTTTGGTCAACAATCCTGATTTGTTATTGCTTGACGAACCCACCAACCATCTGGATATCGATTCAATTGCCTGGCTTGAAGATTTTCTCGCACGTTGGGGTGGCACGCTCTTCTTCGTGACCCATGACCGGCAATTCTTGCAGCGTATCGCCCACCGCATTGTCGAACTGGACCGCGGACGGCTGTTCGATTGGAACTGCGATTACAGCACTTTTGTGAAACGCAAAGATGCCATGCTCGAGAATGAAGCCGAGCATAACGTGCTCTTTGACAAGAAACTGGCCCAGGAAGAAGCCTGGATTCGGCGCGGCATTGAAGCACGGCGCACACGCAACGAAGGCAGGGTCAGGGCACTGAAACGCCTGCGCGAACTGCGCAGCGAAAGGCGTGAGGGCGCCGGCAAAGCCAAAATCCAGCTTCAGGAGGTTAAGCGTTCAGGCCGTCTGGTGATCGAAGCAGAGAATCTGAATTACGCCTACGACGATAAGCCGATCATCAGGAATTTTTCCACCATCATCCAACGCGGCGATAAGGTGGGCATCATCGGGCCGAACGGCTCGGGCAAGACCACCCTGATGCGTCTGCTGATGGGGGAACTCACCCCCAATAATGGTATTGTTGAACTGGGAACCAACCTTGAAGTGGCTTATTTTGATCAACTGCGGTCGCAGCTCGATGAATCCAAATCGGTGCTGGATAATGTCGGCCAGGGACGCGACACCATCACGATCAACGGCAGAAGCCGCAACCTGATGGGCTATCTTGAGGACTTTTTGTTCACCAAAGAACGAGTACAAGCGCCAATTACTGCATTATCAGGCGGAGAGCGCAACCGTCTGCTGTTGGCAAGGCTGTTTGCAAAATCCACCAACTTGTTGATCATGGATGAACCCACCAACGACCTGGATATCGACACGCTCGAAATTCTTGAAGATTTGCTGCTCGATTACTCTGGCACGCTGCTGCTGGTCAGCCACGACCGCGAGTTCTTAAACAACCTGGTCACCAGCACCATTTCCCTCGATGGCGAGGGCAACGCTGTGGAATATGTGGGCGGCTACGATGATTGGGTCAGGCAAAGCCTGGCCGCGCTGAAACCCTCCGCGGCAGTGAAATCGGTTAAGACCACTGCAATTGATACAAAAACGGAAGTTAATGCGGATCGGAACCGTAAATTGACCTACAAAGAACAGAAAGCATTCGAAGCGCAGCAGCAAGAGCTGGCCGAGTTACCAACGCGCATTGAAGCGTTGGAAGAAGAGCAGGCTTTTATCGGAAAGCGTATGGCAGATGCCTCGTTCTATCAGGGGGATGCGGACGAAATTGCAAAAACGGCAGCCCGATTGAAGGAAATTGAAGAAGAATTGGTGCAAGCTTACCAACGTTGGGAAGAACTGGATAACGGATAGTTACCCTGAATTCGTGATCTTTCTTTTATACATCTGTATAGGATTTCCTTGATTTGGTTTGTCCACGAGGGAAATATTTATTTTCAAATTTCCATTTTCGATTTCATTTTGCAAAGCTGGATTTTGGCCAATGTCATAATGAATCGACTCTTTAACCTGGCTCCATTTCTCACCTAACATATGACAAGTTATGAATAAGGCCCGTTTTTCGTAATTTGCTGAAAAATCAAAAATTTCCATTTTTTGAAACAAGACTTCATCCAACATCAATTGAGTCAAAAAACCTGATTCCAAACGGATGCCGGCACACACCCGATTTGGGATGCGATCCAGCCGCGGAATGAACGAGCCACATGAGCACTCACCGGGGATCAAACGGCTGAGGTCACCGGTTCGGTATCGGATCAGCGGCATGGCATTGCGGGTGAGTGTGGTGACGACCACCTCACCGGTTTCACCTTCAAGCAGCAGCTCGCCGGTTTCAGGGTTGATGATCTCGATAAAAAGATCTGCGCTACGCAGGTGAAATCCCGAGTGCGCTTCACATTCCACACCGCCGCCAAGACCAGTCTCAGTCATGCCCCAATGGTCAAAAACCTCACACCCCCAGAGGGACTGAAGATTCGCGCGGATGGTATTTGCCAGGGCGTCGGTTGAAGACAATATAGTGCGAATTTGACCTTTTGGCAGAATATGAAAAGCTTCATCCCAGCGGGCCAGCCGATGAAGATGAACCGGAGCGCCTACCAGTACGTTGGCGTTCTCCGCAAGGATGGTTTTAAGCACTTTCTCTTCATCATCCACTGGTCCATAGATGACAGCAGTACAACCCAGCCTTTCAAGGCCAATTTTGAGCAAGTCTCCCACAGTGCCGGGGCGTATACTAGGCAGCAAGATAAGCACCCGGTCACCAGCCTCAGTTAGCGTGGACATACCGACCTTGAAAAAATCCACAGTCAATTCCTGGTCAGCGGCGCCGAAGAAAACGCGTTTCGAGTCGCCTGTGGTGCCGGAGGTTGGCAGGGTGACAATGCGCTGCACATCGTCTTGCGGCACACAAACGAATCGGTTCGGGTCGGCACGCAGGTCATCCGCTGTGGTGAATGGAAAAGCCGCCAATCCTGTGATTGAAGAAATGGCGTCAGGAGTTTCGACTAATAATTCTCGGTAAAAACGGCTGCGTTGTTTAGTGTAACTAATGACCCAATTCAAGCGTTCCAATTGATAGCGTTCAATAGCGCTGCGGTTGAAATGCGTTTCTGTGCAGCCTAGTCGATGTTTGATCCAGTCATGCAGCGGTGTTATTTTCATGGTTTGGGACGGTAAAGCGCCTGACCTTCAGTATTGGTGAGGTTATAGGCGCAAAAGGGCACCAGGTCTCCTTTTGGTGCAGCGATGGCAATGCAGCAATCCTGAAGCAATTCCAGGTCGAGGTTCCATGCATCCTGAAAAACCATGCCGGAAATGGAGAAGTGATGGCTTTTGGAGCGTTCAAGGAGTTCATCCCAGCCGCCGAGCGAAAGGTTGGAGGTTGAGATTGATTTGGGGGTGTCGTGATAAGTCCAGTGTTTGGCAACAAAGGCGCGAGAGCGTTTTACTCCATCTTTAGCGCTTTCGGGTTTGTGGCAGCCGCAAGTTTCATCCGTGGAGGTTTCTCGGATCGGCTTAAGAGATCCATCCTTCTGGATAATATAGTTGGCGGAGAAAGAACAGTACGAGTTCTCGCTGCCCTTGGGATGGAAGTCGGTCATATGCACCAGACCCTCTGTTTGAGCTTCAAATCCGCGCAGCAGTTCGGGGATGGTGATGCGATCTTCGTTGCGCGGCGTCAAGGGGTAGCGCCCAAAGTAAGTGACCGGTTGAAAGTGGATGCCCTTGACTGCGGGCTGGTACGCCAACGCGAAGCGGATGATGCCGCCCAGATCATGGTCGTTAACCCCGGGCACAATGGTGGGTACCAGAATTACGCCCAGGTGCAGGTCAGCGCAGTTCTGGATGGCCTTGATCTTTTGCTGCAAGATTGCCCGTCCACGGATGGTTTGGTAGATGGTGTCATCCGTGCCGTCAAATTGCAGGTAGACTACGTTTAGACCAGCTTTTTTTAATGATTTCAAATAATCAATGTCTTCTGAAAGGCGTAAACCGTTGGTGTTGACCTGAAAATAATCAAAGCCAAGTGCTTTACCCATGCGGATGATTTCGGGCAGGTCATCGCGCAGGCAGGGCTCTCCGCCTGAAAGTTGAATGTTATAGGGTCCGCCGGCTTCGAGCATGCGGCGATACCAAAGTTCGACGATACCCAGATGCGGGTCAAGCGTTTGATTATTGCCGGATGAGGCAAAGCACACCGGGCAGCCCAAATCGCAGCGCTGTGTGACTTCAAGCAGCACACAGCAGGGTTCCTGGCGGTGTGCGGAACATAATCCGCAGTCGAAGGGGCATCCGGTGTCGGGCTGGTGAAAAGGTTGGGCGGGATGGTTCGGAATCTTCTCTCGCATCCAGGAAGGATAGGCGGGCAATCCGCGCCAGACGACAGTCTTAAATAAACCGTGTTCAGGGCAAGTCTTCTCAAGGTAGACCTCGTCCGCGTAAAAGACACGCGCGGCAGGGATGCGCTTGAGACAAACCGGGCAGACGCTGGCCGTTGGAATGCCTGTTTGAAGTTTATTCTTCGTAGCGAGTGCCGTTGAGATCAAAGCCATATTCCACCAGAATATCTTTAGATTTTTGCCAAACGGATTTGATGATACCGGGGCAGCGCAGCTGAATGTTGGATTGTTTGCCTTCCAGAATTTGGTCGCAGTTGGCGCCGCCGTATTGCTGACCGATCGTCTCCTGGAACCAGTCCACCAGTTCAAGCAGCATCAGGTTGAGACGTTCGTCTTCAGGTTCTTCGGGCTTGCCTTTGCCGGCGTAGAGTCCGAGCAGGCAGGCACCGCCAGTTAACGCGCCGCACAAGTTGCCGCTGAAACCGACCCCGCCAGCCAGAGCTTGCATGCTCCTGATCAGGTCGGGGTTTGAGATACCCTGTAATTCCATGCCCATCAATATGAGAATCTGGCTGCAATAAAACCCCTGAGCTTTTAATTGAGCGATCTTTTCAAGGTCTTCCATTTTGACTCCTAGAGCTTTATCCTGTTTTTTGAGCGGACAACCAATAGTATCCTAGTTTAATTTTGTTACCCAGGGTGTTGGCTAGTGCCTGGCTGCCAGTTTCACAAGCAGAAAGTTGGCGGTAGAAAGCATCAAGCGAACCCAGTTTAAAAACCATACGCGCCAGCCATTGTTTGAAAACAAGGGTTTGATCCTGCCAGTTGCGGATGGAGAAACCCGCTCCTTCAATTTTGCTGCGGATTTCCACTTCGGTCTTTGCGCCAGAGAGACAAGATGAACCTGTAAGGCAGTCCATTGCTTGCGGATCGTGCAGTTCGCGGATGTAAATATCGGTAACCACCAGCCAGCCGCCTGGTCTCAGTAATCGGTAAAACTCCGTCAGAGCACTAACCATTTCGTTTGAGAGTGAAAGAGCGCATTCCATCAGCACGGCATCCTGGCTTAATGAAGGCAGCGGTACCTGATTACAATGCGCTTGCGTCGTGGTCAGTAGGGCGCATTTTCTCAGCATCTCCATAGAAAGGTCAATCCCAATTGCTCCGTAGCCTTGATCGCGTAGAGATTGCAGCGTGGCTCCGGCACCGCATGCGGCATCCAACACGCTGGCGCTAGCGGGGAGTTTGCAGCTTGCCAGCGCGGTATTGGTCAATTCAAGTCCGCCCGGGCGATTGAGGTGCAGGCAGCCCTCATTTTCAGATTCGAGTTGAAAGAGTGAGCACCGGGCGCAATCGGGCATTACTTGTCTTCCATTAATTTTTCAACTTCAAGCATCTTGCCAAGCGCCAGTTCTGCCGGCACCAGTGGACGTTTACAGTTTTTACAGACCAGCATATCCACGGGGTAACCGGAGCCAAGGTAGCTGACGTTGACTGAAGCAACTTCAAGCGGCGCACCGCACTTGCCGCAGGTCCATTGACTTTTTAGGGAATCGAGGGATGAGTCGCTCATGAAGCCCTACCTTCCAATTCCATGCGGTGGCTGTAGGCGTTGTGAACTCTCCAGGCATCGCCTTCACGAGAAAATTCAACCCAATAGGTGATCAGGTTGGGTTTGAAGAAGGCCAGGGTGTGGCCGGTTTGCTGGTTTTTAAAGCTTTCACCGCTGGTTTCGGCGAATTCGATCACTTTTTGCACATCTTCCACCAGAATCAAACGCTCTTCCAGCGTGACGCGCATTTCTGGCGTGAGAAGTAGTGTGTAGCGTTCATAGGATTCGGTCATGGGATGCTCCTTGCCTGTGATTAACTTTATCATTTTTTCTTTAGCCCTCAGGCGGTTCTCGTGGCGCTGAGAGTAATCCGGTCCCTTACGGCGGGCAAGTTGATCGAGGTTTTCGCCGAAGATCAGGTCGAGCAGGTGCAGGGTGGGTTTGCCCTGGCCTGCCAGCAGGTCGCGGCACATGACACAATAGGTCAGGTAATCCGCTTCGTCTTCTGAGGCGCGACGTTTGAGGATGTCTTGCACCAGTTCTGGATGCGCCAACCAGGCCACACCGCCATACCCGCAGCACTCCGTAAGGTCGCGAGACATTTCGAGTTCGTGGTGGGTGATTCCCATGGCGTCCAAGCCGGTGCGAACAGCGTCCTGCCATTTATCCACATACCGGCTGGTGCACGGATCGTGAATTGCCAGTGAACGGGAGTATTGACGCGAGGCAGGGAAAAGCGTGTGCGCTTCAAACACCTGCCAGGCGGAGAGCGTTTCAATTTCGGGCAGAGCGGTAGAAAACATGCGCAGGCAGCTTGTGCAGGCCAGCACCAGCTTGGGCTTACCAAGCGCAAGCCATTGAGTTTTGAATTCCAACATGGTTTGGGCGAAGAGTTCCTGCTCACCAGACCAATCCGCGGGGGCGCCGCAGCAGCGCAGCATCACTCCCAGTTTGGGTAGCACAGACGCCAGTGATTGGTACAGCTTGGGGATGTATTCAGGGTTGGAGGCGCTCAACTGACAGCCTGGGAAGAAGAGGTAATCACAGGTTTCGCTGCCATCTGCAGTTAAGTTGAGTGCGACGCGCGCATCGTTGCTAAAGGCCATGTCGCGCAGGGCAAAGTCATGCGCCGAGGGGGGCATCTTGCCGGTCTTGACCATGGTTTGGCGCACTTCATTGTTGACCACGCCCATGTTCAGGTCAGTGGGGCAGACCTCTTCACACAATCCGCACAGCGTACACGAGTTGATCATTTTGTTGGAAGTGCGGGTACGCATGATGATGGAAAGGTTGTTGTAAATCTCGCGCACATACTTGCGCGGATAACTGCCGTAGTGTTTAAGATATTCGCAGACTTTGACGCATTCCATGCAGTCGCATTGCAGACAGCGATTGGCTTCAGCAATGGCATCCGCGACAGAATAACCGGTTGGAGCAGGTGGAACTATCTCAACACTATCCACCTTGGAGATGTTGGTAATTAGCCGAGTGTTGTATGCGCCTTCATTAACGCGCGACGCAGTCAGCGAGACGTTTTGCAGAAAGCGGTCGATTGAGATGGCGGCGCGGCGTCCGTCTGAGACGGAGAAAATGGTGGAGGGTGGGCGCAGCAGACTACCCCCGGCGAAAACATTCGCCTGGCTGGTCTGAAAGGTATCAGTGTTGACTTGCAGCGAATGATTGGGGTTGGTCAGCAAGTTGAAGGGGTTGGATGCTCCTGCTCCGGTGCCCAGGTAGCAGGCGTCAAACTGGAGGGATGAAACTGAAGCAGGGGTTAACTCGGTGTTGAAGTGAACTTCAATGCCCAGATCAATGATGCGTTCAATTTCGCGATGGATGACCTCGCCGTGTAACTGATCTTCGTTATAACTCCACAACCTGCCGCCGAGGCGGTTTTCACGCTCGTAAAGCGCGACCTGGTAGCCCTTTTTGACGAGTTCAAAAGCCGCAGTCAGCCCGCTCAAGCCACCGCCGATGATCAGTACGCGAGCATCCTTTTGGGGCAGCAGCATGGGTTTGGTAATCAGGTGATCATAGCGTTGGATGCAGGCCAGCTCAAGCGCTGCCACCTGGATATCCCCGCCGACGGATTTGCGATAGCAGGCGGCCTGGCAGGGTTGATTGCAGGTGCGTGCGATGATTTCTGGGAAGGGAACTGTCTTATAAAGCGTCTTGAAAGCAGTCTGAAAATCGCCGGTGGCGATGGCGGAGGTTAGGGCACGTACATCCACATGAACGGGGCAATGTGCCGCACAGGGTGGGGCACACTCTTGGATGCACTGATCTTCAAGTTCTCGTAAGCGAGTTTGATCCATGAAAAATCCCGGTTTGATTGATGTATTCATTATACATAGGGATAATTGTTTTTTATTATTAAAAGAACCCTCTCCTGCCCCCTCTCCCGCGAGCGGGAGAGGGGTGAAACCTATCAATTAAGAAGTGGTCTTGTTCAGGTGAGGGATAAATATTGATTGCTATTTTGGCGAGATTATTTTGTTCACTCGCCATTTTGTGAGAGTAACCTCTTACTTCGGCAGCGCAGCCAACACCTTTTCAGGTCGGGCTGGCAGTTCGCGCACGCGGGCGCCGCTGGCCCAGTAGACCGCGTTGAGGATGGCGGCGTGCGGGGCGGTGTTGGGCAGTTCACCCACACCGGAAGAACCGAAGGGGCCAGTCTTGCGGGGGTTGTCATAGTAAATGATCTCAATATCATCGGGCACGTCTTTGGTGTAAGGGATGCCGCATTTAACCATGTTGGTGTGTTTATGTATATCTTCAAAATCTTCACTCAGTGCGAAGCCGATGCCTTGAGTCAGACCGCCGTAGATCTGGCCGTCAACTACCAGCTTGTTGTTGATCTTGCCCACATCAGCCACCATGGTCAACTTATCCACTTTAACTTTGCCGGTCTTGGTATCCACGCTGACTTCGGCCATGAAGACGCCATACATGTAATTGTCGATGGGAGCACCTTGGCCGGTATCGGGGTCACCGATGGCGGCATTGGAGGAATAACGTCCTGAATAACGAGTGGGCAGGTCTTTGGCGACCACTTCATCGTAGCTCATGTACTTACCGCAAGATTGGATAATCGCTTCAAGCATGTTTTCGCAGGCGATCTTGATGGCATTGCCAATGATCACCTGGCTGCGGCTGCCGCCGGCAGGTCCCCCATCTGGAGCTTTGGCTGTGTCGTTCAATTCCAGGCGAATCTGATCGGGGCGGACGCCCATCGGACGCAGCGCTTCATGGGCACAGCCCAATGCACCGGCATCCGCACCCTGACCGTGATCGCTCCAGGTGGTCGAAACAAGCACTCCGCCGTCTTTCAGCAATTCAACCCAGGCTTCGGCAGTATCAGGGCCATCTCCGCCGGCACCGTATATGCCTATGCTGACGCCGACGCCCTTTTTGAGTTCCGGGGTGGTGGCTTTGGCGGCTTTTTCTTTGGCGTCTTTATATTTCGGGCGCAGGATGTCAATCATGGCTTCGAGGCTGAAGGTCTCGGGGGTTTGACCGGTGGGGGTGGTGGCACCGGGGCGGTAAATGTTTTTGTAGCGCAGTTCCAACGGATCCATGCCAATTTTCTCGGCGAGTTCGTCCATTAGGGATTCAGAGGGGAACTCACTTTCAGGTGCGCCGTATCCACGGTAGGGAGCGCCCCAGGCGTGGTTGGTGCAGACCGTTTTGCCAACACCACGAATGCTGCGGATGTCGTAACCAGCGCCGATGAATTGAGCGCCCTTGTGGGTGAGCAGATCGCCGAACTCGGAATAAGCGCCGTGATCCACGATCCAGTCCGTTTCCATAGCGAGGAGCTTGCCGGCAGCATCTGCGCCTAACTTAACCTTGGTGAAGAATGGTGAGCGCTTGCCGGTGTAGGTGATGAACTGCTGGTAATCGTATTCCAGATAAACAGGTTTCTCAGTAGCCATGCAGGCGACGCCTAAAATGGCTTCGATGGTGGGGCAGAACTTGTAGCCAAAGGTGCCGCCGGCGGTGTTCTGCACCATGCGCAATTTGGCAGCGTCGATGCCTAAACCATCTGCGATCATCATGGCATGCAGATAGAGGGCAATACTTTTTGAATGGATGGTGAGGCGGTCTTCCTCGTCGAAGTAAGCAAAGCCCATATCGGGTTCAATGGTGAGATGGGGTTGGCGTTGGGTGTAATAATTCTGTTCAATCACATGTGCCGCTGAATCCATCAAGGGTTTGGATTCGGGTCCTTTGACTACTCCCTGGGTAAAGTAGATGTTGGGGGTGCCGGGGTGGATTTCGATGGCATCATCGGCCATGGCGGCTGGGGCGCTCATGTAAGCGGGAAGTTCTTCAAGACTAACTTTGACTTTTTCAGCAGCAGCCAGCGCTTGTGCTTTGGTATCTGCGCAGACGACGGCGAGCGCGTCGCCATATTGAAAGACTTTGGTGTCACAGAGTATGGGACGATCCCAGCCGTCGCATTTATTTGTCGGGAAGGTTACCAGACCATTGATGCGGTTGTTGCCTTTGACATCTTTGTGGGTTATGACTTTGAAAACACCGGGCATTTTTTCGGCTTCGGAGGTGTCAATGCCAAGAATGTTGGCATGGCTGACTTTGGCTTGAACGATGGCAAGCTGCAGTGTGCCTGGGGGCATCTTGAGACCCAGGTCGGCGCCATAATCTGCGGTGCCGGTGACCTTGGCAACTGCTGACGGACGGGGATAAGTTCCGCCGTAAATGCGTCCGTCGGCGGGAAGTTTATATTCGAGTGAATCTGCGGGTTGGTCACCGCGTATGACTGCGGCGGCGTCCATTACTGCATCCACGACAGGTTTGTATCCCGTGCAGCGGCAGGCATTGAGGTTTTTTTGGAACCAGGTGCGCACATCTTCACGGGTGGGGGAGGGATTGGATTCAAGCAGCGCTTTTGAAGAGACCACAAAACCGGGCATGCAATATCCACATTGGGGAGCGCCGTGGAGAATTAGTGCTTTTTGAATGGGATCGAGGTTGTCTGGGGTACCAATGCCTTCGACGGTGGTGATGCAAGCCCAATCAGCCACTTTGCTCATTTTTGTGATGCATGAGCGCACCAGTTTTCCATCCATGATGACCGAGCATGCGCCGCAGTGACCTTCGTTGCAGCCAACTTTTGTACCGGTCAGGTGCAGTTGTCCTCTGATTACTTCAGCCAAAGAGGTATTCGGTTCAGCTATGATAATTCGCGGGACGCCATTGATCATGACACTCTTTTTTAACATGCATTCCTCCTCAAGGACGAACTTATATAGTGTGATAAATTGTAATAATTTCAAAAAGGAATTAATAGGATCTTCTGTGACAACCTGATAATGTAAAAAAATTATACAATATTTGACCTCAGAAAAGCAATCAAATTTAAGGTAGACTGTTAAAAATGTCACAATTTCTATGAAAGAATGTCGAAATCGGAAGGATTATGTTAATAATCTGATGAAATTGGCAATCCTTAGATTCATACTAGTGAAGCAAGGTTTTCCGCTGCAGATCGCCTTGTTTTCAGGTTTACTTTTGGATTTTATGGGATAGAAAGTGATTTCGGTATTATTTTATTTTTTTGAAGGAATAGATAGCAAATTTGTAACAAATCCAGGTGATGACGAGGCTGCTGAGCGTAGAGAAGAGAATGCCAACCAGACCAGTGAAGGTAGATGCCAGCCATACGGGAATGACTGTGCCAATCACGCCGAGGATGACGCCCTGAGTGCCGACGGAGGGGACGGTGCCATTGATCAACAAGTCACTTTTTGACTTGCGTAAAATATCAATGGCGGCGGTGCAGGCAATGGTGACCAGCAACCCGGGCATAATGAACAAGTAATTAATGGCGACTGTTATTGAAAGGATAGCAGAAAAACCCAGACCCAACAGGCCGGCGGCCAAAAGCATGGGCAGGCTTGAAATCAGGTCCTGAACCAGAATTTGCTGTTTGCGCAAGGGAAGTTGCTGCAGAATCGGCCAACAAGCCAGATCGCTGCGTAAACGCTGCGTCATGATCGGTCCAATTTGAAGTACCAAAAAGAATAAGGCCAGCAATTTGCTCACTAATCCGGGGACGAGCGGCAAACCCAAACTGATGCTAAAAACGGTCAACAACGGAAAGAGCTGCTTCCAATTCCATCCGCGCAAGACCTGGATTCGGTTTTTCCAGGATAATGCCGCACTGCCTTTGTGCCTGGCAGGCAGTGTGAATTTTCGCTTGCTCGAAAGTTTGTTTTGCAGCCGGCGCTGTTCGACAAGATCGGTAAACCCATACTTCGCCGCGGTGGTCAGAAATTCTAGCTCTGAAGTCTCCTGTGCGGCGCGGTTCAAGTTGAAATGCGGCGTGACGATAAACAAAAGAACCAGCATGAGTAGGGTTGAACAAATACTTAATGGCATTGAAGATGAGGCTGAACCGATAATATAGCCTGGGTTCATGAAAAGGTTCAAAGGCGTATTATCAAACAAAGAATAAAGGGTGTTGTTGGTAATCAAAATCCCCAGTGGGATCACCCCCAGGGCAATCGCTGGAAACATGATCCAATTCTTTTGATCGTTCTTACGCAAGCGCAGCACGCCAACACTCCACTGAAATGCATACAATGCCAGGTGGATTGGAATAATTTGCAACAACGTTCTGATGCCAAAACTGACATAGCTGAAAAATGCATTGGCGGTTTCTGCACCAGAATAGTAAAGTTCTGCGGTCGAAAAACCGAGGACGATCGCCAGAAGCCAAAAAGGCAGGGCGCTTTTGAACCAGGGCATCCATAGCCAACGAATGACGAGCGCGCGACGACTGACAGGCGTCTGGCAGACCAACGCTTTATCCGTCTCCGAGAAGACAATTGGGCTTCTTCTGGATGCTTGAAAAAGTCCGACCAGATTCCAACAAATCAAAACTGCCCATTCAATAATTACGGCTATATTAGATGCTTGATCAGGGCTGATCAGAGCTAATGCCATCCCGCCGTATTTAGCAAAGAAAAAAAGCACCATCATCAGCCAGATTAAGAGAAAGATCACAAGGTAGAGTAAATATGCCTTGTTAATGAAAGAACGGTCCCTTTGATCATAGGCAGCAAAAGAGAGCCAGTATCCCAACTCATTCTCTTCCTGTTTTGAACGCAGCCAATGGAGTGCTTTCAACTCAATTGTCCTTGATCACGCCGTTATTAATCATCAATTGGCGATCAGCCAAAGACTCAATCAAACGTTGGTCATGGGTCGAAAGCAAAATGGCTTTGCCAGCTTCACGGTATCCGCGCAGAAGGTTAATCAGAAGGTCAACACTTTCGAAATCCAGGGCGGAGGTGGGTTCATCCAGCAGCAGAACATCAAACGGACGGATGAAAGCCATCGCCAGCCCCAACTTCAAGCGCATACCTCTTGAATAGTTATGCGGAAAGAGACTTCGCGCTTCCCATAATCCGAAGTCTTTAAATAATTTAGTGCCGCGGAACTCAATATCACTTTTTTCCACATCGTTTGCTGAAGCAATAAATTCAAGATGTTCCCACGCGGTTAATTCCGTGTAGAAGCGGGGCACATCAGGCACAGAAGCCATGCGCCGGTGAACTTCCACCTCGTCTTGATGCAGATCAAAGCTGGCAACTTTTACAGTGCCGCTGCTTGCCGGGATTAATCCTGTCAGGCACGAGAAAAGGGTTGTTTTGCCTGAGCCATTCGGGCCGGTGATTACAGCGATTTCAGCCTGGTGGAGTGCAAAAGACACTGGCGAAACTGCATAATAGCCATCATATTGTTTTGAGATTTCTTCCACTTCAAGCATATTTGCCACTATATAGCCCCTGAATCTTGTGAATTATGTAGTTATTATCTAACATTTTGGTCATAAATATATCAGAATTGCACGGCCTTCTGATTAAACCAATAAAATCCGTTGGAAAGACGTATTTTTTTGGTCAATCTGAAAGAAGATGCTTTAATGATTAGCAACAGGATGAAACTACCGGATAACGAACGCTAAGACTATTGGTCGCTTGATGCATAAAAAGCACAAAATCTACTTGATATTTTGTGGAGAGATGTCTAATAGTTGTGTACAGGATTGCCTTATCACCAGTTCAGTTTCTAAAATAATCTGACGCGGCGCAATCGATTCATCTTCAATTTGCTCGATCAAACTCTCAACAGATTTTTGTCCCAATTCAGCAACTTTTTGCCGGACTGTAGAAAGTTGATTACTCCCGTAGGATGCTGCAGGAAGATCGTCGAATCCAATAAATGAAACATCTTTGGGGATACTTAGATTGGCGTCTTCAGCAGCTTTCATGGCACCTGCTGCCATAACGTCTGAAGCAGCAAACACGCCATCTGGCTGAAAAGGAAGTAATTTTTGCATGGCAAGGTAACCGCCAGTTTCGGTGAAGTTTCCTTCTACAACCAGGTTATCATCCACCTGCCCATTTTGTTCTTTGATGGCTTGACGGTAACCTTCAAGACGGTCAATGCCAACCGTGCTGTCAAGGGGTCCGGTAATGGTGGCTATTCTTTTACATCCGATTTTGTGTAAATAGGTCACCGCTGATTTTGCAGCGTTGATATTATCAATATCGACATAAGTAACATTGTCAGATCTGAAGGGCCGACCCACAACCACCAGCGGAATTTTCTTGTCAACCATTTTGCCGATTGCGCCCTGGTCTCCGTGATGGCCTGATTGAACGATCACTCCATCCAGAAACCCTTTGCGTCCGACACGCGAGAAGACATTTGCTTCATCTTCTTTGGTGCTGACTAAAAAAAGGGCGAGCGTAAAATTGTAAAGGTTGCAGGCTTTGGCAATGCCCATCAACAAATTGGGGTAGTAGGGATCGGTGAAAAAGGTGCTGACACTATGGGGAAGGATCAGCCCAATCGTCCATGATCGCTGCAAGGCCAGGGTTCTTGCTGCCGCGTTGGGGTGAAAATGGTGTTCTTCGATGATGTTTAAAACACGCTGGCGCACTTCTTTTTTCACGCTTGTATGTTCATTGACCACCCGTGAAACAGTAGAGCGGGATACTCCGGCTAAATCCGCAATATCATCAAGGGTGAGATTACCAGCATTACGATCCAGTTGATTTTTCATAATTTTTTTGGCTCTACTTTGTTGGATTATGCTATAATGGAAGCGCTTCCAAAAATGAGTATACATCAAATCGAATGAGAGTCAATATCAGGTTCTGAATCAAGCACAATCTTGTTACAAGAAAGGACGACATCACATGTCTGAATCAAATGTATTACCCAACATTCCCTGGCAAGAGCGCCCGGCTGGCAATTCAGAAATTATCTGGCGTTATTCCGCCAACCCGATCATCCCAAGAGATTTGATCCCATCGTCAAACAGTATTTTTAACAGTGCTGTGGTACCTTTCAAAGGCAAATTCGCAGGCGTTTTCAGGTGTGATAACAAAAAGCGTGAGATGAATTTAAATCGCGGTTTTAGCGATAACGGATACGACTGGAAATTGGAAGATGCTCCCATTGACTGGCAGTGTGATGACCCCGAGATCGGCAAGTATCAATACCGTTACGACCCACGCGTGGTGTGGCTTGAAGACCGTTATTATGTGACCTGGTGCAATGGATATCACGGACCCACCATCGGTATTGGTTATACCAATGACTTTGAAAAATTCCATTTTCTTGAAAACGCGCTGCTGCCTTTCAACCGCAACGGCGTGCTTTTTCCGCGCAAGATTAATGGTAAGTATGTCATGCTCAGCCGTCCAAGCGATAACGGACATACCCCCTTTGGCGATATTTATATCAGCCAAAGCCCCGATATGGTTCACTGGGGTGAACATCGCTTTGTAATGGGCACCAAAGGCGGTTGGCAGAGCACCAAAGTAGGCGCTGGCCCCGTGCCCATTGAAACCCCCGAAGGTTGGCTGCTGTTTTATCATGGCGTTTTGACCTCTTGCAATGGCTTCGTATACAGCTATGGGGCTGCTTTGCTTGATCTTGAACAACCCTGGAAGGTCATCTACCGCGGCGGACCGTATCTTATGTCTCCGCAAACACTATATGAGTGTGTGGGTGATACTCCCAATGTGGCTTTTCCGTGCGCGTCGCTTTACGATGAACCGACGGGGCGAATTGCCATCTACTATGGCGGTGCTGACACCGTCACCGGCTTGGCTTTTTGCAAGATCAACGACATCCTCGATTTCGTGAAGTCGACGAATGATCTCTAGTTCGAAGATATTGAGTAGGATAAGCCAGTCCTCCTGAGTCAATCGGATTGACTTCTCGGTGAGAAACATTGGAGGTTTTGAATTAACGGTAATTCAAGTTAAATTTATTAAACTTTCAAATTGATCAGGTTTTGGGAGTCGCAAAAATAGGTTTATCAGGGCACCCTGGCATTAACCGTTTCTTGGGAGACATTTTGGTCAGACATATTTACACTTGAATTATTTTTACCGTCAAAAAAAGGAGAAAGTAAATAAGTGATTGACTTTTCCAAAAAAACTCCATATAATATGAAAGCGCGTTCGTGAAAGCGCTCTCATGAAAAACACAAGTTGTGATTTGTCGCTTTTTTAGGGTAAATTCTGCCCAACAGTGTTGAAAAAGCCTTTTTGTGGAATTATCGGCAGTTACCAGGTTCCGAACCAGTCTACTCGCGCAATGAGGAAGCTCAGAAGGATAGTATGCCGATCTTGCTTAAAAATGTTACACTGCTTGCCACCTTATCTCAGGTGGATAATACTTATGAAAGTTCCGAGGATGTTACCCGTAGGGGGGTGATCGTTGTGTTTTATAAATATTCAACGGCATCCAAGGCAAAACCCATAAGTATATTTTCCAAAAAAATATTATTTAGTTAATTTTAGAATTGATGTTTATTCCAAAAAGAACAAAAGTCCATGTTGTCTGTAAGGATGCAAGAACTTTAAAATTTGAAACCCTTAATAATCAAAGTATGGTTTGAGAGTAGAATGTTTATAAATGGTTTTTTACATCCTTAATTCTCTCAACTAGTTCTTACTTAATATCCTGATTTTGAAGGAGGTGGTAAACCTAAACAATCTAGCTTGTGGAAGGTTTGATATTTTCCAACCCGTACTATAAAAGGAGAAAGAAGAAATGAAACGTTTGATGTTTGTTTTGACAATTATTGTTGTCTTCACCCTGGCTTTAAGCGCTTGCGCTACTGCCACTGAAGCCCCTGCAGCCACTGAAGCCCCTGCAGCCACCGAAGCTCCCGTTGCGACCGAAGCTCCTGCAGCTTCTGGCGAAGCAGCAGCTGAAGTTGTAGCTGGCGATACCGTCCTCCCCCGCGAAGAGACCTTGTACTTCAATGGTCAGCAGTGGAGTGCCGTTGTCTGCTGGAACCCCTACAGCTCCAACTGTAACAACGCCATGGCAATTGCCCAGCAAGATAATGCCCGAACAATCATGTTCGAAACCCCCTACATGTACAACATGATGGACGGCAAGGTATATCCTCTGTTGGCTGACGGCCCCTATGCTTGGGACGAAGGCATGACCAAGATCACCTTCAAACTCAATGCTGCCGCCAAATGGTCTGATGGCTCCGCTGTGACCGCTGATGATGTTGCTTACACCTGGGCTTCCCACGTGAAATACAACACTGGTACAGGCGCAGCTAATATCCTTTATGTTGCTGACATCGTTGCTGTTGATCCTCAGACTGTTGAAGTTCAGGCTGTCTTGGGTGATGATGGCAAATCCATCAATCCCCTGCTTGTTCAAGCTTATTTGAGCAGTAATTATGTTATGCAAAAAGCATGGACTGAAGCATTGGAAGCCCGTGCCGCTGGTGATGCCGCTGCTTTCATGGCTGACGTTGCTGAAGATGTTGTCTACTCAGGTCCTTACGGAAAATTCTTCTCTGATGACACCAAGGTCGTTTATATTCGTAACGACGCTTACTGGGGTCAGGACGCCTCCATGTGGGGTAAACTGCCCGCTCCCAAGTACTTGGCTCACATCATCTACAAAGACAACGCTGCCGGCACCACTGCTTTAGCTGCTGGTGAAGTTGATGTGTCACAACAGTTCAATAGCAATGTTCAAGACCTCTGGTTAGAACAAGGTCTGCCCATCTCCACTTACCTCCCCGAAGCCCCCTACGGCATCGGCGCCTCCCTCCCGACCGCCTTCTTCAATACCGCTTCCTTGGGTTTGGATAACGTTGCCGTCCGCAAAGCGATTGCCATGGCTGTCGATTATGACACCATCATCGCCAACGCTATGACCAACCAATCTGCTACCTTCACCCAGGTTCCACGGTCCTTGATGAACCCGACCCCCGGCGAACAGGCTGCTTATGATAAAGCTGCCGTTGCTGACCTGCAATGGGCTGGCAATGACATCGACGGCGCAATTGCCCTCCTTGACGAAGCTGGTGTTGTTGATACCGATGGTGATGGCTTCCGCGATATCGATGGCAAGAAATTGTCTTATGTCGCCACCTGCCCCAATGGCTGGTCTGACTGGCAAGCTGCAATCGAAGTTGTTGCCGCTGCTGGCGCCAAAATTGGCATCGAAATCACAACCCAATACCCTGAATGGGGTGTTTATCAGACAGTTGTTACCAACTCCCCACTTCCTGCTGAAGGTTATGACATCTTCATGATGTGGTCTGACGGCGCTGGCCCCACCCAACCTTGGGGACGTATTCGCAAACTGCTATCCGGCGAATTCGCTGGAACCACCAACAACTGGAATGGTAACTGGAGTGGATTCGACAATGCAGATGCAAACGCTTTGATCGATGCCATCCCCACCATGACTGATGCTGCTGAAATTAAAGCCGCCTACACAGAATTGGTAAAGATATACTTGACCGAAGTTCCTTCCTTCACCCTGATGTATCGCCCGCAAGCTTTCCACACAGTGAACGAATCTGTCTGGACAAACTTCCCGCACGAAGGTGACGGAACCGATCCTGCAGTTCCCCCCCTTAATCTGACCGATGGCTATTCCGTAGCTGGTCTCTACAACTTGACTCTGGTTAAGTAATCCGTAATGAAGTAAAATACAGCCATGTTCCGTTAATTACGGAGCATGGCTGTTAACTAATATAAGGAGGTATTGCCTTGAAAGGATACCGCAGGTATTTCTTAAACAAGCTGCTTTGGTTATTGGTTACTGCTTTATTTGCCTTTATTTTGAACTTCACCCTTCCCCGATTAATGCCGGGTGATCCTGTGGCAGCCATCGTAGCCCGTCTTGCTCAAGGTATGTCGAACTCCACCGGGATGAAAGCAGTTTACGAACAGTACGCAGAACAATTCGGCACAAACAAGCCGATGATTACACAATTTGTCTTGTATGTAAGTAACGTTTTTCAAGGTAATTTTGGTGCCTCATTCAGTCAATTCCCCCGACCTGTTATTGACATTCTTAAATCTTCAGTCTTGTGGACTGTCAGTCTCCAATTTCCCGCTATTATCGTAGGATGGATAATTGGAAATATACTAGGGGTACTGGCGGCATACATTCGCAAAGGGTTTGATAAAATCGTTATGCCGGTCAGTCTTTTCATTAGTAATTTACCCGCTTTTGGTATGGCGGTTATTTTGTTAGTCATTTTTGCGGTAGATTTAAAGTGGTTTCCAACATCTGGAGGCTATGGGTTTGATTTAATCCCTGATTTTAGCTGGCGGTTTATCTGGTCAGTAATCGTCCACTATCAATTACCATTCTGGTCAATCGTGTTGATTGCGATTGGCGGTCAGGCAATTGGTATGCGGTCAATGTCGATTTATGAATTAAATGCAGATTATGTTAAATACGCCCGTTTCCTCGGCATCAAAGACTATAAAATCGTCGGATACGTGTTCAGAAATGCCATGCTCCCCCAGATTACAGGTTTGGCATTGGCGATTGGAACCATGGTTGGTGGTGCTTTGGTCGCTGAAATCATTTTCAGCTATCCAGGTTTGGGCACTACACTGCTGTCTGCCATTCAAGGACAGGATTACCCGTTGATTTCTGCAGTAACCTTGATCATCACGGTCATGGTATTGCTTGCAAACTTTGCAATCGAAATCATTTATGGTTTGATCGACCCGCGCATTAAAGCTGCGCAGACAGATTAGGCAGAGAAGGATATGAAACATACTCTTCAGCAAGTCTTCCGCTCAAGCAAGTTTGTCACGGGGTTTTGTATTTTTGCAGCCATTTTAATGGTTGTGATTTTCTATCCTCTATTTGTTCCGAATCCCCCATTAGAGATTATTGCCCAGGGGTCCTTCTTCCCGCCTGGAACTTACGTGAGCACCTATGATACTGTTTTTTCATCCAAGGCATACACCTTGAACCTTACTGATGCAGCAACGAAAAGAATTGCTGCCAAGTTGGGCGATCAGGAGCGCAATGATATAAAAGAGTATCTTATGTTGGTGGGTGTACCAGAAGATCAAATTGACTCCACAAATACTATTCTGTTACTAGACCTGTGGGAGAAGAATTACGATCCCACCAAGAAGATATCAGGAATGATCTTCTCAAAGGTCAGATATTTTGAACGTTTAAACAAATCGCTTGACGGTCTGCTGTCAGAAGAGGGTTTGATCCTGGCATCTCCGAATATCGATACAGGCACTCTTGAGCAAGTTGGCATAATCAACCTTTCGGATTATGTAAACATCAAGGAGGTGGCAAGTGTTAGAACCTTGCCATTGGGAACAGATAATTTTGGTCGAGATGTTTTAACACAACTGGTAAAAGCCACCAGCGTTTCGTTAATGATTGGTCTGATTGCTGGTTTGATCGCCACTTTCATTGGATTGGTGTTGGGGCTGCTCTCAGGTTATGTGGGTGGAATGTTGGATGACATCATCATGTTCATCACAAATCTCTTTACAGTCATCCCCAGTTTTGTGCTGTTGATCTTAATCTCATATAGTGTGGGGCAGGAACACCGAGGCGCTGTCATGGTGGCAGCGGTCATCGGTTTCACCTCCTGGGTTTGGACAACCAGGGCCGTCAGGTCTCAGGTGATTTCTCTGCGTAATCGCGATCACGTAAATCTGTCGAAGCTATCAGGGCATTCAATTGGTTACATCATCACTCATGACATTCTACCCTATATCGCTTCATATGTTGTGATGGCGCTGATTTTGCAGATATCATCAGCCATTCTCGCGGAAGCTTCGTTGTCTATCCTTGGTTTGGGACCTAAAACCAGTGAAGTGCCAACTTTGGGCTTGATGATGAACTGGGCTATGATCTACCAGGCTCAAATTTTGGGCAAATGGTGGGCATACTTCCCTGTTTTACTCGTCATCGCGATGATTACTTTCTCGATGAATCTAATGAACACAGGTTTGGATCAAGTATTCAACCCTGCATTAAGGGATTAGGTGACGATATGGGAAAAGTAATTCTAGAAGTTAATGAATTAACAACGAAATACATCACCAGATTCAATGAAGATGTCTACGCTGTTGATCATGTCTCACTAAAAGTTGAAGAGGGTAAATCACTGGGTATTGCTGGAGAATCAGGGTGTGGAAAATCAACACTGGCCCTCAGTTTGATGGGCTATTACTTTGCTCCCCTTCATTACACAAGCGGTGAGATTATCATCGATGGTCAAAACATCACCGGGATGCATCCTGATACCGTTCGAAAATCGATCCTGGGCAACGAAATCGCGTATATCCCCCAAGCTGCTATGAACGCGCTAAATCCCACCCAAAAAATCATCAATTTTATTGAGGATGTGGTTCAAGCGCATGACCCAAAAGTCTCTAAAAAAGAAATCTATGAGCTTGCAAGAGAACGGTTTGAGGTGTTGGGTCTTCCCAAAGAGGTTTTGCAGAGATATCCGGTTGAACTTTCGGGTGGTATGAAGCAGCGCACAGTCATTGCAACTTCAGTGATTCTTGAGCCAAAAATTTTGATTGCAGATGAACCTTCTTCTGCGTTAGACGTAACCTCTCAGAAAATGGTCATCAAGATGCTGCGTTATATGATGGAAAAGGGGTATGTTAAAGCGATGATTTTCATTACACATGAACTTCCTCTGCTTTATAATGTTACCGATGACATCATGGTAATGTATGCCGGTCAGATTGTAGAGAAAGGTGCTTCCAAGCAGACAGTGTTTGATCCCATTCACCCTTATGCAAAGGGCTTGATGGGCTCTATCATCGTTCCTGAAAGTGGATTGAAAGATACCAAACTGACTGCGATTCCAGGAACACCACCCAACTTGAAAAACCCACCTGAAGGCTGTCGTTTTGCCGAGCGCTGCAAGTATGTTCAACCAGAATGCAAGAGGTTCCCGGTAGATATGAAGTATGTGGAAGGCGATCGCTCTTACCGTTGTATCTTCACAGAAGAGTATCTGAGAAAGGCCTATCAAAATGACTGAGAAAAAATCATGCCTTAAGGGTGTTGGGCTTACCAAAGTCTTTGGTTTGGGTCGAAATAAGAATATGGCAGTAGACCATGTTGATTTTGATTTTGCTGAAGGTGAAATCGTCTCTATTGTGGGCGAATCAGGCAGCGGTAAGACTACATTAGCAAAAATGCTACTCGGATTAATCAATACAACCGAAGGCGATATTTACTTCCAGGGCAAGAAGAGAGACATCCGGTCTCATAAAGCTAAAAAGGAATATTGGACCAATATTCAAGCTATTTTCCAGGATCCATTCTCGTCGTATAACATCTTTAACAAAATCGATACCTTGTTCCTGGATTGTATCAATATGCGCGGCGGAAAGAAACTTCCGTATGAAAAGAAAGTTGAAATGATGACCGAAGCCTGCAGCTTCGTCAATTTAAAGTTCGCTGAATTGACCAACAAGTATCCGTTTGAGCTTTCAGGCGGACAAATGCAGCGCTTGATGATTGCGCGTATCTTCTTGCTGCAGCCAAAAATTCTTTTGGCTGATGAACCTACATCCATGATTGACGCCTGTTCTCGTGCGACAATTTTGGATATGTTGATGAAACTGCGTAATGATACCGGTATGACAATCATTTTTATCACCCATGATATTGGTTTGGCATATTTTGTGTCGGATAAAGTCTTTATCATGGAACGCGGCAAGTTTGTTGAAAGCGGAACCGCTGACGAGGTGATCCTGCGTCCAAAAGAAGCATACACCAAACGCTTGCTCAACGATGTTCCCAAGATCCATGAAGAATGGGATCTCTCAACAGTGGATATAAAAGTAAATTAAATCAGGGAAGATAATTCTTTCTTGAGAATCAAAAGACTAAAGGAAGCCATTGGCTTCCTTTAGTCGGCATCTCTTCGCAACCGGTTGCATAAATGGAAGTTCAACAATGAAACTTGCAAAGAATAAAGTTCAACAAATTGAGTTCTGCAACTTGCCTTGTTGGCGAGGATATTGTTTTGAGTTTGAAGATATAGGGCTTGCCATTAATTCGGGCAAGCTTTTATTTTACTTTTAGAAAATATTCGACAAGTAAGTTGTATAGTTTAAACAGATACAATATAAAAATTAGGAAAACAGGAAATAATCATGAAAATTCAGTCTTTGACAGGTCAGTGGAAGTTTCGAAAATCTGATTCACAGGAATGGCTTCCTGCAATCGTTCCAGGGGGTGTGCACACAGATTTGTTGGCATTAAATCATATCCCTGATCCATTTGTGGGGGATAATGAAAAAAAAGTTCAATGGGTGGCCGAAAGTGACTGGCATTACTTATCCACTTTTAATGTCGACCAAGATGTCTTCACCAAAGCCCATCTCTTTCTGGTGTGCGACGGTCTGGATACACTGGCTGAAGTTACGCTCAATGGTCAGCGATTAGGCAGTACAAATAATATGTTCCGACAGTATCGATGGGATGTAAAACCGCTGCTCAAGGCTGAAAATAATGAACTGTTGATTGCGTTTTCTTCACCAGTGCGTTACGGCGCGGAGCAGCAAGAAAAACGTAATCTGCCGGGTGTAACCCAAGCCATCCCTGGCGGACCGCATATTCGTAAAGCTCCCTGCCATTTCGGCTGGGATTGGGGTCCGCAATTGCCTCCTATTGGCATTTGGAAAGATATTCGGCTCGAAGGGTATGAAGCACTGCGTATTGAAGAGGTGCATCTTCGCCAGCAGCATGTCAACGGCAAAGTGAGTGTCACGGCAGATGTGACACTTCAGTCTTGGGAGAATGTCAATGTACTGGCACTGCTCAAACTCACAGCACCTGATGGTGAAGTGAGTGAAACTTCAGCCTCAGTAACCAATAACAAGGCAAGCCTGAGCATAGAGGTCAGAAATCCGCAATTGTGGTGGCCGAACGGCTATGGTGCACAACCACTTTATAAAGTCAGCGTAGAAGTGACTCAAGACTCCATGCAGCTTGATCACAAAGAATTTCAATTGGGCCTGCGCACTATTGAACTGCGTCAGAAACCTGATGAATGGGGCAAATCATTTACCTTTGTGGTTAACGGTCTACCTGTGTTTGCCAAGGGTTCAGACTGGATCCCAGCGGATTCCTTCCCGACTCGTATTTCAGATAAATATATGGAAAGCTTAATCCGCGATGCAGCGTTGACCCATCAGAATATGCTGCGGGTATGGGGCGGCGGTTTTTATGAAGAAGAGCGCTTCTACGATCTATGCGACCGTTACGGTATTTTGATTTGGCAAGATTTTGTCTATGCCTGCAGCGTTTATCCGCTGGATGATGCCGAATTTCTAGAAAATGTACGCATCGAATCCATTGAAAACATCCGCCGGCTGCGCCACCGCGCCAGTCTGGCCTTATGGTGCGGCAACAACGAGATGGAGTGGGGTTGGGTCGAATGGGGTTGGAATCAGCCAGAAGTGCAAGCATTTAAAGAACCGTATGATCGTTTCTTCCATCACACTCTGCTCGAATGGTGCAATGAGGAAGATCCTGACCATACTTATTGGCCGAGTTCCCCCTCATCAGATACGCCTTTTGTAGACCCGAACGGACAAAAGCAAGGCGACGCCCATTATTGGGATGTCTGGCATGGCCGCAAGCCATTCTCGGCTTACCGCTCCCAGTATCCGCGCTTCATGAGTGAATTCGGGTTTCAGGCTTTGCCTCCGCTTGCGACCATTAAGACTTACGCCGATGAAGCTGACTGGAACATGACTTCATACATCATGGAACGTCACCAGAAGAATGACAGCGGCAACCAATTAATGGTCGCCCAGATGCTGGATATCTTCAGACTACCCAAGGATTTTGAATCACTGGTTTACTTGAGCCTGGTGCTTCAGGCTGAAGGCATCCGATACGGCGTGGAACACTGGCGTAGGAATACAGACCGCGTATCAGGCATTATCTACTGGCAGCTCAACGACTGCTGGCCGGTGGCTTCGTGGTCGAGCCTGGATTACTTCGGCCGCTGGAAGGCGCTGCATTATGCTGCGCGCAAATTCTTCGCCCCGCTTTTACTCTCAATAGAAGACAAACCGACCGAGCAGAACGTCTATGTTACCAACGAAAGCCGGGAAGCCTGGCAGGGTTCTCTGCGCTGGTCTCTCGAAACTTTAGAGGGTAAGGTAATCAAAACAGGCAATGCGCTTGCTCAGGCAGAGCCTTTTGGAGTGTCACAAATCGCTGCTCTCAATTTTGAAGATGTGGTGACTGACGATTTGTGTCGAGACCTGGTCTTCGTCGCCGAACTATTCGAGGGTGAAGAGATGATTACCCGGCAGACGGCTTTCTTTGTGCCGACCAAACATCTCAACCTGGTGGATGCAGGGATTTCTACGATAGTGTCTATTGATAAAAACCAAGTAAACATTGAAGTGACCTCAATAAACCTGGCCAAGTTGGTCGAACTCAGCCTGGAAGGTGCTGACGGGGTTTTCAGTGATAACTATTTTGATCTTCCTGCTGGACGTAAAGTGACTATTTCCATCCCCTTGCCAAGCGGATGGACGACCGCCCAGGTAGAATCAGCATTGAAAGTACGTTCTGTCTATGATTCTTATGCGCACGGCGCAGCAAAATAAACCCAATATTTGGTCAAGGAGTGGATGATGTCTGAAGATTTTAAAACTTTGGTTTCAAAGATGACTCTGGAAGAAAAAGCCGCACTGGTCACCGGCGCCAGCAATTGGACGACCACGCCGGTAGAACGGCTTGGCATCCCTGAGATGGTAGTGTCAGACGGTCCGCACGGGGTTAGGCGGATTGAGGATGTCACTGCGATTGCGCAGAAGAGTTTGCCTGCGACTTGCTTCCCCACTGCTTCATGTACAGCTTCCACCTGGAATGTGGACTTGATCAAGCAGATGGGCGAAGCCCTGGCTGAAGAGTGCATCGCCCTAAATGTGGATGTGTTGTTGGGGCCCGGTGTAAACATGAAACGCTCTCCACTTGGCGGACGAAACTTTGAATATTTCTCTGAGGATCCTTTTTTGGCTGGTGAAATGGCCGTCAATTTTATCAATGGCGTGCAAAGCAAAGGTGTGGGTACTTCACTCAAACATTATGCCGCCAACAATCAGGAGTTTCAACGCTTCTGCATCAGCTCGGAGGTGGATGAACGAACTCTGCGTGAAATCTACCTGGCAGCTTTTGAGAAAGCAGTTAAAGAAACTCAACCTTACACGGTGATGTGTTCTTATAACAAGGTTAACGGCGACTATGCTTCAGAAAATTATCATTTATTGACAGAAATTTTGAAAAATGAATGGGGTTTTGAAGGTTTGGTGGTCTCTGACTGGGGGGCCGTGCATGATCGGGTAAAAGCACTCAAGGCAGGTTTGGATTGGGAAATGCCCGGTCCGCAAGCGCAGCGCACCCAAAAAGTGATTGATGCGGTGCGTTCAGGCGAGTTGGATGAATCCGTGCTTGATGAATCTGTACGCAGAATTTTGCGCATTGTTTTTAAAGCCAGGCAGACCCCCAAGAATGGCAAGTTTGATGTTGATGCACATCATGAGTTGGCTCATCAAATTGCGACCGAAGGTATGGTACTGCTCAAAAACAATGGCTTGCTGCCATTGAAAGGGCATGAGCATATCGCAATAATTGGCCGCTCAGCCGAAGCAGCGCACTTTCAGGGCGGGGGCAGTTCACACATCAACCCCACCAAAGTGGCTGTGCCGTTCAACGAAGTCAAGGCCCAGGCAGGAGCAGCAGAAATTACTTTTGCAGAGGGCTATCCCACGGATAATTCTTTCAGTCAGGCAATGATTGACAAGTCAGTCTCACTTGCCAAATCAGCAGATGTTGCCCTGCTTTACATTGCTTTGCCGGGTTTCAAAGAATCTGAAGGTTATGACCGCACTGATCTTGATCTGACAGACCAGCAAGTGGCTTTGATCAAAGCTGTCTCTGCCATCCAACCCAACACGGTGGTGGTGCTAAACAACGGTGCCCCGGTAGTGATGAACGATTGGATTGATGGCGTGGCAGCCGTGCTCGAAGGCTGGATGATGGGGCAGGCAGGAGGCGTTTCAATCGCGGATGTTTTGTTCGGCCGAGTGAACCCCTCAGGCAAGCTGGCAGAAACCTTCCCGGCCAAACTGGCTGATACCCCCGCGGTAATCAATTGGCCAGGCGGAGCTGGCAAGGTCTATTACGGCGAAGGTCTCTTCATTGGCTATCGCTATTATGATGCCAAAAAGATGCCTGTGCTATTTCCGTTTGGTTATGGCTTGAGTTACACCACCTTTGCATACAGCAATACCAAAGTTTCGAAGAAATCCTTCAAAGACACGGACGGCGTTACTGTATCAGTAGATGTGACTAATACCGGTAAAATGGCTGGTAAAGAAATCGTCCAGCTTTACGTACATGACCAGAAATCCAAACTGGTACGCCCAGAAAAAGAACTCAAGGGCTTCGCCAAGGTGGAGCTAAAACCTGGTGAAACCAAAACTGTTTCGATCAAACTTGATTTCCGTTCCTTTGCGTATTATCACCCCTCTTACAACCAATGGATCACTGAAGACGGCGAATTTGATCTGCTGATTGCTGCTTCCTCAGCGGATATTCGTGAAAAACTGACCGTGACCCTCGAATCAACAGTCAATCTGCCCTGTTTGTTGAATAAAGAATCCACCATCCGTGAATGGATGGAAGACCCGATTGGTAACAAGGTTTTCAGTCCGTTCTTCGCACAGGTCGAATCACTGAGCCGCAAAGCATTTGGTGCAGAGGAAGGCTCTGACGACGGCATGGGTGCAGATATTATGATGATGTTTGGTGACATGCCTTTGGCCAGCGTTTTACTCTTTATGCAAAGCGCGCTGCCAAAATCCGCGGATGATATGGTCGCTGACCTGCTGAAACAGGTGCATGGTTAATTTTATTTTAACAATATGAGGCAAACATGGCACTGGAAGAAATAACCAAACAATATTCAGATTTGCTAAAGACTGAAAACGGATTTTCTTTCCGCGACTTGAACCATAACGGTAAACTGGATATTTATGAAGATCCGCGGCAGCCAATTGAAACTAGGATTGAAGACCTGCTCAGTCAAATGACGCTTGAAGAAAAAGCCGGTTTGATGTTCATGGATGGGTCGGTGATCGCCGAAGACGCCTCTATTGAAGAGAAACCGGGAAACTTTGAGTTTGGTAGTTTTGCATCAACCATGATCAGCAAACAGAAAATGAACCACTTCAATCTCTGGGGCGTCCCGGGGGTGAAAATAGTGGCAGCTTGGTACAACAAACTACAGAAATTTGAAGAGCAGACCCGGTTGGGCATTCCAGTTACTATTTCTTCGGATCCGCGCAACCATTTCACGCGCAATATCTTCTCAATGGCTGCTAATGAATTCACCCAGTTTTGTGAAACGCTGGGTTTTGGCGCACTGGATGATGCCGACCTGGTGGAGCAGTTTGCCGAGATAGCACGCAAAGAATATCTGGCGGTGGGCATCAGAGTCTCTCTGCATCCGCAGATTGACCTGGCCACTGAACCCCGCTGGCCGCGCGTCAGCGGCACCTTTGGTGAGGATGCCCATGTGGCAGCAAGATTGGTGAAAGCCTACATTAAGGGTTTTCAAGGGGCAACACTTGGACCTCACAGCGTAGCCTGCATGACCAAACACTTCCCTGGCGGCGGACCGCAAAAAGAAGGTCTCGATCCGCATTTTGCCACCCAAAAAGGGCAAGTTTATCCGGGTAAGAATTTTGACTATCACCTGATTCCGTTTGAAGCGGCTTTTGAAGCCAAGACTGCCTCCATCATGCCTTATTATGGCGTGCCCACCGATCAGACGGATGAAAACGTGGCAATGTCGTTTAATAAGCACATTATTACCACCTTGCTGCGCAACAAATACAAATTTGACGGCATTGTGTGCACCGACTGGGGGTTGATCACCGACGCTCATATCGGTGATGTGGTCTGGGAGGCGCGCGCCTGGGGGGTTGAACACTTAAGTGAATCTGATCGCGTGCTTAAAGCCATCGACGCCGGCGTGGATCAATTCGGCGGTGAGAAATGCCCCGAACTGGTGGTTGAGTTGGTCAATACCGGAAAGTTATCTGAAGCACGCATTGATCAATCCATTCGGCGCTTGCTGCGCCAAAAGTTCCAGCTAGGTCTGTTTGACAATCCATTTGTGGATGAGAGCCAGGTTTTAAACGTGGTTGGCACTACCGCCTCAGCCGCTGCTGGTTTGGCTTCACAAGAACGAGCCATGACTCTGCTTAAAAATGATCAGCAGGTGCTGCCTTTGAAGGGAACACCAAAAATCCACGTGACGAACATCAGCCCTAAAGTTGCTGCCCGATATGGAACGATGGTCGAAGACCCCAAGCAGGCTGATTTCGCTATTATGCGCCTGGATACACCCTGGGTACCACTTGATAGCAAAAACCCGTTCCAACAGGGCTTCCATCACGGCGATCTCGATTTTAAAGGTCAAGTGAAAGAAGATATCCTGGCCGTATGCAAAACCGTCCCGACCATTGTAGTGCTTTATCTTGATCGGCCAGCGGTATTCCCTGAGATCAACGCGGCAGCCAAAGCGGTGCTTGGTGAGTACGGCGCCTCTGATGAAGCGGTATTGAATGTGATCTTTGGCAAAGCCAAACCCATAGGTAAATTGCCATTTGAACTGCCAAATTCAATGGAAGCTGTGCGCAACCAGAAGGAAGACCTGCCGCATGATTCCGAGAATCCGCTCTATGAATATGGATTTGGATTGACCTACAAATAAATGTTAGGTTAGTAGGAATTAATACCTCTTAGTCTTATTAGAAAACTTGTGATTTGGCAAAAATGCTGATGAACAGTTGTTAGACTAAGAGGTTTTAATAAAGTATAGGAATATCAGGAGGAAAAACAATGGATATTATTGCAGGTGATGTGATTGCAAATGGAATCAAGCTGCATTACTATCGCACCGGTGGAAGCAAACCGCCCATAGTACTTTTACACGGTGTCACTGACGACGGATTGTGTTGGACTCGTACCGCGAATGTTTTGTCTAAGACTTTCGATGTGATCATGGTCGACATTCGCGGCCATGGAAAATCCAATGCGCCAGAAGAAGGATATACCCTGACGGTAATGGCTGGTGAGATTGTTGCACTGATCAAGGAATTGGGATTGGTAAAACCCATTATCATGGGGCACTCCATGGGTGCCATAACGACTTTGACTCTATCAGGTTTATACCCTGATGTAGCAAAAGCCATCATATTAGAAGATCCCCCACCGTTTTGGATGATTAAATCAACCGATAATGGTGAACCCCCGAATCCTAATCCTCTTGCTCACTGGATTGGCTCAAATAAACGCAAGACAAAAGAGGAATTGTTAGATGAAGTCCGGGTAGGTAACCCTGGTTGGGATGAATCTGAGATTGAACCCTGGGTGAATTCTAAACTGAGATACAGCCCAAAAATTGTAAAACTGGTTGCCATGGATGATCTGCCTGCCATGGATTTTGAGACCCTGGTTAAAAATATCACCTGTCCTACTTTGATGATTACGGCTGACCTGACCAAGGGCGCCATCGTGGGTGAGAAAGAAGCTGCTGCATTGAAACAGGGGATTGCTCAGCTTGAAGTGGTGCATATTGATGGGGCAGGGCACAACATCCGTCGAGACCAATTTAAACTCTATATGAAAGCCGTTCAGACCTTTTTGGCGAAGATAGTTTAAAGGTAGAGGCCGATTACTTTTTCAGGGGTTAGTTTAATTAACAAGTTGTGTGGGTCTTCAATCCAGCTTTGAGGTTCTTCTGCCAATACGCCGTCAGAGCCAAGATAGCGGGTATAGATCCACACAAACTTGGCGCGCAAGAAGGCACGCGGTTCTCTGATCAGTTCGACTGCTCCCTCAAAAATCACACCTTTATTATCTCCGTTATCATTGGCTACATCGATCACAACCGAGATTTTGGGATTTTTTTCGAGTTCGCATACTTTGCGCGTGTTTGAGTAAGAACTGATCCAGAGGGTCGAGCCGTCCCAGCCGAACCAGACGGGGACGACATGCGGCTGTCCGTTCACGTCCGCGGTGGCCATGCGGGCAATGAGCGGCTGCTGAAGAAATTCGTTGATAATGATTTGTTTTTGCGCAGAGATTTGATTCATAAGGGTCAGAGTCCTTTGTTTTGGTGATTGAAACAATTATATACTTGACGATTAATAATTCAAATTGATCCCAATTTCACCAAAAACCTTTTTCGGGACTTTTTACAAGTTGATAGAATTAAAAACAGGCGGATCATTGGATCGCCAGTTTTTCACTATTGTGAACAACACACAGGATTCCTTGCTGAACTATTTTGTTGTTTAGCTTAAGAATTGTCGACTAAAATCTACACCTTTGATTACAACCCGTTAGGCTGTGGCGTGTTACGAGGTGAATCCTTTTGGCTTGCATTATCCTGACCGCGTAAAAGGAGGATCGAAAAAAACACAACCCAAACCATAAAACTGTAGATATTGGTTCGTTCAGTAATTCCAATCCACGGTGTGGGCTCCCCCGCCGCCAACGCTGCACCTTGAGGACCTGTCAATGCCCCGAATATTAGAATTATGAGCAAAGTTATGATCGAGTAGATCCGGAACCGGTTGCCAAGAGTGGCAATCGCTAAAATCAGGATGATCAACCAGGACAAGAGGGTCACAACAGTGAGCGCAATGTGCATGATATTGGTGAATTCACTGACATGCTTTGAAAGATCCTCAGGGTAGAATTGCGGCCATATCCAACTTACAATGGCATACACGATCAAAGCCAAACCCATGGTTCGTAAAGACCGTTTGTTGGTGCCTGATTTCCAGACTCCAACACCGAATGCAATGACAAGCAAGCTGTAAACCACGCTCAGAATAAGGTGGAGATGCCTGGAGGGTGCACCGACCGAACTCAGGCGACTAAATTCTTGAGAAATCCAATTATAGTTTTGCCATTGCAGGCCACCAATTAAATCCATTGCGGCATAAAATAATGACGACAAAATACCGCAGACAAGTAATTGTTTTCGTAACATTTTTCCTCTTTATTCTTTCAAAAGATTTGCTCTCTCTTGGTAAAGTGCCTGTTCAATATCATGGAATCGAAATGAAAAGCCAGCAGGTAGTAACTTCGTCCGTTGTATGCGTCTGCTTGAAAAGTTGAATTCCTTGCCCGTTAATGGATGGACTAAGAAGCCAGGCAACCTGTTTGCAGATTTGCGTCCCATTGCATTGGCAGTAGCCATTGCAAATTCAAAGTTTCGCCGTGGTTTATTCTGACCAATGTGTAGTCGGTCATGACTTGATTGAACCCCTGAGATGTGAATTAGATGACCAAAGCCGTGCACAAGTGTGTAGATTTAGAAATTGATACTGATAACTTTCCCAATAAGTAAATGTGTTTTATCCTTCAAGACTTTTGTAACAACACTCTTGAGCGTAAGAACAAGAGGGTTTTTTGATGATAAAGTGACAAATGATTTTTACCATGATGCTAGTGATAAAATTTTTAGTCGGGCAAAAATCAAGCTCATCATCTTTAAAAAACCTCAAGCGACGGTTACTTTGTCGATCAGTTTCGATTTCTAATCTCCTTTCGCATATTAAAGCATGGTTGATCAATTGTATTTCATACATGTTGCACCTCTTTATTGAAAATACTTGTTTACTTGTAAATAGTATTTTTTGTGATACAACCCAATTTATGTTGTTGGGTCAAGGGCTTTAGTGCAAAGTGGAATCCACCTTAAAAATCTTCCAACCCGGCAGTGTCAATATTATCAAATTCGGGGTTCCACCAATATTTCGCACTGAGCGCGTGATTTCGATGCTGTTTTCATTCAGATAATTAGTGCTAACTGAGCTGATCATGCCATTGGAACTAGCGATTATGATTTTAAAAATTTATCCTTGCCGGGTTGGCGAATTGTGATGAACATTAGACAACTTCTTCTAATTCAATTTCGCTTCCAATAAAATGTGATGTCTAATTTGCCTGAGATAGAGCAATTTCCACCGCTTTCAGATAGCCTTTTGAGGTGAGAGTAGCACCACTAATGGTATCCACCATCAATGATTGGTTTGCGATCACTCGATCATAAAGCATTTTTGTGGAGCCTTTTCCTTGATCAACCACACCCGATATGGGTTCAATTTCACTAAGCTTCCCTTCTGAAACAATCACTTTTACAGTGTTGGCTCGCCATTTAAACATACCGCCCTCGTAAGACCCGGTATACTCGCCGTCTATTAAGCTGTTGAAATCAACACCGTTTAGAGACACATTTCTTGCCTCAGCATGTTCTTTGTTAAGTTTTGAAATGCCTATGCCAGCAGGGATTCCTGCTGCGGTCAAAACGACCAACACTATAATCCATCCAATCATTTTACTTTTCCCTTTCTTTTTCATATTGAATTACCTTTCTGTTACTCTAAAATTGTGTATTCGATGCCTTCATTTGGTTGAAAATGCCCCTTCAACCCTTTCGAAACGAAGACCTTTTCTTCTGAATCCATAAGAATGGCTTCGGTCTTCGGAAAGCTCATCAGTAACTCCATACCCCGATTGACACCCATCACAAACAATGCAGTGGATAAAACATCTGCGGTCATTGCGTTATCTGAGACGATGGTGACACTGACTAAACCAGATTCGACCGGATAACCCGTCGCGGGATCAATAATGTGATGGAACTGGTTTCCCAGAGAATCATTGGAGAATCTTTGATAACTTCCAGAAGTCACTATACTCCGATCAATAACTGCCAGCGAGCCAATTAAACTGTCAACCAGCCTTGGATGTTGAATGCCAATATTCCAGGGAGTGCCATCCGGTTTTGCGCCCAATGTGACCACGTTACCGCCCAAATTGGAGTAGGCTGAAGTAACGCCGAAATCGCGAAATATTTCAAGGATGCAATCACCGGTATACCCTTTGCCAATCCCGCCCAAGTCAATGGCTTGTCTGGGTCTACTCAATCCGACTTTCTTTGAGCTGGCGTCGAGGATCAGGTCGCGATAGTTTACTAACTCTAGAACTTGTTTCATTTCTCTAATTGGGGGTTGTGTGAAAGAATTTTTACCAATATTCCATAAGTTAACCAATGGAGCGATGGTGATGTCAAAATTCCCATCGCAAATTGCAGATAACTCAAGTGATCTTGCGAGAATATTGAAGGTTTCAGGGTTGACTTCTACAAAATTTCTGCCGGCATTTTGATTAATACGGCTGACATCACTTTCAGGAATGTAGCGGCTCAGAATACTTTCCAATCGAGCAACTTCACGGCATACGGCATCCAGGCAGTCTTCAGCATACATTCCAAAAGCTTTATGGCTCATGATTGTTCCCATGGATGTTTGTTCTTTATGAGCAGGTTGAGGAGAAATCATTGGGCACGCTCAATATCAATACGTTAAGCCAATATTTTTCGAATGACCGGAGTCATATTGTCAAAGAGGCGACCGAAAATGTTTTTTATTGTCCCAAGCTGTGTAGGGTAGTAGTAATCAGATTCCAACCAGCCTTTCTCGGAAAAATATTGGAAGTCTCGGTTGTTTTCATTCAAGAACTGTTTTACCATCGTCCGTCCCATGCGAAATAGCATCAGTTTAATCAAAGATGGCACAGGATAAGTTTGATTCAATAAACTGTTATAGAATCGGTTACTTAACCCAATAAGGGCATTATTCATTGTTTTTTGATCTTTCTCGGTCCTTGGGTTTAAGTAGGTAATGCAGATGCCTTTTACAGTGTTAAATCCCAGATTACTTCCGACGAAATTTAGATATTTGTTTATTTCGGTTCCACCGCCAATTCCCTGGACAACAATATTTGTAAAAGTTTTACCAAAATATCTTGGCCGGTGAAAGACAAATCCAAATCTATCGAGAAAGACTTTCATGATTCCTGAAACTTGAAAGCTATAGTTTGGGGTTGCGAAGATTACCCCATCAGAATTCATTATTTTATCCATCAAAATATCACGGTCATCCTTTAGCGGACAGAATTCTTCACCTTTTTCAAAGCACACAGCGCATCCCCTGCAAGTTCCGAGTGAGTAGTCACTTAAAGTGATAATTTCACATTCCACATCACCGAGAGATTTCAGTTTGTTTAAAAACTCGGCAACAACATCATGAGTATTTCTCTTGTGTGCACTTCCTATAAACGTGGTTACCTTTTTCACTGCTATTCCTTCTGATTATGTTTCAATTCCATCTAACTAATTACTAATTTCTTTAGCCAAAGTGACTGGTTAGGGTCGTTTATTTGTTGCTGATAATCCGTCGATGATAAATTGTGTGAGATGCACTTGAATTTCTGGAAAGTATTGAAAGCCTAACTCTTCTTTGTGAGTGTCAATCAAAATAACTGATCCAAATAGTGCCATGATCATTTCGCTATTAATATCTGACCGTATTTTTCCATCAGCTTGCCATTTTTTTACCACATCGATAAAAGCGTCATACATAAAGTTCACTTTTTCGAGTCCATTTTCTTCGCGATACTTCGCTTCTATTTTGTTGAAAACGTCTTTGTTGTACCATTCGCGCAAAATGGGATTGGAGAGAATGCCCTGATTGTTTAATTGCATAATTTCTTGAATTACAGTGAGCGGTTCTCTTGAGGTGTCTACTGCAGCAAGCAAGGACTGTTTAAGTTTTACGTTTTCATCCATGAAGATTTCCATAAAGAGGTTTTCTTTCGATGAATAGTAGAGATAGAAGGTGCCGGTGGCAATGCCAGCAGATTGGGCGATCTCGGGAACGTTGGTATCTTTAAATCCCTTTGCCTCAAAAAGAAGTTTGGCACAAGCATAAATGGTATTTTTCTTGTCGCCTGTTCTTGCCCTGCCTTGTGCTGCCGCCATATTAACCTCCACAATCCAGACACTCTTTATAATGAATGAATATTATACTATTCATTCATTATATGTCAAGGGTAATTAGTTATCAATATCAAAATGCTCATTTTGGCAATATAAAATAACGCCCCATTGCTGAGGCGTTATTGGTTACTGAGAAGAATGCTGATGTCAGACTATTTCTGACAAAGCAGCGAACTTATTCTTCAACACAGGATATAAATCCCGGTAGATGGAATACATCTTGTTGTAAGTTTCGACCTGTTTGGGGTCAGGGGAGGTGCTGCCGGTGATTTTGATGCAGGCTTTGCAGGCTGTGGGCACGTCCTTCCAGGCGCCGCCGGCCACACCAGCCAACAGGGCAGCGCCGTAAGCGCCGCCTTCTGCGGAGTTGACCGTTACCAAATCCACATCCAGCACAGAAGCGAGGATCTGCCTCCACAGCGCACTCTTGGTGCCGCCACCTGAAGCGCGTACCTGGGTGATCTTTCCCAAACCGGCGTTCTTGATCAGGGTAAAGCTGTCTTTTAGTCCAAAAGAGACGCCTTCCAGTACGGCACGGGTCATATGGGCTTGCGTGTGGCGCAGGGTCAACCCAATAAACGCTCCTCTGGCGAGCGGATCGGGATGCGGGGTTCTTTCACCGGTCAAATAAGGCAAAAAGACCAGACCTTCACAGCCTGCAGGGATGGTTTCGGCGTTTTTCAACAAGGTATCGAAATCCATAGTGGGAGCAAGCATGTCGCGGTACCATTGCAGACTACCAGCAGCAGAAAGCATTACACCCATGAAGTGCCACATGCCGGGAACGGCATGGCAGAATGCATGCAGGCGGCCGGCAGGTTCAATATAGGCGGCCGGGGTGGTGGCAAAAACCACACCACTGGTGCCCAGGGTGAGTGAAACCACACCGGGTTCCACCGCACCCATGCCTACGGCGCCGGCAGCTTGATCGCCACCGCCCGCCACCACGGGGGTGCCTTCTTTCAAACCGGTTAATGCCGCAGCCTCACGGCTGATGACGCCGGTGATTTCTGTGCCTTCATAAGTGCGGGGCATCCACTCAGTTGGAATTTCAAGGGCAGAAAGAACCTCTTGAGACCAATCGCGGGCATGCAGATCAAAAAGCACCGTACCGGCACCGTCGGCTTTATCCATTGCATAATCATCGGTAAGCTTATAGCGGACGTAATCCTTTGGCAATAATACATGTTTGGCTGTGGCGAAGACTTCTGGTTCGTTTTCTTTGACCCAAAGAATCTTGGGCGCAGTAAACCCGGTAAGCGCAACGTTGCCCGTGATTTGAATGAACGCTTCTTTGCCGATTTTTTCGTGAATTTTGTCGCATTGCGCTTGAGTGCGTTGATCATTCCATAAGATGGCAGGGCGCAAGACTTTACCGTCTTCATCCATCAGCACCAGGCCGTGCATTTGACCGGTCAGGCCAATGGCACTGACCTGATCTCCATGGATTTTGGCAGATTCGAGGGCGGATTTGATGCTGGTTGAGACTGCCTGCCACCATTCCTGCGGATCTTGTTCAGACCATAACGGATGCGGTGTCTGCAGTGTGTGTGGGGCCGAAGCTACAGCCACTACCTTGCCCATGTCATCCATGAGCAAGGCTTTGCTAGAGGTTGTAGAGGTGTCAATGCCCAAAAAATATGCCATAGGTTTACTCCAAAGCGTGATTAGCGAACACCTAGCAAGATTTCAACAGTCAGTTGATCAAGCCGTTCGTAGTCCAATCCACGGGCGGCAATGGCAGGGCGGTCGAAGATTTGCTGCTTAAGTGCTGCTGCTTTATCAGTAGAGTATTTACCCGTATATTTACTCATGGAACCATCATCTGCATTGACTGCGGCCAAAATGCCTTGAATTTCTTGGTCAGCGTTCCATCTGGCAGCTTTTTCTTTCAAGATGAGGTAGGTACGCATACATCCGCGGGCGAAGTGCTTAACCCCTTCGTAGTCTTCAGTGCGGTAGGCGTGAGCGTCGAAGTGGCGGCTGCCGTCATATTTGTAATCTTCGAGCAGCTTCACCAAAAAGAACGCGGCTTTTTGATTGACCATTCCGAAGCGGAAATCCTGATCGTAGCGGCCAAAGGATTGATCGTTGAGGTCAATGTGGAAGAGCTTACCAGCATCCAATGCCTGACCAACACCATGAGCGAAGTTTAAACCAGCCATGTGTTCGTGGGCTACTTCGGGGTTGACCCCCACCATGTCTGGATGATCGAGGGTGGCGATGAAACCCAGCATATGGCCAGTGGTGGCGTTATAGATATCGCCGCGTGGTTCGTTGGGCTTGGCTTCGAGCGCAAACTTCAAGTCATATTTTTGGTCTTTGACATATTCGCAAAAGAAATTCATGGCTTCGCGCATACGTTTGGTGGCGGTGATGGGATCTTTCGAGGCATCTGTTTCGGTGCCTTCGCGTCCGCCCCAGAAGACATATACTTTCGCGCCAAGTTCAACACCCAGGTCAATGTTGACCATTACTTTTTGCATTGCGTACGCACGCACTTTGGGGTCATTGGAGGTGAAAGCGCCGTCTTTGAAGATGGGATCACCAAACAAGTTGGTGGTGGCCATGGGAACGACCAGGCCAGTATCAGCAAGGGCTTTTTTGAAGTCTTTGATGATAGTGGCGCGTTCGGCGGGGGTTGAATTGATGGGAATCAGATCGTCATCATGAAAATTGACACCCCAGGCGCCAACTTCAGCCAGCAGATGCACGAGTTCAACAGGAGATTTCTTGGCACGGGTAGGTTCACCAAAGGGATCACGTCCGGTGCTGCCAACGGTCCACAGGCCAAAGGTAAATTTGTGTTCAGGTTTTGGAAGATATTCAGTCACGTCTAGCTCCTTATATTAATATAATTTTACAGTAAATGTCTTAACCAATGGTTTGGGTGCCCCTAAGGCTTGTCCGCGCAGGCTGGGTGAGCAGCCGCCCACCTCCAGCCGAAAGTCGCCAGGCTCAAGCGTCAGTTTACCTTCATCATTGAAGAAAGACATCATTTCAGGGGTGATCCTGAAATCAATGGTGCGGCTGGTTGCAGGTTGCAATTCGAACCTTTCAAAACCAACCAGATGCTGCAATGGAACGATGGTGGAAGCTTGCAGATCACTCAAATAAATTTGGGAGACTTCAGCGGCGGTCTGAGCGCCGGTATTACTTACTGTAAAGTGGATGGTGAGTGATTCGCCTGATTGGAGGATGTCTTTTTCAAATTTCAGGTCAGAGTATTCAAAAGTGCTGTAACTTAAGCCGAAGCCAAATGGGAAGAGAGGTTCTTCGGTCATGTAGCGATAGGTGCGGCCTGTCATGCTGTAATCATCGAAAGCAGGAAGCTGCTCAATTGATTTGGGGAAGGTCAAAGGCAGTTTGCCTGAAGGCGAAACGTCGCCAAAAAGCACATCCGCAACAGCATTGCCGCCTTCCATGCCGGGATACCAGACAAACACAATGGCGTCCACGATGTCTTCAACTTCACCCAGGGCAATCGGGCTGCCGCCAGTGAGTACTAGAATGATTTTGGCGCCAGCGATCGAAAGTTCCTTGATGTAATTGATCTGACTGGCTGGCAGTGAAATGCTTTCACGGTCGCCATTTTGCGGTGAGAGCAGCGATTCGCCTTCTTCACCTTCAATAAAGGAGGATGAGCCACCGCAGACGATGGCAAAATCCGCGGATTGTGCCATGCCGGGTGCCCAGGTCTCTTTCACTTCTCGAGGGTGTTTCAACAAGGCACCTGAATGATATTCCATGCCCATGCCTTCGGGCAGGCGGCCGGTGATGCCTTCAAGCAAGGTGGTCATTTGATTGTTGAAACCGTAGTAGTTACCCAGCAAGACTTCAAGGCTGGTGGCGGTGGGGCCGGTAACGAAAATTTTCTTGGTAGAGGGCTTAATAGGGAGGATACTGTCTTTATTCTTAAGCAGAACAATAGCTTCTGTTGCGGTTTTATAGGCCAGTTTGCGGTGTTTGTCACATGCTACTACATCAGTAGAAATCGAAGCGTAAGGTACAGATTCTTGCGGATCAAACATGCCCAATTTCATGCGTGTGAGCATGGTTCGTTCAAGCGAAACATCCACTTCGGCTTCAGTGAGAATGCCGCGTTGAATGGCTTCAGGAATTTGGTCGTATACATGATCGCAACCCAGATCGCAGCCAGCTTTGATAGCCATGGCGGCAGATTCTGCTTCATCTTTGGTGACCTTGTGATTAAGGTGAAAATCAGATAATGCCAGGCAGTCTGAAACAAAATGGCCTTTGAATTTCCATTCGCCCCGTAAAACCTTAGCGATCAACAGCTCGCTGGCGCAGCAAACTTCATCCAGGGTGCGGTTATATGCGCCCATTACGGATTCCACGTTGGCTTCGGTGACCAGTTTTTTAAAGGCGGGCAGGTAGGTATCGTAGAGTTCGCGTTTGGTGACCACAGCATTGAAGACATGACGATCTTTTTCGGGGCCTGAATGGACGGCGTAATGTTTGGCGCAGGCAGCCAGTTTGAGATATTTTGGATCGTCACCCTGCAACCCCTTGACGAATTCCGTTGCCATTTCGCCGGTCAAAAAGGGATCTTCGCCCCAGGTTTCCTGTCCACGCCCCCAACGGGGATCGCGGAAGATGTTGACATTGGGCGACCAAACGGTTAAGCCCTGGTACTGCCCGGTGTTGCCGTTGCGGCGTAAGGCAGCATGATACTTGGCACGGCCTTCATCGCTGATGGCAGTGGCCACCTGGCGTATCAATTCTTTATCCCATGTAGCGGCCATACCGATAGCTTGCGGAAAGACTGTGGCGCGTCCGTTGCGGGCCATGCCGTGAAGTGCTTCGCTCCAGTAGTTGTAACTTGGGATATTCAAACGCGGAATGCCATGCGCAGGATGATTCATCAGACCAATTTTTTCGTCTAGTGTTAAACGACCTACCAGGTCTTTTGCCCGTTCTGAGAACGGCAGGTTTGTATTCAGGTACGCGGGGTGATCCGCGTGCTCACTTTCACTCATAAGGTACTCCTTAGTAATAATTTCAAAACCATTAGTGCTATTTTCCGTGGAACCTCGGTGAGTACCTTGCAGTACTTGGAGCGTTTATGGTAACAACACCATGCGAATATTTAATATAGAAACTAACCTTTGACAGCACCTGCGGTCAGACCAGCCACGATTTGTTTTTCAGCAAAGAAATAAAAGATGATGGTTGGAATAGATGATAAGGCTACAAAAGCAGATACTATGGCCAAATCTTGTGAATATTGTCCCTGAAATTGCATAGTACCAAGTGGCAGGGTCCACAATTTATCGCTGTTTAAGACGACGAGTGGCACAAGCAGATCATTCCAACTGGCTATCATGATCAAAGCTGCAATAGCTGCTAAAGAGGGTTTGACCAGTGGAAGCAAGATACGCCAGAAAAAATCAAAATTGGTACATCCGTCAATGTAGGCGGCGTCTTGCAATTCTTTGGGTACTGCAGTAAAAAAACCTCGCAAGATCATGATATTGCCAGAAAGTTGGAAGGCAGTCTGAACAAGGATGACGCCCATCAGGCTGTCAATCATATTGATGCCGAATTGCTCCAGTTGTCGTAAAATAAAATAGACTGGCAGGATGGCAACGTTGATGGGGAACATCAACCCAACAGTAAACAGATTAAAGATCCAGTTTTTGCCACGAAATTCGAGGCGGGCAAAAACAAACGAGACTAAAGCACACAGGAAGACTGTCAATCCTGTGGTACTTACCATAACGATGAGACTGTTCTTCATCATGCCCCAAAAACTGGGTGTCGATAAAATTTTGATGATGTTATCCCAATTGGGCGGATTGGGAATGGAATAAGGGTGTGAGTACATTTGACCAGTGGTTTTTACACTGCCGAAGAGTAGAATCACAATAGGAACGAAAATTAAAATCGTTGTAATTGTGAGGAGCAGGTATTGAAAGAATCTTGGTACAGTTTTTCGCATCCAACGAGGGGTAGGAATAATGCTTTGCATGAAATAACCTTTCTAAAGACCTGTCAGATAATCTGGTTTGTTGGTCAAACGACGGTAAAGCAGCGAGAAGATGACACAGATGAGGAACATAATAATCGCTACTGCAGAACCATATCCAAATTGGAATCTGACAAACCCGAAACGATACATATAGGTTGCCATTACCTCACTCGCATTCACAGGTCCACCTTTGGTCATTACCCAGACCAGGATAAACTGCTGAATGGAGCCTAAAACTGACATTTGGACCGAGGTTTTTATTGTGCCACTTAATAGAGGTAGGGTGATATACCAAAAACTCTGAAAAGAATTGGCCCCATCCATGCGCGCCGCTTCTTCAATTTCCGTAGGAATGTTTTGAAGTCCGGTTAAATAAAGCAACATGTGAAACCCGAAATATTTCCAGGTCAAGACAACAAAAACAGCAAACAGAACGATGTTCATGTCTGCAAGCCAGTTGACTGTGTTTAACCCCAAAGCCACCAAAATCCCGTTTATAAATCCGCGTTCAGGGTCTGGATTGTAAAGCAGCATCCACATAATGGCTGCGTTGACTTCTGATAAAACATAAGGGAGAAAAAATATAGTTCTGAATAATGCTCGACCGGGAAGATCACGGGCAACCATGGTTGAGAGAATTATTGCTGCCGGAAGTTGAATTGCTAATGAAAGTACAATAATAATGACAACATTGACAACAGATTTCTGGAATACTGTGTCGATAAGGATTTTTCTGTAATTTTCCAAACCGATATTATTGGTGGCTTCGCCTAAACCTTTCCAATCAAATGTACTGTAATAAGCGGAGCGAAAAATCGGATAAATTACAAAAAGCAAGAAGATGATAAGTGCTGGAAACAAGAATAGGATAATAACCATTCGATCTTTGGTTTTGCGTGAAAGACCACTGGCTTTTTGATAAAAATTTTTTTCCTGGGCAGGATTCGATTGCATAATTATCTCTTTCTGTGTTTGATAATATTCGGGTGGCGGTAGTGATATAACTTGGTTTTTCCGAATACTGTCCCACAGGGAGTTTACTTCTGAAATTTGACCTTATTTCTTAATACCTGGGGAACGGGCTTGTTCATCTATTTGTTGCAGGTGCGGAGTGGTTCTTAAACCACCTCCGCACCTGCCAGATATTTCAAAGAACTATTGAGCTAAGAAACCAGCTTCAATTTCAGCGGCAACTTCTTCTGGAGTTGCGGTGCCGGCGAAGATCTTTTGTACTGCGTCATTAATGATGCTGCCCATGGCAGAAGGCAGAACCTGATCGAAGTACAGTTGATAGTAAGTGGAATTGGCAACAGCATCGGCAACCATCACCATGTTGGGATCGGCAATGGATTCAGATGCGCCCTTGGCCACAGGAATACCCATACCAGTGGAAGCGACGATTTTTTGATTTTCAAGATTGGTTAGATATTTTACGAAGTCAATGGCTTCGGCAGGGGCGTCTTTGCCGATAGCAAAGCCGTTACCACCACCAACAATGTCAGTCATGAGTCCTACACCACCTTCAACAGCGGGGAAGTTAAACATGCCGAGGTTCTTGACGCCAAGTGTATCAGCGCTGTTTGCGGCTTGAACGGAAGGAGACCATTGTCCACCGAGTTCCATGGCTGCTTTGCCATTGCCAAATGTGGCATTCATATCATCATGAGTGGCACCCAAGAAACCTTCCTGGAAGTATCCACCATCAACAAGTTTCTTCAGTTCATAACCAGCTTGAACGAAAGCTTCATCTTCAAAGGAACCAGTGCGGGCATCGCCAGAGGCGGCTGCAGCGCTGAATGCTTCGGCTCCGCCTATGCGGGAAACCAAGTAAGCCCAGATGTGCATGCCAGGCCATTTGTCGCCCGCACCCACTGAGATCGGGGTGATTCCGGCTGCTTTGAGGGTTTCGCATACAGTCAAGAATTCAGACCAGGTGGTAGGAACTTCAACACCAGCTTGTGCAAAGAGATCTTTGTTGTACCAGAAGGTGACGGCACCCATATCCCAGGGTACACCATAACTCTTGCCATCAACGGCAAATGCATCAAGAGCGCCAAGACTGTCGCCCCACTCGCCTTCGAGATCAGCGGTGATGTCTTTTAAGAGACCGGCATTAACTTGTTCGATCATGCCGCCCTGGCCCCAGCTTTGGAAGATATCAGGAACTTCTCCGGACTGCATGACGGTGGTCAATTTGGTCTTGAAGGCTTCGTTTTCAAGAATGGTGAGTTCAATGGTCACATTGGGGTGCATGGCCATGTAATCGTCGGCCATCTTTTGAAATTCAGTGAGACCGGGATCTTTGGTGGTGATGTGCCACCAGGTGATGGTTACAGGTTCAGCAGCAGCTTCGGTGGCAGCAGGTGCTTCGGTGGCTGCAGCAGGAGCATCAGTAGCAACGGGTGCTTCAGTCGCAGCAGGGGTGCCGCAGGCTGCAAGCAAGAGTGCAGAAATGATCACTACACTGAGTAACAGAGACAACTTTTTGGTCATGATTCTTCTCCTTTTTAGGTTAGTACAAGCTATAATTGAAACGTGCGGAGAACGCCTCCACACAACTTCGCAGGTCTTCTTTCATCTTCTAAGGTTCGAGAGAAGGCCTGCTATTTATACAATCTATCTGACACACTCACCTCCCTTCTCCTTTCAGTCGGGGATATTTTTTTTTGGCCGATGATGAAGTTTTGGGTAGAAATTAACCGCCAATCTTTCGGCAGGATGAACGTATGACCAGACGTGTTTGCATACGATAAGTTTGATCGTCAAGCGGCATGTTGTTAATAATCTTGATCAACATTTGTGTAGCGGTATAACCCATTTCGAAAATGAATTGATCAACAGTGGTTAAACCTAAGTATTTGGATTCTGGAATATTATCAAAACCAACCAAGGACAAATCTTCGGGGATACGTAAGCCCATCTCTTCGGCGACCTGAAAGACACCCATGGCGCTTTGATCGTTTGAAGCGAATATAGCCGTTGGTCGGTTGGGTTGTTCAAGAAGTTGGCGGGAGCAAGTAATACCAGAGAGGGTAGTGTAATCACCGGATTTTATTAATGTCTGGTCAATGGGGAGACCTGCTTTGGCAAGGCTGTCTTGATAACCCAAAAGACGACGATTGGCGCTTTCAAGCTCCAGACGGCCACCGATGTAGCCAATGCGCTTGTGCCCCAGGCTGAAGAGGTATTCCATGGCGTCAATTGCGCCCTGATAGTTCGTCGCATGCACAGATGGGTAACTGGGATTGCTCATGACAGGATCAATCGAGACGATCGGCTCGTCAGAGTTGAACTCAGCCACAACCGGGGCAACGATAATCACGCCATCAGAGATGGAGTGGGTGAGCAGCGAAACGTATTTCTGTTCCGCAGAGGCGCGTCCGCTTTTGCGAACATCACCGGTGGTATATACCAACAAGTCAAATTCAGATTCAGCAATCGCCCGGTTGACACCCTTCATAACTTCAATGGCAAAAGGGTATGCAATATCTGGCATGATTAAGCCGATCAGATTCTTCTTTTGGCTTCGCATGCTGCGTGCGGCCAGGTTTGAGGTATAACCCAACTCTTCAATTACGCCATTAATGCGGTCTTGCGTTTCACGGGCGACATCTACTTTACCGTTGAGAACACGAGAAACCGTTGATACCGATACCCCGGCGGTTTGAGCAACATCTTGAATTGTGATGGATCGTTTTTTCTTATACATGATGGACTCAATTGGGGAAGAGATAACGATTCCGGTATCAATACCGGTAACGATACCGATATTATTGCACGTAGCGGGTAGAAAGTCAACAATTTTTAAGGTTGGTATTATTTCATCTCAATTTTGTCCTAGAAATGACTGACTAAAACACTGGCGTTAAGGTATAATCATTCCAATCAGTAATGCAACCGGTTCCAATAAACGAATTATTCCCACTTTTCTGGAGTTCTACATGACCCAAATTGCTCACGCGACCACTCTCGATTATCTCAATGCCAATTTGCCTATTGAAGAACGTGTTGCCGACCTGCTCGGACGTATGACGCTTGGAGAAAAAGTTGGCCAACTCATGTTGTGGGATGCGCGTGAAGAAGATCTTTCTTTTATTAATACGCGGCAGCCGGGTTCAATCTTGCATGTTCTGGGTGCCAAGATCAACCGCGCCATGGATCTGGCCGCAAAAAACCGTCTCGGCATTCCGCTGTTGGTAGGTGAGGACGGCATTCATGGCCACTCCTTCTGGAAAGGCGCTACCATCTTTCCAACGCAACTGGCTCTGGCTGGGGCATGGAACCCCGAAATGCTTGAAAAAGTTGGCCGGGTGACCGCCGAAGAAATGTGTCCCACCGGCATCCACTGGACTTTTTCACCTGTGCTTTGTCTCAGCCGTGATCTGCGCTGGGGTCGTACTGGTGAAACCTTTGGCGAGGATCCCTTTTTAATTGGTGAGTTCGCCTCAGCCATGATCCGCGGCTACCAGGGTAATGGACTCAACGATCCCACGGCGGTCTTGGCCACCGCCAAGCATTATGCCGGTTACTCTGAGACCCAGGGTGGACGCGATTCCTCCGAGGCTGACCTTTCACGCCGCAAGCTGCGCAGCTACTTTTTGCCGCCTTTTAAGCGGGCTGTTCAGGCTGGTGCTATGACTTTCATGACCGGCTATCAATCCATTGAAGGCCAGCCTTCTACCGTCAACCACTGGCTGCTGGTAGAAGTGTTAAAAGATGAATGGGGTTTCAAAGGCGTGGTGGTAACTGATTGGGATAATGTCGGTAGTTTGGTCAAACAGCAAAAGGTGTGCGCCAATTTTGCCGAAGCTGCCATTGTAGCATTGCGTGCTGGCAATGATATTATGATGACCACGCCCGAATTCTATGAAGGGGCCATTGAAGCGGTCAAAACAGGCCGATTAGCTGAAACTGAAATTGATGCCCCCTGCGCGCGATTATTGGCATTGAAGTTCCGCATGGGTCTTTTTGAAAATCCACGCCGGCCAGATCTTGAGCGTGCCGCAATTGAGGTCAACCGCGCTGATCACCGCGCAGCCAACCTGGATGCTGCCCGTCAGAGTTTGATCCTGTTGCAAAATAATGGCGTTTTGCCGCTGGACTCATCCAAAATTAAAACCATTGCTGTTGTCGGCCCAAATGCCGATGACGACATGTCTCAACTGGGCGATTGGTGTCTGGGTTCTTCACAACATTCAGCAGAAGCAGGCAAGCAGCCTCGTGAGAAAACCACCACCGTGATTGACGGCATCCGAGCTCTGGCGCCAAAGGATGTGGCAGTATTATACGAAAAAGGCTGTTCAATCGTTGATGATGATCTCTCAAACATCCCCGCTGTGGTCGCGGCTGCCCATAAAGCGGATGTTGTTATTGCAGTTGTAGGTGATCATTTGAAGTTTATTGGCGAGACGAACAGCACCGCTACGTTGGAACTGCAAGGCGGTCAAATTGCGCTGCTGGATGCCCTTGAAAAAACGGGCAAACCATTGGTGGTCGTGTTGGTCAACAGCAAACCATTGGTACTGCCAGCCTCAGCCAAAAACGCCGCTGCCATACTCGAAGGTTTCAATCCAGGCATGGAAGGCGGACGCGCCATAGCTGAAGCCCTGTTTGGCGCAATAAATCCCGCCGGCAAATTGACTATTTCAATCCCTGTTCATGTGGGGCAGCAGCCCGTGTTTTATAGCCAGGTACGGGGACAGCACGGCAGCACTTATGCCGACATGACCCAGGAACCGCTCTTCCCATTTGGCCACGGACTGAGCTACACCAACTACCGCTATTCAAATCTGCAGTTAAAGACGCCTGTTCTGAAAACGGGCCAATCTGCAAAAATCAGCGTGGATGTGGAAAACAACGGCAAACGTGACGGTGTTGAGGTTGTTCAGGCTTACGTTTCAGATGTTGTCACTTCGGCAACATGGGTCAACAAAGCCCTCAAAGGGTTTGCCCGAGTTGCATTATCGGCCGGTGAAAAGAAAACGGTCGAATTTGAACTGCCTTTTGACGCTTTTGCGATAATCAATGCCGAGGGCAGCAATGTGGTTGAATCTGGAGAATTTGAGCTGTTGGTTGGCCCCTCTTCCCGCGACGCTGATCTTTTAAAAGCATCACTGCAAGTGGAATAAGATTTTTATCTTTGCAAACTTTTGGGTGTTTTGGCATATGAATGAACTTTGTTAAAAACCATCCCCTTTTTCAAACGCTGCGGGAGCTTAAAGGGACGCCCCGCGCAACGGTATTGACGGAACCATTGTTTGGCATTCCGTACAATTTGTATGCTCCCTTTCTATCAGTTTATATGCTGGCGCTTGGGGTAACTGACCAATGGATAGGCGCGATTGCCAGCCTGGGATTGATATTTCAGATCATCAGTGCAATTCTGAGCGGTGCGATTACCGATAAATTTGGCCGCCGAACTACCTTGTTTGTGACGGATCTCATCACCTGGAGTATCCCATGTTTGATTTGGGCTTTTGCCCAAAACACGACCTACTTCATCATCGCAGCCATGATAAATGGATTGTTTCGCATTGCCCATACAGCCTGGACTTGTCTGCTGGTTGAAGACGCCGAAGAGCGCCATGTGGTGCATATGTGGACCTGGATCATGATCTTTGCGGTATGTTCAGCTTTCTTCTCGCCGCTGGGCGGGTGGATCGTCCAAAAAGTCGGGCTGGTGCCCGCCATGCGTGGATTGCTTGTTTTTGGTTCAATCATGATTACAGCCAAAGCAGCAATCCTCTATGCTTTTTCAAAAGAAACCGTCCGCGGTGTGCAGCGCATGGAAGAAACCCGCAACAGTTCCATCATCAGTCTGTTGGGTGATTACCGCAGTGTGATCGGACAGGTTTTTCGTTCAAAGGCTATCTTAGGCGCTCTATCGTTAATGGTGATCACAAATATTTTCTCCATGGTGAATGGCAGTTTTTGGGGTGTTTTGTTTACCAGCAAATTGGGGTTCGACAACTCTCAGATTTCGATATTTGTGATGTTGCGATCGATCATTATGACGGTTGGGTTCTTTGTCATTGGTCCGAGGTTGACCAATATTCTACATTTTCGTCTGCCCATGTGGGTCGGGTTTGCAGGCTATTTTGTGAGTCAGGCTTTGTTGGTTTTTATGCCGGCTCAATCGGTAATGCTGCTAGTGATCAGCGTGGTTCTTGAAGGTGCAGCCGCTTCTCTCGTTAGCCCGATGACAGAATCTTTGCTGGCCGTGGCTATGGAAACCAAAGAGCGCGCGCGCATCAGCGCTGTGGTTTATGCAACCCTGATCTTGTTCACTTCACCCTTTGGCTGGATCGCCGGACAGCTCTCGGCAATCAACCGATCTCTGCCATTCGTGATGAATATGGGATTGTTTGTAGTCGGTGCGCTTTTGGTGTGGGTGATTAACCGCAAACCTGTAATTAAACAACCTGCCCTAGAAATCAGTTAGCACTCAGACGCCTGATCATTTCAAAGCACATTCTGGCATGATGGTAAGGGCATTCCCAGGGCGAGACTTTGTAATGCTCCAAATAGGGTGCACCGTTTTCGCTCAACAGTTTGAACCAGTCACCGTCTTTGTGGTCAATGAAATGGTTCTGGATGTATGTCCACACTCTGGTTGAGGCTTGAAGGAAGTGATCTTTCTTTGAGACTTCGTAGGCGTTGTAGAAACCAACCACGGCTTCGGCGTGCGCCCACCAATGCCGGTCGGTGACCTTGTGTCCGTTTGCACCTGCTTCGTAGAGGATGCTGCCGTCAGGCTGCAGCGATTGTTCCAAGACGACTTGCGCCATTTGCACTGCATTAGCCTTGGCTTTACTGATTGTTTCGGGTTTACCTAAAGCTTCTGCAGCTTCAAGCAGCAGCCAACTGGTTTCAATATCGTGGCCGTAAGAAATGTTTTGCGACAGCGACTGCCATTGGTCATCGAAGAAAAGACGTTGATGCCCGCTTTCTGAATCAATGATGATGTTTGTGAAGAGGCTGATCATCTCTTCAAAGCGTTGGGTTAGCCGGGCATCCTGCCAGATGTTGGTCAAAGCAGTGTAGGCTTCAAGCAGATGCAGCATGGTGTTCATCGATTTGGAGGAGTTGAGGTCAATCGAACTCAGACGCATGTCCTCCAGACGGCTCCAGTCACGAGCGCGGCATTCAATGCTACCGCCATACTTTGGATCATATGTGTGCTGGTCGATCAATTCGAATAAGCGTTTGGCGAGTTGAAGGGCTTGGGGATTTTGAGTGACTTGGTAATAAGCACTCAATCCATAGATGGAAAAAGCTTGCGCGTAGACGTGTTTGCGGTCGTTAACCGGGTTTCCCGCAGTATCCACGGACCAGTAAATGCCTTCATGTTCGGGGTCCCAAAAATGCTGTGTCAGGGCTTGCATGGCCCATTTGGCAGTCGAAAGATATGTCTCGTTCTGATAGAGGCGTGCCGCAGTCGAAAAGGTCCACAAGATACGGCTGTTCAAGACAGCGCTGCGCTCCACTTCGTTGTGGATCTGGTTGAGATTGGTTAAAGCGCCGTAGAATCCGCCGTTTTGGCGATCAAGAGTTTTCTCCATCCAGTAAGGCAGGATGTTCCCGCGTAATTCCGCTTCAAATTGGTTTTTTAGGTCAGTTGCTGATACAGAGGGTTGCATGTGTTCTCCTGCGATTTCAGTGATGGAATAGTCTAATTGTAAATTAGAGTAGCCAAATTGGATGATACTATTGTTTAGCAATTATTGAATTGCGGTATAAGGATTATTTTGTAATGACGAAATCTGACAAGATACTTTCTCTTCAAATTTCCGGAGTCCAGGGTTTTTACTGGATGATCTTTTGTCCGATTGCCAGTTTTGCATCGGTTTACCTTCTCTCAAAAGACTTTTCAAACCAGAAAATCGGCTGGGTGATGGCGATCAGCAGCGTACTGGCGATTGTGCTTCAGCCTGCCTTGGGGGCTTTGATTGACCGCTTTGAAAAACTGACGTTAAAAGCTGTTTTATTGACCATGTCTTTGATGTGCGTGGCTTTACTGGCAGGTATCGTTTTTCTCAATGCTGGTTTGGTCTGGATGGCGGTCTTCTATGTCGGGATTTTGGCTTTGCTCTATACAATGGTGCCGTTGGTTAATGCCCTGACTTTTGAGTATATAAACGCCGGGCATAATATCAATTATGGCGTCACGCGTGCCAGCGGCTCGATTTGCTTTGCAGTGCTCTCAACGCTGTTGGGCATCTGGGTCAACCGTTTTTCGACTGCTATTTTGCCGATCATCTGCTTAATTTTGTTTGCGGGTTATATCTTAATCATTCTTTCGTTTCCAAAAGTGAAGCGCAGTGAAAACCAAACCTACCGCATTGAAAATTTTACCAATACCACTGATGAAAAAGATAAAGTTGGGTTTTTGCGTCGTTATGATCGCTTCATCCCGTTTTTGATCGGGGTAGCTTTCATTTTCTTGTTTCATACGATCATCAATAATTTTCTCGCCCAAATTATCAGGCCGTTGGGCGGAACAGACACGGATTTGGGTATTTCATTAACCATTGCCGCCTTGGCTGAGTTGCCGGCTTTCCTCGGTTTCAGTTTTATTGTTGCCAGGATTAATACGCGTTCCTTGATGAAAGCTTCGGGATTGATTTATGTTTTCCGCAGTATTATTTTTCTGTTAGCCGCTTCGGTATGGATGATTAACGTCGGACAAGCTTTTCAGGCACTGACTTTTGCCGTGTTCCTGCCGGCATCGGTTTATTACATCAATGAGATCATGCATGAAAAAGACAGAGTCAAAGGCCAGACCTTTGTCACCGGCATGGGAACATTGGGAGGTTTCTTTGGCAGCATCATCGGCGGCCGGCTGCTGGATACATCAGGTGTGTTTTCCATGTTGTTGTTTGGCCTGATCGGGGCAGTGATCGGCGCGGCGCTGCTGTTCTATGCCATCCGTAAGCCTAAAAAGATAGGAATGTTAATGGTTGAAAGGGTAGTATAAAGGAAGTCTATTGTAGAGGAGGTTCATGAACCTCCCCTACAATAGCTAACAAATTATTTTTATTTCAACAATCCCATTTTCCGGGATTTTAAATTGTACTGACCCATTTCCATCTTCGAAGGATAATTTTTGAGGTTCGTAATTAAGAACCGATGATCGATTAATCTGATCAAGTTCCTTTTGATCCGGATACATCGGGCTGCCCAGGTCAATCCATTTTTGTTTGGGGTTGGCGTGATATGCATCGATTCTTGAGATTGTGGCAGTCGCAGAATCGGTTATGCCTGCTAATTGTATGACTACATCTTCCTGATGAATCTCCGATCCGGGGATGTCGTGGTTGTAAACCAGCAGGGATAGCTCTGAAGAATTTTTCGTGGCCAGTATTTCAACGGTTGAATTTGCTCCGCCAGTAACCTGAATTCTTTCATTACCCAATCCGTGGAGCATTTCAAACAAGCGATAAGTGGGTTTTGGAATGCCATAAATATTCTGCAGACCGAATCCACCGTGGAAAGGCGCGGCATATTGGCCGGCTTCTTCAAACAGGTCTGAGAAGGTCCAGAAGGAGTAGCTTTGCACCAGGCCGTCATTGTCAGCAATGGTTTTAGCCACCAGCGCCGCGGAATAGGTCTCATCGTGTACATGGTCAGGGAGTACGGCTGAAGTATTCCACTCAGTGTAATAGAGGGGCAGATCGCCGGCTTCTTTCCGCGCTTTTGAGGTCATTTTGTGCAGAATGCCGCGTTCATACGATCCATATTCATCGGCGAATTTGGCAAAGAACTCTTCGAGGCTGAGTCCTCCGTTTTTCCATAATGGATCATCGGTGGGGTAATGGTGAGTGGAAACAAAATCAAGCGGCGTGTTTGTCTTTTTGCAAAAAGCGATTGTTTCTGGTATCCACGCATTGATTGAGGTGGCCGGTCCGCCAACGCGCAGTACACTGTCTATCGATTTAATGGCCAGGCAGGTGCTTCGATAAAGTTTAAAATACTCCTCCTGGGTGCCGTCAAAGAAGTACTTGAGATTGGGTTCATTCCAGACTTCAAAGAACCAAGAACGCACTTCAGGTAGACCATAGCGATCTACCAGGTGTTGGGTTAATGTTCGAATCAGATCTGCCCATTGTTCATAATCCGCGGGAGGGGTGATATTACCTTTGTAGTGAAAACAGGTGGTGGTTCCTGATGCCAGAGCCTCAGGCATGAAACCCAACTCAACAAAGGGTTTCATGCCTATACTTAAAAGAAAATCAAAGATTGAGTCGATATTGAAAAAGGAGTAACGCAGACTGCCATCTTGATTGCGTTTGACCACACTCATTTCGTCGTTCAGTAATCCGTGAAAGCGGACGAATTGGAAGCCAAGTTCGCTGTGACATTTTTTAAGCTGATCTCGCCAGTCTTGCCGTGTGCCCATGATGGCGTGGCAGCTTCCCACACAATGTTCCCAATAATGAGCGAAGGGTGTGCCTTTGCTTTCGGGATCAATCGAAAATTTAACGGTCATTGGGTGGCTCCGATCAGATATTTTTTTTGGATCATTATACCAATATGCAAATTGTATTCAATCTTTTCTGATCTGAGTTGGATTCGCTTGTTATAATGAATTAAACAATTAGTAGAAAAAGGTGCAAGCATGACTGAACTGGATCCACGGGTATTGTTAGGAAGTCAGTATTACGTCAATACGGAAGATACACCTGAACAGATCAAGGCTGGCATCCATGCCATGGGTAAGGCCGGGTTGAAACTGGTGCGTATCTTTTTGCAGTGGACGCACGTTGAGCCGCGCCAGGGTCGCTGGTATTGGGACCAATATGATGCACTTTTTGATTCCGCGGCAAAAGAGGGCATCGGGGTGATCATCACGCTAACGGCCATCCATCCGCCTGGTTGGATGAAAATCAGCTTCGGCCCCCAGGATATCGGTCCGCTGGATGACGAAGCTTTTTGGGAGCAAGCTTCCACCTACATCAAGCAGGTGGCGGCTCGCTACGGCAAACACCCCGCCATGCATTCATGGATTCTCAACAATGAGCCTCAGCTCTTTTTAGAGCGTGATGATGCTGTGTTGAAACGTTATCAGCGTTTCATTGACCAAAAATATAATGGCGATATCGAACAGCTTAACCGCCGGTCTTTCCAGCAACTTGATTCGTTTGATGAAGTCACTTTCAGCGCAGGTGAGGGCGGATTCAGCGCATACACCGGCCGGCTAAACTGGCTTAACTTCATGGTGTTTCGTTTGATGGAAGTGTTGACCCGCATCAAAGAAATCATTGTTGCCACGGGCGACACCCACCCCATGCACGTTAATCCGCATGGACTGGTTAGCGACATGTACAGCCAGGGTCAATCCATTTGGGCTGAAGGGCGTTTGGTAGATTTCATGGGCTGCTCGGCCCATCCCTCATGGCATTCAACACGATTCCTGCAGGATCGTCTGCATCAATCGGTGGCATTGTTTGCCGATTTAATGCGTGGTTCCACGCGAGCCCCCAAAAACTACTTCTGGGTGACCGAACTACAGGGCGGCACGAATATCTATTCCGGCATTACTCATCTTGGCCCCTCTGGCGAGGATCTACGCTCGTGGGTATGGGAATCCATAGCAGCAGGTGCAAAAGGGACGGTTTTCTGGTGTTTCAACACCCGCGTCTTTGGATACGAAGCCGGCGAATGGGGTCTGGTAGATCAGCAAGGACGACCCTCAAGGCGGCTCAAGGAAGTTTCTGACATCGCAGCGATTCTCAACAAGCATGACGAGGTGTTCAAAATCAGTACGCCTTCCCGCGCATCCACAGCGATCTTGTTCAGTGAAGCCAGTTGGATGCTTGGCAACGTGGAAGGGCAAACCCAGGACCCTGAAGCACCTCGCAATTTACTGATGGCCACAGATGCATTTACCGGCGCCTGGATGGCCTGCGCTGACGCAGGCATCAGTGTGGATGTGATTGACGAAGTGGATTTACAAAACGGTATTGCAGAGAGGTATCCACTCTTGATCGTACCCGGCTGCACCGCGCTTGAAGATGAATCGCTGCCAGCGCTGCAGAAATATGTCACTGCTGGCGGCACACTCTTTGCAGATGGATTATGCGGGTATAAAACACCAGATGGCTGGTTGCGTGATGTGGCGGGCAATCCGCTCAACGCACTGTTTGGGGCTTCTGTGGCAGATATTCAAGCTGTGCCTGAGTTGAAGTCAACCATCACAACGGGTATGCTGCGTTTGCCGGTTTGGTTTCTTAAGGTGGTGCTTGAGGCGTCGAAAGACACCTCTGTGTTGGCAACACACAACGAAGCAGACCCGCGACCGGCGCTGACTCTGGCGAAATTTGGACAGGGTAAAGCAATCCGATTAGGCACGGCTTTCTTCCAACATTATTTTCGCCACCCTGATGTGACGGCTTTTACAAAACTGTTGAGTCTATTACCTCAGCCTCAACAAGTGGTTAAATTGGGCAATCCCTCATCTCATCTGCGATTGAGAAAGCTTGATTTGCCAGATGGGCAGCTGTTGATCTTGTTGAACGCCGGTGAGCGCACTACAGCCCATTTGCAGGTGGAGGCTGGTCAGACACTGACACGCTTGACGCTGCAGGACGAAGAACCGGTTAAGAAAGAAGGCAACCAGGTGCGCGTGCTGATAGAAGCTCAGTCAGCTGAAGTCTTTAAATTAGTGAGTAGTTAACTATAAAGCGCCTTTCGAAAAATCGAAAGGCGCTTTTTTTTGTATCTAAATCCTGATAGCTTGCGAGAAAATTATGTTGCTGCCGCTTCCACTTGATTAGCACTGTCAGAATTCGGCGGCAGAATGGTAATGTTGACAGAGTATTCCTTTGCGTAACCTGTAATATCTACTTTTTCGGAGAATTCTGTGTAGGGGTTTCCTTTTCCGCTTAACATGATTGTGTAATCCCGGTTACCCTGGCTTTGCTCTTTCATCAGATTAACTGCATTCATGATCATGACCAATTCACCGAAGAGTTTTCCTAATTGTGGATCGCTTTGAACCAATGATTGAATAGCTTCATCGTCCAAGGTGTACATGATCGTTCTCTTATCAGGATCCTGCATGGCAGTGGTCAGCCCTTTGACCAGATCACGGATAATCTCTTGGGGCGTTCGCAAGGTTTTATGCTGCTTGATTTGGATTTCACTGGAAAACATCAATTCAGTTTGAGTGTATTGCAGTTTTAAGATCATTGGTTCAGAACTGTTTTTAAACATGGAAGCGTCCAATCCCAATGATTCTGCAGAAAGCGTGAGATCAAACTGGAATTTTTCCACCTTAAGGTTGAAATTTATCGACCGGCTTGCCTTTAGCGCTAACGAGTTGTCATTGGATCGGTACAACATCTCTGAAGAGGTGCTTCCGTAGTTTATTTCTGAAAATTGCATCGAAAGAGCAAAAGATGACAGGCCAGAAAGTTCTGATTTATCTACCCCATAACCCTTATCGTTTGAGGCGATGTTGGTTAAAACGGATCTCAATCCAGAGGTTGTGTTTTCCTTCGGAAGAATTGCATTTAACAAAGAAGGTTGAATAGTGGATAGCATAATATCACCCGTAACAATATTGTCGGCGATTTTCAGCCAATATTGAGTTTTGGTTTTTCACCAATAAAATGGTGTTGTAAATTCGATTTGTGGTGTGGAAATTAAAACTCGGTTGGGTGTAGACTTCCCATCAAGCGTGAACGGGCGTTTTCTATGTGTTCGCGCATGACTGTTTTGACCTGTTCCGCATCCCTTTGACGGAACAATGCGGCTAGTTGGCGGTGTTCTTCAAGCGATGGTGCGGAATTGCGGTCTCGCTTCCAGGCGGCGAAATTGAATCGGGTGGCGATGCGGTGCAGGTGAAGCAGATATTCACGCAGGTAGCGGTTGCCGGTTGCGTCAGCCAGTTCGCGGTGAAAGTCGTAATCCAGTTCGGCCACGCGCACAAAGTCACCGGCTATTGTTGCGGTAGAGCTTTGCTCGACCAACTCATCTAACTTGCCCAGTTGTGCCTCGGTCACATGTTTGCATGCCAGCGCAGCGGCTGAGCCGATGACCATGCTCATGGCGTCCATCACTTCAACGAATTCGAAGATGTTTAAAGGGGTGACCACCACACCGTGATGAGGGATGATTTGCAGCAGTGATTGCTCTGCGAGGCGTTGAAATGCTTCGCGCAGGGGGGTGCGTCCCCAATTGTATTGTTTCATCAGGCTGGCTTCGCTGACAGCCAGGCCGGGTTCAAGCTCAAGCGTCAAGATCAGTCGGCGCAGTTCGTTTTCGATGCGATCGCTTTCGCGCTGCGGATTTTGGTTGGCTTGTGCCATTTTTTGCTCCTGATCTCGATAAGATGACTATGTAATAATTATATGCATATTGTATACCATTTGTATATTGACTTCAAATAGTGATCGTCGTATATTTCTATTATGTCTGAAACAGGAATGATCTTTGATATCAAAAAATACGCCATCAATGATGGTCCAGGCATCCGCACCACGGTATTCTTTCAGGGCTGCCCGCTCGCCTGTCAATGGTGTCATAACCCTGAAAGTCAGGCCAATAAGCCGGTGTTGATGTACCGTGCAAATCGCTGCGTTTTATGCGGAGCGTGTGTAGAAGTTTGTCCTCAGCATGCCATCACCCTCGATGGATTTTCATCCACTGACCGATCATTATGCAACACCTGCGGTGTCTGTGCCGAGACCTGTTATAACGGCGCGAGGGAGCTTTCAGGTTACCAGGTCAGTGTGGATGAAGTAATGTCAGAGGTGCTGCGCGACACGCCCTTTTACGAAGGTTCGGGCGGAGGGGTGACATTTTCAGGTGGTGAACCACTGTTGCAGCACCGCTTTTTGCTTGAGCTGCTGCGCGCCTGCCGCGAGCATGAACTGCCCACCGTGGTGGATACATCCGGTTTTGCGGCCTGGGAGGTGCTCAACAGCCTTCGAGAATATATTGAACTGTTTTTGTTTGATTTAAAAATAATGGATGATGAGCGCCATATCCAATACACAGGTGTTTCCAACCGGCTGATCTTGAGCAATCTCAGACAACTAGCAGAAGCCGGGTCTGCCATTACTGTTCGCATTCCTCTCATCCCAGGCATCAATGATGATGAAGAGAATCTGCGAGCGTCGGGTGAGTTCATCCGCTCGCTGCCAAACATCTGCGGCGTGGAACTGATGGGGTACCACGATCTGGCGGCTGCAAAATATGAGGCGCTGGGTTTGGAGTATCAACTAAAGCAAGTTTCTGCGCATGGCAAAGATCAGTTGCTGCGCTCTGTAAAAATATTTGAACACTTATGTTTACAGGTAAAGATCAGTTAATCAATACCCAATTATTTTTGGGTATCAGGAGGAAGCATGGCAGACACACAAACCCAAAATCTGACCGAGCGGGTCAGTAAGTTGAGACTGCAATCCCTAAATGCGGTTGAATCACTTTCAAGCGAACGGGCTGAACTGCTGACAGATTTCTACCAAAAAAAACTGGGTATTATGTCGGTTCCGGTGCTGCGCGCCATGTCGTTTGCCTGGTTGCTCGAACACAAGCGCATTGCCATTTATGACGGTGAATTGATCGTAGGCGAGAAGGGCGACAGCCCCAAAGCTGCGCCATCCTTCCCTGAGCTGTGCTGCCACACCCTGGAAGATTTAGACATCCTGAACACTCGTTCGTTGACTTCTTTCAAGGTGTCTCCCGCAACGCGTAAAGCTTATCAAGAAAAAGTCATTCCGTTTTGGCAGGGCAAATCCATCCGCGACCTGCTGTTTGCCGAAATGACACCTGAGTGGAAGGATGCCTACGATGCGGGAATTTTCACCGAATTCATGGAGCAGCGCGCGCCAGGGCACACCGTACTGGATGACAAAATCTATCACCACGGTATGCTCGATTTTCAACAAAAGATTAACGCCAGCCTGGCTAAGCTTGATTATCTTGATGACCCCGAAGCCTACGACAAACAGGAAGAACTCAAAGCTATGTATATCACAGCCGGCGCGCTCATCCGTTTTGCTGAGCGCTACAGCGCCCTGGCGCTGGAGCTGGCACACCAGGAATCGGATCCCACCCGTAAGAGCGAACTCGAAAAAATTGCCGAGGTGTGTACTCACATCCCGGCGCATGCACCGCGTAACCTGCAGGAAGCTTTGCAGTATTATTGGTTCGTGCATCTGGGGGTGACCACCGAACTCAATACCTGGGATTCTTACTGCCCCGGCCGCCTCGACCAGCATCTGCTCCCTTTTTATGAAAAGGGTCTGGCCGATGGCACACTCACACGGGATACTGCCAAAGAATTGTTGTGCTGTTTCTGGATCAAGTTCAATAATCAGCCGGCACCGCCCAAGGTGGGTGTAACTGCCGCCGAAAGCGGCACGTATACGGATTTTGCCCAGATCAATGTGGGCGGTCTGCGTGCTGACGGCTCTGACGGCGTAAATGAAGTCTCTTACCTGCTGCTGGATGTGATTGAAGAGATGCGTCTTCTTCAGCCTTCTTCATCCATTCAGGTGAGCAGGAAGAACCCCGACCGCTTTATCAAACGTGCAGCCAAAATCATTCGCACCGGGTTCGGGCAGCCCTCCATCTTCAATGCAGACTTGATCGCTCAGGAGTTGATGCGTGCAGGTAAAACGCTGGTGGATGCACGCTGCGGCGGTTCTTCTGGCTGTGTGGAGGTCGGCGCATTTGGAAAGGAAAACTACAACCTGACGGGTTACTTCAACCTTCCCAAGGTGCTTGAATTGACGCTGCATAACGGCTATGATCCGCGCACTGGCAAACAGCTCGGTCCGCAGACGGGAGAGGTGGCAAAATTTACTGACTTTGATCAGCTATTCAATGCTTTTGAAAAACAAATGCTGTATTTTGTGGATATTAAAGTGCGCGGCAACCAGGTGATTGAACGCTTATATGCCAATTACATGCCCGCGCCTTTCCTTTCACTATTGACGGATGATTGCATTAGCAGTGGCAAGGATTATCACAACGGCGGCGCGCGTTATAATACCAGCTACATCCAGGGCGTGGGTATTGGCAGCATCGCGGATGCGCTGGCTGCCATCAAGACCCATGTCTATGAACAACAAACTTTCAAAATGGATGATTTGCTCAAGATGTTGGACGCCAACTTTGAAGGGCATGAACGTGCACGCCAACTTCTCTTGAATCGCACGCCGAAATATGGCAATGACGATGACGCCGCGGATGCACTGATGGTGCGCGTATTTGAATCCTATTTCAACGCGGTGGATGGGCGACGAAACACTAAAGGTGGTGAGTATCACATCAACATGCTGCCGACCACTTGTCATATCTATTTTGGCTCGGTTACTGGTGCGCTGCCTGACGGACGTTTTGCCGGCAAACCGCTCTCTGAAGGCGTCTCTCCCGTCCAGGGTGCTGACCAGCACGGACCAACCGCGGTGGCGCGTTCGGTCGCCAAGATGGATCAGGTACGTACCGGCGGCACCCTGCTCAATCAGAAGTTCACACCACAAGTTTTAGACAGTGAAGAGGGGTTGAATGGTCTGGTGCAGTTGGTGCGTGGTTATTTCAACCTTGACGGGCATCACATCCAGTTTAATGTAGTGGATGCTGAAACACTCAAAGCAGCCCAAACCAACCCGGAGCAGTATCGCAGCCTGATTGTGCGTGTGGCTGGTTATAGCGACTACTTTTGCGACCTCAGCAAGCAATTGCAAGATGAGATCATCACCCGCACAGCTTATGACGGATTTTGAAAACTATTTCAATGTTTAATCGTAAATTTTGGTAAGAACGGGTAGATCATGTTCGGGCGTCTCAGTTCCACGAAAAAGCAAATATGTGTCAAATTGTAAAATTATTCGATAAAAGCGAAAAGGATGGGTCTAATCAATGAGGCCATCCTTTTCGTTAGGTAAAAAACATTTTTTGTGTTCAACTACGATAAAATGGAAGCCACTGAAGCACGTTCAATCAAATTGCATGGCAAAATGATGGCGTTGTACTCAACAGTATTGCCTTCGGTAAGCTCAAGCAGCATTTTAGCGCTCTCATAGCCAATCTCCCGGTTGGGCACCTGAATAGTGGTCAATGGAACGGGTAGATAGCTGGCAATTTCTCGATTGTCAAAACCAATGATTGAAAGATCCAGGGGAATTTTCAACCCAGATTCCTGGGCGGAGTTTATGCAGCCTGCTGCCATGAGGTCGTTCATCACGAAAATCGCGGTCGGGCGGTTGGGTAAGGCCAGTATATTCTTCATTTGTTCAAATCCTGAAGGATACTCCCAATCACCGTAAAAGAAATAGTCATCCCTGATGGGTAAATCAGCATGGTTGAGCGAAGTAATAAAACCTTCCATACGTTGATGGGTCGGGAAGGAATCAGGATGTCCGGCAAGGATGGCGATTTCACGATGTCCGTGCTTAATTAGGTAGTTCACCGCATCCATGGCGCCGTCAATGTTATTGTAAGATACGTAGTGGTCGTGTTTGGAGCCATGAGAATACGCATAAACAAAGGGGATACCAATGGGGTTGATGATGTTATCAATATGTCGGTCGTGCAGCCCGACGTAGATAATCCCATCTACGTGTGAACGCAGCATCTGTTGAACGCTGTTGTTGATATACGTTTTATAATCCGCGATCTGGTCATACTGGTTGTAAAGTTTTTCAAGCATGTGCAGATCGCTGAGAATCATTTGGTATCCATGCTCTTCGAGGTTTTCTTCAATGCCGTTGACGATATCAGCAATTGGCATACCGCGGATGTCTTCGACAAGTACTCCGATGGTTAATGTTTTACCCATACGCAGCGATTTAGCAAGCGAGTGGGGGGTAAAATTGGTTTGGGCAATGGCCTCGTTGATGCGTTTGGTGGTTTCTTCACTAAGTTGTTTGTTGCCATTAATAACATATGACACAGAGGCGATGGATACACCGGCTAGTTTTGCGATATCTTTCAAGGTTGTCATCTTTAATCCCTCTGTGCAAAATAATAAAAAATACTCCTACACTTTACTGTAGGAAAGTGATTTCGTCCATGTATTTATACCTTTTTGTCACGATAGTTTCAACCAATGAGAATAGTATTTCTTTGTATTATAGAAAATTGGGGTATTGACATTGACTTCGATTTCTTCTATACTAATTTCAATATTCAAGTTAAACGATTAACCCTCAAACAACCTTGACTTCCAAACGACAAAGGAAGCATGGAATTATTTTCTCTTTATTGGTTAAACGATTAACCATAAGCAAATCAGGAGTTTCGCCCAATGGAATTTGTTCAGGTCGCGGATGTGAAGTTGAATGATCCTACATGGTCACGACAATTTGCTCTCGTGCGGGATGTAGTTTTGCCATACATGTGGGAAATATTAAATGATCGAATTGAGCATGCAGAAAAAAGTCACTGCATCGAAAATTTCAAGGTAGCAGCAGGAAAATCCGCAGACAAGTACTATGGTGTTGTGTTTTTGGATACTGATCTCTATAAATGGATTGAAGCAGTTTCTTATTGTCTCACTGTTGAAAAAAACGCAGAACTAGAAAAGCTTTGCGATTATGCCATTGATCTGATCAAAGACGCTCAAGAGCCTGATGGATATCTCAACACCTACTATACCTCTATTGCGCCTGAAAAACGTTGGACGAATCTTATGGAAGGGCACGAACTTTATTGTGCCGGTCACCTGATTGAAGCGGCTGTTGCATATTTCAAAGCCACTGGCAAAGACACGCTTCTGAGAATCAGCCGAAAATTTGCGGATTTAATTGATCAAACCTTTGGCAAAGGAAAACGACGTGGTTACCCCGGACATCCTGAAATTGAGCTGGCTTTGATCCGTCTCTATGAGATCACAAAAGAAAAGAAATACTTGGACCTCGCAGGTTATTTTCTTAATGAACGTGGTGTAGGCGAGAATATTTTTGAAGAGGAATGCAAAAAAGTAGACCATTCATATATTTTCCCAGAAATGGCTCATTTTAAGGCGGATTATTTTCAATCTCAAGCGCCTGTGCGCGAACAGTGCTGTGCATCTGGTCATGCCGTAAGAGGCATGTACTTATACAGCGCCATGGCCGATTATGCGCGGCTAACTGATGATCAAGACCTAGCGGCAGCTTGCGAGAAAATTTATGAAAATACTATCACTCGTCAGATGTATGTTACCGGCGGGGTGGGGGCTGCAAAGCTTGGAGAACGATTTACCAGCGATTTTGATTTACCGGCAGACAGCGCTTATGCCGAAACATGTGCTTCAATCGGTTTGATGTTGTTCTCGTCACGAATGTGGCTGTTGAATGGCAAGAAAACGAATTATGACATCTGGGAGCAGGCTTTATATAACACAGTGCTTTCTGGCATAGGGAGGGATGGTCACCACTTCTTCTATGTAAATCCGCTCGAGGTTGTTCCACAAACCATTGCCCACAATCCGACATTATCACATGTAAAGACGGAAAGACAAAAGTGGTTCAGCGTGGCTTGCTGTCCGCCAAACCTGGCTCGCATACTAACCTCTATCCCTGGATATATTTACGCACATGATGGGGATTGTTTGTACATCCTTTCACACCTTGGTTCTTCATTCAATAAAGGAGGGCTCTATGTAAATCTTGTTCGGAAAAGTGATGAGTATACACTCACGATTGAAGGCGAACCGAAGAAAATCTTTTTGCGGTTGCCAGAAAACTCAAACATGGTAAGCGATCAAATCAAAGACTACAAAGATGGATACTTTATAATTCAACATACTGGCGGAAAACAAGAGTATTCTTACTCATTGATTCCGAAGGTGAGAATTTTAAGAGCTCATCCGAGTGTGTCGGCAGCAGCAGGGAAGCTTTGTGTTCAAAGAGGCGAAACTGTTTATTGCGCTGAGCAGGTTGATAACGCGACACCACTGAGTGCACTACGATTGCCTGCAGATGCTGTTTTCAGCGAAGAGAATGTGGATTGGCTTGATGAGAACATGCCAATACTGAAGACGGTTGGTTACAGTGAATCGGAAAAAAATTGGGATCAAACATTGTATAGTTCCCAATCGTGTGTATATGAGTCACGAGTAATAACGCTTATTCCCTACAGCCAATGGGGCAATCGTGGCGAAAACGAGATGCGCGTGTGGTTAACTGAGAAGTAATTAACTGATTTTTCGACAAATCAAAAAGGAGTAACACGAGATGAAAAAAGGAAGTTTGCTTTCAATTCTAACCGTCCTGGTCATGTTATCAACTCTGCTGATTGGTTGCGCCCAAGCTGCAGCCACTGAAGCACCTGCTGAAGTACCCGCCACAGAAGCTGTTGCCACTGAAGCACCTGCAACTGAAGCTGCTGCCACTGCTGCCGAACCTGTTGAATTAGAGGTCTGGTCCTTCATTCAACAACATCTGGATTATTTTGTTGAAATGTCTGCCATTTGGAATGAAGCCAATCCTGACAAACCTGTCAAGATTGTCCCTGTTTTCTATGATTGGGCTTCACTTCACGACAAGCTTTTTGCTGCCCAGTTGGCTGGTGCAGGAGTTCCTGATATTGCTGATGTTGAAATGGGCAAATGGCCGATGTTCATGAACGGCGAAGTTCAGTTCCTTGACTTGAACCCCTACATCACTGAGTATGCCCAGGATCTTGTCACACCGATTTTGGATATGGTTAGCAAAGACGGCAACTTATATGCTGCACCCAGTCATGTTGGCGCTACCGTCATGTATTACAACACCGAATTGCTTGAAGCCGCCGGTATTGATTACACCACCATCAAGACCTGGGATGACTTTGAAGCTGCACTGAAGACTTACAAAGAAGCTACCGGCAACTATATGTTCTATTGTGAAACCTACGGTGCCTATCAGTTCAACGTCCTGATGTCTGAATTAGGCGCTACTCTGATCGATGAAAAAGGTATGCCCACCCTCAATGGTCCCGAGGCTTTGAAGTCTGTTGAATTGATTAACAAATGGGTGGAAGAAGATTTACTTGCTTTCATCCCGACCGGCAATGCAGATACACCAGAAGGAAAAGCTGCTGTCGCAAATGGTGATATTGCAGCCGTTGCATACCCACTTTGGTACATGGGCCGCTTCACCGATGAAATGCCTGACTTGGCTGGCAAAATTGCCATTGCTCCTTTGCCCGTGTTTGACGCTAATTCATACAAATCTGTTGGTTTGGGCGGAACCGGAACCACTGTTGATAAAAACAGCGAAAATGCTGCACTCGCCGCTGAATTTGTGGTCTGGGTAAAATTGAGCCCCGAAGGCAGCGCAGGCCTCTGGAAACTTCTAGGATTTGACCCCGTGAACATTCAGGTTGCCAATGATACTTCAATCACCACCGACCCTGAAAACAAGTTCCTCAAATACTTCTCATCGAACCCCTTTGAAGTATTGGCCAGTGTTTCTGACAAGATGTTCACTCAGAAGACCATGCAGAATTCAGGTATCATTAATGATTACCTGAGCGCTACCACCTGGAACCGCATCTTTGTTGATAAAGAAGATCCCCAGACTGTTTTGGATGAAACTCAAGCCGAGCTGTTGTCTCAGTCAAAGTAATAAAAGTTAAGTAAATCACGGGAATAAAGCCCTTGAATCAAAGAACTGCAAGGGCTTTATTCCTCAAAGCTAGTAATAGAGCCAACTGGCGATGGTAGGCTTAATCTTGAAGAATCCCACCCTGAGACGATTATGAAAATAAAAATTAACTCACAAAAGGTAGCTCCATATATTTTCGTTTTGCCCTTTGTATTAATATTTCTGGTTTTCTTTGTTTATTCAATTGGCAGCACGATTGTGATGAGTTTTCAAAGTGTCAAAATTGGGGATATTCAATTCATTGGGCTTGATAACTATCGAATGCTGTTAAATAATTCAGATTTTCCAATAGCAATTCGTAACACCCTAATCTATACGGTGTTAACTCTGCTCTTGCTCATCCCTTTTCCGCTTACTTTTGCAGTTATGTTAAATAGCAAGTCTATGCGGGCAAGCGGTCTTTACCGCGCTGCTCTTTTCATGCCCCTTTTGTGTAGTGTGGTTGTGGCTGGCCTTACTTTTAGATTTATGTTTAATGAAACCAATGCTTCGCTGGTAAACAGCGTCATAATCAATTTATTCGGGGGAGAAAAAGTGCGTTGGTTAAGTTTGCAGTGGCCTGCCATGATCGTTATGGTGACTCTGGCAAGTTGGCGTTGGACAGGGATTAATATTATCTATTTCCTTTCTGGTTTGAATAGCATACCAGTTGAGCTTTATGAGGCTTGCGAAATTGATGGGGCGAATACCTGGCAGCGTTTCAGGTATCTCACCATTCCCATGCTTAAACCAACCATTATTTATTTGCTGACGATTAGCATATATGGTGGTTTGGCCATGTTTGCAGAAAGCCAAATGTTATGGGCGGGCAAATCTTCACCCCATAATATTGGATTGACTATTGTTGGATTAATTTACAAGAACGGTATCAGCCAGGGACAGCTAGGACTTGCTTCTGCCATTGGGTTGATTTTACTTGTGGTTGTTCTCAGCACTAACCTGGTTCAGCTAAAATTGACAGGTGGTTTGAAAAAGGAGAGCAAATAATATGTCCAAATTTTCCTTTTCCAGGCTGAAACCCGGAGAACACCGTATCACGGGTGTTTTACTTGTTTTATTCTTTACTGCCTTGGGCGTCATTGTTTTACTTCCCTTTATTTCAATTGTCGTGACATCCTTAAAAGACAGTGGAATGGTGATTCGCAATGGCTTCAATTTAAATATTAGCGCTGAAACTTTTACACTTGAAAATTATAAGTATTTGTTTACCGGCGGCGATCACAATTACTTTATCTGGTTCAGAAACAGTATTTTTCTAACCGTTGTTCAAACTGCCCTAACCTTGTTTATAAGTTCCTGGGTGGGATATGGTTTTGCTTTTTATGAGTTCAAAGGAAAAACACTAATCTTCATCTGTGTCTTGATTGTGATGATGATCCCCTTTGAAATTCTTATGCTGCCCATGTATCGCGAAATTATTGCCATGAAATTGAACAATACTTATTTAGGGATTATGCTGCCATTCCTGGCACATCCCATCGCCATATTTTTCTTTCGTCAATTTCTGCAAAGCATCCCAAAAGAAATTGTAGACGCAGGGCGAATTGATGGCTGCAGCGAATATGGAATTTTCCTCCGATTGATTATGCCTATTATGAAACCAGCTTTTGCCGCAATGGGCATATATATTGGAATGATGTCTTGGAACAATTTCATTTGGCCTTTGCTTGTACTCACTGACACAAAGATGTTTACTTTACCAATTGGCCTAACCAGCTTGATGGGGCCTTATGGCAATAATTACATGTTGCTGATTTCTGGAGCAGTCATGACGATTTTGCCGATTATGGTATTATTTTTCATTGCTCAACGATTCTTTATTGAAGGCATGTCTACCGGAAGCGTTAAAGGATAATTTACTATGGGTGATCAAAAATTCTCATCAAAGAGTAATGACATGAAAAAGGCAAACCTGATTCTCGACAAGGATTTTGCGATTGCAAGGGTGGATGAGCGCCTGTTTGGCTCGTTCATTGAACAGCTCGGACGTGCTGTCTATGAAGGGATTTATGATCCCAAGAATCCCAAGTCTGATGAGAACGGATTCCGTCTCGATGTCATTGATGTGGTTAAAAAGCTCCGAGTTCCCATAGTGAGATATCCGGGTGGAAATTTTCTTTCGGGGTTCAATTGGGAAGACTCCGTCGGTCCGCGTGAACACAGACCGGTCAAATTGGATCTCGCCTGGTTCACCACTGAAACCAATGCCTTTGGTATGCACGAATTTTGCGATTGGGCAAAAAAGGTGGATACCAAAGTGATGTATGCGGTAAACATGGGTACTCGTGGTTTGGATGAAGCACGGAATGCAGTTGAATATGCCAACCATCCTGGCGGAAGCTTCTGGAGCGATATGCGCCGCAAAAATGGCGCTGAAAAACCCTTTGATATTAAATTATGGTGTGTCGGCAATGAGATGGACGGTCCGTGGCAGATTGGCCAAAAGACTGCGTATGAATACGGCAGAAGCGCCAATGAAGCCGCCAAAGTGATGAAATGGGTAGATCCCTCCATTGAAATAGTGGCGTGTGGTTCATCCGCTTATGATATGCCCACCTTTGGGGCGTGGGAACTTGAAATGCTGGAACAATGCTACGACAATGTCGATTATGTTTCACTGCACCGCTATTATCAAAACTTGACTGACGACACCGCAAACTTCCTGGCCAAGAGTGTCGATATGGATGCTTTTATCAAGACGGTGGTTTCACTTTGTGATGCGGCTGGCGGAAAAAAACACAGCAAGAAGAAACTCAACCTTTCTTTTGATGAATGGAATGTTTGGTATCACTCCAACGAACAAGATAAACAAGTGTTGGCCCAAAACCGCTGGGGACAAGCACTACATTTGTTAGAAGATGTTTATAACTTTGAAGATGCTTTGTTGGTCGGAAGTATGTTGATCACGCTGCTGCGCAATTCTGACCGTGTAAAAATCGCCTGTCTCGCGCAGTTAATTAACGTTATTGCTCCGATTATGACCAGCAAAAATAACTGTTGGGTTCAAACCATTTACTGGCCTTTTATGCACGCTTCGCTTTATGGTCGTGGAACCGCGCTGAGGCCGATCATCAACTCTCCGCTTTACAGCAGCAAAGATTTTGATGATGTACCGTTCTTGGATGCCACCGCAGTACTGGGGGATGATGGTGAATTGACCATTTTTGCGGTCAATCGAAGCACCGACTGTGACATGTTATTATCTTGTGATCTGAGAGCTTTCGAAAAGTTGAAATTTGATGAACATATTGTTTTACACCATGAAGATGTCAAAGCAGTAAACACTGAAGCTGCACCAAACACGGTTATCCCTACTTCAGAAAAAGTGAGTGACCCTGAAAATGGATTGTATAACGTGAAAGTGCCCGCACTAAGCTGGAATGTGCTGAAATTTTCTAACAGCACAAACTAACTTTATTTGATTTTGATTGGTTAATTTTTGAAAGTAATGATTACATCGTAGACTTTTCCTTCTCCTTGAAGAGAGTCTAGTTGAGAGAGAGCCCTATCTGGTCCATAGGGCTCTCTTTATTATCAGAAATTAACCACTTTTGATAATATAAATGGTAAGATAAATTAAAACCCAAAAGAGGACCAAAAATTGGATATCGAGACATTAAGAGCATGGATCGATCAACGCGACTCCTTTAGTATTTTAGAAACGGTGGATGTATTCACCGGAATAAGAACAGCGCTAAAAGAATTTGATTATGTTATTGAAGCGCCAAACTGGACGCAGGACGGTAAATTCCTGATCTATAACAGTAAAGGCCGCATATATACGTATGAGTTGGTGAATGGGGCAATCAAAGAAATCGAGAGCGGATATGCCATTGATTGCAACAATGACCATGTGCTTTCACCCGATAACACACAGATTGCTATCAGCCATCACAGCCATGAAGACGCACAATCTCGACTCTACATCTTTCCACTTGAGGGTGGAGAACCGAGGCTGGTGACCGAGAATGCCCCCAGCTACCTGCATGGCTGGTCGCCTGATGGGCAGACACTGGCATATTGTGCCGAGCGCGGAGGTCAGTATGACATTTTTACGATCTCAGTAAATGGAGGCAACGAACTTCAACTTACCAATTTACCCGGCCTGGATGACGGCCCGGAGTACTCTCCTACTGGCGAGCATATTTGGTTCAATTCAACCCGCACCGGGCTGATGCAAGTATGGCGCATGCGAACGGACGGTTCCAACCCGGAACACATGGTTAAGGAAGAAGCTAACTGTTGGTTCCCGCATGTCTCTCCTGATGGCAATTGGGTCGTTTATATCGCCTATACCAAAGGAGATGTGGATCCGGGCGACCATCCTGCGAACAAGAATGTAGAGCTGCGCTTGATTCCGGCAGAAGGTGGAGCATCCAAAACCATTGTCAAGTTATTTGGCGGGCAAGGCACCATGAACGTAAACTCGTGGTCACCCCATAACCGAACCATCGCCTATGTCTCATATCGACTCAAAGAATAATTCTTGGAGCAATGACATAGAAAAATAGCATATTAAAAAGCGCCAGCCCGTAAAGGATTGGCGCTTTGAGTTTATTGTGTTTTTCTTTAGCGAGTAAAGACTGGATAGGTATCGACTATTACATAAGTTTTAGCCATTGAAATCTCTTCACCTTTGTCGAAGGTATAAGTGATTGATTTAATCGTCCCATCAGTGTTGGCTTCAATGGTCGTGTTATTGGTGTAATAAAGCGGAAGCGGGTTATCGTTTTCATCGGTCAGCATGATGCTGTAAACATGCTCATCTGCTTTGAGTGAAGAGTTGCTAAAAGTTGCGGTCACCCTGGCTTCGTCGTTTGTTATTGTAATTTCTCCCACACCTTCGGGCTTAAAGGCATTCTGCCATTGCGAGATGTTGGTTCCACCGCGCACAAACATCTGTCCCGTTTTGAATTCGCTCATGCCAACCAGTTTGAGACCAATGCCATAGAATTTGATTTCATCGCAGTTGGTTACAGCAATTACGGTGGCGTTTTCTGCCAATGTGCCAGCCTCATTGAGTGTGCTGCTGATACGATAAGCGGCGAAGGGCATATCCCATGAGCCAATGAATTTGATCTTGAACCCGTCATAATTTGAAAACGTCACCAATCCGTTGTCATAGCTGAGCAACAACGGATAGCGTGTGATGGCATTGGGATCAATGCTGGTTTTTCCGTCTTCATTCAACCGTCCTTCAATGACCCAAACCACCATCTGACCATTGGTATTTTTCGTAACAGCGCCGCCCACATAGTGCAGTGAGTCAAACCCAATTTGATTGTAAGAGGGCAGCATTGAGGGTGTTGGCACAGAGAGGCGTGAAAACTCAAGCATACTTTGTTGACTGTCTTCAACCGCAGTCATAAACGGATTTTCAGCGCCTGAAGGTTTATTGACCTTGAATGTAAAAGTCTCTTCTAATGTTCCAGCCTTTTTGCCGCCAAAGAACTTTAGCCCAAAACGATTGAGATTGGTTTTGTATCCACCAGTGATGGTTACAGCGATATTTCCGTCTGCATCTGGCACCCAGGTCTCGGTGGGGATAATGTTGATGAACTTGTTTGTAGCTCCCACTTCGACGCGGAATTGCTCGTTATTTGGAATAATCACTTTGATGCTTTTTCTATCCAGAGCAGAAAGGACATTATCCCCATTTTCGCGGACTAATAGTGTGACCGTGATTGGCGTATTCCCGTCAATAGCGCTGTCAGGGGTGAGTTGTAATGCGCCGAAGGAGCTTGTATATACCAGGCTGGCGCCATCCACAGGCATATTCTCTCCGGATGCGTAACTTCGTGGATCTGCTTTGCCGGCAGCTGTTAGCGGAAAGTCGTAAGGCACAAAAAACACTTCTCCGCTTTCACCGGCGATGTAGATGCCGTCAAAACCAAGGGCAGGTGAACCGTTGAGGTCATTTCTCAGGTCAGTGATGAGTTGATAACTCCAGCGCAAGGTGCCATCAGGGTTGATGCTGTAAAGTTTGCCTTCACCGTTTCCAAAATATATATTGTCGTTTCCATCCACAGCCGGCGAAGAACGAATGGGTTCAAGGGTGTCGAATTCCCAAATGACTTTTCCGGTTTCGGCGTTGATGGCATAGAGGGTGCCATCCGTGCTTGGTTGGATGATTGTGCCGTCAGAGAGTTGGGCCGGGCTGGCATAGATGTGATCTTTTGTGCCAAATTTCCACAGCAATTTGCCTGAGTCTTGCGCAAAAGCGCGCAGATAGCCGTCGAAGCCCCCCACAAGTACTGCGCCTTTATCAGATGTGTTGGTGAGCATGGTCGTGGCCGCAACAGTACCAAAACTTCCGCTCAGCCATTCACGTTTGCCTGAGAGGTCGTATCCAAATACGTTTTGGAGGATCTGATTGCAGGAGGCAAAGAAAAGTTTGCCAGTTTCAATGTTGATCGATGGGAGCGACCATACCATTTCATTTGAGAGGAAGATCGTCTTTTTATCGCCTGTCTCACGGTCAAGTGAATAAACCAGATAATTGTCGTTGGGCGCCAACAAGGTGCCATCTTGGAGTATGCCAATATTGCCCTCAAACCAATTGACATTGTAGGTTTTGATGCCAAATTCTTCTTCAACCTCTTCAACTGAATGTGCTGCGGATTTCCAGATGACCTCGCCTGTTTCTCGGTTGACCTTGTAGACATTGGCATCACCGGATCCAAAATAGACGAATCCCTGGTTGTCAAGAAGCGCAGACGAATCAATGATTTCACCGGTTTTTACCGACCATTTCACGCTGCCGTCTGGATTGAAGCAGTAGAAATAGGTGTCTGCTGAACCGACATATACATTGCCGTCACCATCTACGACGGGCGATGAGAAAATACCTTTGCCTGTGCGGTAAGACCATGGTTCAAGGTCGTTTGCGGCAGGTTCGACGGGGGTTCGGCCGTTTTGCAGATCATTAGCGCGGAACTTGGCCCATGGGCTGGAGGGGTCAAGCGGTATGCTATATTCAAAATTGCCATCTGCTGATAAAGATGTTGTTGTTGCGGCGGAAAAGTCATGTTTTCCAAAAGGCACAAACATAACGATGTAAATAAGTGCAGCAATCACCACAAGCGACATGAAGATGATTAATCCGACACGTCGGTTCTTCTTTGGTGCACCTTTGGATGAAGTTGGCGATTTTGTGCTTTTATTATTTTTCATGTTGTTTTTTTTCCTTATTTGTTTAAGAATGTGAACACCATAATCTGAACTAATTTTTGCATATTCCGAAGAGCAGCAAATCTACGATCTGTTCCTGTTGTTGTCTGAATGTCAAAAGTATCTCATTCTCATTGCTCAGAATGACTTCTTCAATGGCAGAAGCATAGATTTTGCTGAATAAGTGATTATCAATTTCCCTTACGGAGCCTTCCGCCTTGGCTTGATCTAAAACGGAAAAGGTTTTGTCCCAGCCGAGACGCAATTTGTCGTCAAGCACCTTAAATGCATTGGGATAACTCATCTTTAGCTCATGCAAATGCACTTTGCGAATGACAAAATCAGGGGTGGCGCATAATAATTTCTTCAATTTATCAATGGCAGAAAGATTCCTGTCAGTGTGGATGGTATTCTGCAGGTCTGCAACCCCCCTAAAATAGAAATCGATTACTTGAATGAACAAATCCTCCTTTGAGCGCACCATTTCATAAAGCGTTTTTTTACTAATGCAGAGGCGTGAAGCGAGTTCGTCCATGGTAAATTTGACACCTCTATCCCCGTAGAGGTTCATTGCTTCAGTAAAGAGCTGAGGCTGTTCGATCATAATAAACTCCATAAACTAAAGTGGTTTATAAAGTTTATTGTAACCAGTTTTTATTTATTTTCAAGCAGCTATATTGAGAAAATAAATAAATTCAGGTGATAAAAATGCTCAAAGTCAATGGCAAGACTTTGAGTTCCTGATTGTCGATCTTTTTTTTAAATTCATTTATTGTTTTTTTGTAATACGATGACCACTTGGGTAAATAAGTCATTAATTCCAAAATGATAATCCACCATATTAAAGCCACTTTTACATGCAAAATCCGCAATTTGCTGTTTAGACTCCAGCAAAGATACTTCATCAGGGTGAAACTGGATATTCCTCTTGAAAAAATTATTCAGGAGATAATGCCAAACCTTCAGAAATAAGACGCTGGTTCCAAATTTAGGCGGCCAAAAGAGGATAACTATACCTTGCGGTTTGAGGATGCGACAAAACTCCCGTAAAATCCTCATTATTTCTTCGGGGTAAAAATGCTCCATGACACCCAGGGAGTAAATTCCATCTATGGTTGCATCTGCGAAATCCATATTGCGGATGTCATTCTGCATCATTTTCTCAATTTGTGAATGATTACCCCGATAGATTTCAAGTGCATTAATAGAAATATCGACCGCAATAACTGAAAATTCATTGGTTATATCGTAATCCACCTGGCCACTTCCACAGCCAGCATGGACAAGAGTGCTGCCTTTCGATAAATGCTTTCGAATAAATTTATTTAGATAAGGTCGAATGAGAAAGTGTCTGACAAATTCAGCAATTCGATCATATAACCAGTTATTTACTGATTGTTGTTTTTTCCAATAATCATCCCATGATTGGTCGTCATGAAGATCCTTATCTGTCTGTATTTCTTTGTCAGTTCTACCCACAAAGAAAATTCCCGGATTAAATATATTCAGGAAAACCAATTGAACCAGCATTACCATACTATAAAGGGCATCTGACATTTTCATTTTTGAGGTACCGTAGGTACGTGCTGGCAGATCAATTGCGACTTCAGTGACTTTGTAATGGTTCTTAAACAAAAGAAACAGGCTTTCGAAGAAAAACGAATAGCCCAGTGATCTTTCACTGTGAAAGCATTTTTGTGCTATCCTGTCCAAACGATATAATCGGAATGCACCTGTTGCGTCATAAGGCATCCCTAAAAACAACATTGTTAAGAAATGTCCCATATGTGTCAGGAACTTTCGCCGAATATTCCATTCACTGAGACTGTTTTTTTGTAAATAACGGGAGCCAACCACCACATCTGAGTTTTTTGCATTCTCAAGCAACTTTAGAATATATGCCGGGGAATGGGAAAAATCACTATCCATGGTGATCAGCAATTGATAATCCTTTTTGTATGCCCAATCAATACCGTCAATGTGGGCGCTGCCAATTCCCAGTTTGGATGGACGGTGGATCACAAATAGATCCTCTCGATTTGATGCGATACTATCCAGTATTTCACCGGTCTTATCTGGCGAATTATCATCAACAAAAAGGAGATCAAAACCCAAGTGCAGTTGATCAAGTTGGTTGATCAATTTCTCAACATTTTCTCGTTCATTATAAGTGGGTATGAAAATCAGACCCCTTGATTCAATCTTTTTATTCAAAATCTACCCCTTTGTCAACCAGAGTCTTTACCAATTGATCAAAAGTCAAGCTGGGTTTCCACCCGGATTTTTTTCGCAGTTTGCTTGAGTCTCCAATCAGCGGAGTAGTTATCCTCTTAACGATACCAGGTGTTTCCTTGACATGTTTTGTCCAATCCAGACCAGCAGATTGAAAGGCAATTGAGACAAAATCTTTTACTGAATGTTTTTCACCGGTCGCCACTATATAATCATCCGGCTTTTCTTGATCCAGAATCAATTTCATAGCCTCAACATAATCAGGAGCGTATCCCCAATCGGCGTAAGCGCTCAAATTTCCCAATTCCAAAATATAGTTCTTGTCTTTCAAGGCATTTGCTATACCTATGGCGATTTTTTTTGAAAGGAAATTCTCAGCCCTTCTTGGAGATTCGTGATTATAGAGAATGCCGCAGGCGGCATAGATACCTTGTTCTTTGCGGAATTTTCTGCAAAGATATAACCCTGAGGCTTTGGTGATGCCATACAGTGTTACTGGATTAATGGGTGTGTTTTCAGTTTGAATTTCGGATTCAGGCTCGCCAAAAATCAACGAAGATGCAGCATAAAATAACCTGGTATTAGGGGAGAATTTTGTAATAGAACTTAATAAATTAAACAGAGAAAATTCGTTTACCAAAACACTTTTTTCAAGAATCTCCAAGGATTCAACATAATCATCCTGTGCTGATTGATGAAAGGCTGCAAGATGATAGATCTCATCGGGCTGCAAGCTTTTGAGCAATGAATCGGTATGATCCGATCGACAGATATCAAATGGTTTTCTTGACGCAAAAAAATCAGATGGATTAAGCAACGCCTGGTCTATGCGGATTACCTTATATCCTGCTTGTTCCAGGCTGAGAGACAGGTAATGTCCGTCTTGCCCATTTGATCCAATTACAACGGCGCTTTTCATTACTTGTGACCTGTTGATTGTGAGAAAAGTTCGATTTCAGGGAGTGGGAACACGAGCACACCCCCTTTATTCAAGTACTCCTGTTCCCGTTCAATAATGCTTTGTCTAAAGTGCCATGGAAGCACAAAAAAATAGTCAGGTTGCATGTCTCGAGCTTGCTGTTCAGAAATTATGGGTATATGTGTACCGGGAGTATAACAACCAAACTTGTCTGGATTTACTTCGGCAATATACGGCAGATCATTTTTTGTAATACCGCAGTATTGAAGGATGACATTGCCTTTGGTTGATGCGCCATAACCTATAACCTTTTTATCATCCATTCGGGCTTGGGCAAAAAACTTTATTAATTCTTCCTTATGGAGAAGTACTCTTTGTGTAAAAGCTTGATATGGACCAGAATTATTCAGCCCCATTTTTCTCTCACTATTTAGAAGAGACTGGATATCAAGTTCTGCTTCGGGATAGGAGGAAGTTTTCTTTGCAAGTGCTAGGCAAAAACTACCGCCATTGGTGTCATTTAATGAAACATGGATTATCTTTAACCCGGTCTTGTCGGCTAACCATCTGATTTGTTTAAGGCTGTAATATTCCAAATGCTCATGACAGATCGTGTCATAAGCGGTCACTTCTAGCATGGTTGGCATGTAACTCTGCTCAAGCACCAAAATGCCATCATCAGCGAGTACTTCATTGATCTCATTAACAAATAGCAATGGTTGTTCAAGGTCGTAAAACATCGAAATAGAAGTAACCACCCGCATTTTTTGCGCCCCAAAGTGTTTTTTAATTTCTGATGCCGAAAAAAATTCTGGAATCAAATGAATTCGGGGTTGGTAATAACGCTTAAACTTGATACCGGTTGGATCAATCCCTATTAGCTTCAAACCTGGAAGTTCATCGTAAAAAGACAAAAAAGAACCATCGTTGCTACCGATGTCTAAAACATGATCACCAGGATTAAGTTTGACGAGTCCTTGAATCTTCTCAACGATGGTTCTCAAATGTGCAAGCATGGATTTGTTTAACCCAGATCGGTAGCCGTAATTCAAGCCGTACATTTCATCGCGATTATAAGAATGACGCAATTGAAGCAATCCACAGGCGTTTTGATTAATATCATCATCACAGCGAACTAATTCCAGTGGACCTTTAGTTATTTTTGTATCCAATGAAAAAGGAAAAATCCCAGTGAGGGTTTGAGAACCTAAATCAATAATTGGTTGAAGGGCAACGCCTCCACATATACGACAATGTTGAATTTCTTTTATCATCTGTCCTCACAGAGCCCCAAAAAAATAGTCCAATTCGAATTATTTTAAAAGCTTGAAAATGAATCAATATTTCAAATAACATTATACAGTTTCTTATTGGGTAGGTGGTGTTGAGCGAAGATTGTAATATGTTTGTAAGTGGTATAAATATAACAAAGTAGCAATCCCCTGTAATTCGAAAATTACCAATACGCATAATAAGTAATGATCAATAAACTAAAATTCCGAGTAACCGATTATCACTTATAATTTACCTATTCCAAATATATTGAGAGTGTATGTTTCCGAAAATTTCTATCATTGTACCAACATTGAATCAAGCTAGGTTTATCGATGAGACAATTCAAAGTGTACTGACCCAAAATTATCCAAATCTTGAGCTGATTGTATTAGATGGTGGTTCTACAGACGGCACACATGAAATCCTCAAAAAGTATGCCGACTCACTGACATGGATTAGCGAGCCTGATGAAGGTCAAGTGGATGCAATAAACAAAGGTTTGAAGATGGTCACGGGTGAGGTGGTAGCATATTTAAATTCTGATGACGTCTACATGCCAAACACACTTTTGACAGTTGGACAATATTTCGTTGAACATCCAGATTGCCAAATACTGACTGGAAAATGTATTAACATAAATGAGAAGGGTATTGAAACCCGTGCTTTTATTAAACATTACAAGAATTTTTGGCTCAAGTTGGGAATTGATAGTTGTCTGACGGTTATGGATTATGTCTCGCAACCCTCAACCTTTTGGCGAACAGGATTGATACAATCGATAGGTTTATTTAATGACCAATTCCGCAATGCTATGGATTATGACTATTGGCTTAGAGTTACAAAGCAGCATAAGTTGAAGTTCATTAACCAATACCTATCTAAATTTCGCATATACCCTACCTCTATTACCAGCTCAAATTCTAAAGCACAATACAATGACGAATTTCAGGTTGCATCTCGTTATTCAACACCTTTTCAAATTTTCTTACACAAAATTCATGCTGATATATCTTGTTGGATTTATGAAAACGTTGTTAATCGAAAGTAGATTTTGATGGATTCTAAAAATAGTTTGAAGCACCCTTTTATTCAATTTTGCGAAGCTGAAAAGCGCATAACACACTGCTTCGGTTCGAAGCAGAAAGAGGCGGATGATCTTTTTGCGAAGGGATAATACTCCGCAAGCTTGCAGCGGAGATAGCAAAACCAAAGCCACCATTTTATCAAGGCACTATTTTTCAGAACTATTAATCACAAGATGGTTAAATTATCTGCTGTGACTTTAACCATTCGACAGTTTTTTCAATCCCTAAAAGATATGTAAATGGTAACGGCCCCGTAATCTCTTCAAGTGATGAGGTCTCTTGAATTTCATTTGTAATAATATTATTAAGACGGAAACTTGTTAATGGGGGATTTTTCAAAAAAAGAAGCTTTAAAGTATCTCCACCTTGGGCGATCAGTTTCATCAACCAGAATGGAAGAGTTACAATCTTTCTTGCCCCCATCTCTTTTTGAGCGGAATTCGCAAAATCCTTTAAGATAAGGGGTGAATAATCAGCCAGATAAAAAGTTTTTGAATTGATCATATCACCTGGCCCAATAAGCAATTTGTGGATTTGCTGCACTGAATTTAGTACGAACCCCCATTTTTTTTGTGTTTGAATCTGCCCTGAATGAATATATAAACCCTTATTTATTGTCATGAAAAAAGTGCGATAAGGAACATCAAACCAAGGACCCCAGATGGAAGTGGGACGAATTAGAACCCAACTGGCTCCAATATTTCCAGACGCACGAACAATCTGCTCACCGATAACTTTGCTGTGACCATATAAAGTGTTGGGGCAATAATCCTCGTCTGTTGCCGGTTGGTATCCGACTCGGCACACAAGCTGACTTGACGCGAAAATGGTCCTTTTAATCCCACTTGTAGATTTGATGGCATCCACCATATTTCTTACACCCTGGATATTGGCGGAATAGCCCGATAAATTTTCGTGTTCATCCAGATCAGTGCGGGCTGCAAAGTGTAATACATAATCGGGTGAAAAATCATGGAAAACTCTCAACAATTCTGCTCGATCTACAATATCCAATTTTTGCCAATATTCCTTGTGAGCTGAGTTGCGCGGAGAATTAATGTCTAGATTTAAAACATCCCATCCAAGGGATAGATAGTGCTCCACCAAATTTGTTCCTATGAATCCAGATCCACCTGTAATGATTATCTTATTCTTGTCCATATAAGCTTCCTTGTAGAAACAACTGTAAAACAGCTTGTAAAAAATTGCAAGGTGCCATTTATTTATAGCCGAATAATTCCATACGGCTGTAAAGGATTTGCAGCACCTATATAAGAAGGGTATTCGCTATTCGTTATTCCAAAACTCAGTCTTAAGGCAACGGAGGTATTTGGAACTTTTTAAATACCAAATGGCCATCACGGTATTCGTCAGACAGTATCCCTTGTGGAAAAAGCGAAGAGATTTCTAAAAACTTTTCATAGTTGGTAGAGGTTGCCAATACAGTTATCCCTTTTCCATCATGAATTTGTGGTGGAATATCATCAAGATTTGTAATGTCAATTACCTCATTGTTTCCAGCAAGAAATCTTAAAGTTCCATGATTGGAATATAAGTTACCGATACCGTATAAGTAAATATGGTTTGTAGGGGCGATGGCATTGATTTCTTCTGCTATTTTTATTGAGAGTATATTGTCGCCCGCTTTTGGATAGATCACGAAGTTGTAATTATAATTAATGATCAGAGTTGTAGATAATATAACAAGGATAACTGGAGCAATTATCCATTCAAGGGAAATGTGAATATTGGGTATCCGTCGATAGAATTTGATTAGTTCATCCCAGGTTCTTTGAACAAAGGCAGCGGCACCCAGATAGACTACTGCAGAAATGATAAGTAACCTTGTGCCATTTGGTGAGTCGTTGGTAATTACGCCTGCCAGAATTAATCCTAAAAAGAACCAAATGAGGATAAACATTTCGGGGAGTCGTTTAGGTTTGGTTAAAATAATACCCAGCCCCAGCCAGAATAAAAATGCAGTACTCTGATCAAAAGCCGGGATATTGGAGAAATAAAAAGAACTTCTATCTCCTGATTGTAGAAAGAATCCCAAATTTTTGTCAAATTGACTGATGATGATTTTTCCAATACTGTTTGAGAGCGTCGCATCAGCCCCATAATTATTATGGATGTTATCGGGATTAAAAATGGAAACAGCTCCCATTCTGGTACTGAATTGATCCGGGTTTCTTAAATAATCCAGGCCCAAAGGAGCAAACACCAACAACGCACTGATAATCATTACAGATATCTGAACAAGATTAATGCGTTTTCTAACAAGCTGATAAAGGATAACTGGAATTGCCACCAGCGGGATCAAGCGTGAACCAAGATACATGTATTGGGATAATGCGCCAGTAACTCCCATAGCGATATAAGGAGTAATTCTGTAACTATTATCAAAGGATTTCCGAGATACAATTTCTTCAGGGGTTTCGTTCTTTTCAGATTTCTGATCAAAATTGGGTATCAGGAACAACAAGAAAAAAAGTAACATAAAGAAAAATGTATGAATATTGTTGATTGCCAGTCGGCTGAATTGGATATTTAAAGAGCTTATCGCTATGAGCCATGCACCGGTAAAACCCGCCAATTTGCCCCAGCACTTTTTACAGATTAAGTAAACAAGAGGTATACAAGCGGTTCCAAATAAGGCAGAAACCAGCCTCAACCCGATCAAATTTCTTCCAAAAATTGAGATAAAACCTGCCTGCCATAAGTAAAACAAATTTGGGAGTGGACCCCAACCAATTCCTAATGGTGAGATTGGATCGCCGATTCCCAAGAATCTTAAGGCTTCCATCCCCATTTCACCTTCATCACCATGCATTGAAGTGGGATAGTGATCAAGGTAAGCCACGCGTAAGACAAATGCAAGAATTGTGATACAAGAGATAGCAACAACCTCAAAGTATAAATTCCTGCGAGCCTTTGTGTCCAGAGATTTTATGTGATTACGCCAGCTTATTGGCCGAATTTTGTCAAAAACAAAACCAGCCGCCAACAAGAGACCAATTGCGATAATCCAAAGGATTAATGCGATTGTGCCGTTGGATGTTTTGGGTGATAAAAAGGCAGCCACAACCCCTGTAACTATCGCATAGAAAAAAAGCGCCAGAGATAAGACCAATTGATCTGAAGTCAGATTATATTTTTTGAAAATTACTTTATCTTCGATGTGAGTAATTGTTTTATTCAGATTTACAAATGCTAAGAACAAGGTCAAAGTGGATAGCAAAGCAATTTCTACTTTATTTGAAAATACGCTGTATGCTGATAAGGCACAGGCTAATAAGAATAATGCTAATCTTATCCATTGCATTTTTTGAATTTGATTTTTTTGCATGATCCCGCCTTTATTTAATGAGACAATCAAGGTCTTCAGGTGTTAGTTCAGAAATTATCCTTTTTAATCTGTTAAATACAGTTTCGAAATAAAGACCATCACAAGTTGAGGTAGTTACTTTATAGTGACCTTATATATCGTGGTGGTGTTCTCAGTGTTATCTCCAAACACAATATTCAAAGTTCCATCCATGACCAAATTCTGGAACTTGGTTAAACCTTCTGGATTGTAACGCGCTCTCTCAAGGTCACCTACAACAATGTATTCAACATTATATTTGGCGATGAATTTACTGGCAGCTTCAAGATCAATCGTGTTGTAAAAATTCGCAACTTCATCTATCCGTTTCGTAATCCATGCACCGTCTAGCAATGAATTATGCTGGCGGGTATGCCAGTTCCATCCAATGACGGAGGGCAATCCCGTTTGCACAGAAAAACGGGACCCCCATTTGTATTCAACGGTGTTGCCTTCGACGATTATCGGCGAGCCTGAGACATTTTCCTGCATAAACTTAATAGCTTCATAATCACGACTGATGTTGAGCGGTTTGCCTTCATCATCATAAATTGCCGGTGCGGTTGTATCTGCTTCACCCAACATAAAAGCAGCCCCATCCAGTGTTTTGGGGGGATTTGTGATATTGGGCCATCTATCAGCGATTCTTTCACCAGTCGCCAGATAGGGGTAACTCAATGATCCAATCACAAGGAGTGCAAGAATGATAATCCATGGGATGGATGTCCATTGCGGCCATTTCTTTATCCCAGCCAACAGGAGGGTCAACGCAAGCGCACTTGAAATGCCGAAATAGAACCAGGCTTCAATATACATTCTGAAGACCATGTTAGATCTGCCCACATCGCCTTTAAGGACAACAAACTCAACCAACAAAGTAAGCAAGAAACCGATGCTAAACAAGATCCAGGTGAGCATTTGCAGTTTAGATTGTCCGCGTCTGAAAAAGACCTGATATCCCAGACCGATTAAAATGAACAATCCCAACCTCAAAACTTGATAGTTAGATTTCCAAATCAACGAAGAGACAAGATAAATCAACACTAATGAAATCAAAACCAATATTTTCGTCAGGGTCTTGTAATCTGGCCACTTGTGGTAAGCTCGTTTGAGATCACCTAAACTTTCTTTGACAAGTAAGCTGATCACGATGAACATAGAAAGGCCAAACACAATAAGATAATCACTAAGAGGCGTTTTTGCACCTGTCCATAATATTATTGACATATATTCAGTTTTAAACCAATGGGTAAAGGGGGAATAGAATGCAATAGCCAAGCCAACAAATGCAACCACAAAGCTGGCAATCACAAGGACGGTTGTTTTGGTTGGCCCCGGTTTGGTTTGCCAGATGCTCCAACCGAGTGTGATGACGGCCAAACCGAGGAAGGGATAGAAATCCCAGGTGTGTGAAGCGGAAAAACTGCCAAAAACGACGGCTGCGATACACAGGCTGAGAGTCCGCTCAGGCCACTTCATTCTGTTTATGGGATAGATTAGCAGTGAGAGCATCCAACCAAAGGCAAGGGCGTAATACAGCATGGTTAGCATGTGCGGATGCATGTCGCCATATAAGAAGGTGAAATATGGGAACTCTGCAATTGGAGTATCCGCTTCACCATTTAAGATTGGGCGCGAAGCTTCAAAATACCATTGTGAGTTATTCCCCGGTAATTCTGTTTTGCCGGTAATGAGATCCCAAGTGGCAGCGAATTTGCCTCCTGATGGATTTTCTGGATGTTCTTCAGCCCAGTTCGCCGGCACCATTTCGGGTAGATGCTTTATTAAAATTTTGTTTTCATATAAATTACCAAACAGCATCACGGCAAGTAGTGCAAACAACCCGGCGAAATAAGCCCATCTTCGCGTTGATTTTTGATGGTGTGTGGAGGCGTTCCAATCTGAGAATGGCGAATTGCCATACAGTTGATTTGAATGACTTAAACCAGTGACCAGATTGTAACCGATGCAGAAAACGCCAATGCCGGCCATGGCGTACCAACTGGGTAAAACCAGATTATAGGCAATTGACGGCATGATACCGGTCAGCTTGGTGGGGATGGCTGCCATGACATATCCATAATAGTAATAGTTCAGATAATGTCCTGAGAACCATGGATTCTCAGGGGGGAAGTAAACGGTTTTCAGTACAGCATTAAAGAAGGCGAAATTCATGGGTTTCTCGCCGCCCATCCAGGGCTGCCAAAGGTCTGGATTATTGATGCGGATGATCAGCATGAATACGAAGACTGTTGCAAAGATTATCTCCACGCTCAAAATGTATTTCCAGGTTGATTTCAAATATTGGATGATCTCCGCTTTTTTCCGCAATCCGAAGTAGAAGCTGAGAGCAACCAATAAAACGATGGCGAGCAATATTGACCAGCGGGTGAAAGCCAGAATATTGAAACTGCTAAATATCCATGAGATCCAGGCTGTCAACAATAAGGCAGCCATTCTTGCCAGCGGATATCCGCGGTCGGGCAGACCGGAGAAAGCAGTAAATATCAAAGGAAAAACTGACAAGCCAAGTAACCATAAAACCAAATACCAAACGATTGTTCCAAATACTTGGTTGGTGTTCACAGCGGATAATCGGTCAAACATAGCCGACCACGTACCGCCGATTTTTTGAGCGGCAAGTTTTAGCTCTGGAAGCTCCATGGCTGTGGGAGCCTTGGTATATGACATGGGGGATTGGAAAAGAACATTATCCAGGTCAACGGCGTTAAGAATTTCTTTCACATGCTCGATTGAAAAGTCAGCGCTTTTCTTAAAGACGAATACCTTAGGGTGGTCGTAGACCGTAAAAGATTCATCCGCGGATTGGTCGTTGAGTTGGAAGGGACCAACCGATGGGTTACTGACAAAAGTGGCAACCAGGTCAAAACCTAGTGGGCTGATAAAACCGGTGTTCAGACCATAAGCTTTGTTTTCAAGATCATCGCCAATGCAACCGGCACAGTCAAACAACTCCTGGTAGTACATTGTGGTCAATGGGTAGCGATTTGGAAGACGCGGCATTGCATCGTAACTGCGATTGGAGGGGATGACAATGAATTCACTTTTATTGAGGATGTCGATCATCTTCTCGCGTTTTTCGGGTGTATCAGGTTCGTATGTTTGCAAATTATAAGGTTGATAGATACTACCAAGAGGATCGAGGTTCCTCACTGCCAGAGGCAGGGCATCATCCCATGAAGTTTCAAGTGTGTAAGGTTCTGCAAACAACCGAAGGGGTCCACCCGCTGTAATTTCATAGCGCAACTGATAAACACTGCCGCGTATAACATCCACTTTGGGTAGATCGAATGTTGGTGCCAAACTCAAACCGGGTTGGTCGAAAGTAATGGTTTGGCTGGCGCTGCTCAACGGATTCTTTTCGTCGCCATCTTTAAGCAGACTGATTTTGAGAGTCGTGTGGGTTTGATTAAAAGATTGTTCGAAATAGTTGATCTTCAAATGATTAACTGGAACATCGATCAGGGGAACAATTTTGAGCTTTCCCTCAGCCGGTGTGACAGCGCTTAAATTGACTGCTTCCCAATCCAATGGGATTTTTGTATTTTCATCTTCGTCTTTTTGCAGCCAAACATCAGATAATGAATAATTACTGCTATTGGTTACCCTGTAACTAAAATAGTATGGGATGTCTTTGGTTAAAGTAATTTCTCCAAACCGGATATCTAATGAGGTGGCATCATCGTCATCTGCGACAGGTAAACGGCCCTCAACAACGATTTCATCCCCATTCTCCTGTTTGGCAATCCTGAAGTAGATATTGACCCCAACCTGTTGAATATCTGGTGCGGTCACCGAACTCACCGTGCCATTTGCAGCCAAATAGACATCTATTTCAGGTTCATCGCCCGGTTCAAGCGTCCATCGGTTGATCATATTGATCGGATAATTGATATGGCCATTTGCAGTATCCACCTTCAAGTTGAGCGGTCCCTGGATATTTTCAATGATCCAGTTGGAGGCGGCAATACGCGTCATGGTGCGAGTGTAAATTCTTGAAAATCCGAAGGCATAGCCGTAGGTATACAGCAGCACGATGCTGATAATTGCAAAAGCTGAAAGGCCTTTCCAAATTGGTTTCAGACCTGCAAAAGGTTGGCGAATCTGCAATTTGTATTCAGTGAGCGCCTGCCTGCTATCTTTGGTTTTTTCCCAAATCTGCATGAGTGCCCATGCGGCAAACATAATAATGAATGGGTAAATGATCAAGAAATAGCGCATGTAGCGCCAAAATTGCATATTTTGCCAGACGAAATAAACCAGAATCCAGGTAAAGGGCAAAATATGGATGCGCCATTCGCCTTTCCACATGCGTAATGCAGACCACGCCCAGCCAGCCCATCCGGCGATTCCCAGTGGAATGCCCATGCCCCAAACCACCATATTCACCCAGGCGTAAGAGAGCGGTCTGTCTGTCCAGTGATGGTTGGGTGGCCATTCAGAGAACCCGGCGACCTGATTGGTTACTTCCTTTATCGTGTCAATCCATCTTTGATTGAATGCCAGACCAAAGAATCCTGGCCCCATAAAAGCATATGGTTGGAAGATTCTGAACCCGACTGCCATGCCCAGGGCAGCTAGAAGTAAACCTGCCAGTAAAATGAGTACCTGGGTTCCTAATCCGCTTTGCTTCCGTATAGTCATAAAGTGGATGAAAGCAGCCAGAATTATCACAGCGAAAACAGGAAGCGCATTCACTTTGCATGCGCCTGCCATGCCCACGACCAGCCCAAACAAACCAAAATAAACTAATTTGTTCCATTTCAGCCTGAATTTTGGGTTCGTAATTTGAATTGCGTTGAGTGAAAAATAGACCGCCAAAATGACAAAGACTGTGCAAAATGAGTCCACGGTGAAAAAGTGAGACATTTGAATGGGAAAAACGGTTGCCGCATATAAACCAGCCGCAAGAACGCCGGTCTTTTTGTTGTGCAGTTTTTTTGCCAATAGGTAAATCATCCATAAGGCGAGCATGTCAAAAACACCCGAGATCACCCTGCCTACCAGAACGATTTGGTCATATGAGGTCTTGTGGATAATTTCAGCAACAATGCGTGTGGTAAACAGCGGCAGCATGCCGTAAGTGTAAGACCCATGGTTCACGGGGTTTAAAGTGCTGGTGGAGGTGTCAAAGTATTCTTTAACACTGGAAACAGATTGTATTTTTGTTGCCACATCTGTGATGTATCGTTCGTCGGGATGCTGGTGTTTATTTGAGTCCCAGTTAATGCCGCTAAATCTGAAAAAGGCTCCAATCAGGATGATGAAAAAGAGCAGAAGGTTGAGGTTTGAATTGTCTTTATCTACAGCTTTTGCTGGTTCAGTCACCGAAGAGGATTCTTCAATCATTTCATAGGTAGCAGGCTCTAAAGTTGAAAGTCGCGATTCAGGTTCATCAGCAGTGATGAAAACGTCATTAGGTTGATTGGGGTTTTCAGATTCGATTTTGACCAGGGTTTTAATCCGATTCAGCGTGAGGGGATCAATGCCCCAAACCTGGTTTAATTGATCTATTGACTTATAGGGTCGAAATGCGATGATCCGTTTTGACAGGCGAAGGCTGATCTTTAGCGAAGAAGACAAAAGTTTTTCATCCGCGGTATTGATATCAACCAATAGGTGTTGTCTTGATTTCATTTACTTTCCTCCGCTGTTTCTTACCGAATAACTTCTGATAAATGAAACCCCCAGGACTTTTATTCTTGTAGAGTGAGCTAAACCTTATTAATTATATATGGTTCCATCTATTTTGCTTTATTATGGATTCGTTTTCAAGGGGGTGTTGTTTATAAATTAAGAAACATGTTTCTATTTTTGTTCATGTATTCCATGTTGAAAAAAGGCTGCTGCCTCAAGTATGTGAATTGCTGACTGTTAAAACTTGAAAAGCCCCGATATAAAAAACAGAAAACAGATCATAAACTGATTCAATTTTAACAATCTTCCATGTAGGGTGTAGGAATACTTACAAGTCAATATTTTAACTATTACGCTGAAACAGTACCTGCTCAAACAAAAAAACTCAAAAGGCGCCTTTTGAGTTTTGGGTAGTTATTTTCTTTTTTACTTGATTCGATGCACAGTCGCAAGTATTTGCATCATACTTTGAACGCTGGCAGCCGTGGCATCAGTAGACCCATAACTGGATACATAAACCATATCAGAGGGGGCATCATAAAATAATTGGGTTCCCAGCACGCCCATATGCCCCGTCATTTTGGGTAAGTATTCAAACAAAGGCATGAATTTTTCAAATTGCATTTGCATAAAACCGTTCCCGTAGGCAATGCCAGACATAAATTCATAATCAAACTTATTGAGGGCGTCGAGGGTACCTGTCGTGATGATTTTTCCCTGGTACAAGGCCCTGATATAAGTCGCCAGATCATCCAAAGTGGAGATCACGCCACCGCCAGCCCAGTCGATGCTGACACTCTGAAATTGGCTGATTTCATGTCCGTTGACCCATGCTTCAGCGATTGGGCGTAATCCATTTTTGGGCTCAGAATAGAACATCAAGTAGGTATCATTCATATCTAATGGATCGAAAATGACCTCGTGTAGATTTTCGTGAAAAGGCTTTTCAGACACGGATTCAATGATTAAACCAAGAAGGATGTAACCCGTATCGGAATAATGATATCCACCGCCTGGTGCGAAGTGGGCGGATTGTTGCTCACGCGTATATTTAACTAATTCTTGCGGGGTAAAGAATTTATCTGGCGTTTGATATAACGCTTCCATCAATCCATTGTCTTCAATAGCAAAGTAATCTGCCACACCGCTGGTGTGTGAAAGCAGTTGCTGGATGGTCACCTGGTCTTTGTAATCACTTCCTTCATATACAAAGAGATTTTCCAGCATGGCATCATCCAGGTATAAATTTATCGGATCGTTTAATTGGATCTTTCCTTCATCAATCAAATGACCTATTAAGGTGGCGGTAAACAACTTTCCAACACTGGCGACGTGGAAGGGTTGGTCAGTTTTGACCATTTCTCCATTTGATTTTCCGGCGGCATAGCTTACTATTATGTCTTTTTGGGGAGCGTCAACGTAGACCAAAGCGGAGTAAATCGATTTCTTGTCATTCAGGCTGTTATCAACATACCTTTTAATCTCAGAAACGGCTTGATCTTTAGGCACTGGTCTGGAGTTTAACCACATAAGCACACCAAAAACAACCACAAGTAGCAGCACAACAATACCCACAATTTTTAAAACTTTCATTTTATTCTCCTTTTAATGTCACTAATAATAATATATCTAATAGTAATATAAAAAGTTGCACATGTCAATACTCGATATTACGAAAAGAGATATTGCTGCTATAATTATATTTGGAGACTCTTATGGATATAGTCATCTTGGGTTTATTAATGGTTCAGGATCTAACGGTTTATCAACTAAACCAGGCTTTTAAATCAGGTATGGCATTAATATATAGTGCCAGTTATGGCAGCATATTAAGCGCGATTAAAAAGCTGCTTGCCTTAAATGAAATCACTTTTATTGAACTGGTTGAGAATGGACGAAACAAAAAAATTTACCATATCACTGAAGCAGGCAGAGCTCATTTTTATCAATGGATGCATGCTGATCTAGACGGAAATAAGCTTGAAACCATGGCCTTATGCAAGGTGTTTTTTCTGGGGTTGATCGAATCGGATGATGATAAGAAGAATATTCTGGAGAATATCATTTCGTCCATCATTAGCATGGAAGAATCCTTAAATCAGCTTTCTCAATATTTATCTCATTTGCAATTAACCGAAGAAGAAAAAAAACTGCATGGCTACCAATTTAAAACACTGGATTATGGAATCCGTTCACATGGGCTTGCCAGAGAATGGGCGCAGCAGTTATTAGATGAGCTTTGAGTCTGACCGAAAAAATTTTAATTTCCCCAAACGATGTTTTGAGTTGATCAATATCGCAGAAAGCCCAGATCGCTAATCCATCCAGGCATGGTCGCTTTGCGTAAGGCGTTAGCTTGAGTGTTCACTTTAAACTTGGCGTGATTTAAGAAATAATCGCGATCTCTACCCGATCTCGTCCGTTATGTTTTGCATGATATAGTGCTTCATCCGCTTTTTTAAGCAGCCCTTCTACTGTTGTACTGTGTTCAGGGAATATTGCAACGCCAAGTGAAATGGATATCACTCCCAGAGGTTGGCGGTGATATTCAACCCGTATTGACTTAATAGCTTCTCGAATTCTTTCTGCACGCTGCAAGGTTACTTCTTTGTTCGCTTCTGGCAGGATGAGTATAAATTCTTCGCCGCCATATCGGCAGGTAATATCCTCCCCGCGGATTTGGTTTTGGAGCTGTGCTCCAATTTCACGCAGAACGACATCTCCTGCTTCATGTCCGTAGGTATTGTTGAAATCCCTGAAGTGATCAATATCCAGCATGATGATACCCACAGTCGTGTTTTTTCGCATCGCTCGTGGAATTTCGCGGGAAAGACATTCTTCCATATAGCGCCGATTAAACAATCCAGTCAGTGCATCGCGAATCGATTGAATCCGTAAGGTCTCACGCAGTTTCAGGTTTGAAAGCGAAAGTGAAAGATGGTCTGCTAGCGTGTGAGCCAGATCCTGAAAGCTTTCCAGAGGGATGAATTCTTCTCTCTCTTCGATATATAATACGCCGATCATTTCACCAGAGGCCATCATAGGCACTTCAAGGTAACGTCCAGAAAATGGTTTTTTGATATGGCGGCAAGACAACCCGGGTTTCGAAGATTTGCCATGATAAATCTGACCTCGGCGCATTGCCCAGCAGTCGCCTGGAGCAAAAGACGTGTCACTCTGCAGATCTTCACCCCATATTGTCATAGCCTCGACAGAAGATTGTGAATTGTTCAAAATATATAAAGCACCTGAAGTTTCTGGAAACAATTGAGGAATGTATTCTTTAATAATTGTGTAATATTCATCACGTTCGTTACTGACTTGAAGTAAATCACCCATCTGGCGCAAAAGGTTGGCTTCTTGGTTACGCCTTTCAAGGTCACTCACCCACGAAATCAATTTTTCATTTGCAATCTCAATTTCTTGTTCAGCCATCCTGCGCTCTGAGATATCTTCAGATGTAACCAATACCCCTATCACTTTTCCATCGCGGTCATGCAATGGAATTTTATTGGTTCGAACCCAGGCTTGAGAGCGATCTGGTTGCAGGGCAAGTTCTTCAAAATCGAGCTTCAAAGAATTAGATTCGATGACCTGTCGGTCATCTTCTTGATATTGTTGTGCAAGTTCTTTCCATGGTAGGTCAAAATCGGTTTTTCCGATGATTTCAGCCGGAGAGGTAAGGCCTACATGGGTTGCAAAAGCTTGATTACATCCCAGGTAGACTAAATTATTATCTTTCCAGAACACCAACATTGGTATATTATCCACGACCAATTGGAGCATCTGCCGTGAACGAAACAATTCGTCTTCTGCTAATTTTCGTTTGGTAACATCGCGGGCAATGCCTACCAAGCCAACCACCTTGCCCTTATTGTCCTGGAACGGCACTTTGATGACGTTAACCCAGCGTTTTTGTCCACTTGCTGTAATACTGGGTTCCTCTTCAATTATCAGCGGCTGGTTAGTTTCCATTACCTGGCGATCATTTGCCTGATAATTGGCTGCAAGCTCAGGCGGGTAGAAATCCACATCGCTTTTACCTTGCAGAAGTGCCGGGTCGTTAACACCAAGAACCCGGGCATCACTAAGATTGTTAAGCACAAAGCGACAATCACGATCATGGACAAATATTTGATCGGGAATATTATCGACGACAGCACGCAGCAAGCGACGTTCTTTTTCAATTGTATCTTCCACCAGTTTGCGATAAGTGAGATCTTCTTTTATTGCCACATAATGAGTGGTGACCCCCATCTTACTAACCACTGGTGAAATGGAAATGGTTTCCCAATATAAGTCACCGTTTTTTTTGCGGTTGTAAAATTTTCCATGCCAGGTCTTACCTGATTTTATGGTTTGCCAGAGGGATGCATATTCTTCAGAGGTTGTGTGACCTGATTTTAGTATTTTTGGGTTTTTTCCGACGACATCTTTAAATGTGTATCCAGTCACTTCTGTGAACATTGGATTTACATACGTAATAATTCCATTGATATCGGTGATCACAATGGAAACCGGATTTTGTTCAACTGCACACATAAATATCTGCAGTTGTTCTTCGATTTGATTTACATCATCAGGTTTTGAACCGTGTTGGTTGAGTTCGGATAACCCGTTTGTCGGCAGCGTTTTAGTTTTTTGATTATCTTTCATCAACACTCCGTGCGGCGATAAAATATGGTTTCAAAAGATAGAAAGGGAATTAATCTTAAAATCCAAAAATAAAATGCATTGCTTATGTTTTCACCTTGTTTCGGTGAAATATTTAGAGAACATGCTTAAGTGTAGCACTTTTTTTGTTTTGAGTTTTTTTATCGCAATATGAAAAGATCGCGCTTAAGAATCGAAAACCAGGCTATTCAAATTAATTTATTGTGGTTTTGCAGGGGGGAAGCGGTAAACAATCGCCAGCCCGCCTTCTGCAGTCTCTCGATAGACATGGGGCAAATCACGGCCAGTCTTTGCCATGACTCTAACGACTTCATCAAAAGAGATTCGATGACTACCATCTGAATAAAGGGCAAATGTGGCGCAATCCAGTGCTCTGGTGGCTGCGAAGGCATTGCGTTCAATACAGGGAATCTGCACCAGCCCATTGACAGGGTCGCATGTCAGGCCAAGATGATGTTCAAGACCCATTTCAGCGGCGTATTCAACCTGCCTGATGGATCCGCCCATCATTTGTGCTGCTGCCGCGGCAGCCATTGCACAAGCGGAACCAACTTCACCCTGGCAGCCAACCTCTGCGCCAGAAATGGATGCATTCGTTTTGATCAAGTTGCCGATCAGACCAGCCGTAGCCAGCGCATGTAAAATATCCAGTTCAGTGGTCTCAAAAGTCTCTTCAACATAACGTAAAACGGCAGGCAAAATCCCGGCTGATCCGCAAGTGGGTGCCGTCACGATTCGGCCCCCGATTGCGTTTTCTTCTGCAACAGCCAGGGCATATGCCGGCATAAACCCTTCTTTTCTGATTTTTTCGCCAGAAGTTTCAATTTTTCGATAAATATTGCGTGCCCGCCGTGAAACACCTAATCCACCGGGGAGTACCCCTTCAGATTTCAATCCGCGAGAGATGCTATCCTTCATCACTGACCAAACTTCATGTAAATAAGCAGAAAGTGAATCATTTTCGTAATCTTGCACATACTCCCAAAATGATTTGCCGCTTTGTGTGCACTCTCGTAGAATGTCAGTCATTGTCTGATGAGGATAGATTTTTGGCGACCTCATGCTTTTTGAACTGTCGGTGATTACTCCTCCACCGGGGCTGTAGACTTCCCAGGTATCAGTGACAGTTTGAGTCTCATTGAGAGCTTCAAAACGCATGGCGTTTGGATGAAGAGGAAGCAATTCATCTGGCTTCCAGATAAATTCAACTTGTTTAGGCAGCATTGCCTTTGTTATGCTGACGTCTGTCAAATGACCGCGGCCAGTGGCAGCCAGGCTTCCATACAAAGTAACGCGATATGACGCCGCATCGGGTGTACGTGAGCTAAAAATTTCAGCGGCTTTCCGAGGTCCCATGGTGTGGCTGCTTGAAGGACCATAACCTATTTTGTATATCTCGCAAATTGATTCCATTAAGCCTTATCCGGTTTCTGCCACTGATACATTTGAATTAAACACATATTGGTTCTATGTAAGCTTAAAATGAGTTTATCATAAATCCATTTGCTAAAAATGGAATTATCCAAAGAATGAGTCTTGAGATTATTGATTACTTATATATAACAAAATCACCCCGGAATCTAAAAACAGGGGTGATCCTTGATGAAGATTTGTAGTGGCGTTTTAGGCTGCTGATCCTGGTGCGGAAGCAGCGTTTTTGCTGCGTTCTATTGATTGTAAAGCCAGGTAACGGTCACCAAACTGTTTCACTTTATCTAACTCATTGTCAAATTGGGCGTAATGGCCTTCTTCGTCAGCGACCAACTGTTCAAACAATTTTTTAGAAACAGAATCTGCGTTGGCAGAACACTCGTTTGCCCATAAGTTGTAATCATGAGCGCTGCTTAGCTCCATCTGACGCGCCATTTCAAGAATTTGTTCGACCTCGTTCACTGGTTTCACCTCAGCGGCAACTTGCATGGTCACATCGCCTTTTAAGAAGAGAATACGTTCAGCCAGTAATTCGACATGTCCCATTTCAAGAATGGCAGTACGTTTGAACAGGGCTGACAATGGATCATAGCCTTGATCATCCAGGTGAAAATGGAAGTACATATATTGATGAACAGCCGATAACTCGTCACGTACGGCACGATTCAATAGTTCAATACTTTTTTCAAACATTGTTCCCTCCAGGAATTTTTATATATTTTGATTATAGCAAAAATTTTAAGTTGGTATACACTTTCATCCATGAAGCAGGTGCAATTCTTTGTATGCCTCTTTCTTTAAAGGCGCGTTGTGCGTGTAGTTTTTTCAAGCTAAATACTCGTGTTCAAAAGGTGATATTTGAATGATGAGCGCATCTGATCTCTTGTTGGGTTTCACAATTGAGCTCAGGCTTTGATAACACATCAATGTTTAATTTGGCATCAGGCTCCCGAAAGGTATCCTGTTTGTGTGGTGCTCCCTCCTATTACTTGCATTGCTAGTGAGTGTAGATTATTGCATCCCCGATGAACTTTTTATTCAAGCATCATGGCGTGATGGACACGTGATTTTCACTATTTTTGTTAAAAATTTCTTAATGTTTCTACAATGGTTTATTTTTTATTGACTATTGTTCAGACTTTGTGTAAACTATATTTACTCCGATGGGGAGTAGCCACCCATAAAAAGGGTTTAGGCAGCCACCAATACGAAAAGTGATTTTCTGGTTGTCTTTCATTGAAGTGCAAGACCATCGCTAATAGTAAAGCTTTGGTTCTTTTTATTTAATTCCCAAGTGGTTGATTTGGAATGGCACCTGTTTTGGCGTATGTTTCTTACTAATTCTAAATAAAATTACTAAAAATGGAGGTGATGATGTTTGACTTTGAGTATCTATCAATAATGTTTCTAAGGAATAGAGTGATTTATATCTCGTATTTGGTAGATAGATAATGGGAGTAGCAATATTACATTTTCTAGCATATAGTTAATATTATTATGCTATTTATATAATAATGTAGATGTAAACAAAAACGTATAAATATTGAGGAGTAACTTTTCGAATGATTACGAATAAACCTTGGCATAGTCTTACAAAAGAAGAAACTTTTTCAGTAACGGGCAGCTCGCCTGTTGGTTTAACCAATAATGAAGCTGAGGATCGCCTGTTAAAAATTGGACCTAATGAAATTCAGGCAGTTAAACGAACATCTGCCTGGAAAATATTGTTGGAGCAGTTCAAGAACATCCTCATTTTGATTCTACTGATAGCTACGATCATTTCTCTATTCTTGGGGCATGGTGTCGAATCAATTGCAATCGGAGTGATTGTCTTGTTTGCAGTTGTTTTGGGCTTTGTTCAGGAGTATCGCGCTGAGCGAGCAATTGAAGCACTCAGAGAGATGGCTGCACCAACCGCTTCTGTATTCCGAGATGGGGTTGAAATAAACATCCCTTCACGTGATCTTGTTCCAGGTGATGTCATTCTCTTGCATACAGGAGATCGAATTCCTGCAGATTCGCGCTTGTTAGACGCAGTTAATCTACAATTGGTAGAAGCAGCTTTGACTGGCGAGTCTGTACCTGTTGAAAAGCATATTCAGCCTCTGGTGGGTGATGACCTGCCTGTTGGTGACCGTAAGAACATGGTTTATGCTGGCACTGCCGCGACTTATGGCCGTGGTAAAGCGATTGTGGTTGCAACCGGCATGCAAACCGAGTTTGGGAAAATTGCCAAACTTCTGCAAACCATCGAAACGGGCAAAACACCTCTGCAAATAAACCTTGATAAAGTTGGCACAGTATTAGCGCGAGCTGCCATTGTTGTTGTTGCGTTAATTGTTGCCCTGGGGTTGGTACGCGGGCAGCCCTTTATTGAAATGTTAATCTTTGGCATTGCCTTGGCAGTTGCAGTTGTTCCAGAAGCGTTGCCGGCTGTGGTTACCATTTCTTTGGCCATTGGCGTGCAAAAAATGGTCAAGCGAAATGCGTTGATTCGAAAGCTCCCAGCCGTAGAGACTTTAGGCAGCACATCAGTCATTTGTTCTGATAAAACTGGCACACTTACCAAAGATGAAATGACAGTGCAGCAGTTATTTGCCGGTGGACAATTATTCCACGTGACAGGTTCAGGTTATGACCCTATCGGTGAATATAAACTGAGTGATGAAACAGTGGTTAAGCCAACCAAAGCATTGATCCAAATGTTAACCGCTGCAGTTTTGGCATCTGATACCCAACTTGTTTCAAGCGGAGAAGGTTCTGCAAAAACCTGGCATATAAAAGGCGACCCAACTGAAGGGGCATTGGTAGTCGCTGCATCCAAGGCAGGGCTTGAAAAAGACCAGCTTGATCTTACTTTCCCCCGCTTACAAGAAATTCCATTTTCATCCGAAACAAAACGCATGACTACTTTACATCAAACTCCTGATGGCGTAATTGCTTATGCCAAAGGTGCTCCAGAAATGATTCTAAGTAGTTGTGATTCGATTTTAACGCCTGATGGCATAAAACCGCTGGATGAAAAAACACGTCAAGACGTGCTTTCTGCTGCTCTTGGTATGGCCGAAAAGGCACTCAGAGTTTTGGCAATGGCTAATAAACAAAATGCAACTCTTGAAAATGCCCAGACTGGAATGACATTTTTAGGTTTGGTGGGCATGATCGATCCTCCACGCCCTGAGGCAAAAAATGCGATTGCCGTTTGTGAACAAGCTGGAATTCGAACGGTGATGATCACAGGTGATCATCCTGTCACAGCACAAGCGGTTGCCCGTGATTTAGGATTATTAGCAAGCGGAGGACGCGCAATAACCGGTGCTGAATTGGAGGAAATGACTGATGATCAACTATATCAAGATGTTGCAGATATAAGTGTGTATGCAAGAGTTTCCCCTGCGCACAAACTTCGAGTGGTGGAAGCCTGGCAGGCTCATGGTAATATCGTTGCAATGACCGGAGACGGAGTAAATGATGCACCTGCACTGAAGAAAGCCGATATTGGCATTGCAATGGGCATCACTGGCACTGATGTGACTAAAGAAGCAGCTGCCATGACGCTTACGGATGACAATTTTGCTTCCATTGTGGCTGCGGTTGAAGAGGGTAGAGGTGTATTTGGGAATATTAAGAAATACTTAATGTTCCTGCTCTCATCGAATATTGGCGAGATTCTGTTGATGGCCGGCTCTGCGTTACTGGGTCTTCCCCTGCCGCTATCTGCTGTTCAAATCTTGTTTGTTAATCTGGCTACAGACGGGTTGCCTGCGCTTGCCCTTTCTATGGACCCTCCCGATGGCGATTTGATGAAGCGAAAACCGCGAAATCCGCGTACAGGAATTTTCACTCGTCCGGTGGTGACATTGATGTTGGTAGGCGGTATTTGGTCGGCCATAATTAACTTGGGGTTGTTCATCTGGGCAATCAATTCTGGACGCGTTATTTCTGAAGCGATGACCATGACTTTTGTGTCACTTATTTTGATCCAGTTTTTCAAAGCATATAGTTATAGATCTGACCGAAAAACTGTCCTTCACAAGCCATTTGCAAATAAATGGTTAAACTATGCAATCATGTGGGAAATTACCATGTTGATCCTGGTTGTTTATGTACCTGCCTTACATGATGCTTTTGGAACCTATTATCTGCCCTTTATTGATTGGGTAATTGCGATAGGATTGGCCATTACAATCTTGCCTGTGCTCGAAGCGGCAAAGTGGATGCTAAGACGAGGTTGGTTCGGGTCTGTCGATTAACACTTAATGGTGGGCTCGAACGCGAGCCCACCATTTTTGTGCGCCCAGCATGGGCGTTGATTAGTGGGTGAAAGTCCCATATGGAGGTTGGTCGCACCAACCATTAGCCAAAGGCACGGGCCGATTCCTTGACCGATATTGGTTACCGACATGAGGATGGCGAACATGGAAGCCGCAATGGCCGGACTGGTATATTTCATTGCCAGGGCAAAGTAAATAGATTGAGACATTCCATAAGCTAAACCAAAGAAGACCGCCA
>CAKMKJ010000022.1 GCA_927443345.1 uncultured Anaerolineaceae bacterium | reverse complement strand
CTTGAATTTCACAAGGTGATCGAGAAGCTGGCCGGGTTCGCTGCCTTCAGCGCGTCTGCTGAACTTGCGCACGCGCTCAGACCTGCCGCCACGCTGGCAGAAGCCCTTGAACGCCAGGCCAAGACCACCGAAGCCCGCCGTCTGCTCAGTATCAAACTGGATATGGGTGTGGGCGGTGCGCACGACATCCGTCCGCTGGCGGAGATGGCGAGGCGCGGGGGCGTGTTGACTGAGTCAGACCTGTTGTCGGTCTCGGGCACTTTAATCTCTGCACGCAGCCTGCACCGCTCATTTGAAAAGCAGGCGAAGGACTTTCCACATCTGGCAGAGATCGTCAGATTGCTGCCACCCCCACCCGGCGTGATTGAATCCATCTCGCGCTGCATCTCTGACCGCGGTGAGGTGTTGGATAGCGCTTCACAGAAGCTCGGGTCAATCCGCTCGGAGATTAAAATCTCGCATGCCCGCCTGATTAGCAAGCTTGAACGCATGATCTCGGATTCTCAAAACACCTCCATGCTGCAAGAAGCCATCATCACTCAACGCAACGGACGCTACGTGATTCCGCTGCGCGCAGAATATCGCAGTAAGATGAAATCCATTGTGCATGACCAGTCTTCATCAGGGGCGACTCTGTTTGTGGAACCGATTGCCGTGGTGGAGCTCAACAACCGCTGGCACGAGATGCAATTGCAAGAACGGGATGAAATCAGAAAAATTCTGACCGATCTTTCTAACAAGGTGGGAGCAGAAGCCTCAGCCATCTGCGGTATCGTGGATGCACTGGCTTTGCTGGACTTCACCCTGATGTGCGCCAAATTTGGCGATGAACTGAAAGCCTCTGAGCCGCTGCTCAAAGTAGTCAGCCCGCCGGCTCACGAACATCACCCCGGCACCTGCATTAAGTTGTTCCATGCGCGCCATCCGCTGCTCGAACCGGCCACGGTCGTGCCTATTGACGTGGATCTCGACGCGCAAACCTTCGCGGTGATCATCACCGGTCCGAACACCGGCGGCAAGACAGTGACGCTGAAGACAGTCGGCTTGATGATTTTGATGGCACAATGCGGATTGCACATCCCGGCGCAATCAGGCTCCGAGCTCAGTTTCTTTGATGATATTTTCGCCGACATCGGTGACGAACAATCCATTGAACAGTCGCTTTCCACTTTTTCGGGGCACATTACCAACATTGTACGCATCCTCACGCATGCACGCACCAAAACGCTTGTGCTGCTGGATGAACTGGGTGCCGGCACCGATCCGCAGGAAGGTTCGGCGTTAGCGCGTGCGATTATGCTCTATTTGGTGGAGCGGCGCATCCCCTGTTTGATCGCCACACACTATCCCGAGTTGAAGGCTCTGGCACACGCCACCCCGGGGGTGACCAACGCCAGCATGGAGTTCAACCTCAAGACGCTGCGTCCGACCTACCGCCTGACGCTGGGCATTCCGGGCAGATCCAACGCGCTGTCGATTGCCAAACGTCTGAACCTGCCGGATGAGATTCTGGATTCCGCCAAGACCATGATCGACCCAAACGAGTTGAAGTCTGAAGACCTGCTCAAAGAAATTCACTATCAGCGCGAGGTGGCGCGCAAGGCGCGGTCCGCTGCGGATAGAGAACGGTCACTCATCCTCAATCAGAAAGAGGAACTGGCCCATCGGTTGGAAGAAATAGAAGATGAGCGTCACAAAGAACTTGAAAAAGCGCGTAGCGAGGCCGAAAACGAACTGGCCGGCCTGCGGCAAGAGATGGATGAGGTGCGCCGGGAACTGCAGCGCGCCCGACAGCCAATTGAAGCCTTAAAAACGCTTGAAGAGAAAATTAGCGTGGCAGAAGAGAAAGCCGCCAAACCGGTGGTACGCCAGAATTCACCCAAGCAAAGCCGCACCGAATTCATCCCCAAACCTGGTGCACGTGTGAAACTGCGCTCTTTAAATATGGAAGGCGTGATCACCTCCATTGGCGAACACGACATGGAAGTGCAGATCGGCAGCCTGAGAGTGCGCGCCAAAATGAACGACTTGATGGCTCCGAATGCAGAAGAAGTGAAAGTGGAAGTTGCTTCACCCAGGAAGAACAGGGGTAAAGTGGAATCAACTTCGGCCCCGGCAGCCAGCCCATTCAGACCCTCGCCAGGCATGGAAATTGACCTGCGCGGTCAGCGTGCCGAAGATGCCCTGGATGCACTGGACCGCTATATCTCAAACGCGAGCATGGCGGGTCTGCCATTCGTGCGCATCATCCACGGCAAGGGCACCGGCCGCTTGCGTCAGGTGATCCGTGAAGCGCTCAAACTGAACAGCGAAGTCAAAAATTTTGAAGAAGGCGGAGATAAAGAAGGCGGAGAAGGCGTTACCATTGTGCATCTGGAATGATCTATAAAATTTTGCACCTAAATTTAAAGTAATAGTTGGCGTCAAATTAGTTTACCCCCAGACCCCGAGAATCAAAAAGTTCAGATTCCCGGGGTTCTTTTGAAAGGTGATTAAAAAAAGAAGGTCGAAAGAGTCCACGCCCTGTTCTCTCTCAACCTTCTTTGCGCAAGCTCCCTAAATCTTGCGCAAGAGGCTGCAACGTTATTACGTCGTTTATACAACTTATCCGTTGACAAAACATTGACATAATCAGATGGTTTTCGAAAGTTTTTTAAACAAGCCAGAAAGCGGCGCTTTAACGACGTGAGATGCCATTTCACCAAGAATTAGCTTTTTGTGCTCCTGGTACTGCTGACCTTCTAACTTGCCATTTATCTCTAGACTTGCCAAAGCAGATACAGCCCATAACTCGTACCAGCGATGGTTGGCTTTTATGCTGTTTTCAACGACCTCAACAAAACCGCTTCTTGCTTTGTCTGTTGCCCCTCTGCGCAGTGCTATCCCGGCTGTCATAAGCCCGGCTGTCAAATTGGCAGAACCAAATCCGCGCAATTTAAGTTCCTGAACAATAGGGGCGATTTCATTTACAAAGCTATTTTCATCAATATTGGGGTTTTTAAGTGCAGGCAAGAAGACCTTTCCAATCAAAGATACAGATTCCAAACCCAGAATTTCTGATTTATCAACTGCCTCTTGTATGATTCTCGCTCCCTCAACAAGCTGATTACGCTGACAAAGTGTGAGCCCTAAACCAAAATAATTTTCAAGCGATTGAAGTTCTGTAAGCGGCGCTTGTGCGCCCAGGCGGTATTGTTCTTCTGCTGCCGTAAAATCACCCAAGAGGCGAAGAATATCCCCTTTGATGACGTAATGCTCTAATATGATCTTGTGCAATAAGACGGGATCTTTTTGCTCAATGGCGTGGTGGAGGTGATGCCAGCTCTCGTCGAGCTGACCCATGACCAAATAATTCTTGGCAACGGTGATATCTAACAAAGAAACCCACCAATTTAGGTTTAATTTTTCTGCCAGATTGTATACAGAGAACGCCGTTTGCAGCGATTTTTGGTAATGGCCGCAATAATACTGGGCGATCGCCAATGATGTGTTTGCGTGAACTCTTCCCGAAAGACGAGGGATCAATCTGCTTTCATTGGCAGCCTGGCTGGCATCCACCTCAGCTTGCGCCGGGCAGCCCATCATGCTGTTTAGCAAGGAGAGTTGCGACTTAAGATTTACCGATGCTTCTAAAACACGAGGATCGTCAACGTTGTTATCTATATCTAAACCGGTTAAGAAAGTCGCTTTTGCCTGTATGTATTCATCTTTCAATTCATACAAGATTCCTAATCGGGCATGGGTTTCAAGTTTCTCAGCGGTGCCGTCTGTTTTAGATAGAAAAAATAACGCACGATTATGAAGTTCGATGCCTTCATCCACTTCATACCGCATTTCAGCTACACGGCCCAAGCCGCTGATGGAAATGCCAATTAAAAGAGGGTCTTGAATTGCTTCACCGCGTTCCAACCCCGTCTTGAATATTTTTTCACAGGTGATGTCATCGTATTGATCATAAGCATAGTCACCCCACTCCAATAATAATTGCCGGAGCAAGACAGGTGAAATGTCTGCCGGCAGGTCACGGAGCAAATTCAAAGCATGTTGGTATGCAGCGTAGGCATCCACTTTTGAGAAACAAGTGCGTGAATATCTGCCAGCATCACACCATGCCGAGAAGGCTTTGGCGTATTCTCCTGCCTGTTCATAATGCCAGGCATAAGTGGAGGCCAAATCTGCTGCCTCTCCTTTAACTTCAAGCATCGCCTGCACCGCCGCGAGATGGAGTCCGCGTTTACGCACCGGTGATAAATCTTCAACAATGACTTGTCGAAATTGGTCGTGTGGAAATTCGTAGAACGAGGATTTTTGCGATCCACTGGTATTGGTTAAAATGCCGGCCTGTTGCAATTCTTCAAGTGCGGATAACAATGTATTAAAATCAATCTTCACCATTTTTTCAAGCAATTGTGGTTGAAAATGCTGGCCCAAGACAGCCGCCGACAACAAAACCTCCCGGGTGGAATCAGCCAAAACCCTGATTTTTTCTTTTACAATCGCCCGAATTGTAGCTGGAATTGGAAAATGATCCATCTCGGAATAGTTTGAAAAATCAATTGTGTAAAGATCAAGCGATTTAAGGGTTTCAATCAATAAATACGGGTTTCCTCCCGTTTGAGATTGGATCTTTTTCAACAAATCTGCACTTGCCGCTTTGCCCAACATCATCGAGATCAATTGTGACGTTTCTTCCAGGGTAAATGGGTCCAAAACCATCCGTTCAAGATTGGATGTAAGCACGCTTTGATCAAGATAAGCCTCAAGCGCGGGATTGCGTCCTTCAGTTCTTGAGATGACAATCAACAATCCAAAATTCTTAAAAAATTGACGATCATTCAGATAGGCAAGAAATTGCAGCGTAGCTTCATCGCACCATTCAGCTATATCCAGCACCATGACCAGGGTTTTCTTTTCAGCCAATATTTTTAATAAGGAATACAGGGCATTATGAATCCGTATGAGGGGATTATCAGGAAGTTTTTCAATTATGATTGGAGAAAGGCGTTTTTCGCTGAACTTTATGGCAGGGTAAAGGCTGTGCAGGTTGGTTTTAATTTCGTCAGGAAGTGATAACCACTCCTTTTCTGTAACCATCGCGTTTAAGCCTTCGACAATAGGCGCATAAGGGGTGCTGCTGATCATGGGTTTTCCTGAGCAAAACAAAAACCTCGGGTTGTATTGCAACCTGGTATAGAATTCGCGCACCAAACGGGTTTTTCCGGAACCTGATACACCGGATATATGAACCAATCCTCTGCGGTGATATGCATTGTTCAACCTGACGAGCAAGTCGTTGCGTCCCACAAATGGAATATTTTCTGTCTTTTCACCCAGCCATTTTTCTGGATGGATAATAGCGACCTCAAGTACTTCTCGTTGCACCCGTTTGTTCATTTCTTTTAATATTTCAGGCAACCCCCCCGGTTGATTGGCTTTGTAGAACTGATCCAAGAAAGTTAAATATTCTTGAGCCTCTTTAAAACGTCTTCGTTCTCGCAAGCAATTTATCATTAAATAGTTAATATCGGTATTTAGCTGATCAAAATTCGTAATTCGCCCCAACCAGAGAATGGCTTCATCAATGTTCCCCAAGGCGATACAATGCTCTGCCAATCGCTCAAGGATTTTTTCTCGCGAGAAGGAAAAAGATTGATCGGTAAGTGACATCCAGGAGTCAAAGCCTGATGAGTTATGTAAGGCGACATTCTGTAAAAATTGATGCCCCCGACACAATTCCATGGCTTTTTGTAATTGACCGTAAACCCATTCAGGAAGGATGCCATTCCCTGATAATTGAGAACTATGTAATAGCGGTAAAACGATCTTGTTATATTCATGTGCATCTACATATACCCGTGATAAATTCAAAGAAATGAAATCATTATCGGTGATGAAAATATGGGAGTCCTTCAAAGCGGAGCGTAACCTGCTTAATCCCTCTCTTAGTTTCTTCCTTGCCACTTCTTCAGGGTCGTCAGGCCAAAAAGTGTTGCAAATTTCAGCACGACTGACTGGATCGGTGTGTCCGGCCAAAAAATAAAGACCGGCGCGTTGTTCCCGCCGGTTTATGCGCACAATTTGACCCGCCCGAGTCACCAATGGCGGACCGAGCAGAAATATTTGTAATTGAGGTGTTTCCGTCTGCCCCGCTGGGGTCATGGAATTTAACCTTCCAGTTGTTTTTGTCTTTCGTGAGCCTTGGAAAGCATCTCTTGTGCAGCGGTTAAATTGGATTCGCTCATACTGCCCGTCATCTGTGCCAGTTCAACGATCCTGGCGGTATCATCCAACTCTTCCACTTCAGTGAGGGTGCGGTCATCTACAATCAGTTTGCGCACTCTGAAGTGCTGCTCGCCAAAAGCAGCCAGTTGCGAAAGGTGGGTCACACACATCACCTGATGGTTGACGCCGAGGTGCCAGAGTTTTTCACCAACGATAAATCCCACCCGGCCGCCGATGCCCTGGTCAATCTCGTCAAACACAAGGGTGGGCACAAAATCCACACCGGCCAGCACGTTCTTTAAGGCGAGCATTAAGCGCGACGTTTCACCACCTGAAGCGATCTTCACCAACGGCTTCAATCCCTCACCCGGGTTGGGCGCAATCAAGAATTCAACCTGGTCAATACCGTTCTCGGTAAATTGATCATTCTCAGCCGTGGTTTGAGCCCTCTGATCAAAAGAGACCGAAAAGCGTGCGCCGGGCATGCTCAAATCGGCTAATTCACGCTCTACAGCAGAACCTAATAGTTGTGCAGCGGTTTTTCGTTTTTCAGTGAGTTGTTGAGCGTAATTTTTAGCTTCTTGCAATGCTGCGACTTCGTCTGCTTCAAGTTCAGCAATGCGTTCACCGGCATTGGCAATATTTTCGAGCTGCATACGAGTGGTCTTTCCATACTCAATGGCGGCTTCGACACTACCGCCGTATTTTCGTTTCATTTGATGGATCAATTCCAGCCGGTTTTCAACCTGCTCCAGTCGGCGTGGATTGAATTCAATCTCGTCGAGGTAGCTGCGTAAATCAAGGTTCACTTCGGCAAGCTGTGCGTTGACCGCTTCCACCTGGGCAGCGAGGTCTTGCTGACTGGCATCAATGCGCGCAAGGGATGCCAGCAACTGTGAAGCCCGCCCGATCAGATCAACAGCAGAGGAGGTGTCTGGCAAGCCTTCATCCAGCAGCGCCAGGGCTTGTTGGGCAGAAGAGGAGAGGCTTTCTGCATTAGCCAGACGGCTGCGCTCTTGATCCAGCTCTTCTTCTTCGCCTCCTTTGAGTTGGGCTGCTTCGATTTCATTCACCTGAAAGGAGAGCAGTTCCATGCGGCGCGCGGATTCATTTTCAAGGTCGCGCAAAGACTTTAACTCTCTGCGGATGCCTGTAAGTTTTTTGTAGGAAGCTTGATACTCTGCCAATTCAGCCTGAGTGACCGCGTAACGATCCAGCAAGCCCAGGTGTGAACGCTCGTCCAGCAGCGATAAATGCTCAGACTGACCGTGAATATCGACCAGATAATGCCCTAATTCCTTGAGCAGGCTGACGTTGACACTGCGTCCATTGACGCGCGCCACAGACCGCCCCTCACCGCGGATTTCGCGCCCCAGTGTGACAAAGGGTTCACCTTCATCCAGGTCTTCGCGTTTGAGAATTTCAATAATTTCACTTCGGGTTTGAGTGGGGATACTGAAGATTGCTTCAAGGGAAGCGCGCTCCGCACCGCTGCGCACCATGTTGGCATCCACACGTCCGCCCACCAGCGCCATAATGGCATCCAAAATAATGGATTTGCCTGCACCGGTCTCGCCGGTAACAATGACCAGACCGCTCTTAAAACGAATTTCAAGCTTATTGATGATGGCAAAATTTTCGATGCGCAATTCGTCAAGCATATGCCGATCCTTAAACCCTGATGCCCTTAAGGCGAAAATATATTGAACTTGCAACCAACAACGCAAAGATTAACGGCCAAATCATTGAAATGAATCCGCCTAAAAGATTTGCGCCCTGGCCGCTTCCAGCAAAAAGCAGCAATATGGCGATATTGCCAAGAGTTGGCAGCATGGCGCCCACAAATGCGGCAGCGGCGGTAATGAGCGGCAAATTTTTGGAACGCCTTTTTTTCAAGAGACGCCGCACGGCTTCAGCAATAATGATGCCGGCAACAGGCGCCAGAAATAACATAAAAAATCCAACCATTCCGGCAATAAATGTGCTGAAGAAAGCCAAAACACCCGCGGTTAATACCGCCAGGGGGAAATCCCACCATTGGGCGGTGTCAAAGATCTTTTGTTGGCCGCGTACACATTCTTTGCAGCGAAAGCCGGTGGGAGTGCGAACACCGCACGAGGTGCAAATGGGTTTATCACAGCGGTTGCAGCGTAAAAGGGTTTCGCGCTGGGGATGGCTATAACAGTACATGGGCTGCTGAGTGTTGTCGCTCATTTCAAACCGCCAATGGATGGATTTTGTTCCATGTAATGGCTCAGGTTGCGGTAGAAGTAGCCGGGGTCCTGAAACACTACAAATTTAACCTGATTTTCACTTGCCATAATTGCAACCCTGTCTTCGTTTTTGAGGGACACGGGGGCGTGCCCGTCAATACTCATGACAGCCTGGTGATCACTGGAAGGGTAAAAGTTCACACATGCCCCGGCCGGCAGGATGACCGCCTGATCCATGGAGAGGTGGGGCGCGACCGGTACAATGAGGATGTTGCGCAATTCAGGCGGCATGATCGGGCCACCAACCGCCATGGCATAAGCCGTAGAGCCGGTGGGGGTGGAGGCAATCAAACCGTCTGCGACGTAAGAAGCCAGCGTATACCCATCGACTTCGGCTCTGATGCGAATCGGTCGCACGACCTGTCCGCGGCAGACGACAACTTCATTCAATACCTGAAAAGAAGCCAAAAGTTTTTCTGCCCGCCAATGTTCTGCTTTGAGCATCATGCGGTTTTCGATTTCAAAATCGCCACTGACCAGCCTGGGAAGATATTGCTGCCATTCGTCACGGCCAAGCTGCATGAGAAAACCAAAACGCCCCATATTGATGCCCAGCAGCGGAATACCGAAGGGAGCAGTGAGATGCCCGGCGCGCAGCATGGTGCCATCTCCACCGAGGGCGATCAGCAGATCAACTTCGCTGGCTGCCAGCTTTTGCGGTAAATCGCAATTCGCCGTGTTGCAAATTTCAACTGTAATGCCCAGGTTCTGCAAAAAATCACTCACCTGCCGGGCTTGATCGTTAGCTCCCGACATTTTGGGGTGGATGGTGATCACAACGCGCTTGATGTTATGTTTTTTATTTGACATATCCCCTTTATTATAACGAACAATCAGAGAGCGTGCATGACCCCTGTTAATTATCAGTTCTTTAACCCCAGCCTCACCCCAACCCCTCTCCATCCTGCGGGCGGAGAGGGGCAGGAGACTGGTAAAAGTAACCAGCCTTTTTCACAGAAATTAAGAGAAATTTTTCTGTATATAAAAATAAACAACGGATGAGAAGTATCTTCTCGTCCGCGGTCGAATTCTATGATGATTATCTGAGAGCAATGCCCAGGTAGTAAGGCCAGATAATCAGACCCAAGACTGCCTTCCAGAATAAGGGTTGAGTGTAGGCTAAAAAGAACAACCAGCCTGCAAACCACAACCCACCGGCGGCACTTCCACCGTGATGGTGATGCACATGTTTTACGCCTTGCTTTACTTCTGTGGTCACATTTTCATCCATTTTATTCTCCTTTTTGAACGCTATATGTATATTTACGGAGAAAAAAATGTGACGTTGTGTGAAAATCGTTAAACTTTTATATGAGTTAGTATTTCAACAGCCCTTCATATTCATCCATAAGCATAAACCCGCAGCGAGTGAGCACTTTTTGTGTGCCGATGTTGTGAGCAGGAGTTAGGCCGTAAAGCGGACGGAGTGGAATTAACGGAAGAAATAATTACAAGGCCTGTGTGGCAATACCCTTTCCCCAGAATGCCTTGCCCAAATGGTAACCCACCTCGCGTTCGTCTGCTTCTTTGACAAAAGAGCACAAATAGCCGGCAATTTCATTCTCAAAAAGAATGGTGTGCAGAATAATGGTTGAATTGGCCATGACCTTGTGCCAGTGATCGAAAAAATCATCCCGTGCACGAGAAGGCAGCCCCACCATTTCGACAGCACCCTCGTCGTTTTGGTGCTCAAAAAAGACCGGCAGATCAGATTGAAATACCGGCCTTAAGCTCACTATTAGGTTGGTTGAAAGTTTTCGATTTTTGTTCAAGTTTTAGTCTTCAAATACCACTTGCGGTCAATGATCAAAAGCACAAGGGGGATTGCAGAACCGAGCATCACCGCTACATCCACCCAGCCGACTTGATCAAAAATGATGGCAATAGTCATGAGCCCAAGAGCAATCACGGTCAGAAACCAGGCGGTCTTCCAGCGCTTGCGCAGCAAAAACCACATCACCAGCAAAAACAGTCCCGGCGTAAAGGTCATACCCGCCATGATCCAGCGATAAGCCCCCAATTTGGCAAAGGAAGGATCAGTCCCAATAGCCATGTAAAGACTGAAACCGATCCAGACAATGCCAACCACCAGGATGATGATTTGTGTCATGTTGACGATGACCGGGATTTGTGTCGTTTTTTGAGTTCCTGTCACGCGTTATTCCATGCCGGGGAATTTTTCGGCAAACTTTTGCAACGCTTCTTGCAGGTGCTGTTCACGCAGGCTGAGGGTGAGGTCGGCGCGGGTACGTTCAATAATGCCGCGTACGAGATCTGTTTGTCTGCGCAGGCCGTTGGTGATGGCGTCAGGGTAATCCATGGTGACGAGCACGTTGTAGATTTCATCCATGGTGGTGAGCAGACGTTCAGCGTCTTCAGAATAGCCCATGCGCAGAATATCCAAACACTTTCGGCGGCACTCGCCGATGGTCTCAGCCAGTCCGTTTAGGTAGGCGGCATATTCAATGCCGAGTTCGTCAGGGGTGGGCATGGGTTGGTTGAGAATCAAAGCCACCGTCAGATTGGCCTCGGCATATTCCTTGACGGCATCCTGGGTGTAGCCGGCGTAATAAATATCAGGGTAAGAAGCGAGGTCGCGCTGGATGTTGAGGATCAATACGCGCGCATCAAGAAGCATATCCTGGGCGGCGGCGGCTTCATCACGGTGTATGGCACGGATGGTATGGGCTGCCAAACGAGTGAGCGCGCGTGCCTGAATCAGGGCTTGATCACGCACCGCAGTGCGCTGATCAAAGACAGCTTTAGCTTTTTCAATAAGATCAGTAAATTCCTGCATGGCTATTATTGAGTCTCCGGGGGTTTGGGTGGGTGAATACCTTTAAAAAGATCATCTGCCAGGCGCGAATCACCAGGCATGCGGATCTCGCCAAAATTGGCTTCGTATCGCGCCAGGTTCTCACCAAGCGCGCGGTGCAGCAGTTTAGCGCCAACTGGCGACATGATTATGCGCGATAGAACCTTGAAGCGCGAATCCGCGGGCAGAAGACGGCTAAAATCAAGCACCATCTCTGAAGGCGTGTGGCTGATGCGCGTAACGTTGCTATAGATGGGCTCTAAATTCTCCGGCAAGTCGATGGGGGGTACGCTTGGCGGATTTGGTTGTGGTTGATTGGTCATGAGCGAAAAACCCTAGAAGGGAATATCCTCAGACGGACCGGAATCCATGTCTTCTTCGCCACCGGGGGTACTGCCATCCGATTTGGCGGAGAGGAATTTTACAGTGTTGGCAACCATTTCGAGCGATGCGCGGGGGGTGCCGTCCTGGCCCGTCCAAATGCGCGGACCGCCGGTCTTGGCATCCACGGTCAAGCGGCCTTCCACCATGACCATTTTGCCCTTTTGCAAGAAATTGTTGCAGGTTTCAGCCAGTTTTCCCCATGCAGAGACGCGGAACCACACGGTTTCTTTGACGAGTTTTCCGGCCTGGTCACTGTATGAACGATCAGTAGCGACTGAAAAACTGGTAACGGCCTGGCCGTTGGGGGTAAAACGCATTTCGGGATCTTTTCCGAGCCGTCCAATGATGAGTAATTTTTGATACATAAATCCTCCTGTTTCTGGAACAAGGCGATAATTACTCAATAATTGTACACGAATTAATAAATTACGTTTGTCAAACGATTTAATGGGTGATTTTAAAGGTGATTTAGATAATGTTATAATGACCAAAGGTGAAATTATGAAACGTACACAAAAAATCATTCTGTCCCTAATGCTGGTCAGTGGCTTCATCTTTTTAATGGCAACGCCGCTGCTCGCCAGGCCGGTAGACGCGCAAGTCTTTTATTTCACGCCAACCGCCATGGCAAACGGCAATATTTACTATACGGTGAGAGAAAATGAGACTTGCGACAGTATCTCTTATTTAACCGGTGTAAACATCGACACGCTGCGCACACTCAACAGCCTGGATCTCGACCAATGCCGCTTTTTACAAATTGGCCAGCAATTGCTGCTCGGAACCGTCCCCACTCCCGCGGTAACAGTTGGCCCATCCCCGACACCCACCAGCAACCTGCCAACACCCGAACCCGTCAAGGGTTATGGCGTCATATGCGTTTATCTGTATGATGATGTCAACGGCAACGCCATGGCTGAAACAAACGAGATCACAAATACTGGTTTGGCGGGCGGGGAGATCAGCATTACAAACCCGGACGGCAGTTTTTCAAAAATTGGAACCACGATCAGTACCGGTGAAGCAGTGTGCTTTGAAGAGGTTGTCGAGGGTGAATACACGATCAGCGTGGCCATTCCTGACGGCTATAACCCTACCTCAGGGCAAAACAATACCATCAACCTGAAAGCCGGTGACACCTCCACGGTGAATTTCAGTGCACAGGCCAGTTCATCGCTGCCGCTGGTTAATGAAGAAGGCAGCTCCTCCGTGTTTCTGGCGATCGTAGGCGGTTTGATCATTTTGGCGGGCGTCGGTTTGGGGTTTTATGTCAGGTTCATGCGCAGAAAATAGGAATACATCGTAAGGGCAATTCATGAATTGCCCTTACATTTATAATAAAACAATTACCCGAATCGTTCTTCCTTCCAGACGTCACCGCGGTTATGATAACCGGCCTGCTCCCAGAAACCGGGGGCATCTTCAGCCAGGAATTCGAGTCCGCGCAGCCATTTGGCACCTTTCCAGAAATAGGGCACTACCAATTCGGTTTTCTCAAGAACCGCACCAACCACCCCGCGCAGCGGAAAACCGTGGTCTGGTGTGATGGGTGCGCCTTCATAATGCGTGGCCAATAAGAAGTTTTCGGCCGTGACGATATCAAGCGGCAGATTAACAGAAAAACCGTATTCAGCATGCTGTAAGACAAATCGGGCAGAGGGTTTGATCTTGATCAACCCCTGATCCACCAGTGTTTTGACAGAGACTCCCTGCCAGTTAGTATCAAATTTGCTCCAGCGTGTGACACAGTGAATATCCATGGTCAGGCTGGTTTTTGGCAGTTCATTAAACTCGATCCAATTTAACGTTAAGGGTTGTTCCACTTCTCCCCACACCTCAAATTTCCATGTGGCAGGGTCAAATTGCGGTACGGGTCCGTAATGCAGAACAGGAAATTTTTGAGTCAATGCCTGCCCGGGTGGGACGCGGCCTTCTTTCTTTAATTTTTCTTCTTCCGTTCTGCGAAATAATGAGTTTTGCATATCGATCACCTCAATGGTGATTATACAAGGTTCTATAGTGGTTGACATCCTTTCGGAGGGGGTTGTATAAGGCTGTAACCGGGTTTATCACTTCACAGACCCAGATTGACTAAGAAGTTGCAATTCGGGTAGAATAAAGTTGAGGTTACCGGTATGACCACAAACCCCCTGACAGTTGAACAACTTGAAAACAGACTCTTGGCCTTACATAAAGCCAGCCTTGAACTGGTGCGTGAAATGTCAATTGATACGCTGCTGGAAAAAATTGCCAGCATCGCCATGGAACAAGTTAATGCAAATTACGCCGCATTAGGTATTTTGGATGCAGAAGGACGTCTCGAAAAGTTTATCCCGATGGGTATGAGCCGCGATGAGTTGGATCAGCTCTCACATCCTCCAGTGGGTGAAGGCTTGATCGGCGAATTGATGCACTCCAAAGAATCCATCCGGGTGACAGACATTAATTCCGATCCGCGCAGCAGCGGATTCCCCGCTTTTCACCCCAAAATGACTTCTTTCCTCGGCGTGCCGATTTATCAGGGACAGCAGCAGTTAGGCCAACTTTATCTCACCGACAAGCGCAATGGTGAAGACTTCACCGCACAAGACCAACAGATCATTGAAATGCTGGCGGCGTATGCAGCCATTTCGATTTCAAACGCACGCATGTATAAAGAAATGATGACGCGTGACCGGGCGCTCACCCGGCGTAACGAAAACCTGGCGCTGCTTGACCAACTGGCATCCACCCTGGCGACCAGCACGGATATTCACCAGATTCTCAACAGCGGGTTGACCCAATTGATGGATTACCTGCGGCTCGAAGTGGGTGAGATCTTTTTGCGCATTGAAGACAGTAAAAATCTTCAGCTTTCGCAGCACCGCGGCGAGGGGGTCAAGAATTTATGGAAGCGCACCACCTATGCCATCGGAGAAAGCACAATCGGCCGAACAGCTCAGAACGGCATCCCGGTGGTGCTCAACCTCTCTGAATATGAATACGCCGACCTCAACCCTGAAACCAAATTGCAGGGCATTCACCAACTTGCAGTTCTGCCCATGACCGGGCGGCGCGGTGTGGTGGGTGTTTTGTGTGTTGGCGCCTGCCATCCGCAGCCACTGGATGATCTGGAAGTTCAGTTCGTGCAAGCCATCAGCGCATGGATGGCCACTGCCATTGAAAACGTGCAACTGAATGAATCAGGCAAGCGTCTGGCGGTGCTTGAAGAACGCGACCGCTTTGGCATGGACCTTCACGACGGCATCATCCAATCTATATATGCAGTCGGGCTGACGCTCGAACACGCACGCCTGTTGATGACCGAAGACCTGGTGCAATCTACCAGCCGCATTGACCAGGCGATTAAAGACCTTAACCACACCATCCGCGACATCCGTGCTTATATTCTGGATTTACGCCCAAGGCAGTTGAACAACGAAAACCTGATGCAGGGCATCCAAAGGCTGGTGCAAGAGTTCCGCGCCAACACGCTGATCGATGTCAATGTTCAGGGTGTCGAAGAAGACCTTTCCCTTTTGCCTGAGACACACGCGGTGGCGCTCTTTCACATCTGCCAGGAATCGCTGGCCAACATTGCCAAACACGCCAAAGCCCACCGTGTGGAAATCGTGGTTTGGAAGACGCCAGACCGCGCCTTGCTGGAAGTGCAAGACGACGGCCGCGGATTTGACCTCAACAAAGTGAAACTGACCATCGGTCATGGTCTATCAAACATGGAAACAAGGGCCGGCAACGTTGGCGGCGCCGTGGATATCAGCTCAGAACCAGGTAACGGCACAAGCGTGCTGGCCTGGGTGCCACTGCCCGAATTTGACCCCCTGATTATCGAATAACTTAATAATTGTTGTCATCTCTCACGTTTCAGGCTACAATCCCCACATGAGTTGGGACTTATTAGGACACGAATGGGCAGCCGCACTGCTCAAACAGCACATCACCCACGGCGATGTGAGACATGCTTATTTATTCAGCGGCGCCCCCGGCATTGGAAGACGCAGCCTGGCGCTGGCTTTTGCTCAGGCAGTTAACTGCCAATCGCCAATAGCCCACGGCGTGCCCTGCGGAGAGTGCCGCTTGTGCCGTCTCACCGAAAAAATGCAGCATCCCGATCTGAGCATCGTTGAAGCGGATTCAGAAGGCGGCATGCTCAAAGTGGATCAGATCCGCGCATTGCAGCGCAGCTTAATGCTTTCTCCGTATGAAGCAAAATTTCGCGTAGCCTTGCTGCTCAATTTTCAACGCGCCAACGCAAACGCACAGAATGCGCTCCTCAAAACGCTGGAAGAAGCCCCTAAACAAGTCATCTTGCTCTTAACCGCAGATTCACCAGACAACCTGCTGCCGACGATTGCTTCACGGTGTGAAATTTTGCGCCTGCGGCCTGTGCCGATTGAAAAATTGCAAGAAAGTTTGCAAACCCGCTGGCACTACGACCCTGAAAAATCTGCGCTGCTGGCGCACCTTGCAAACGGACGCACCGGCCTGGCGCTGCGCATGGCCGCCGACCCCGACCTGGTTGAAAAACGCGCCGCCTGGGTGGACGAACTGCTGCGTTTATTGCCTCTGAACATCCGCGAGCGCTTCGCTGCGGCGGAACCCCTCACAAAAAACCGCGATCAATTACGATTGACCCTGCAAACCTGGCTCTCGGTTGTCCGCGATTTACTGCTGGCTTCCAATGGGCAGGAAGGCTACCTGACCAACCAGGACCACGCAGACGACATCATAGCTCTAGCCAAAAAGCTATCAGCGCAGCACATAGTGGACTTGTTAAATTCGGTGGATCATTCTCTGGAGATATTGGAATCCAATGCCAATTTGAAGTTGCTTCTTGAAAACCTGCTGCTAAACATTCCCCAAATCAAATAACACAAACGCTCTACTTAATCGCCTGACGCAGAAGTTTTGCATACTTCAGAAACTCGGGGTCGTAACGTGTTTCTTCCTGCCGGGGGCGGGGAAGATCAACTTTCATTTCGGCTACAATGGTTGCCGGGCGCGGCGAGAAAACCATCACGCGGTCAGAAAGCAACAAAGCCTCCGAGATGGAGTGGGTGACCATGATCACCGCAGTCCGTTGACTCTGCCAGATGTTGAGCAGTTCGGCACCCATGCGTTCGCGGGTCAGGGCATCCAGCGAACCGAAGGGTTCATCCAGCAGCAGCAGATCGGGCTCGGCAATGAAGGCGCGGGCAATAGCCACGCGCTGGGCCATGCCACCTGATAACTCAGATGGCCAAGCCTGCGCGAACTCTTCCAGACCCACGAGATGGATCATGGCATTGGCGCGTTCAAGCGCCTGGTCGCGGTCAATGCCTTGCAGTTCAAGCGGCAGTAAAATGTTCTGCATCACCGTCCGCCAGGGCATCAGGTTGGTTTGTTGAAACACCAGACTGATGCTCGGCTGCTCTCCGGGCAGACAGCCAAACTGGATGGAACCGGCAGTAGGTTTGATCAGACCGGCAATCAAACGCAGCAGGGTGCTTTTTCCGCTGCCAGACGGACCCAACACGCACAAAAATTCCTGTTCAGCCAGGGTGAAAGAGACATCTTGCACCGCCATCAGTTCACCCTCGGCGCCGTTAAAGGTCATCCCTAGATGGTCAACTTCTAGAAATTGTGTCACGGCAGCAGCTCATTGGTAAAGCAGGTGCTGACGTCAATGTCATTGGTGAGCAGTTTCATTTTGGTTAATATCCGCTGCATGTTCTGCCAGGCTTGAGGTTGAGAATAGCCCAGAATATCGCCTTTCCACAGTTCGATAGAATTCAGCAGTACTTGCTTTTGCACAGCTTGATCCGCGGAGGCCAGGTTCTCTACATACTTCTTGGAAATTTCGTAAGCTTCGTCAGGGTTATTAATGGTGTATTGAACGCCCTTTAAGGTGGCGGCAATCATGGCTTTAACCAGCTCAGGGTTCTCTGTGAGCGTCTTCTCGTTGGTGACCAATCCGTTGGAAACCAGATCAATTGCATCAGAGGCTTTGAGTAGGGTGATGGATTCCCCCTGGGCTTCAAGCTGCACAGGTTCATTGGCCACGTAAATTACTACAGCGTCTTCACGGTCAGCCATCAATACTTCAACCTGGTTGAAGCCGATGGAGTCGAGGGCGACATCCGATTCAGACAAACCTGCAGAATCGAGCATGGCAATGGCGCCGATATAATTGGCGCCGTAGAGCCCGGGCAGGCCGATCTTTTTACCCTTCAAATCAGCAATGGAAGTGATGTTGGCAGATGTTTTTGAAACGATACCCACCGGGTACTGCTGATACCATGCCGCCACGTAAACGAGGGGCATTTGTTTATCGCGCGCCAAAATAACCTGTTCGCCTGAAAGAATAGCAAACTGGAGGGTGTCGTTGGCCAACAGCACGGCATTGTCATTTTCCATGCTGTAGTCGAGACTAACCGAAACCCCTTCTTCTTGATAATAGCCTTTATCAATCGCCACATACAATGGGGCAAATTGCACATTGGGGATATACCCTAATGGCAGAGTAACTTTGGTTAATGATGCTGCGGCAGGCGCGTCAGTGGCAACCTCAGAATTCTTTGCAGCACAACCGGCAGATAACGCCACCAAAAGCATAACGATGATTAGTAATGTTTTTTTCATGTTTCCCTCCCGGGGAATAAGATTAGTGATGGGCGGTTTTCCAGCGCGTAGAACGTTTTTCAGCCAGCATGGCCAGACCGTAAAGACTCAAAGCCATAAAAATTAGGGTGAAGATGGCGACAAAGACAAGGGCCGTGTCGAACTGTCCGCGGCCGACGTTAATCAGAAAACCCAACCCTTTATCCGAGCCAACGAACTCACCCACTACCGCGCCGATCACAGATAACGTTGCGCCGATGCGCAATCCGCCAAAGAGGATGGGCAGCGCTGCAGGGATTTCAAGCAGACGCAGCTTCTGCCAGCGCGTGGCGCGCATCGAGACCATAAGGTCGCGCAGATTTTCTGGCACACCCCTGAAGCCTATAATGGTGTTGACCAACACCGGAAAAAAGACGATCAGCGCGCAGATCAAAATTTTGGAGGAGATACCGGGGCCAAACCAGATGATCAAAAGCGGGGCAATCGCCACCAGCGGAATGGCCTGGCTGGCAACCAGGTAGGGTGAAAGCAGTTTTTCAAGCGTGGATGATTTTGCCAGGAAATAGCCGAGGCAAGTAGCGAGCAGGCTGCCGAAAAACAAACCGGCAAGCACTTCGAAGAAGGTGACCGAGGCATGACGCAGCAGCGATCCGTCTGCCAGGGTGGAGACAAATTTATCCCACACGGCTTGCGGCGAGGGCAGCAAAAAAGCAGGCGGCTTGCCCCATTGCACACCGAGCGACCAGACGGCCAACACCAGCAGGATGGAAACGACCACCAGCCATCCATTGTAACGCGCCAGTTTTTCAAGCGTCTTATGCCGCTTGCCAGAAGATTTATGTTCTGATACAGGTTGTTTAATCAAAATAAAAGCCTCGAAAAATGAGTTTTCGGGGCTTGAGTTTCAATACGCTGTGGCGCTTGAATGGAAAAATTCTTCTTTTATCCGGACTTTACCGTCGACTCAGGGATTTCACCTGCTCATGCGCGTTTCGCGCTCGTGGGTTGTCACCACCGATCGGGAATTGAGACGATTAGCCTCTCACCCTGCCCCGAAGAACATATTTAATTAACCGAAGTATATGCTTGGTTAAAGTTAATGTCAAGTAAGGTCGGTTAATTTAGGGCGGTTCACGAACCGCCCCTACGATTTCGCATTCTTGTTACGCCGGAACTGGTTCAGGGGTCTCGGGCTCAATGGCTTCTTTGACGACCTTCTTTTTCTTCTCGCGCTTGAGCACGACTTCTTTTTCTTTGTTCAGGTCCACCAAAATGGTGTCGCCTTCATTGAATTCGTGCGAGAGCACAGCGTCAGAGAGGCGGTCTTCCACTTTATCCTGCAAGACTCTGCGCAGCGGACGGGCACCCATTTCTGGGTTGAAGCCCTCTGTGGCCAAAAAGTCCAGCGCGGCTTCGGAGGCTTTGAGTTCGATGTTGTGATCGCGCATGCGCACGGCCACTTTTTCGAGCTCCACATTGACGATCATGCGGATGTGCTCCTGGTTGAGCGGGTGGAAGACGATCACGCCATCCAGGCGGTTGATGAATTCGGGTCTGAAGACCTTTTTGAGCGAATCCATCAGCTTCTTGCGCATATCTTCGTAATTTCTGGCGTCTTCTTCCTTCTGATCTTTCTTGAGGTTGAAACCCAGGTTGCCCTGCTTTTTGATCATATCCGCGCCAATGTTGGAGGTCATGACGATGATGGCGTTGCGGAAATCCACCTTGTGCCCGCGGGCATCGGTGAGCTGGCCTTCTTCCATGATCTGAAGCAGCATGTTATGCACTTCGGGATGAGCCTTTTCAATTTCATCAAAGACAATGATTGAGTATGGCCGACGGCGAATGGCTTCGGTGAGCTGGCCAGCATCTTCAAAACCGACATAGCCTGGAGGTGCACCGACCAAACGGCTGACGTTGTGACGCTCCATAAACTCAGACATGTCAATTTGCACCAGCGAATCTTCGCTGCCAAAGAGGAACATAGCCAGGGTCTTGGTGAGGGCGGTTTTGCCCACGCCGGTGGGGCCGAGGAACATGAATGAGCCAATTGGCCGGCGCGGATCTTTCAACCCGGCACGTCCGCGGCGCACGGCCTTGGAAATGGTTTCGATGGCTTCATCCTGGCCGACGATGCTCAGGCGCATTTCGTCTTCCATGTGCAGCAGGCGTTCTGACTCTTCGGTGGCCAATTGCATGATGGGCACACCGGTCCACATTGAGACCAGTTCAGCGATGTCTTCGTGTGTCACAACAGGGCTGTTTGATCGATCCCAACCGGTGCGCAGTTTTTCGATCTGCGCCTTGAGGCCGGATTCTTTGTCGGTGAGTTCCTGAGCGTCGTCGTTGCGTCCGCCTTCAACGGCTGCGGCCCGATCCGCGCGGATGCCGCGCAGTTGGGTCATCAAGTCTTTGAAAGTCTGGGCTGCCGGGCTTTTATACATTCGCACGCGGGAAGAGGCTTCGTCAATCAGGTCAATGGCCTTGTCTGGCAAGAAACGCTCGGTCACATAACGAGAAGAGAGGTGGGTTGCTGCTTCAAGCGCTTCATCAGAGATAATCAGGCGGTGATGTTCTTCATAGGCTTTACGAATACCCTTGAGAATCTGGATGGTTTCATCCACAGTGGGTTCGATGACGACAATAGGTTGAAAACGTCGCTCGAGGGCGGCGTCGGTTTCGATGTGTTTGCGGTATTCGTCTAGCGTTGTAGCGCCGACCACTTGCAGTTCGCCGCGCGACAATGCGGGTTTGAGAATGTTGGCGGCATCCACGGTGGAACCGGCAGAACCGGCGCCCACCAGCATGTGCAGTTCATCAATAAAGAGGATGGACTTGGAGGCTTTTAATTCATCAATCACGCGTTTGAGACGCTCTTCAAATTGACCGCGATACATGGTGCCTGCAACCAGCGACCCTACATCCAGTTGCAGCACGCGTTTGCCGATCAATGGCGCGGGCACGTCGCCATCCACAATGCGCTGGGCCAGGCCTTCAACGATGGCGGTCTTGCCGACACCGGGTTCACCGATCAGGGCGGGGTTGTTCTTGTTACGCCGCGCCAAAATCTGAATCAGGCGTTCGATCTCTTTCTGGCGCCCGATCACGGGATCCAGCTTGCCTTCTTCGGCCAGGGTGGTGAGATCCACGGCCAATTGATCCACCAGAGGGGTCTTGGCGTCTTTTTTATCGTCTTTGCGTCCGATGGGCGCCTGTCCGGCGGTGGCGGGGGAGTTGGTGGCCTCATCCATGGCGCGCCGAACCTGGCGTCTTACTTGTTCGGGGGTGACGCCCAATTTCTTAAGCACTTCAATAGCCATGCCTTCAGTAGAGCGGGTCAAAGCCATCAACAGATGTTCGGTGCCGATGAATTGGTGTCCGAGCAGGCGGGCTTCTTCAATGGCAAACTCAAGCACCTGCTGGGTACCTTTAGAAAGTTCGATGGTGGTGGTGTCTTGCAAGCCCATGCCGGTTAGTCTTTCGACCATCTCGCGCACGCGATCAGGTTCAAGACCTAAATCACGCAGGGCATGGCTGGCAATGCCGCCGTCTTCTTCGATTAAACCGACCAATAAATGTTCAGTATCAATATTGGTGTGGCGCAAACGCTCGGCTTCTTGGTGAGCCAGCGCCAATACACGCCGTGCTCTTTGGGTAAATCGTTCCATTCCTGACACAGGGTAATCCTCCTGAAAAATCAAACCGCTACCACTAATAAGTGAAGGGCTCATATTATATGCGTTATTGGGCCATAAGGCCAATTTCATTTTACCAGTTTCGAAGTGCTTAATCGAGACTGTCGGGTAATTGTAATGGGCGAGTGTTAGAAGGGGATTAGAAATTAGTGACAAAGTAGGGACACGGCGCGCCGTGTCCCTACAAAAAAATCAACTCAACAAATACGCCAGCACCCAGCGTGTGGTATCCACAAGTGCATCGATATGCGTACGCTCGTAGTTATGCGACGCATCCACGCCCGGGCCGATCAACGCCACAGGCACACTGCCGCCGGAGCGCCAATAGGCGGAGCCATCCGACCCATAGTAGGGATAGATATCCACGCGGTAGTCGATGCGCTGCGCTTCAGCCAGGCTGCGCAAACGTTCGCTCATGCCATGATGGTAAGGACCGCTTGAGTCTTTGACACATAATGTGGTGTGGAACTCGTCTGAATTCTGCCCCTCACCCACGGCAGCCATATCCACGGCCAGTAGTTCGCTGATCTTCATCGGAAAATCTTCCACAGAGAAATGACCGACTTCTTCATAATTATTAAAATAGAAACAAGCTGTCTGTTTGGGTTTGCGGTTTTCAGAGGTTAGGCAGCGGATGGCCTCCACAAGGCAGGCCACACCGGCCTTGTCATCCAGGTGGCGCGAGCGAATGAAGCCGTTGTTGAGTTCCACACGCGGATCGAAGGCCACAAAATCGCCCACGCTGATGCCGAGGGTTTTAACTTCTTCGGGGTTGCTCACGCGTTCATCCAGACGCACTTCCATGTGCTCCTGCTCACGTTTGGTCTCGCTAGCCTTGGCAGCGTGCACGTGCACCGAGGGTGTGTCAATTAAGATTGACCCGCGGACGCGCTTTCCGCTGCGGGTAAAAACGGTGCAGACTTCGCCTTCTACAGAATTCCAACTGTAGCCGCCGATTTGAGAGAGGGTCAACCGTCCATTGGATTTGATGGTCTTAACCATGGCGCCAAGCGTATCCATGTGGGCGGTCAGGCCGCGGGGGGCGTCATCTTTCTCACCGGGCAGGGTCACCATCAATCCGCCCTTGGGCATGACCTTTACGGTCACATCAGAGATGCTGCGAAAGACTCTTTGCAGCAGCGAGGCAGCTTCTTGCGTATAGCCTGTTGGGCTGGGAACTTTCAAAAGCTCGACCAAAAAGCGGTTCAGCAGACCTTCATCCACTTGCGGCAATTCCATGCTCACCTCGCTGACTTTGGAAATGACTTGCCCTCATATATTTCAAAGGTGGCGCGCAATTCATCCGAAACCGGTACAGCTTTCTTGGTGCGGTAGTCGTAGGCAACCATCACCGTTTCAATCTCGGCATGCACGATGCTGCCGTCTTCGCTGGTGATCAGACTGCCCATCACCAAGCTCTTGTTGCCAATACTGAGAATGCCGGTTGAGATGATCACCGTCACCCCCGGGTCAATCGGCACCCGATAGCGGCAGTGGATATCCCCGACGATGAGAGGCAAATCCCAGAAAGACTTGCCATCAAACAGACCCTGCTCCATCAGGTAGGCAAAACGCGCCTGTTCAGCAAATGTGAGAAAGCGCGTATTATTGACATGCCACTGCGGATCAAGGTCACCATAACGAACAGTGATTGGGTACTTAAACCGGTATGAATTCATGTCAAAATTATACACCGCCTTCAAAATAGTGAATTAATAAAAAAAAAGTATAATCGTCACTATGAATTAAACTTAAATATTACTAAAATGAAGTACAATAGAGACAAATTTTACCAAAAGAGGTATATATAACAATGCAGATCACCAGACAAGCTGATTATGCGGTTCGGGCAATGCTATATTTAGCAAAGCTTGATCCCACCCAACGAGCAGCGACAAGTCAAATCGCTGAAGTCCAGAAGATTCCCCCTTCGTTTCTGGCTAAGATCATTTCGCAACTTTCAATAGCAGGGCTGATTCACACATCACGCGGAGCTCGCGGCGGTGTGCTGCTTTCAAGACCAGCCGCCAACATTTCATTGCTTGAAGTGGTTGAAGCTATTGACGGTCCTATCTCACTAAATGAATGCACCCTGACACCAGATATCTGCGAGTTCTCTAACGACTGCCCCATGCACAAAATTTGGTGCGAAACTCAAGATGAGATGGTCAAGAAACTTCGTCAAACCACCTTTGGTCAATTAGCTGCTTAATTTTTAGTTGTAAATCAAAAAACCTCTTTAGATCTGCGAAATACCTCTATTTTGATCACCAGGGCAATTCCAATTTTGCCCTCCCGTCAGCGGGAGGGCTCTTTTATAAGCCAGGGCTGCCAATTATGATAACTTCTTTGAATGTGAAACTGGGGGTCTTTACCCTTTCGAGATTGGTGGTCAACACCGCCACACGAATGATCTATCCATTTCTGGCGGTGTTTGCCAGCGGTTTACGTGTAGATATTGGCATCATCTCTTTGGCCATGGCGGTTTCAATGGCCACCAGTGCATTGGGTCCGTTTTTAGCGCCGATTGCTGACCGCCGTGGACGAAAAACCGGCATGCTGATTGGCATGGGATTCTTTTTAACCGGCATGTTGTCAGCCAGTTTGTTCCCTTCGATTGTGACTTTTTTCATCGCCATTCTGTTGGGGTCGCTGGGTAACAATGTGCTGCTGCCGCCCATACAAGCTTATCTTGGTGATCATACCCCCTACGCGAGACGCGGTTTTTACATGGCGGTGATCGAGCTTTCGTGGGCGCTGTCTTTCATCATCATGGTGCCCCTGGCGGGATTAATCCTCGAGAACGGATTATGGAACGGCCCTTTCATTGCGTTATCTGTTGCCGGTGCTATTGCCACCCTGTTGATCTGGTGGCTGGTACCAAATGACCTTCCCGTTCAAGGGGAGCCCGTTGCTGTGTTTGCGGATATCCGCAAAGTGCTGGGGTATATGCCTGCTGTGATGGGTATGTTGATGGGGCTGTCGTTCATTCTGGGCAACGAACTGATCAATGTGATCTTCGGGGTGTGGATGCAAGACGCTTACGGCCTACAGATCGCAGCGCTTGGCGCTGCCTCCGCTGTGATCGGATTCTCTGAACTTGGCGGCAATGGCATCGCTGCTTTTTTGGCAGACCGCATCGGTAAAGAAAAATCCATCGCTGCGGGCATCATTCTCAGCAGTTTGACCGTGATCACCCTGCCCCTTGTGGGAAGCTCCATAGTGGGAGCTTTCATCTGGTTGTTCATGTTCTTCTTATCTTTCGAGATAGTGGTGATCAGCGCACTGCCTTTGATGTCTGAGATCACGCCAACAGCTCGCGCCACCACGATGGCCCTGTTCATCGCTGCACTTTCGATAGGCCGCGCGCTCGGAGATGTGATTGGTCCGCAATTATACAAGGGAGGCATCTTGTTTAATGCTGCGGGAAGCCTGGTCTTCAACCTGATAGCGCTATTTATCTTGACCCGCATCAAGATTCCTCACTTAAAAAAGGCCGATTGAATTCAATCCAGCTTACCCTGCTTTGCCCCTTCAGGTATACTATGAAGTAGAACACTCTGAAGAGGACCCATGCTCATTCATTCTGCATCACAATTGATAACACTGGCCGGCTCTCCGCAGCGCGGACGCGACCTCGGCCGTCTGGGGATCATTCCCAATGGTGCTGTATTAATCCGTGATGGGGTAATCATTGAGACTGGCACTACGCTTGATTTACTGAATAAGTATCCAGACGAAGAACGCCTGGATGCAGACGGCAAGGCCATGCTGCCCGGATTCGTGGACGCGCATACCCACCTGGTGTGGGCGGGCGATCGCGCTGTAGAATTTGAAATGCGTCTGCAAGGCAAGAGTTATATGGAAATTATGACGGCTGGCGGCGGCATCGCTTCTACAGTAAAAGCCACGCGTGCCGCAGATCACGAGACGCTGCTGCATGAATCAAGAGCAAGGGCCAACGCAATGTTTAGTTATGGCACCACCACAGCAGAAACCAAAACCGGCTACGGACTGGCACTGAAAACCGAACTAGCCCAAATGGCGGTTTTGCTGCAGCTTGACCATGAGGGTCCGCTTGAAATTGTGCCCACCTTTTTGGCAGCCCACGCCATCCCAACTGAATATGCAGGCCGGGAAGATGCCTATACACAGTTAATTTGTGCCGAAATGCTGCCTGCTCTGAAAGATTGGTGGCACCACAAAGCTGCCAATAAACCTCTGCCCTTTGTGGATGTCTTTTGCGAAAAAGGGGCGTTTAACCTAGACCAAACTTTGCAGATATTTACTGCGGCGAGATCGTTAGGCTTTCCGCTTAAGGCACATGTGGATGAATTTGAAAATTTGGGCGGCGCCGCCCTGGCCAGTGAATTAGGCGCAACCTCCGTGGATCATGTGGTAAAAACATCGGCAGCAGAAATACAACTCTTGGGCAGATCCAAAACGGCGGTGGTCTCGCTGCCCTGCACCCCCTTTGGGCTGGCTGATGCGCATTACACACCAGCAAAAGACCTGCTCGCCGCGGATGCCATCCTCGCATTGGCCACGGACCTCAACCCCGGTACGGCCTGGTGTGAAAGCATGCAGTTCGTCATCGCGTTAGCCTGCAGAACATTGAAACTCACCCCCGCCCAGGCGCTGGCAGCCGCAACCATAAACGCCGCCTACGCCACCGGCCGCAGCGCCACCATAGGTTCACTTGAAGCAGGCAAGCAGGCGGATCTGTTGATCTTGTCTGTGGAAGATTATCGCCACCTGGCATACCGCTTTGGCGGCAACCTTGTGCGTACTGTGATCAAAAAAGGGATTGTTTATCCTCAATAGGATTTATTTCTAGAAATAATTATCAGGAGCGGAATGTTAACATTAGAAAAAGCACGTGCATGGTATGAACATGTGGATGCCGTGCATGATTTCTCTCACATTGAAAGAGTTTATAAAATGTCTGAGCGCCTCGCGCTGGCCGAAGGCGCGGATCTCGAAATCGTGCATGCCGCCGCCCTGCTGCACGACGCAGACGGTACAACCCCAGGCAGTGACACGCGCAAAGAACACCACCTGCGCTCAGCAGAATTTGCCGGCAAGATTCTGCGTGAAGAAGGCTGGCCTGAAGAACGCATTAAAGCCGTTCAGCATTGTGTGCGCGCACACCGCTTCAGAGGCGATCAGGAACCGCCTGAGACGATTGAAGCCTGGTGTATTTTTGACGCGGATAAGCTGGATGTGTTGGGTGCCATCGGCGCCATCAGGGTATCTGTTTATGCCGCACTGGCAGGCACGCCGTTTTATGCACCCCCCTCGCAGCAGTTCATCGAAACCGGCAAAGAAATAGAGGGCGAACTGCACAGCGCTTATCATGAACACCTGTATAAATTGCAGAAAATAGAGAAGAAACTGTTTACCCAAACCGCCAGAGCAATTGCGCACAAACGCAGCCAATACCTTGACGGTTTTTTTGAGCAACTCATCGCAGAAATCAACGGAGAAAGATAAATATGGAACCCACACTCAACCAGGTAATCGCCTGGAGTAAAGCCGCAGGCCAAATCGCCCTGGATAGCCTTCACACAAAACATACCATCGGCTACAAGAGCGAAACAGATTTTGTAACCGAAGTAGATCTTGCCTGCGAAAAACTGCTGCTTGACGCCATTTTGGGCAGCTTCCCGGAGCACTCGATCATCGCGGAAGAAACCGGAAAAGTCAACGGGTATGCAGATCACTGCTGGCATATTGATCCGCTGGATGGCACGATCAACTACAGCCACAAGGTGCCGTTCTTTGCCATCTCGGTGGCCTATCAATATCAAGGTAAATTACAGTTGGGGGTAGTCTACGACCCCTCACACGACGAATGCTTCAGCGCAGAACGCGGCAAGGGCGCCTGGTTGAACGGCGAACCCATCCGCGTGTCAGATTGCGCCAACCTGCAGCACAGCTTATTGGTGACCGGTCTGCCGCACAACGAACCCGATCAAACCCTCGTTGCCCGACGTATGGAAATCTTCGGGCGCATGACCAATATCACCCAGGGTGTGCGGCGGCTGGGGTCCGCGGCGATTGATATTTGTTACGTGGCCTGCGGTCGGCTGGATGGCTATTGGGAAGAAAAAATTAACGCTTGGGATATCGCCGCCGGGTCGCTAATCAGCCAGGAGGCTGGCGCAACCGTGACCGATCTGCACGGCGACCCTGATTTCTTCAAGCCGCCTTACGGGCTGGTATCTTCCGCGCCAGGGATACATAAGGAATTGTTAAAAATCCTTCAGTAGAATAATTTGAAATTCTAATACATCTAACTGTATAATCACCAAAGAATAGAAATATTAAGTTACTTTTTTTGTAGTTTTTAAGGAAAATTCTAATCTAAAAAGGACTCTTATGACCAAACCTGTTACCTACACTCAAAAACGCTGGAGCCTTTCAGATATATACACTTCTGAAAAGGACTTCAACAAAGATTTTAAGGCCATCGATAAACTGACCGCGGACTTTGAAAAACTGCGCCCGATGTTAAAAGATGACATCAGCAGCACGGACTTCCTGTCGGTGATCAAGGCGATGGAAGGTATTTCGCGCATGGCACATCTCATGGGTAGCTATGCCGGTTTGTGGTTCGCCGAAGATACTCAAAATCAAGCCGCGCTGGGGTTGATCGCCAAAACTGAACAGCAGCAATCCGAGATCGGTAACCGCACCCTCTTTTTCAGCCTGTGGTGGAAGGAGCTTTCAGATGCCGCCGCAGAACGCCTGATGAAAGAATCGGGCGATTACCGCTACTGGCTTGAAGAAATGCGCCACTTCAAACCGCACACCCTGACCGAACCTGAAGAGAAGATCATCAACACCAAGAACGTCACCGGTGTCAATGCACTCACCACCCTTTACGATTCCATAACCAATCGCTATGTCTTCACATTTGAAGTGGATGGCGAGGTCAAAGAAATGACACGCGGCGAACTGATGAGCTACGTCCGCAGCGACAACCCCGACCTGCGCGCCAAAGCCTATCAGTCGCTTTACCGTGTTTACGGCGCGGATGGCGACATCCTCGGGCAGATGTATCAGATCATAGTGCGCGACTGGAAGAATGAAGAAGTCACCCTGCGCCATCACAAGAGTCCGATCTCCGCGCGCAACCTGGCCAACGACCTGCCGGATGAAGTAATTGATCTTTTGCTGAAAGTGGCCGAAAAGAACACCGGCATCTTCCAACGCTTTTTTAAATTGAAAGCCAAACTGCTGGGTGTGAACAAGCTGCGCCGTTACGATATTTATGCCCCGGTTGCCATGGCAGATAAAGCCTACGCCTATGACAAAGCCGCTGCCAAAGTTTTGGAATCTTTCACCGATTTTGATCCGCTGTTCGCTGAAATGGCCGAACGTGTGTTTAAGGAAGACCACCTTGATGCCGAAGTGCGCAAGGGCAAGCGCGACGGTGCTTTCTGCGCCACCGTCACCCCCGACCTGACCCCCTGGGTGCTGCTCAATTACCAGGGCAAGACGGATGACGTCGCCACCATGGCTCACGAACTGGGTCACGCCATCCACTCAATGTTGGCCGACAAGCACAGCCTCTTCACCCAGCATGCCTGTCTGCCGCTGGCTGAAACCGCCTCCACTTTTGGCGAGATGATGCTGGTGGACCGCCTGTTAGCTGAAGAATCTGACGATGCCGTCAAGCGCGACCTGCTCTTCAAACAGATGGATGACGCCTATGCCACCATTCAAAGACAGTCGTTCTTCGCCATGTTCGAGAAACAGGCGCACCAGATGATCGCCGAAGGCGCTTCCGTGGATGAGCTTTCTGCAGCCTACATGGAAAACCTCAAGAAGCAGTTCGGCAGCGCAGTGGAAGTCTCTGAAGAATTCAAGTGGGAGTGGGTCTCCATTCCGCACATCTACCAGGTGCCCTTCTATGTGTATGCCTACGCCTTCGGGCAATTGCTGGTGCTTTCACTTTACAAGCAGTTCAAGGCCGAGGGAGAATCCTTCAAGCCGAAATACATCAAGATGCTCTCCGCGGGAGGGTCCGAGGCGCCGATGCAGGTAATGGCCGAGGCCGGTGTGGACGTGACCAAGGCTTCGTTCTGGCAGGGCGGCTTCGATGTGCTCGATGCGCTTGTGGATCAGTTGGAGAAGATTACGAAGTAGTTAAGTTCAGAGCCCTACCTTACTTAGTCCCCCGCAGATTTTGAATCTGCAGGGGACTTCTATAAGTTCTACCCCTAGAAACCGGGTTTCTTTGGAGAAACATGGTTTTTCATATACCCTTGGTTTAATTTGCGACTTTGCGCTCTCGCTCTGCGCACTAGCGCGCTTCACGCGCTATGTGTTGCGAGAGATTGCCTTCTCCCTTGACACACCTCACAACTCTGATAAAATCATTTCTATTGGTATCGAAACATTATCAAGGAGTTTTGCATGACTGAACAGGAACAACTGGCCGAACTGCTGGCCTTCTTTAAATCATTGGCGGATGAAAACCGCCTCAAGATCATCGGCTTGCTGGCCCAACAGCCCACTTCCGTGGAAAAGTTGGCTGAGCTGCTCGGGTTGAGCGTCTCGACCACTTCTCACCATCTGGCAAACCTGTCAAAAGCCGGGCTGGTCAGCGCACGTACCGAAGGACACTATTACATTTATTCTCTTCAAACCGAGACACTTAAATCCATGTCGCGCCATCTGCTGCAAGACGAGAATCTACCCAGGCTCTCAGAGGGCCTGGGTGAAGACGCCTTTGAGCGCAAGGTACTCTCCAATTTTCTTAATGCTGAAGGTCAGATCAAGGCCTTTCCGGTTCAGGACAAGAAATTCATCGTTCTGCTCCGGCACGTTTTAAAAGCTTTTGTGAAGGGCAAGCGCTACAGCGAAAAAGAAGTTAACGAGATATTCAAGAGGTTCAATGAAGACACAGCCTCACTCCGCCGCGGGATGATTGAATACAAACTGATGAACCGCGAGGGCGGCGGCGGGGATTATTGGGTGAATTAATTGGAGACCAAAATGGATAACTTAAATAAATCAGCCTTACTTGTGCTTCACAACACCAACAATCATGCCAACCAGCTCGTGCTGCAAACCGCCGCCGCAATGGACGAAGCCTCCTTTACCGCCCAATCCAGCCCCAGCCACGGATCGGTGCAGGCGCTTCTGACTCACATGCTGACGACCGAGTTCTTTTTTCTGGCCCGCAGCGAGGGCAAGCCGGTGAACCCCAAAGGTGCACCCGACAAGACCCTCAGCCTGCAAGAGATCACAGTGGCCTTCAGCCAGATCGCGGAGGAGCGTTTTAAATACCTCAACTGGGTAACGGATGAAAAACTGCTTGAAATCGTTGACATCCCCATCGGTGGGCAGCCGTTCAAGCTGGCGCGCTGGCAGCTTCTGACCCAGTCGCTGCTTCACTCTGCCCACCACCGCGGCGAACTCTCCATCGTCATGACCGGGCTGGGTCATCCCCTGCCGACGCTGGATGCAATCATTGCGTTCATCCATGAAAGCGGACAAACATGGCCGTGGTGATAACCTCTTCCGGGTAAGGGCAATTCATGAATTGCCCTTACAAATCACCGTGGCTATAAATTTATGGTATATTTTCTGTATTGAAAATCCCCATACGAAAGCCGGAAACCCGGTTGGAGACGTCAATTTATGTATTTTGCCGTTGAAGGTGTCATTGGGGTGGGCAAAACCACCCTCGCCAGAATGCTGCAGCCTCATTTCGAGGCGGAGCTTGTGCTCGAAGTCTTTGAAGAGAATCCCTTTTTAAGCAACTTTTATTCAGACCGTGCGCGCTATGCCTTTCAAACCCAGATCTTTTTTTTACTCAGCCGCTATCATCAACAGCGCCGCAACATAAACGAACGCCTCGAATCTGCCAAGGCCGTAATCAGCGATTACACCTTCGAAAAGGATGCGCTTTTTGCACGCATCAACCTCAAGGGAGACGAGCTGGATATGTATTACAACGTGCAGGAGGCGCTGGCTGAAAAGATCACCCCTCCCAACCTGGTGGTTTATTTGCGCGCCACCACTGAAACCCTGATGCGGCGCATCGCGCAGCGTGACCGCCCTTACGAACGCACCATGGAACGCGACTATATTGAATTGTTGAACCGCTCTTACGATGATTTCTATTTGGGGTCCACCCACTCTTCGGAAATACTGGTCATCCAGACCGACGAGCTAGATTTCGTCAGCCGCAACATGGATTTGGATATCATCACTGCACGCATCGCCACCGCACTTGAAGAAGCACCGTTTCAACCGCAATTACCTATTTCCTGACCACGGAGCCAGCCATGCGTGTCACGCGCGATATCCTGCTCAACCTCGCAAAAGAAAATGCCGCCAAACTGACCGCAAAAGACCGCGGATTGGTGTGCGTATACCTGACAGGATCGCTGCTCCACCAAGACCCCTTCATCGGCGGCGTCACGGATATTGACCTGATCTGTGTACACGACCGGCCGGTTGCTACCTGCCGTGAGATCGTGCGTATCAATGCTGATGTACACCTGGATATTGCTCACTACCCACAAGAGACTTTTTCGCCAGCCCGCAAACTGCGTCTTGACCCATGGATTGGCGGCGCGCTGGATCTCGGCGCCATCAGCCTGCAAGATTCCACCCACTGGTTTGATCTCACCCGCTCAACCGCCATATCACAATTTTGGCAGCCCGCTAATGTGGCAGCACGAAGCCGACTATTTCTGGATTCTGCACGCCAAGATTGGCAAGCACTGGAAGATGGCAGCGTGCCACAGGGGATTAAACGCATTCAAGTTTTTGTCAACGCCGTCCGCAAAACAGCTAATGCTGCAGCCTGCCTTTCAGGCATGCCCCTCACCGTCCGCAGGTTGTTCGTTGATCTGCCTGACCGCGCAGAAAAAGCCGGCATACCCGACCTCACTGGCGACCTGGTTCACTTGTTTACAAGCATAGAAGTGACTGATGAAAGTTGGCAACCCTGGCTGGCGGGATTAAATAATACTTTTGAGGCGCTTTCTTCTATCAAAACGATTCCGCCAAGTATCAATCCTAATCGGCGAAATTATTACGAAAAAGCCATCCTCGCGCTGTCAGAAGAGCGCCCTGCCGCTGCTGTTTGGGTTTTGTTGGATGTTTGGACGCTGGCCGCGACTTTGCTTCCAAAAACCGAAGCCTGTTACAAAGAATGGCAGGCTTTTAGCCATCAACTCAAACTGGATTCAAAAACACTACCAACCCGGTTGGACGCTTTAGATGCCGCGCTGGATAAAGTTGAAGAAGTCGTAGAAACCTTATAATAATCTGCTTCTCTCAACAAAAAAATCTTTAAGTGTGGATAACCATCTGAAAAGCTGTGGATAAACATTGACTTCTTGTGGATAAATTCATCCTAATAGTCCCCTTATGCGGTGGACAAAAACCAGCCAAAAGCAACAATAAAAACGATTCTCTTCAGTTTAATATTTTTCTACTAATAAACACTATTTCATCAACAGTCTGCTGTGAATAGATAATAACGAATTACCCCATATATGGCGATTATTTTTACTATGTGCCCAAATATTGCCAAGAAAACGCTTTATCTTTTTTTATCCACATATCCACAGCCACTACTATTACAACTATTTAACACTATCCTTATAAAGAATAACTAATTCATCACCACACTTATCCACATGTTCATAAATAAACTGCTTTTTATATCAAATATAAAGTATTGAAACTGTGCATAATTTCTTGTACAATCTTTAACAAGTAGGCGTTTTGCCCCCTTGGCTTTTTAAGAAAGACCATCGTTGATCCAGAAGGGAGTGGAAAAAATGGATGTAATTAAGGTCAAAGCCAATTCTCGCACAGCGGCTGTCGCGGGGGCCATTGCGGGTGTCATGCGTGAACATAAGCACGCAGATATACAGGCAATTGGTGCAGGTGCAGTAAATCAGGCCGTCAAAGCACTCGTCTTGGCAAAAGGTTATTTAGAAGAAGATGGAATAAAAATTGTCTGTTATCCTGAATTCGTTGATGTGGACATTGAAGGAAAAGTTCGCACAGCAATTAAATTAGTGGTAGATCCAGTCTAACCAAATTTAATCGATGAATTGATAAGACTGTTTTGGCCTGATTGAAAAATCAGGCTTTTTGTGTTTCTTCAGGAGTAAAAACGACCTCATCTTTTCCGGTTAATTTTTCTTTTATTTTGTTGATTATTAACTCTAAATGACGGGGATGTGCCACATAATCCAAATCGTCGGAAGGAACAGTCAGCACCGGACATAAGGTGAAATTGTTAATCCAATTTTCATAGAGTTCGTTTAATCGAGATAGATATTCAGGAGCAATTTGTTGTTCATAATCACGGTTTCTTAACGCAATGCGATTTAATAAAGTTGGAACAGAAGCGCGTAAGTAGATCATTAAATCAGGGGGAGGAAGATATTCTGCAAGTGTTCGGTATAAAGAACGATAGGTGGTGTAATCGCGTTCACACATGCGGCCTTGAGCAAACAAATTTTGAGCGAATACTTCGGCGTCTTCATAAATACTGCGATCCTGAATAACGGATCCAGAATTTCGAATCAATTCTTGATGAATTCGCAAACGGTGGGTTAAAAAGAAGATTTGTGAATGAAAACTCCAAGAAACCATGTCTTTATAAAAATCTGAGATATAGGGGTTTTCGGTGACCGGTTCATAATAGGGTTTACTATCCAATCTTTCGCAGATCATCTCAACCAGGGTAGATTTACCAACCCCAATATTGCCAGCCACCGCTATGAATTTTTTCACAAAACCTCACATAAGTATTAATTTTTTTTTGGACTAAAAAAATTATATCATCTGCCCATAACAAACAAAAAGAGACAGTCGATTAAGACTGTCTCTTTGAGATTTCAGAATAAAATTATGCGGGGACGCAAGCGCCGGTGGGACAAACATCTGAACAGGCGTGGCAATCTGTGCATTTTGCTGCATCAATGACATAAATATCAGGACCCTGAGAGATGGCGCCTTCAGGGCATTCGGCTTCGCAAGCACCGCAAGAAATGCATTCATCGGTAATTTTTGTGGCCATAGAAAATCCTTTCGTAAACCTATGATTTTATCTGCTGAAAAGAATAGCACAGCAATTTTTACTTGTCAATTTTTTCTGATGGGTGAAACGTCACCAATTCTACTATTAAATGTCACAAATTGAAGTGCTTTAATTGATATAATCAAAACTTATTTGATTCAGCAGGATTATATAAATGATTAATTCGAATTTTGAAACGCTTTCTTTTGTTAAAAGAGTTCTTACACCAGCTTTACCTGTTGTACTGGGATATATCCCGGTTGGTTTTGCTTATGGTGTTTTGGGTGTTAATGCAGGAATCAGCACTTTGAATACCATTTTGATGTCTATCATGGTTTTTGCAGGATCCGCTCAATTAATGGCTACCGGTTTCTTTGCACAAGGATTGAATCCTTTTTCAATCATCATTACCACTTTCATTGTTAATCTGCGACATATGTTGATGAGTGCATCATTGTCATCTCATATGAAAGAGTGGAAAAAAATTGAAGTTGCCGGTTTTTGTTATGAACTGACTGATGAAACTTTTGCAGTTCACAGTTTGAGATTTAGTGAGGGAGACACTTCGGCCTTGCCTGCGATGAGCATCAATTTTATCTGCCAATTTTCGTGGGTAGTCGGAACAATTCTGGGTGTTCTTGCTGGAAACTTGATCTCTGACGTAAAACCATTTGCCCTGGATTATGCATTGCCAGCCATGTTCATTGCCTTGCTCATTTTGCAGGTTCATCATCGTAAGCACGTGATTGTGGCGATTATTGGTGCAGTAATTTCCATTATATTGTGGAAATTTGGAATTACTCAATGGAATGTTATTTTAGCAACCGTGATAGGGGCTACGTTTGGAGCTATTCTTGAAAACACAAGCAAAAATGGAAAACAACAAATCACTGAGGTAAAACATGACTAATGAATTGTTTTTCATCACTATAATCGGAATGGGAGTGGTTACCTATGTGCCGCGTCTGCTGCCAGCCTGGTTTTTACGCGGACGAAAACTGCATCCCTTCATCGAGGCCTGGTTAAAATATGTGCCGGTTGCGGTGCTGGCCGCGCTGCTGCTACCGTCGCTATTAGTGGCCGACGGACAAATGAACCTGTCCTGGAGCAACCTCTACTTGTGGGCAGCACTTCCTGCCGGTTTTACTGCCTGGAAAACGCGCAGTATGTTTGCCACCATACTGGTGGGGATGGCAGTCGTGGCAATTGTGAGACTCATTTTGTAATTATTTTTTTATGGGCTTGGCGCGCCAAGCCCTTACCAAGCCAAAAACCCATCAATACTACCAAAAACTAACAATGGGGTGAAGAATCAAAAAATCTTGACGAACCTAACCAAATGGTTTATATTTGTACGGCTAACATGTGAGCCCTCGTAGCTCAATTGGACAGAGCGTCTGCTTGCGGAGCAAAAGGTTGCAGATTCGAGTTCTGCCGAGGGCACTAAGAAGAGCGGGTCACCGCTCTTTTTCTTTGCCTGTTCATATAATTAAAAGAGAAAAAGATGAATAACAAACCTCAAATTTTATTGACCAACGATGACGGCATACACTCCCCGGGTTTATGGGCTGCCGCGCAGGAACTTTCAAAAATTGGCTATGTAACTGTAGCCGCGCCGCGCGAGCAGCATTCTGGCGCCGGGCGCAGCGTGCCATCAAAATCGGATGGCGAGATTAAAGAAGTTAAACTTACCATCGGCGATCAGGAGTGGACGTGCTACGCAATTGGCGCATCTCCTGCCCAAACAGTAAATTATGCTTTATTCGGAATATTAAAAACTAAACCCGATTTGGTGGTCTCGGCCATCAATTACGGCGAAAATCCATCCATTGATATCACCATGTCTGGAACAGTAGGCGCGGCACTTGAAGGCGCATCATCAGGCATTCCATCACTGGCGGTTTCGGTACAGCTTGAGAGCCAGGATTATTTGGGTTATTCAGATCAGGTGGATTTTTCAGCCGCCGCCTTCTTTACACGGCGCTTTGCCAAGCTTTTATTGGATAAGAAAATGCCAGAAGACGTGATGGCATTAAATGTCAATGTACCCTCTGACGCCACCCCTGAAACCCCATGGCGTGTTACCCGCCTGGCGCGGAATCCATATTTTGTGGCTTATTATCGTGAACCAAAAGCACATGAAAAGCACATGATCGTGGATGGAATGCCTTTACCCAATGAAAACGATCTTGCTGACTCCACTACCGATGTTGGCACCTTCAGAACCAACCGCATGGTATCCGTCACACCGTTAAGTTTGGATATGACTTCTCGTGTGAATTTGACCGATCTGCAAGACCTGTTCGGCAAACTGGATTAAAAAGCGCGCTGATATTGAGGCGGTGCTTCATTCTCGCTGCCCAATGATTTGGCTGCATGCAGTGGCCAATAGGCATCACGTAAGAATTCGCGGCCAAGCAGCACAACATCTGCGCGGCCGTTGCGGATGATCTCATCTGCGTGCTGCGGTGTTGTGATCATTCCAACGGTTGCGGTTGCGATGTCAGCCTCACGGCGTAATGCCTCAGAAATAGGCACCTGGTACCCCGGTCCGACCGGAACTTTGGCTTCAGCCGCGTTGCCGCCAGAAGAACAATCCACCAGGTCAACACCCATTCCCTTGAGTATTATTGCCAGTTTTACTGAATCATTAATTGTCCAACCGCCCTCACACCAATCGGTACCTGAAATGCGAGTGGTCAGTGGAAGTTCTTTTGGCCAAACGGTTTGAATAGCTTGCAGGGTTTCGATCATAAATCTGATGCGGTTTTCAAAACTGCCGCCGTATTCATCAGTGCGCTGGTTGGAAAGCGGTGAATAGAATTCGTGGATCAAATAGCCGTGGGCTGCGTGAAGTTCCATCCATTCAAAGCCAGCCTCCAATGAACGCCATGCTGCTGAGACAAAGAGGGATTGAATTTCTTTTATTTCACCTTTACTTAATTCATGCGGTGTTTGATATTGAGGGGAGTATGGCAGAGCACTTGGCCCAACCGTCTGCCACCATCGGTCATCGCTTTCGGGGATGGGCTTACCACCCGTCCAGGGTTTGTCGGTGTTTGCTTTTCTTCCAGCATGCGCGATCTGGATGCCCGCCACCGCTCCTTGTGATTTGATAAAAGAGGTTACTTTTTTCAGCGGAGCAATGTGCGCGTCATCCCAAAGACCGGCATCATAAGGGGTGATGCGTCCGCGTGGCTCAACGGCGGTGGCTTCTGCAATGATCAACCCTGCGCCGCCGGTGGCCCTGGCCCCAAGATGGACGAGTTGCCAGTCATTCGAAAATCCGTCTGTGTAGCTGTACTGGCACATGGGTGATACCCCTATGCGATTGCGCAAAGTAATGCTGCCGATGGTTAATGGGTCAAATAAGGATGTCATGTGAAAGCTCCGTTTCAATGAGTATTAAGCAGACTCCCGACAGGCAGCCGGGAGTCAATGGTATTTAGATATTAAACCTGATGTTAAGAATGTCTCCATCTTGAACAATGTATTCTTTGCCTTCGAGTCTGAGTCGGCCTTTGGCTTTGGCTTCGTTCATGCCGCCAAGGTTCATCAGATCGTCATAAGAGATGACTTCGGCGCGGATGAAACCCTTTTGTAAATCAGAGTGGATTTCGCCAGCCGCTTCAGGGGCTAAAGCCCCGCGGCGAACTGTCCATGCGCGGCACTCATCTGGTCCAACGGTGAAGAAGGATTGCAGACCCAGCAGATCGTATGAGAGTTTGATCATTCGGCTCAAACTGGGTTCCTCGATGCCATACTCTTGAAGAAACATCTCGGCCTCTTCAGCAGAGAGTTGGGCAATATCCATTTCAAGTTTGCCCTGCAGCGAAACCACTTTGCTTTGTTTGTGGGTGTAAGTCAGTTCAGGAGCGGTTTGGCCTTCGGCGGTGTTCATTACGATCAGCAGGGGTTTGCGGCTTAAGAAACCGAAACCTGAAAGCAGCTTGTCTTCATATTCACTGATTTCAATATCGCGCAACGGAATGTCTTTGGAAAGCGTTTCGTGAAAGCGGTTGAAAAGAACCAACTCACGTTCGACCACTTCTTTGTCGCGACCCATGGGGCGTTTGACTTCTTCGTTAAGTCTTTCAAGTTTACGCTCGACCGATATCAGATCGTTGAGCAAGAATTCACTATCCATTGAATGCACATCCCTAACGGGATCGATAGTCTCGTTGACGTGGATGACATTCTCGTCTTCAAACACGCGTACAACCTCAATGAAACCGTCCAGTTGGGTGAGTTGGTTGAGCAGGGCGCCTGAAATACCGCCTTTATTGCCGCTGCCATCAAGACCTGCAATGTCTACATATGTGACCTTGGTATAAATGGTCTTTTTTGGTTTGAACATTTCAGAAAGCTTATCCACGCGCACATCGGGTACATCTACTACAGCGGTGTGAACTTCAATTTTGCCGGTAACGCCGGTGGGCTGCATGGCCCGTGTGAGTGCGTTAAAAAGCGTTGTTTTTCCAGATTGAGGTAGACCAATGATTCCAAGTTTCATAAAAATTCCCTTGACCCGTTTTAAAATGTCAGATATACTCTGTTTTGCACTTTGCCGGAGTGGCGGAATTGGCAGACGCGCACGACTCAAAATCGTGTTCCGTAAGGAGTGTGGGTTCAATTCCCACCTTCGGCACCTAGATTATAACATGCGCTCCCTGCGTTAATCCGCGGGGAGTTTTTGTTCTTAGCGAGAACAATTAAGCCACCTTGACAAGACTTTCACCAGCCTTGTCAAGGTGGCCTAATTTCATAGGAAGAGTAATTTATTATTTCAAGAAATAATTATATTTTCTTTCTCATAATCGGACGCGTCGGTTTTCGCCGCGCCACTTCTACGAAACCCGCAGACTCGAATGATGACACCACACCGGTATAAATATCCGCCGGTCCGGTTTTCTTATCAGTATCATACGGATAGGCTTCAATAATTTCCGCGCCGTGCGCTTTGGCGTATTGCACGGCTGCTTCGATCAATTTTGACATTAATCCCTGGTGACGAAAGTCGTGATGCACAAAGAAACAGGGGATGGACCAGACGGGTTGATCATCCACCGGGTAGAAATATCGGGAGGTTTCAAATCGTATATAGTCCTTCCGTGGAGCTACTGTGACCCACCCGGCGGGGGAGCCGTCCACATAGGCGATCAAACCAGTTTCAACGCCTCGGTGAACGAGCGTTCGCATAGCTTCTTTAAGGCCATCCTTGCCCAAGGCATTGAATTCTTTATTGCGAATTCTCCACCACATGCACCAGCACCCTGTACACGTGGCATTGGATAGGAATAGTTTTTCAAAATCAAGCCAACGGGCAGGGGTTAATGGCAATAATTCAATATTTGACATTTCAATCCTCCTTATCATGGTAGTTATTTTACTCTTTTCTTTTTCGTATGGATGCTTTACTGGAATTTTTAATCATCTCGTTGTATACTCGTTAATACTATATCTTTTTATCTTCTGAATTAAGAGGACGCCGATGAAAGCCACAGTCACCCAACAACATTTGGCTCACGGACTTAGCGTGGTTAGCCGCGCCGTTTCACCGCGAAGCACACTGCCAGTTTTGGCAAACGTACTGGTGGCCACGGACGAAGGTCGCCTGCGTTTATCTGCCACCAATCTTGAAATGGGCATCACTTGCTGGATCCCTGCACAAATCCAGGAAGAGGGGTCCGTTACTGTCCCTGCCCGAACCCTGGTGGATCTGGTGGGAACCTTTCCTAATGAGAATGTGCAGCTCGCTCTGGATACTCGAACACAAACCATCAACCTGGTTTGTAATAGTTCTGTACATGACATCAAAGGTATTGACGCCCAGGATTTTCCGCCGATTCCGGTGCCAGATCTGACCGAAGGCGTAGACCTCAACCTGGTGGATTTCCGCGAAATGATTCAACAAGTGGCTTTTGCCGCCTCTGCGGATGAAGCCCGACCTGTGTTGCAGGGTGTCAAAATGGAAGTTCAAGAAAGCCAAATCACTTTGGCCGCGACTGACGGCTTCCGCATTTCAGTGCGCAAAGAACTTCTGGCCAACCCGATCAAACAAGATTTCTCGATCATCATCCCTGCGCGTGCAATGAGTGAACTGGCGCGTATTGCCGGTGACAGCGACAAGACCGTCACCATGGTGGTACCCCAGGGCCGCGGACAGGTGATCTTCCACCTCAATGATGCCGAGTTGGTTTCACAATTAATTGACGGTAACTTCCCCGATTTCCGAGCCATCATCCCTCATAACTACAAAACCCGCACAACCATCTCGACCCCGGCTTTTCTGAAAGCATGCAAGCAAGCCGAGATCATCGCGCGTGAAGGCAATAACGTTATAAAATTGAATGTGATCCCTGAAGAGAACGGCACAGGCAGAGTTGAGATTAGTGCCCTGACAGAAGAAACCGGCAAAAGCGATATCCAGATGGAAGCCAATATTGAAGGCAACGCATTGTTGATTGCCTTCAATGTGCGTTTCTTGCGCGAAGTGCTGGACGTAATCAAGGCGCCCAGTGTGGCACTCGAAACCAATGCCAATAACACCCCCGGTGTTATTCGGCCGGTTGGCGATGAGAATTTCACCCATGTCATCATGCCCATGCATTTGGGCTGAGCAACACAATCTCTCGTAACGGATTCCCCTCTCCAGCGAGAGGGGAATTTGGTTCAGAAAGAATAATTATTTCTAGAAATAATTACAATGGATTTCCTACCTAATTCCTCTGAACGATTATTAAGCCTCACCATCGCCCTGGGACAGTATCCCATTTTGGGGACGAAAATTCGCGCGCGTATGCGTGCAGAATTGTTTAACCGCGGCATTATTGATCATAAGGAATTTGAAGCGCAGGTGCGCAGCGAAGCCATTCAGACCCAAAAAATGGAAGGCGTTGACAACCCCTATTACCAAGAGCCTTCAGATATTTGGGAAACTCGCAAATCTGTTTTACGCGACCAACTGACCGACTTGCTTTTTAGCCGTCACCTTCCATTTGAGTTAATGGAAACAATGATCAGCGAAGTGCTGGTCGAAAAAGGGATTACCCCCACCGAGCAACACCTTGCCATCAACCCCGAATTAGCACCGCTGGATTTGGTTTTTGAGCAAGCGCTGACGATTGAACGTATGCCTGAAGAAAGTAAAGCCAGGCTGATTCCGCGGCTTGAAGAGACCAAAGTGGTGCTCATCCGCAGCATGATCAGCGACCAACTGCGCTATATCAATATTGCTAAAGAATGGTTGACGGTAAACGACCTGGCCGAAATTCGGCGACGAAAAATTGGGGCTGGCAGAATTGGTGGTAAATCGGCTGGTATGCTGTTGGCACAACACATTCTTAAGAACTCACCAGATTTAGGTGAAAGCGCCAACATTACAGTGCCTGAATCTTTTTACGTTGGTTCTGACGAATTTTATAACTTTTTATCAATAAACAACTTTGTTGGTTGGAATGATCAAAAGTATAAGACCGAAGAAGAAATGCGTGCGGATTTTTCAAAGATTGAACAAGATTTTCAAAAAGGAGACTTTGCTCCTTATTTTCTTGATCAGATCCAAACCATGCTAATCAAGATCGGTAAACAACCCCTGATTGTGCGCTCCTCAAGTTTACTAGAAGACAGTTTCGGTACCGCATTTGCCGGAAAGTATGAAAGTATTTTCTGCCCAAATCAGGGGACGCTGGAAGAAAATATGAAAGCGTTGACCAATGCCATCGCACAGATCTATGCTTCGGTGTTCAATCCAAATGCACTGGTCTACCGCCGCAGCAAAGGTTTGCAAGACTACGATGAACGGATGGCGCTGCTGATCCAAATTGTTGAAGGCGAGCGGTATGGTGATTACCTGATGCCGCATGCTGCAGGCGTTGCCTTTAGCCGCAACCTTTATCGATGGGCGCCGCAGATAAGAGTGGAAGATGGATTTGTGCGTTTGGTCTGGGGGCTGGGCACAAGGGCGGTTGATCGTGTAGGCAATGATTATCCCCGCCTGGTAGCTTTGAGTCATCCATTATTAAGACCTAGCAATGAACCTCAAAACATCAGACGCTATTCACAGCAATTTGTTGATCTCATAGATTTGAAGAATAACAAACTTACAACGCTGGCAGTTAAAGACGTACTTGACGCGGATTATCCTCCACTTCGCTATATTGCCCAAATGGACGAAGGCGGCTACTTCGAATCCATACGCAGTTTGATCATAAAAGACACCAAAGACCTTGTGTTAACTTTTGATGTTCTTTTGCAGCGAACGCCGTTCACAAATCGTATGAAAGGCATCCTGCGAGCCCTTGAATTGGCTTATCATGCCCCGGTGGATGTGGAATTTGCCTTAAGTCTGAAACAAGATGTTGGCTTGCAACCCAAACTGGGAATTGTCATGCTGCAGTGCCGTCCGCAGAGCCACCTGGGTGAATCAGAAACTGAAAAAATGCCAACAAACCTTGCAGAGAATGAAATTCTATTTTCCTCAGACTTTATGGTGCCGCGGGGTAAGATTGACAAGATAAATTATGTGGTTTACGTTAACGCCAAAAACTATTTTGCTTTGAAAAGCAATATCGAGCGCGTAGAACTAGCCCGAACCGTCGGCAAATTAAACGAGGCTTTACAAAAAGAAAGATTTATTTGTATAGGTCCCGGGCGTTGGGGAAGTTCTAATGCTGATCTTGGCGTACCTATCGCTTATGGTGATATCTACCATTCGAAAGCACTGGTAGAGATGGCCGGCGAAAACCTGGGTCTGCCCCCTGAGCCGTCACTGGGAACTCATTTTTTTCAAGACTTGTTAGAAGCGCACATCTATCCATTAGCCTTGCAATTGGATGATCCAAAAACCGCGTTTAATCGAGCTTTTTTCGACCAAATGCCGAATCATCTCAAAGAGTGGATCGCAGCCGACGAGCAGTATGAACAATGCCTTCATCTTTTGGCAATCGGAGATTTTGCACCAGGAAAGACACTTACTATTTTGATGAATGATGATGTAGGAAAAGTACTGGCTTATATCGTGTAAAAAAAACGACCGGCGAACCGGTCGTTTTTTGTGAGGAACTGGATTTATTTATTTTTCTTTGTCTGATTCTTCCGCGCTATTCTCTTCTTCGTTTTCAACAGATTCTGCTGATACGAAAGCGTCATCCTCGTCATCAAACTCCTCTTCAAATTCAACATCTTCATCGTCAAGGTCATCAATATCGTCATCTTCCAGTTCGTCAGGCGACACTCCCAATTCTTCAGCCAGTTCTTTGCGCTTATCTGATTCTTCCTTCCAGAAGTAGTAGATCAGGTAGATATTCGCCAGCATAAAAACGGAGAGAACTCCTTGTATTCCCCAGGCTCCCCAACCGGTGTAGGTGAGGAAAACCGCAATTCCATCGACGAGCATGTGATAAACAAAGGCCAAAGCGAACCAGCCCATTTTTTTCGTGCGAACGGCTTTCCAAACCAGCACAGAGAGGAAAATTTGGGTTGAAATGGCAATTAAGCGCTCAAGACCAGGTAAAAAGCCGAGATGCCACGGGTTCGCCCAGAATTGGGCAATTTGAGCGACGGTATACTGTACCTGATCCATAGAGACGCCGTTGGCTATTTGAGCGCCTTGATTATAGAATAAAATGTAGAAGAAATTAATCAGTGCGCCGCCAAACAAGGGGAAAAAGGGCCAAACAGCAAAACCGATACTTTCTATACCGCCGTGACCAATACCAAGACCCACTGACGATTCAACGCGTTTAGTCTTCTTTTTCATGATAAAGAAACCAAAATAGCGAGCCGTTTCTTCAAACAACGCTGCTAGAAAACCAAGGATAACGGCATTAAATAGAGGTATCCATTCTGGAGCTGGAACAGGCAGTGTGCCGTCATTAAACAAACCGCTTACCAACTGTAAAACAGGGTAATGAATTACCTGCGAGACGAGAAAGGTAACTACGCCGGTAAGAATAACCCACCATGAAACTTTAAATCGCCACACCACTAAAAATGATAAAGCGACAGGAACGCCGATCATGATAAGTATTGTCACTGTATACGAAATTAGTAACCCAATATTGATTTCCATTTATAAATCCTTTTAAAAGAAAGAGTGGCGCACCTGGCGCTTTAATTTACCTTTTGTTCGTGTACTGAATGAGTATATGCGTTTTTGGGTTTTTTAGGTAGTACTAATATTTGAAGAATTGTCGAGATGTTTCACGTGAAACATTTGAAGTTTCCCCCATGATTTGTTTCACGTGAAACAATTAAGATGTTTTTTTTACAGTTCTTGTTTGCGAAAAACCAACCAGGCGGTTGTTATTGATACAACAATTATTCCCAGGCTGACCCATAAGCCAGTCCAGTTGGTGACCGGGTAGCCGCTCATTAATAAAGAGGCGTTGCTAATCAGTGCGTCAGGAAGGTTGATTCCAAAACCGGGCAGGCTGCCAAGAATACCCAAAAAAATCAGGGTGCCAAAGGAGAGTCCGATGGCGACATACTGGGTGCGTGTAAGGGTGGAGTACAACAAGGTGATGGCGATGTAGACCAGGATATATAAAACGATCAAGCCGTTCAAGGTTATCCAATTGAGGATGTTCATTTGGCCAAACAAAAAGTAGGTGTAATAATATGCAGCGACGCCTGCAATCACCACGGCAATGATAAAGGTCAAAGCCAGAGAGGTGAACTTGGCCAGCAAAAAACTACCCCTGGGCATTGGTTTTGAAAGGATCATAGCCGCAGTGCCTTTGTCTTTTTCAATTGTTATGGAACCCATTGTAAAGACCAGTGCCAGCAGTACACCAAATTGGATAATATTCTTAATGTACTGGGCGACAGCGTCATTGATGGTAGGTTCAGGTATCATGCCGACAAAGGCTTCTCCGCCTGGTACCATGGTCATGATCTGTGGAGTCATTTTGGCCATTAATGGAGAGGTCATGCCGAACAACACCAATACCACCAGAGCGATCAGGAATTTGCGCGTACGGCGTTGTTCGAGAAATTCTTTATTGAAAGCAGTTATAAAATTCATTTTAGGCTCCCGGTCAATTGCATGAAGATATCTTCCAGTGATGGTTTGACCACTTCCAGTTTTTCAAAAGTGACATTATGGTGCAAGGCATCTTGCATGACCTCTTGCTGGGAAGTGTGGACGTCCTTTACTGCCAAGTGAAAGCGGTATCCTTCAACGGTGACTCCGGTGATAGCTGGCAGCTTTTCAAGACGCAGCTTCCATTCTGGCATCAGAGAAGCTGAACCATTGCTGGTCGTGATTTCAAGAGCCGGGATGGCGTAGCGATCCAGGAGGTCTTGTTTTTTGGCTTGGGTGATCAGTTTGCCTTTATTAATGATACCAACGGTGTCACAGACGCGTTCAACATCCGCCAGAATATGGCTTGACATGATCACAGTGCATTCGCTGCTCAAACCCTCAATCATTTCAAGCACTTCCTTGCGACCTGCGGGGTCTAACGCGCTCACGGGTTCATCCAGTAGCAATAAGGATGGGTGGTTCATAAGCGCCTGGGCGATGCCAAGGCGCTGGCGCATGCCGCGTGAAAACCCGGCAATGCGGCGTTTGGCGGCCTCTTTTAAGCCGGATTTTTCGAGCAGTTGATCCACCCGCAACTGTCTTTCTTTAGCCTCCAGTTTGAAAATCTTGCCCACGTAATCCAGATATTCGCGCGGACTCATCCAACCGTAGAAAGCAGGTTCTTCGGGTAGATATCCGAGGCGGGCTTTTTGATCAGTCCCTGATTTGCTGGTATTTTCACTACCAAAGAAGATGCTGCCTGAATCGGCTTGCGCCAAACCGGCCAGAATACGAAGTGTAGTGGTTTTACCTGCGCCATTCGGACCCAGGAATCCAAACACAGAACCAGAATCGACCTGAATATTCAAGCCATCCAGCGCGTTCACATTCCCATATTTTTTGCGCAAGTCTTCAATCTTAACGGAGTTCATTCGTCTCTCCCGAAAATAAAGTAGACTATGGGTCCAAACAAGTTGATGAACACCACAACGATGATCCAAACCCATTTGGGGCCTTTGGTCTTTTCGCGACGGATTACATCCACCAGGGCGGCGATCATTAGCCCGAATTGAAGCAGTGCGATTGGAATGAGCAAAGGTAAATATTTTAGAATAATTTCCATTGGGTTAATTTCCATTTTGTTCTCCTTCTTTGATTGGCAAGGCGACATTGGCACCTTGCTGGTTGACTGCTGTTAATTAATTTTGTCGATGTTTTGCTGGGCCATGGCTGTGATGCCTGAAATGCCGCCCAGGTTCATGGTGTCTACGGCACTTGAAGGCACGATCACCAGGGCGCCTTTTTCTTTCAAGCCTTCAAAGAGCATGTTCATGGCGCGCAAATGCAGCGCAGTGGGGTTGTTGATGTAAGCTTTTGAGGCCGCCTCAAAACTTGATGCGATCTGCATTTCTGATTCACCCAGAATCACACGCGCCTGTCGTTCGCGTTCGGCCTGGGCCTGGCGAGACATCGCGTCTTCAAGATCTGCGGGGATGACCACGTCGCGGATCTCAACCGATTGCACGGTGATGCCCCAGGGGGTGGTGCGCTCATCAATGATCTTTTGTAGATCGGCATCCATCTTGGCGCGGCCAATCAGAATGTCAGCCAGGGTCATTTGGCCGATCACTTCGCGCAGGGCAGTCTGCGAAGCCCAGGCAATGGCGGCGCGATAATTCTCAACTTCGAGGGCGGCTTTTTCAGCATCCCATACCAGCCAAAAGAGCACTGCGTCCACGTTGACGGGGACGGTGTCACGGGTGAGCGTTTTCTCCGCGGAGAAGGGTGTTACCATCACGCGCTGATCAATCCAGGTGGTAATGGTATCTAGAATAGGAACGATCCAAAACAACCCGGGGCCACGCAATCCGAGCATTTTACCCATGCGCAGCACAACGGCTTTTTCCCATTGGCGGGCGATTTGGATGGCAAAAAATAAATAGAAGCTGAGCGCCATGATGGGAACAAATACAGCAAAGATGATTCCATCACGGACGCCAAGTGAATCCATGAGCACAGCACCACCCGTTGCGATGAGAATACCCACGATTAGAATGGTCATGGATATTCCATTCATGTGCTGCTCTATCATGCTGGGTTGTTTTGTTTTAGCGAATGAACGGAATGGGCTTAAGTTTTCTGATCCGTTTTCATTGGTATTGTCTTGCGTGTTGCCATTTCTTGATCCGTAGTTTCGGTTTTTTTCTCTCATCATTTCCTCTTTTTACAGGCTTTCGTTGTCGGGCTCTTTTTCCAGCGTACCGTCTTGCCAGGACTGAAAGAGCAATTGAAGGGTTTGTTGACTTTCTTCGGCAGAGAATCCTTGTTTCGCTAAAGATTTCAAAAATCGTTTTGACTGCAATTCAAGGGTTTCTTTTTTTAATTTTTGTATGGCTTCTGCAGAAGGTTGGTCGAGCAGATAGGTGCCGCGCCCTTGTTGGGTTGAAATCAAGCCAGCTTCATCGAGCATGCGGTAGGCTCTGGCGATGGTGTTGAAGTTGACCCGCAATTCAGAGGCGAGTTGGCGCACAGTGGGTAGTTGGTCGCCGGGTTTCAATTCGCCGTTCGCCAGATAGGCTTGCACTTGTTCCACGATTTGCACATAGCTTGGCACACCAGAGCGAAAATCCAGGTTAAAGAATAATGATTTCACATTCGATCCTCCCGACACATTTCATTAAATTGACACAACTTCCGATTTATTTAAATTGTATCTTTGTATTATTGTATCATTGTATATTTAATTGTCAAGAGGAATTTTTAATATATATCAAGAGTTTGGATACCCAAATTCCCCAATTTATAAGTTAAAATAATAATATTCAAATTGAAATGAAATTATTAAAATTACACAAACAAGGAGAAAATCATGACCAAATCGTATGATGATCTGATGGCTGCTTTCGCTGGAGAAAGCCAGGCTAATCGCAAGTATTTAGCATTTGCCAAAAAAGCTGATGATGACGGCTATGCCCAGGTAGCCCGTCTCTTCCGTGCTGCAGCACATGCTGAAACCGTGCATGCCCTCACGCACTTCCGCACCGCCGGTGAAGTAAAAAGCACCGAAGAAAATCTTAAAGCAGCCATTGAAGGTGAACATTACGAAAATTCAGAAATGTACCCCGCCTTTATTAAAGACGCTGAAGAAGAGGGTGATGCCAAAGCGCTCAGGAGTTTTACCTGGGCGAACGAAGTAGAAAAAATTCACGAAATGCTTTACAGAGAAGCGCTTGAGACTCTTGGCAAACCAGGCGAAACCTATGACTATTACATCTGTCCCGTCTGCGGATATACACACGCCCGCACGGCACCAGAAAAATGCCCGATTTGCGGCGTTCCTGCCAGCAAATTTGAGAAAATTAGTTAATGTTTGATTAAAAGTTGAACTATTCGCATTTTAAATCGTATAATAATAACTAATTATTCACTATCTATTCAGGGGAAACCCAAGGAGAGGCTTATGTGGTATTACACAGTTAATAATCAACAAGTCGGCCCTGTAGACGAAAAAGAGATCAAGAAACTAATTGCCGCAGGAACCATCACCCACGCCACCATGGTGTGGGCAACTGGTATGGCAACCTGGCAGCCTATTGCGCAAACTGCTCTGGGCACTTTAATGGGATCCATTCCTCCCCCGCCTGTCGGTACTGTTCCACCTGCAATATTTGTTGAAAACCCCCAAGTTGCTCAGATCAAAAAACTGTTCACCTGGTTCTGGATCAGCCTGATCGGAATTATCTTGGGTGGTATTGGTTTGATCGCTGCAGCTATTTTGTTCATCATTATTGTGTACAAAAGCTGGCAGTTGGTTCAGCACGAAGGTGTTAGAGGAACAGCAGATGATATGGTTTCACGCTGCTTCATCCCCGGATGGAATTTATATTGGTTCTTCCCTGCGTTTCGCGGATTAGCCAAGGAATTCAATGAAAAGTTTGATCGCGAAGCCATCGCCGGTGAGCGAATCAGTCTTGATTTGGTTACCTGGATGATTATCTGTGTTTACGGCAGCCCCATCACCTTCGGCGTTTCATTGATTGCCTTCCTCGTACTCTGGATCATGTACACCAACAAAATCAAAAACGCAGCCATTGCTGTCATTTTGTCTCATAAATAGTTTTCGATACTTGATTGTTCGATCAGCCTCGGTGAAATATCACCGAGGCTTTTTTGCACATTTTTCCGGTATTTGTGCGTATATTAAATATCTAAAAACAATAAAATTTCAATCTTAGAAAGAGGTGGTATCGTGTGGTATTACAGTTTTCAAAATCAACAAGTTGGCCCCGTAGAAGAAGAGGTCATCAGCAAGTTGGTAGCAGAGCAGAAAATTAATGGGTCCACCCTGGTCTGGACGCAAGGTATGTCCACCTGGCAGCCTGCCAGTACAACTGCGTTGGTAAAATTTTTACCTCAAGCCGCCATCGCACCCGTTGCAGCACCAGCTTATGCTTATTCATATAAGACCCCCGAGATGGAAATCAAGGAACTAAATGATCTCTTCATGTGGTTCTGGATCTGTCTCGCAGGAAGCCTGGTGACTTTTGGTCTGAGCGCGATTGCATCAATGGTATTGTTTTACATCATACTCTACCGACATTGGCAGTTGATCCAGGATGGCTTCGCCCGCACCTCACCCGGTAAAGCCGTAGGGTTTTTGTTTATCCCCTTCTTTAATTTGTACTGGATTTTCGAGGCTTTCCCTGGTTTGGTCCGTGATACCAATGCTTATATTCAGCGCCATGCATTGCCAATCAAAATGCAAGGCGCTGGCCTGGCCACCGCTTTTTGTATTCTGACCTTGCTGTGCCTTGTTCCGTATTTAAACTTTGTCACTGGCGTTGCGCTGCTGGTCATTCAAATCATTCTGGCCAAGAACTTCAGAGACTCGGCAATTACCCTGATTCTTAACAGAAAATAATCGTTTCATTTATTATTATAAATTTTGACTCCCGTCCGTATTCAAAACGGACGGGAGTCTTGCATAAACGTTTTTTGTGAGGCTGAGTTAATCCATGAATTGATCCACACGCGTGGTAAGCGGTTTACTTTGATCGAAAAATATACCATTTACTTCCTAAAGTAATTGTTATGCCCCAGCGGAATTGCGGCTTCTTCGCATGTCAGGTTGAGACAGGCGTGCGTAATAGAGTCAGATAAATGCTAATTGTAAAATCCGAAAATTTTTATTGGAGAAAATCAAATCGCTCCAGTTATACTTGGCACGGTTTTACCAGGTTGAGTTTGTGAAACGACTTTTTGACAACAATATATTTCGATTTCCGCAAGCCGCACGCTGAATACGATACAATAAATAACATGTCTGATGAAATCGAAACGTCCATTCAAGAATTATTACTTAGTGCCTTAAATAAAAGGCAGCCGATGATCACGCCCGGGCACGATTGCGCCATCCGTCTATTCAATGGATTTTACGAAGGTTCTCGCGATCTTATGGCAGACCTCTACGGCAGCACATTGGTGCTTTTCAGCCACGCTGAAAATGAAGAAGAGTCCATCATTATCACTCAATTGGCGAGGGATATTTATCTTGAAGCCCTCCCCTGGATTAAATGCGTGCTGGTCAAACATCACAACGCGCGCGATAAAGACTTGCGCAACGGCCTGATCACATTTGGAAGTCACTTGGATGTAAGTATTCTTGAACACGGTATCAAGTATGCACTGGATTTGAAACTCAACCAGGATGCCAGTTTTTACCTCGACACCCGCAACCTGCGCAAATGGATTACGGAGCATTCAGCTGGTCTTGAAGTGCTCAATACTTTTGCCTACACCGGCAGCCTGGGGTTAGCGGCACTGGCTGGCGGCGCAGCAAGTGTTTTTCAGCTAGACCGCAACCGTAAATTTCTTGACATGGCCAGACGTTCAGCCATGCTCAACCGGCTTGACCTGGGAAAAATGAAATTGGCGGCCGTGGATTTCTTTGTCGGCATCGGGCAGCTCAAACGCAGCGGCGCACTTTTTGATATGGTCATCCTCGATCCGCCCTTTTTCTCGGTGACGGAAAAAGGCATGGTGGATCAAGCCAAAGAGAGCCACCGATTGGTGAACAAGGTGCGCCCTTTGCTGCGTGATGGAGGACGCATTATTGCCATAAATAATTCGCTTTTTCTCGCCGGGACCGAATACATGCATTCACTTGAAGCGCTTGGACAAGATGGTTTTGTTGATATTGAGGAGGTAATCCCCGTGCCAGAAGACATCACTGGTTATCCTGAAACTAAATTGGGAAGCCCTCCAATTGACCCCGCGCCATTTAACCACCCGACGAAAATTGTGGTGCTCAAGGTTAAGCGTAAGAAATAATTTTTTCTAGAAACAATTAATATCAGTCGATTTCCAAATATCCTTCTTGAAGGAATGCGGAAAAATCGTTTGCGATTCTAAAGAGTTGCTAGTTTCATTAGTACAATTTCATTGTATTATATGTAGTACAAATTAGATTAATGGTGTTTTTATTAAGGTGCGAATAGAGGCTTAAGGCTATGATAAATCGACGCGCTCCTGCGATTTTTATAGGTCATGGCAGCCCATTGAACGCAATCGAAGAAAACGAATTCAATCGAACCTGGCATCACATCGGCGAATCCATTCCCAAACCCAAGGCAATTCTATCAATTTCATCGCACTGGCAGACCAAGAAAACCGCCATCACCGGTGATCATCACCCGCAAACCATTCATGATTTCTGGGGCTTCCCACAAGAATTGTTTGATGTTGAATACCGCGCACCCGGTTCTCTTGAATTGGTTGAACGAATCCAGCAAATTCTTCCTGATGTGGAGGTTGATTTGAAGTGGGGGTTGGATCACGGAACCTGGTCGGTATTAAACCCCATGTACCCGGCAGCGAACATCCCTGTGGTGCAGCTCAGTCTTGGCCAAATGCTAGACTTTCAGGCACATTACGCTCTCGGGCAGGCGCTGGGTCCCTTGCGGGATGAAGGTGTGTTAATTCTGGGAAGCGGCAACATTGTACACAACCTTCGTGAATCCGTATTCCGCGACGTTGCATTTGATTGGGCGGTTGAATATGACGAAATGGTTAAACAGTGGATTGCGAAGCGTGAAGACAACATGGTCATAAGCTTAAATGGACACGGTAAATCAGCCATGCTTTCAGTAAACAGCGGAGAACATTATTCGCCGTTGCTATATGTTTTGGGTTCCAGTGATCCAGATGAACCGCTGCAATTCTATTGTGAAAAAGTCACGCAAGGGTCTATTTCAATGCGCTGCGTGAAGCTTGGATAGCAGGTACAAAGACGCGTTTCTGTCCTAACAATTAATGAGACAGCACAAAAATACCTATACATCCCCAAGAGACGCATCAAATAAAGGATTGCTAAAGATAAATGAAAATTAGGTAAAACGTTGAGCGGATGACTAAAGTAGTTTTTCAACCAGGCTGGTCACAAACTGGTGCCGTGTTTCAGGATGGCAGAAATCCAATCCCAGGCCTTGTTCATTGAGCTTGGGTGTCAGAATAGCCATTAAGCAGGCATATGAGATTTGAGAAACGGCAAGATTGAGTTGTTCGCGGGTGAGCGCCGTACCCCGTTGAAAAAGGTCATCACTAAGGCTCTTAATAAAAACAGAATACTTTTTGACAATTAGAGAATCGTAATTTCCGTCAGTGGTCAGTTCGTAAAAATGAGCCCGAGTGATTCCAGGATAGTTACACCCCCCTTTGAGTAAATCTTCGAAAATCGCAATGCAGCGTTCGTTGGCTGTGTTTCCGGGCAAAGCTTGAATCTCTTCCCAGTCAAACGCGTTGTTAAGCGTGGTTTCCATGACTCTTTCGATTAAATTCTCTTTGCTGCGAAAATAATAATTAATGGCGGCTAGATTAACGCCAGCTTTTACTGCGATGCGGCGGTTGGTCGCGCCTTTTAAGCCAAATTCTTCAATACACTCGATAGCAGCTTCAATGATCTTTAGTTCGACGGTATCATTTGACATCTTTAATATCCTTCTGGTAACGAAAGCCCGGTTAATTTGCAGGATTCCTTCCACAACCGCTTGGCCAGAGCAGGGTTTGTGGCGTTCTGGCTGGGTTGTTTGGGTTTGCAAAGATGCCAGTATATATCTGTGGATTTTGAGACGGCGGGCTCCCCCGCCAGAAAAAGGATGGTTTTTGAAGGTACCTCAGGCGAGACCCCCAGGTTCTTGCGGCTGCGCCAGACCAGGCTGGCCAATCTGCCGGTTTCTTTCATGCCTATGTCAGTATTAACCAGGCCAGGGTCAACCGCAAAAGCATGCACGGAGGCATCGGCGTGAAGGCGGTTAAACTCATAGCTGAAAAGGATGTTGCTAAGCTTTGAGACTTTATAAGCCATCAAGCCAAAGAACAAGCCTGGATTTTTGGCTTTTTCAGGGATGAACGAAGTGCGGTAGTGCGAATCTGAACTGACGGTGATCACCCGTCCGCTTGAAGATTTTGAAAGCAAAGGCAGCAGCAGGTGGGTCAACAAGAACGGCGCCAGGTGATTGACCGCAAAGGTGGTTTCGATGCCGTCCTCTGTGAATATTTTCTTGCCCATATACATGCCCGCGTTATTCACCAACACATCCAGAGCATTCAGATGGTGGTCAGCCAAGGTTTGTTGAATCTGTTCTGCCAGGCTGTGGATTTGTTTCTGCGAAGCTAGGTTGGCAGTCAAAAAAATGACAGTGGCGTCTGGAGAGAGGGTGGATATTTTTTGGCGAGCTTCCTCGCAGCGTTGCGGGTTTCTGCCTACCCCGATCACAAAAGCACCCGCGTGCGCAGCATCCAGGGCGGTTTGAAAACCAATACCGGCGGTGGCGCCGGTGATCACAATAGCTTTGTTTTTTAAGTCCATACGATTTAACTCCTGTTATTCCATTTCATTTTAATTCAAACCGCTGATTTGTCAATATAATTCAAACAACTGATTGAATCAAAGGATTGACAAATCGTTAGTTATTATGTAGACTTAATCAACTGATTGAATCTTTTGATAGGAGATTGTAATGAAAAGTTTTTTGATGATTACCGGCGCCACCGGCGGGCTTGGAAGCGCTTTTGTGCTTGAGGCTGCTCGCCGTGGATATGATCTTCTGCTTACCGACCGGGCTCTCGAGGGCGCTTCTTTTGCCGGCAGGTTGGCTGAAAAATTTAACATTAGTGTCGTTTACCAGCCCTGTGACCTGGCGGATGATAGTGCCAGAGAAAAACTCCTTGCCGGATTTAAAGCAGAAGGGTACAGGTTCTGGGGCTTGATCAACGTGGCCGGTTTGGATAATGAAGGCGGTTTTCTTGAACGTAATCGCGCCCAGATACTCAAGATCTTACAGATCAACATTCTGGCCACCATGGATGTTACCCACGGCATCTTGCCGTTGCGCGACCCTGATCAACAATTCAGGTTGATTAATGTGTGCAGTATGGCATCTTTTTACGCCATGCCTTTCAAGGCGACTTATGCAGCCAGTAAGCGATTCCTGCTGGATTTTTCTCGGGCATTGCGCGAAGAAATAAAAACTTTTGGCAGTGTCACCGCGCTTTGTCCATCGGGCATGCCCACCACGGTTGAATGTATGCGCTCCATGTTTGCCCAGGGTTTTTGGGCACTGGCGACCAGCATGAACCCGGAGGATGTCGCCCGAATTACGATGAAGGCTGCTCTGAGGGGTCGGTTTATGGTCATTCCCGGTTGGATCAACCAGTGGATTCATGCCATCAGCAGTCTTGTGCCCCAATCAATTGCCACGAAGTACGTCGCCAAGCGCTGGAGTGCAGCGCGCGCCAAATTGGAAGATCCGCTTGTTATTGCGGGCAACAATCCTTTGCGCTGTTAATCTAAAACGATAACTTCAATAGTTGACGCATCCTGTATAATTGGACATAAACAGCTTCAAAAATCCAGATTTACAGGATGCGCCATGAAACCCCAAAGCAAAGTACTGCGTTTTTCGATGTTTGCTCTGCTTTATTTTACACAGGGTACGATTTTAGGGTATTTCGCTTCGGTCAATGCCCTCTACTTGATGGGAAGTGGTTTTGACATGGGCAAGGTGGGGATTTTTTCCACCATCGCTTTAATCCCCTTTGTAATCAAAATTCTGTTTGGCATGCTCAGCGACCGATTCAACTTCTTGGGTCTCGGTCACCGCAAACCTTATATTTTTATGGGCCTGGCTGTTCAGACCATCTGTCTCTTGATTGTGGCGCAGATCAACCCCACCAACAATTATTGGGGTTTTGTCTTGTTGGCTTTCTTGCTGCAATTGGGTATGGCTTTCTACGACACCTGTACGGATGGTTTGGCTCTGGATATTACGCCTGACAATGAACGGGGAATCTTGCAGGGCTTCATGGTCGGCGGTCGATCAGTGGGTGTGATCGTAGCTGCTTCGGCTGCAGGTTTTATTGCTCAATACCTCAATTGGCCTGCTGTGTTTTACTTCCTGGCAATACTCACCCTCGTTCCAATCCCGCTGCTTTTTTTCATCAAAGATACCGGCCGTGCGCAGGGATTGCGTTTCAATTGGGCTGCCTTCAAGGCATTCAAAAACGCACAAGTTATCGCGGCTGCCGGGGCGGGGTTGGTTATATTTTTGGTGATCGTTGGTGCAAATCAGTTAATGAACCCGGCGCTTACAGAGCGGTTTAATATTGATCTCAGTACCGCTGGTTTGATTACCACCGTGTGGGGTTTAGGTTGTGTGGCTGGCGCATTCATCGGTGGTTTTGTGAAAGACAAGCTCGGAGACAAATCTGCGTTGTGGGCATCGGTACTTATGGTAATTCCTGCAATGCTGCTTCTGGCGTTTATCGGCGCCAAACCACTGATGTGGGCTGTGGCGGTCTTCTTTGGTTTAGCTTATGGAATGTCTCAATCTATTTACTTTGCCCTGGCAATGAAATATACCAGTCCGGCCATTGCGGCTTCCATGTTCGCCATCCTCATGTCGGTAACCAATATCGGTCAAGGAATCGGCC